>DASWYA010000001.1:0-898248 GCA_036405235.1 Saccharimonadales bacterium (SeqCode)
TGGGTAGTTTAACTGGGGCGGTTGCCTCCTAAAGAGTAGCGGAGGCGTTCAAAGGTTGGCTAGCTTCGGATGGAAATCGAAGTGATAGTGTATGCGCATAAGCCAGCTTGACTGTGAGGAGTACATTCCAAGCAGAGACGAAAGTCGGAGCAAGTGATCCGCTGTACGTACATTTGTACATGAACGTGGGATCGACAGCGCAAACGGATAAAAGTTACCCTGGGGATAACAGGCTTATAGCGCCCAATAGTTCACATAGACGGCGCTGTTTGGCACCTCGATGTCGGCTCATCACATCCTGGAGGGGGAGCACCTTCCAAGGGTTCGGCTGTTCGCCGATTAAAGTGGTACGCGAGCTGGGTTCAGAACGTCGTGAGACAGTTCGGTTTATATCCGGTATGGACGATAGGAAATTTGAGAAGATCTGCCCCTAGTACGAGAGGACCGGGGTGGACGAACCTCTGGTGTATCGATTGTGGCTACCTGCTGCATTGTCGAGTAGCTATGTTCGGAATGGATAAGCGCTGAAAGCATATTAAGCGCGAAGCCAACTTCAAGATTAGATTTCCCTATGAGGACACAGATAGACGATCTGTTTGATAGGCGCAAGGTGGAAGTGCAGTAATGTATGGAGCTGAAGCGTACTAATAGTCCCATTGCCTTTTTATGTTTCAAGATTGTTGCATATTTTATGCAAACAATCTTGAAATCCGTGTAAAAGCGGACTAGACTTAACTAGTAATTGGTGTGCAAACACCATACAAGTCAGTCTCTAGAAAATCGTAGAGATTTGTACATCACCAATCCGTGCAATTTGTCTAAGGACATCGAGAAAAGGGTTTGGCCCACCGCGAGAGTTATGCGGGACCAAGTGCCTCAAACCCCTTTCTCGGTGCCCATGGCGAAGAGGAAACACCTGTTCTCATTCCGAACACAGCAGTTAAGCTCTTCAGCGGCGATTATACTGCCACAAGTGGGAAACTAGCACGGTGCCGAATTATAAAGAGTCTCTCCGAATAGGAGAGGCTTTTTCTTTACTCATAACGCTCATGGTAAAATAGTAGATGATGGCACGCGAAAGGTTACGAATTCAGCGAGCAATTCAATACATAAACACCCATAAAGTAAAAAGCATTATTCTAGGGGGGATCTGTTTTATATTGGTTGTTTTCTACGGCTTGATATTTTTTATTCCTAAAGCGGTGCAGTTTAGCTATGCGGGTGATACTTGCATAGGGCAATTGACGCTATTTCCTGCGCTGCAGAGAGCAAGCAGTGAGGATAATTTTGCGGTTAGCTTTCGTGACGAGACCAAGGTCGGGTCACTGGTACTTGCTAGCTCGAAAATTTGTTTTGAGGCAGTGAGTGAGCCAAAAAAAGGTAACGCAGCTGTATCTGCATCTCCATTTGGGGGGATACTTGCTCGTAAGGATTTTAGGATTGCGACGCCAGAAACACCGCAGGCACACACAGAGACGTTCACTAAACCTCTGCCGGTCAGTAAGCCGCTTGAGGTCCAGCTCTCAGAGCCGGATGATACATTTGACTACCAACTCAGAAGCGATGAGACAACTGCTGATTGTGAAAAAAGTGACGAAGGTGTACGTTGTGACGTGCCGGCCTTAAATCTGGAACAAGGAAAAAAATATAGTCTAAAGCTGACCAGAAAGTTTAAGCAAAGTAGTCCTGTCACGCTTGTGGAAAAATCTGTAGAGACCTTGCGGGCGGTAAGCATTAAGAAAGCTTCACTGAAAGACGGACAGGTAGTTTATACTAAACCTCTCACTTTTGATTTTGTAACAGATAAACCACTAGCAAACGCCAGAGCTGTGCTGAAAACGCATAATAAGAAGCCGCAGCAAATATCTGTAACAACTGAGGTAAAAGACAAAACTCTGACAGTAAAATTACCTAAGCAACTAGCGCGTGAAACTAATTACCGTCTGACACTCGAGAGTGCCGAAGCTATCGATGGTAGTACATTCGTTGACCCTCGCACTATTGATTTTACGATGAGTGGTGGGCCAAAAGTGCGTGGAGTGAATATCGGTACCTCGCGTGTAGATCGCTCAGGGGTGATAACGATTAGCTTTGATCAAAAAATGCAGCCCACAGACATTAAGAAATACGTATCGGTTGAGGGCGGGAATGCGATTATCAGCCAGCAGTCAACTACTGTCACTATTGCATTACAAAGTTTACCTCGCTGTAAAGCTTTTACGATCAAGATAGAGCCAGGGATTAGTAGTCGGTACAAAATTGTGTCTAAAAAGGCCTGGCAGTTTTCTAGTCGTACTAGATGTTCGAGTGTGGAGACCATAGGGTACTCGCACAAAGGTCGGGCTATCCAGGCCTACACGTTTGGAAGCGGGTCAAAAAGTATTCTATTCACAGGAGCTATTCATGGCAACGAGAAAAGCTCATACTCGACTATGCAAGGCTGGATACAGAATCTTGAATCAAGAGCTCCATCACTTCCGAAAGGTAAACAGGTTGTTGTTGTACCTATGGTAAACCCGGATGGATATTATGTATATGGTCGCAAAAACGCTAGAGATGTTAACTTAAATCGAAACTTTCCTACCTCAAACTGGGAAAAAGATATAAAAATTTCATCAAGTCAGACAGATAAAGGAGGTGGCGGCAGATCGCCTGGTTCTGAGTATGAAACGAAAGCACTCATGTCTTTGACCAACAGGGTAAATCCCTATATGGTGATTACGTATCACAGCTCAGGCTCATTGATAAATTCCAATACGGTAAGTCCGGCCGCCGCTAAAGGTAGTTCATATGCTCGATCAGTGGGGTACGGGTTTGTATCAGATGCTGATACGGCAGAGACCTTCGGCTTCACTATGACAGGAACATATGAGGATTGGTTAGCTGAGACAGGCCGAGCGGCATTTCTAGTTGAGCTACCTACCGACAATGGTAACTATGCGAGTGCTCACTATAGTGCGATGTGGTCGATGATCTAGAAAACAATTAAAGTATAAGTATCAAGTTAATTTTTGTAGGATGTAGCGACCTATAATGCTACAAGAAAAACGACCTGTCTCGCAGAGCAGGTCGTTTTGATTCGTTCAAAACTAATTTGGTTTCAAACAGGTGCCAGTTCAAAAGTGAACTATATTCATGATATAGCACAAGCAGCATATATGCAATACTTTCTAAAACATAAAAAAAGCTTACGTAAATATTGACATAATGCATATGTTATGATAATATGTACTTAACACATTATCATATGTGAGGTAAACGGAGGGTTCGTATCTGTTATTTAGAGTAACAGGAGCGAACCTTTTTAATTTATAAGGAGCTAGAAATGGCAGGAACAAAAGCAGGTGGCCTCAAAGCGGCTGCAAAGAATAAAGCAAAAGACCCTAACTTTTACGCAAAGATTGGCAAAAAGGGTGGCCAAAACGGTAATACTGGTGGATTTGCTGCAAATCCAGCACTTGCACGTGTTGCAGGCGCAAAGGGTGGTCGTATCTCACGTCGCCGTAAAGCTGCACCAAAAACTGCCTAGTCAGTGGTGTACAACAAAAAACGCGCTTATTCAGCGCGTTTTTTGTTGTACCGTCGCAGGGCGCAGCCAATTGCTGTATTAACCCTCCAAATATTGCGACAGAATACACACGTATATTCAAAGTCGCCAGTCTGGATGCCATTGCTTGAACATTTAGGGCAGGTGCTCCTAGCGTGAAGCCAATCACGGTAAGTATCTAGGTCATCTTGTATGGTGTCGCTATCGATATCTACGGAATATTTTGGTGCGAGAGTAGACCTGGCATGTTGCCATGCATCGCGTTCCATAGCGATAAGCTCAACATCTCGTGAGTAGCTTTCATGGTTAAGTTCGGCATGGCTTAGTTCATGTAACAGATGAGCATCAAGTAAGGGATCGTCTGCGACGAAAGTGATAGTCTTTTTCTCCGGGTTCCATGAGAATTCTTCGCCCGCTTCAAATACTATGTCCGGATAGAGAGTGGGTATGGATTCAAGTAGCGTTATCGAGGGCATGGTAGTAGCATCCGTAAATTACTGCTTCTTCAGGGTGCTGGGCTTTGATAAAGCGTGGACAAGGTGTGTTTTTCGGGAGCTGTTCCCGCACGAGAAGTTCGAGCTGCTCGCCGAACTGTTCAAAATACGTTCCAATACTACCACCGATAATGACAACCTCTGGTTGAATTCCTGGGATGAGCGCCAAAAACCCTCGGCTGATCCTCTTTGCTATCTCTTTCCAGGTACGCTTTGAGGTGATATCACGAGCGTATTTACCGTAGAGCTTGTAGATAGTTGAGCCAGAGGCGATGTCTTCCCACTCATGGAGGCTTCCGTCGAACTCAAGCTTCATATGACCACTTTCACTGAGAGGAAGTCCTGCGTGGATCTTGCCATCAGTGATGACACCGACACCGATGCCAGTACTGACAGTGACATACATGCAGCGTTTTGAAGAGGTTAACGCGCGGGCTTCGCCAAGCCCTCCTAAATTTGCGTCGTTCTCTACGAGTACATTGTGGCCGGGAAATTCTGTCTTAAGAGCGGCTAGAATATTAAAATTCTTCCAACCAAGATTGTCGTACCATACCACGACCCCGTTTTCGATTAAACCAGGGCTTGCGAGTGAAATGGTAGAAATCTCCTTGTCTTCGGCTACCTCACGAATTGCTCCGAAGAGAGTTTTTAGGTAGACGGCAGGATCTTTTGGAGTTGGAAACTTGTGTGATTTTTCAATCACTCCACGATCTGAAAAACGCGCTATTAGTGTCTTTGTTCCCCCTGTGTCTACCGCAATAATCATACGTTTAGTGTAGCATGAACCAACAGTTTGTCGTGCTAATTCTTAAGATGTCTTTCTCTTGTAAGTCACCAAAAAACTTGGTATAGTAAGTAAAACGTAACCTGAGGTGATGACAATGCGAGATAGACATCAGGGTGGATGGATAGCGAACTTTCTTATTGTGGGGGTTCTGTTAGTAGTTGGCCTCATAGGAGCTATTTACTTTCTAAAATCTCAAGGCACTGACGGTGGCGATCAGATAGCGACTGAAGAAACTCAGCAATCAACAGAGAGCGATACCGAGACGCAAAGTAGTGAAGAGAAAAAAGATTCTCAATCTGATGCCGCGAAAGAAGATAAAGAAGCAAAAGATGAAAAAAATAACTCGTCAAAAACGGATAAGTCATCTACGTCAGAATCTACGAGTAAAGACGATTCAGACAAGCAAGTCAAAGAGCAAACTGATCTTCCCGCCACAGGTCCAGCTGAGGCTATGCAAGCTGTGGTTGGTCTATCCGCTCTGACTTTTTCGGCGTCTGCCTACATCCAGTCTCGCCGAGCACGCAGACTTTGACACTTCTCTGAAAACAGAGTACAATAAAGAGTGATTTAGGATCATGCGAGGGAACCTTACAACGCATTCCTGATAAATATCATTAAGAAAAGGAGTTTTTCTCATCATGGCAACAAATGCCTCATTAACAATGGACGACCTACTTGCTGGCGAAAGCGGCCAGAAGCAGCTACTAGCTGGCGAATCAGTAACTGGAACAGTTCTCTCTATTAAAAAACACGAAGTGCTCATTGACCTCGGTTCACTTGGCGTTGGCTATGTGCCACGTCGTGAAGTTGGATTTTCACGAAATCTAAACTTGGGTGATGAAGTGACAGCAAGTGTTGTCGACGTAGAGCTAGACAACGGCTATAGCCTACTAAGTCTTCGTAAGGCTGCTAAAGAGCGCGGCTGGGATGAAGTACTTGCTCGTCAAGAAGCTGGTGAAGTTATTGAAATTACTCCATATGATGCAAACCGCGGTGGACTTCTCGTTGAGTTTGAAGGCGTACGTGGATTCTTGCCGGTTTCACAACTCTCAGCTGAACACTATCCACGAGTTGGCAGCAGCGACAAAGATGAGATCCTGCAACGACTTAACGTCTTGATTAATAAAGCTTTGAAAGTTCGTATCCTTGATGCTGACCGAAAAGCAAACAAGCTTATTTTCTCTGAAAAAGAAGCTATCAAAGATGGTCTTGCTGAGCGATTCCAAAAGCTCGCAGTCGGCGACACTGTAACTGGTGTTGTAACTGGTGTTGTAGATTTCGGTGTATTTGTGAACGTTGAAGGCATCGAAGGTCTGATTCACATCTCTGAAATCAGCTGGGAGCGTGTATCAAGCCCAAGCGACTACGTAAAGGTAGGCCAGACTGTTGAAGCAAAGATCATCTCTATCGACAAAGAACGTCTCTCACTCAGTATGAAGCAACTCAAGAAAGACCCATGGCTTGACGAAGTTGAGAAGTTTGAAAAGGGCAGCAAAGTTGAAGGAACAATCACTCGCATCACTCCATTTGGTGCATTTGTACAGATCTCTCCAGCTGTTGAAGCGCTTGTCCATATCTCTGAACTTGGTGGTGGTAGCAGCGCGGATCCAGAAAAAGTCTTTACATTGAATGAGCGCAAAGAATTTACAGTTCTAGAAGTAGACAAAGAAAATCGCAAGATTTCACTTAGCCTAAACGACAAGAAGAAATAGTAGTGTGTAAATAATTCGCCGAGCATATCAGTCCGGCAAGAAGGGAGCAGCCATATGGCCGAAAAAATAGTCACCATTGCCGACTCGATTACTGTAGGTGAATTAGCTGAAACGCTGAATCTTTCCGTCACTACACTGATTGGCGAGTTATTCAAAAACGGTATTGCTGCAACGATCAATCAGCGAATTGACTTTGAGACTGCCTCTATCATCGTTGAGGAACTTGGCCTTGACGTTGAGCTAGAGAAGAAGGAAGCTAGCAGTAAACCTGAAAAGCAAAAGCGTGAGCTAAGCGCCGATGCTTCTGAGCGCCCACCGATTGTAGCGGTAATGGGCCATGTTGACCATGGTAAGACGAGCTTGCTCGACGCAATCTTGGGTCAAAAAGTTGTTGAAGGTGAAGCTGGTGGCATTACACAGCACATCTCTGCCTACCAGGCTGAACGAAATGGTCGTAAGATGACGCTGCTTGACACACCTGGTCACGAAGCTTTTGCGGCTCTCAGGCAGCATGGTGCAACTCTCACCGACGTAGTGATTATTGTAGTGGCTGCTGATGATGGCGTAAAACCTCAGACTATCGAAGCAATCCGATTTGCTAATGAAGCAAACGCAAAGATTGTAGTTGCTATCAATAAGATCGACAAAGAAACTGCTAACTCTCAGCTAGTAAAGACGCAGCTTGCGACCGAACACAAACTCAACCCAGAAGAGTGGGGCGGTGACACTATTATGATTGAAGTGAGCGCCAAAACAGGTCAGGGTATAGATAAGTTGCTCGAGAGCGTGCTTCTAATCGCGGATCTTGAGGAGCTCAAGGCTGAGAAAAATATCCCAGCAGAAGGCTTGGTGATCGAGGCGCACATGGAAACAGGTCGCGGCTCTGTCGTTGGGCTGCTTGTCGAGCATGGCGAGCTTCATCCAGGTAACTACATTGTTGCTGGCACGACTTATGGCAAGGTTCGCACGCTACTCGATTTCAAGGGTGGGGCACTGAAGGAAGCGGGTCCATCAACGCCAGTTACGATTACGGGCTTTAAGGAAATACCACAATTTGGCGATACCTTCCGAATGGTAAAGAATGAAAAAGAGGCACGCCAAGCGACTGTCAGGGCTCGTCTAGAGCGTGAAAAAGCAGCAGCCGAGACTAACGTTACGGGTGCTGACATTTTGAAGATGATGAGCCAAGAGCGAGAAGCTGAAGACTTTAAGGTGATTGTAAAGGCTGATGTGCAAGGCTCTCTGACATCTGTGATGGATAGCCTCCGACTAATCGATACCGGTGGGGACGTAAACCTGCGTATTATTGGTAGCGGTGTAGGAAACATCTCGGAAAACGATGTTCACCTAGCGGCAGACGAAAATACTGTCATATATGGCTTCAATGTTGAGCTACCGCCGAGCGTGAAGCGTCAAGCTTCTCGAGATAAGGTTCATGTACGTCTTTATAAAGTGATTTACGAATTACTTGATGACGCTAAAAGCTCTATGGAAGCGCTGCTTGCGCCAGAGGTTGTTGAGACTCAGATCGGTACACTGACGATAAAGGGTGTTTTCCGTACGCTCAAGGAAGAGGTGATTGCTGGTGGTGAAGTGACTTCGGGCAAGGCTGTACCAAACGTCATAGCACGAGTTGTTAGAGGCAAAGAAACTCTTGCCGAAGTAGAAGTGACCAAAGTGCAACGTCAGCAAGTCGAGGCTAAAGAGGTATTTGAAGGTGAGATGTGTGGCCTAAGCCTAAAAACACAGAAGAAGCTTCTGCTCGAAGAAGGTGATAAGCTAGAATTCTTCACTCGCGAGATGGTAAAACGTACGCTCAAATAAACAAAAACTCCCCAGAAAGGGGAGTTTTTGTTTAAAGCGATAGCTTTTAGGCGGCTTCGTTGATGCCGTCCGTATTCTCGGCGAGCTCACCGATAAGGATATCAATCTCATCCTGCGTAATCTGCTGAAGCTCGGGTACATTTTGCTCGAGCCACTGCCCAACTTGTTCGTCTGTACCAGATTCTTGTAGGTCAAGCAATGCTTTTAGCTGATCATCGTCGAGTGATTCTGTAATCTCTGCACCAACTCGCTCTTCAAGTGTTTCATTCAGGTGCTGGAGGAGGGAATCGACATCTTTACCTTCGAGGTCTACGCCAAATTCGTCGAGTACTTGCTTGGTAATAATCTGCGGGTTCATAGTTGTTTCCTTTTTGTTTTTAGTTATTTAACTTTATTATACACTTTTCCAGCCTTCGACAGCACCTTCGCCAGCTGCTCGTGCCTTGGCTGCAACACGACCAAGTTTTACTCTTTGTTCTCGTGCTACTACACCGGCAAGCTCTGCATTAGTTCTGATGGTGTTTCCGACAGACTTAGCACCGTCAACAAAGGCTTTACCGCGTTTGGCCCATTTTGCACGACGATCTGCTTTACGTTTTTCGGCATCAGCCTTTCGTTTTCTGGCACGGTCAAACTTTTCGTTCATCCTTAGAGCTTTTTCATGCTTTTTATTGATAATAGCTTGCTGCCTGTCTTGTTCAGCAACAAAAGCTTCGTGTTCTTCATAGGCTTCGTCAATTTCAGCCGAGCGTTGGATATTATCTTCGTAGCTAGCAAATGCATCCTCTTGTGCATCTATAGTGCGCTCGCGATCCTCTTGTATTGCTTCTTTGTGCGCTTTGTTTACTTCACGACGCTGTTTGAATGCTTCAATTTGCGTACCAGCAGCATCCATGCCACTTTCAACTTTTTTCATGCCAGCTATAAAAGCATCGCCTGTTTTTTCACCAAGTTTCACTGTGCTAGTCTTCGCCGCTTCGCCGACATTCTTCATGCCACGTCCGGTAGCTTTTGCACCCATGACTCCAAGACCAAGTGTGATAAGACCAGCACTCTTAAGGCGTGATAGGGCAGAGCGACCAAAGCCCATTACTTTTTCTTTGGCTTTTTCGGCACTTTCACTTAGGCTATCGGCACGATCAGCACCATTTTCTAGGCGGTCGGCTGTACGTTGTAAGAAGCGACCAACGCGACTTGTAGCTGTAATGAGAGATGGTTGAGTGGCTTCTGCTGTCTCGGAGCTCTGCTCATCCAGTATTTCATCTAATGCGTCGAGTCCGCTTGGTTCTGCAGGAGAATAGTCGACGCCAGGACGGTGCACAAGGGGTGTTCCATCTGGACGTTGCCAACTCGAGTCAACGCTGTTATCTTCTACGCTTGATTCAATTACTTCTCCTTGTACGATCTCACCGTCATCTGATGATGGGTTGTACGGCTCGGCTTCGTAGACTGGTCGTGTCATTAGTTCTGTCATTTTTTGTTCCTTGTTTGATTTTATTGATTTATATTTTCAATGTTAGCATAAGTGATATAAAATGTCAAGTATAGCTATATAATCAAGTGTGTAGAAAAACAAAAAACACCCCCAAGGGTGTGTGATATATCTTGGTTCTCCGCAGGGCGGGGGAGTCGGATCTGTGACGGGTTGCCACATTTCTTTCTCACCCCGCACCTGCGGTTGAACCTGCTGCTTCCCGAGACGCCGTGAATGTCAGCGGCGACCGCGCTCGAAGAGCACGGACAGTAGGGTGCCGCCGACCAGGGGCCAGGCGAGCCACCAGGACGAGCTGCCATCGAAGACGGTCTTGAGTCCGTCCCTCAGCTCTCCTCCGGCAAAAAGCATGACCACGACGCCGATGACGGCCATCGCGACGATGCCCATCTCGACGACGACGGGGAACTGGTAGTGAACCACTGCCCACACGCTGACGATGAAGCCGACGATGAGGACGATGGCCCCCACCATACCGGCACTCTTCCACGTGAGGTTGCCGTTCGCCGACAGGATCGACAACAGCCCCACGAGGAAGCTGATGCCGAAAACGATGGTGATGCGGATGATACGCTCCATGATGACCTCCTAGGTCGTAGACGGGGAGCTTTACAGGTTCTCTTGCGGAGAGTTTTCTCTGATTGGTTTACCAGAGTCTCAGCGCAAGGACGGAAAAGTAAGATAGGTTACTTTGCGATCTCTACGCTTAGAAAATATGGGGTTGCCCCGGTGAGACGAGAGACACAGCTGGCTGCTGTGTACGATCTCGTCCCACACGGGGTTCCCATCAGCTCAGCTGACTGCCGCCTTGGCTGCAGCCACCTTCGTGTTCAGCTCGTCCGCGCCGTCCACGTGGGTGGACAGCATGCCCGAGTGGAGCTGGCCAGCGGCCTGCTCCACCGCCTCGATGAGCGGGGCGACCGTCGCCTTGGTGACCATGTCCGTCGGGACGACCGCCGCCGCACGGGCGGCGGCGAGCTGGTGCGCGAGGGAGCCGTTGTGCGTCTCGTCGCGCTCCTCGGCGAGCTTGGTCTCCGCCGTGGTCTTGGCGGTTTCGGCGTCGGTCTTGGCCCGGTTCGCGGCGGCGAGCTCGGACGGGGTTCCGTCCGCCTCGACCAGCAGCGGGTGCGGGTCGCGGGGGTTGAGCAGGCGCCTGAGCGCCGCCTTCACCCCGTTGCTGATCGCGGTCGAGTTGAACAGGAGGTTGAGGGCCTCCTGCTCGTCGGCGATCACCTGCGGGCCGGGCTGACCACCGCCGAGCGCCGCCGCCGGCTGACCGGCGGAGTTGACCGCGGCGTCCGCCTGGGCGTACGTGCCCGCGGCGAACTCCTTGGTGATCTCGGTGCTGGCGACGACGGCGTCCAGGCGGTCCATGAGGGCCTCCTGCTCGTCCATCGACAGCTCCTCCAGGCGGTCCGCGACGTTGGCCGCGATGCGGTTGCTGCGGGCCTCGATCTTCTGCTTGCTGGCCTGACGACCGGCGTCTGCGTCGAACATGATGGTGCTCCTTCCAGAGCGGTAGTGGGTTGGTTCCCCTTAACGTCTCTCCGGAGTAGACGTCGTGGGTTTCTGTACACATAATTATATGTAGAGAAACCCACGACGTCAGGTTGTCATGTTTGGCTACTTTGCTGATGGGTAGTATCGTGCGAGTTCTTAATATAAGGATCTCGAGCACGATGCTGTAAAGGGTCGTGCCGTTAGGTGACACTTATACCACCCAAAGACACTGACAGACATATTATCATAACTATGACATTTTGTCAATGATAGTATAATAAATATTGACAAATATGCTCTGTTGTGCTAATGTTTACTTAGGAATTTAAATTATATGCCGCAAAACCATAACCACCAACCAGCAGCCCCAGCAGAACTAAGCCCTGAGGAACGTGCTATCTTCACGATCGCGAAGGTGGACGAATGGCGTCATCGACAGATAAGTATACTGGCTGGATTACGTGCAAATGCACGGGATAGCCAAGATACGCAATATGCAGATGATTTTTACAGTACTATTGACTCAACACTCGAAGACTTTTTGCATGAGCAGGGGATTGATCAAAATTCGCCAAACTACAGTGAAGTGAGGCAGTTATTCTATGATGCTCGAATCGGTAATGACCAAGATGGTGGTATTAGTAATCACGTATGGGAGAACTCTCCAAAAGCTCGTGGGGTTGACCAAAATGACGAAAAGAGCCAGCGAGCAGTCTTCGCAGAACGTATAGCAGATAGAGTGGGTGTTGACTCTGATGATGAAGAGCCTGATACCGATTCTGCCGAGCTTGATCCTGAAAAAGTTGCAGCAATTGATGAACTTGAAGGTCCACTTGGCGAGCTGCGCGATCGTATGGCTGCAGCAACCGCAAAGAGGCAAGATAGATTATTTGGAAAAGGCAGTAAAAAGCACGCCCAGCTGAAGGCCGAATATGAAGCTATGGTTAACGAGCTAGGCAGACGCCACCTGGCATTGCATGAAGATTTTTCCGAAGAAGACAAGAATCTTGTTGCAACGACAGTACTTTTCGACGAGCAGGCAAAATTACGCAATGAAACGATTGCTGAGCTTGAAGGTAAACCGCTTGGAAAATTTATCAAATGGATGAATAAAGGTAACGTAGCTACGCGAATCGCTAAGGGTGTTGGCCTGGGAGCAGTTGCTGGTATTACCGGTTCATTTGTTGCAGGCGCAGTCGGTGCGGGTATCGTAGCTGGCGGTGCTGTAGCGGCGACTCGTTTTGCTCGTAATTTTGCTATCAAAGACAACAAAACACGTGGTATGGCTGCTATCTATGACGACTCAGATCGAGGGATTGTTGCAGATAATGGAAAGTCGACAGCAATTGACTTTGATGCAAATACGCTCAATACAGGTGCGGCCCTGAATTTTACCGATGATTCTAACCGAATGGAAGAGATCGCGAAGCTAACTGGTGCAAATGAAGCATTTGAAGAAGATACAAAGAAAGAGCAAGATAAGCGACGTAAATCAGCGCTATTTGGTGCTGCGATGATCGGTGTAGGTGCTCTCGCAGGATATGGTGTTCACCGTGCGGCTGAGTGGATGAGTAGTAAAGATCTTACACTTTCAGGCTATGTCCATGACAAATGGGATAAGTTTTGGAATGGTGATCAAGATACATATGCAAATGATGTCGACCATGACGGTGTCCCTGATGATAAGGATAGTTTTGTTGATAAAAATAATGATGGTCTTGATGACAGGACTGGTAAAGCGATTGACGACGGTGGAACGGGTGAGCCAGACACTAACTCTGATGGTGGCAACGAAGCAGCATTTGATCCATCAGAAGTCGCGCATGATGCACGTTGGGTTGAACGAGGTGAGGGTTGGTATCAGACATTCCAGGAACTTGGTATTCCGCAAGAGCGCTGGGATGAGACGCTGCAGCTTGCTGGTCCGGAACTTCACGAACAAGGTTGGTCATACTTTGACGAGTCTGCAAATGAGTGGCGAATCTCCCAGCCAGGTCGTTTGTCTGATGAAGCTCTCTCGACTATCGCTGGCTCTGCGAAGCAAGCTGGCTATGACCTCGCTGCATGATACAATGGTAGTAAGTAAATAAGGGGAATTATATGTTTCGACTTGACGATCAGTTTTTGAAAGACATTGGACTCGACGGATTACCAGACGAGCAGAAGAAGCCATTCTTGCAGCATATCTATAGTGAACTCGAGCTTCGCGTAGGTACACGACTCTCGGATGGGTTAAGTGATGCACAGCTGGAAGAATTTGAAGAAATCATCGACCGGAAAGAAGACAAGATTCAATCTTGGCTCGCAGATCACGCACCGACATACAGCCAAGAACCGGCATTTGCAAAGCTGATGGAAGCGACAAAACTCCCAGCAAACGATCCGCGTCTCGTAGCTGAATACACGGCGACCAAATGGCTTGAGGTGAATCGTCCAGATTATCGTGATGTCGTAGCTGCTGTACTTGAAGAGCTAAAAAAAGAGATTATGGGCAATCGCGATGCAATCCTTGGCGGAATCCAGGCGCAAGCCGCCGAGCAGCAAGTTCCACCCGCTGGAGACCAGCAGCCACCGATGCAAACAGCTGCTTAAAGCTTGTTTTTATAACCAGCGAGAAATGCCTTAACGGGCATTTCTTTTTTGCCGGCTGGTTTGAGAGTATCAATAGCGAGAAATTTACCATCGCCACACTCTAACGATAGATCAGTTGGTGTATCTGAGACGTGTGCTTTGGTGATAATGACGTCGATGGAGCCAAGAGTTGTGCGACTGCCAGGCCAGCCGGAGAAGGCGCGGATTTGGCGTTCGATAAAGTCAGCTGGCTGGGAGAGATCAATAATACCATCGCTTTTGACGAGTTTTGGTGTGTATGTGGCTCTTGCTGGATGAGGCTGCTGATGAGGTTTTAGGTTGCTGCTTGCGATAGCAGGTAATATTTCTTGGAGTATATCTGCTCCCAGTTGATGGAGGTGTGTGGTGAGATCTAGTTTTTGCTCGGTGGCACCGAGATGTAGAGTTTTCTGCCTGTAGAGCGGCCCTTCATCCATACCTGCTGTAAGGTGCATGATAGACACGCCGGTTTTCTCTACGCCATCAAGAAGTGCTTGTTCGATAGGTGTAGTACCGCGATATTGCGGTAGGAGCGAGGGATGAATATTGATGATTCCAAGGGGGAACTGATCGAGTATGCGCTGAGGGATTATGTGTCCGTATGCGGCAAGTACTGCAAGCTTGGCGTCGTGAGGCTTGAGCTCTGCTAGGTTGCCTGTGATAATTTGCTCGATCTCAAACCCAGCTTTGACGATTGCATCTTTGATGAGTGGCTGGGGGTTGGGGATACCGGTAGCAAGCTTTTCATTGCCAAAAAAAATAACTTTTGTTTCCTGCATCACTAATCCCAAAGCTTTGAGTTGTCTTTTATCACCTCATCGTAATCGAGTGGCTGGAGCTCGCCTTTGTCATCAAGTGTGTAAAACGCATTGGTTTGATCTTTGATGTGGTCAATAAAACAGATGCCATTTGTGTGGTCAATCTCATGTTGGATGACACGAGCAAGGAAGCCGTCTGCCTTGAGGCGAACTTCATTGCCCTCGAGATCGAGAGCCTTAACACGTACTCGACTCCACCGAGGAACCTTGCCGTAGATCTTGCTGACAGATAGGCAGCCTTCGTAGTCTGCGAGTTGTGCTCCTTCCGTCTTAACAATTTTCGGATTGATAAGAGCCGTAAACTCTTTATCATCCTTATTTTCAAAGCTACTGCGGATAATCACAACACGCTCTAGGCGGTCGATTTGTACAGCAGCAAGGGCTGCTGAGATTTCATGAGGGCGCGAATCTTCCCAGTCGAGTGCCGCATCAGTCATGTCTTGAATAAGTTTCTTGGTCTCGTCGGTGATGACGTGAACTTTGGCTGACTTTTGCCGTAGATGGGGGTTTGGCAGGGTGATGATATCTTCTTTTTTCACTACCCCTATTGTAACAGATTAGATTTTTTACCCGAAAAGTTCTTACAGTAAACTTATAGGGTCTAACTCAAACTGCCAGTATTTTGGTGGGAGATGTTGTAGTAAGTCGAGTAGGTCTTGGCGCCTTTTTGCTTTTACTACGAGTTGCCAGCGGAAGGTGTCGCGAGTACGTTCGTAAAAAGCTGGAGTAGGACCAAGTATCTCGACATTAGGAAATTTTATGCCAAGCTCTTTGGAAAGAATCTTAGAGTTTTTAATTGCTGCCGCCTCGGTCTTATAGACACAGGTGAGTTTGAGCAAGTAGCAAAAAGGAGGAAAGGTAGTGTGCTGTCTGAGCGCAAGGGTGCGGGTATAAAACTCGCCGTAATTACGCGCAACACCGTCTACGACAGCTGGGTGTGAGGGTTGGTAGCTTTGTACGATTACCTTTGTAGCATGATGACTGCGGCCAACACGGCCGATGACCTGACTGAGTAGTTGGAAAGTTCGCTCTGGAGCGCCGTAGTCAGGTAAGCCAAGACCTGCATCTGCTTGTACAACACCAACGGTTCGAAGATGAGGTAGATCCAGACCCTTGGCGATAACTTGAGTGCCAATAATGATATCGATTTTACCGTTGTAGACATCTGAATAATTTGCATCGAGTGTATCGTCTTTTGTTGTGTCGCCATCGTAGCGTGCTATCCGGGCCTTAGGATAGAGCTTTTTAATTTCAGACTCTATAAGCTTTGTGCCAATGCCTTTATGGATGATGTCGGCATGATGGCAGACGGGGCAGCTAGTTGGCACTCTGTCAATGAAGCCACAAATATGGCAGCGTAACTCATGAGTGTCAGCGTGCAAGCTAAGTGGTACGAAGCAGCGTGGGCAGCCAGCTTGCCAGCCACAGTTTTCGCAGAGAGTGGTAGAAGCGGTGCCGCGACGATTATGGAATAAGAGGATCTGTTTGCCTGCGAGCAGCGTATCATCGATAGCTGAGAGTAGTTTGTCTGAGAGAAATCGGTGTTTTTTAAAGTTTGTGCGTTTAGTCATATCGATAACTGAGACGCTCGGCGCGGTCGCTTTTTGAGCTGGAGTAGACATATTGATAATAGGTCGCTTCGATTGTTCCGCTAAGAAATAATCAGCAACAAGTGGGGTGGCACTGCCAAGGAGGGCTTTTGATTCAGAGAACTCGGCTAATTTGCTCGCTACGCGCAGAGCAGAATATCTTGGAGACTGTTCTTGTTTGAAGCTTGGCTCATGACACTCGTCTATAACGATGAGTCCAAGATTTGGAACAGGCATAAAGAGCGCAGAGCGAGGACCGACAACAATACGTGGTTTTTCACTGGTTAGAGCATCGCGCCAAGCTAGGTGACGCTCGGCCTCGGTCTGGCGAGAGTGAGTGAGTATGATGTCATCGAAATGGTGCGACACATCAGCAACGAGTTGAGAAGTGAGAGCGATCTCTGGAACAAGGATAATAACAGATTTCCCGCTTGATATCATACGTTTTGCGGATTCAATATACACGGCTGTCTTTCCAGAGCCAGTGACACCGTGAAGCAGGGCGGTACCTGGAGTCATGGTCTGTATTTTTTTGACTGCAGCCAGCTGATCTTTATTGAGTACAAAATTTGTTCGTTCTCGAACTTTTATAGAGGTGTTGGTTATTTCTTTTTCACGTCGTTTAGTCGTGAGATTGCGCGGGAGAAGAGTCTGGAGGGTGGTTGCTAGAGGAGTGCTATAGTAGCTACTCATCCATATTGTAGTTTCTACGAGCGCTTCAGGAATAGGATTTTCTTCCACGATAGAAACAATTTCTTTAGTAGAATACTCTGGCTTGCGCTGCTCTGATATAACCAAACCAGTTAGGAGTTTTTTGCCGACCTCAATTTGAACAATCGTGCCGATAGATAGGGGCTCCTGGGAGGCGTATGTAAATGAATCGCTTCCAGAGCGGACAATTTGATTTGGAGCAACCTCATAGTATTTCACTTCCTTTATTATAGCGCGGAGTCTGAGTTAAAACTGCTACACTATGTATATGTATTTTGAATCACGGGCTGAGGCGGGTGAAAAGCTCGCGGAAATATTAGAAGAGGCTTATAGGTACGAAGATTGTGCAATCGTTGCGCTGTCCGATGGTGCTGTGTTAGTGGGGGAGCAAATCGCAGAGCGCTTACACTGTATACTGACGATGCTTTTGATTGAAGATATTGAGGTTCCAGGAGAAAGTATGAGTTTTGGGGGTGTTTCGCAGAGTGGCGGGTTTACGTACAATGGTATGTTTTCCGCTGGTGAAATAGAGGAATATACCTCAGAGTTTCATGGCTATCTAGATGAGCAAAAACGTGAGAAATTTCAGAAGATTAACCGTCTGCTTGGTGACGGCGGTGTTATCTCAAACGATATGCTGCGCGACAGAACGGTAATACTAGTGGCTGATGGGATAGATAATGGCGCAGCTATTGATGTGGCATTGGACTTTTTGAAGCCTATTCGGACGAAAAAAATAGTAGTAGCGACGCCTGTCGCAACGATACCTGCTGTAGACAAGCTACATCTTGCAGCGGATGAGCTTCATATACTAGATGTTAAGGAAAATTTTATGGGAACGAATCATTATTTTGAGGATAATACGATTCCAAATCATGAAGATACAATTGCAAAGATTAATGAAATTGTCTTGAACTGGAAATAGACGTTTTAGGCCTTGAGAAATGTTGTAAGATTGTGTTACCATAGAAAGAACGAACATATAGTGGGCTAAGCAAGGGAGAGTATGTTAGACGTTTTTATCACTAGTCGAGTGCGCCGTAAAATTGTGGTGGTGTATGCGAAATATCCTGACTTCCACACGCATGTGCGTGGCCTTGCTAAACTGATAAAAGAAGATCCGGGTAATATTCAGCGTGAACTAAAGAAGCTTGAGAAGGTTGGTTTCCTAGCAAGCGAGAAGCAGGGTAACACTAAAATCTACGCTACTAATAAGCAGTTCCCAATCTTTAAAGAGCTCCAAAGTATTGTGATCAAAAGTCAGCAACATCAGAGTGCGCGCAGCAAGCGTACGACTGATGTTTCGCCAATGTAGCTCTATCTCCGCTATAATTAGGTATAGCGATGAAGGATATTTTTTCTGAAATTCTAAAAAAACGAGGGTTGGATAGCGTAGAAAAACGCGAGGCTTTTTTAAATCCAAGTTATGATGCAAAACATGACCCATTTCTATTGCCTGATATGAGAAAAGCGGTTGATCGATTAGTGAAGGCGCACCAGGCGCAGGAAAAAATTACGATCTATG
Source organism: Saccharimonadales bacterium (SeqCode) (assembly GCA_036405235.1). Classification (GTDB taxonomy): domain Bacteria; phylum Patescibacteriota; class Saccharimonadia; order Saccharimonadales; family Saccharimonadaceae; genus JASLCR01. The sequence continues at coordinate 18,610 of DASWYA010000001.1, forward strand.
GTGACTATGATATTGATGGCCTAACGGCTACGACAATTTTGCTGGATGCGTTCGAGAGTTTCGGATTCAAGCAGGTTGATGCATTTATCCCAAATCGGTTTGTTGAAGGATATGGACTGACGGTGGATGCAGTTGAGCGAATTGCTAGTGCTGGTGCTGAGCTAATCGTGACAGTAGATTGCGGTAGTTTAAGTACGAAAGAAATCAAGCGGGCAAATGAATTAGGCGTTGACGTGATTGTTACGGACCACCACAATGTGCTTGAAGTACAACCACCGGCTGTGGCCGTGATAAATCCGAAGCGAAAAGATCACAAATACCCCTTTATTGACTTAGCCGGCTGTGGCGTAGCATTTAAGCTGGTGCAGGCATTGCAGACTCGACTCAAAGGCCTTGAGGACGGTCAAGAAAAATGGTTGCTTGATCTCGTGGCGCTTGGTACGGTGTGTGACGTGGTGACATTAGTGGATGAGAATCGGGCTAATGTTTTTTGGGGCTTAAAGGTGCTAGCAAAAACTCGTCGTCCAGGGCTGAAAGCATTGATGGCGGTATCGCAGGTTGAGCCAGAGAAGGTGAATGCGCGTAGCTTGGGCTTTGGTCTTGGTCCGCGTATGAATGCCGCTGGGCGACTTGAGACAGCGCAGATTGCGCTCGATATGCTGACGGCAAAAGACAATATGCTGGCTTTTGAGAAGGCTGGGGAGCTTGACGCACTCAATACTGCTCGGCGTAGTGACCAAGATAAGATTTACAAAGAAGCAGTCCAACAGGCGAGTGGATATGCGAAAGATAATGTGCTAGTAGTAAGTGGTGAAACTTGGAATCACGGTATCGTTGGAATTGTAGCAGCAAAGCTACTGGAAAAATATAAAAAACCAACATTTGTGTTGCAAGAAATGGGCGAAGAGGCAAAAGGTAGTGCACGTAGCTATGGAGGTTTCTCAGCGGCGGATGCGATTCGCGCAGCAGAAGACTTGATTACAAAAGGTGGCGGACACAAGCTTGCTGCAGGTGTAACACTTCCGACTAGAAATATTGGTGAGTTTCGAAAGCGTGTTAATGAATTCTATCGACAGCAAGGCCTGAAGCATCGACAGCAACAAGAGCAGCTCTTGCCGCAAGAAGACGCATTAGCGGATATCGATAACGTAACAGAAGAATTGTTAGAGAAAATAAATAGTCTTGAACCATTTGGTAACGGGAATTCTCAGCCGGTGCTGAAAACTCAAGACATGACAGTCTTGCATATTCGACGTATGGGAACTGATGGACAGCATGTCAAACTTGATCTGCAGCCTTCAGTAGGCAGGATGATGCAATTCTTGGCATTCAATGCGCCTGAGCATTTTTTTGTAGAAATCGGCACTCACATAAATGTATGGTATCAGCCCGATATTAATGAATGGCAAGGGCGACGGAGCGTAGAGGGCAAAATATTACATATTGAAATTGCCCAGAGTTAATATAAGTTTATTTCTTGAATAGCTTTGAAAGTTGGATTCTCTGAGAGAATTCCAGCGCTCCAAGTCTAAAAGCTCGAACAGCAATCGCAATACTAAGCATCATGAACCCCGTCATGACTGCGAGAGCGAGTGATGCTTCCAGAACCGACATATTACCGACAGTGTTTCGTAGCAGTGTGACAACTGGGGAGGTGAGAGGGAAGAAGGTGATGAATTTGGTAATTGGATTTTCCGGATCTGTAAGAATCATCATGACAAAGTAGAACGGGATGAATGCGCCGATGTAAAATACGGCTGAAAAATTGTTAGCTTCCTTCGAGGATGGTGCAGCGGCTGCTGTAGCTGTCATGAAGCCAGCAAACATGAGGAAGCCGACAATGAGGAAGCCAAGCCCGAAGAAAATAGCCAGAGGATTAAAGACAAGTTGAGACAGATCTATACCGGCTGGTAGGCCAAGAGACTGGCCGATCTCAGTATTTCTAGCCAGGAAATATGCCGCTAGCCCAAGTAGAGTGAAGAAAGTAACTTGTGTAATAGTAACGAGACTCACGCCAAGAAGCTTTCCGAGGATGAGGTCACGCGGCTTGATATATGTCAGCACCATCTCCATTGAACGATTTTCCTTTTCCTCACTGACGCTTGTCAGCATATAGCCGACAGAGAATGCGAAGACAATATAAAAGAGTACAACAAATGTTCCTGGTACGACGTATTCATTGAATCCGGCGGTTTCAGCACCATCCCGGTAGGTGGTGAGTTTACTCTCCGCACCATTTTGCGCAAGAGCAATGATATCGGCAGATCCTAGAGGTAGAAATAGGCTTGTTTTTAAAAGGTTGTTCGCAAGTGATGATACGGTAGAGCTTTTCGTTAGATCATTTGAACTAAGATAGACCTGATATGTGCGACTTTTAGCGAGATCCTTAGGAAAGATGACAAGTGCTTCGCGTTTCTCGGTACGTACTGCCTCACGATAGGAGTCCTTTTCGGTAGCTGGACTTAGAGATAGGCCAGCGCTTTTTGCAACGTCCTTATTGATGAGGCCACTCTCATCAACGATGGTGACATTTTTGAGGTCTTTCGCTAGATCGTTGATTCGTTCTTCGCTTGACTTGTTGCCAAGATAGCTGAGTCCAAGGACGATGACAATAATGAGCGGAATAGCGAGCATCATAATCCAGAAAGCGGGCTGACGGACAATAGTGAGGTATTCGTGACGGATAACAGTGCGGAGCTTAGACATGGGAGACCTCGTGGCTTTTTTCTTTATAAATTGATACGAAGATATCTTCAATAGATTTTGATTTAAACTCTTTCTTCACGGCATCAACACTACCGTAGGCGCGAGCCTTGCCGTCTTTCAGGATGAGCAGACGATCTGCGAGGCGCTCAACCTCCTCCATGAGATGGGTAATGTATATGACGGCAACACCTTTTTCCTGGAGCTCATCGACGATATCGAGTAGAAGCTTGCGATTAACAGGATCGAGACCTTTTGTTGGCTCGTCGAGTATGAGTAGTTTTGGATTACCCATGATTGCTACGCCAAGTTGAACTTTTTGCTGCTGGCCGCCAGACAGTTTCTTGATTTTGATATCTGCTTTGTCGCTCAACTCAACGCGCTTTAGGAAATCTATGGAGAAAGCACGGGCGTCTTCTCGTTTCATGCCCTTGAGCTCGCCAAAATAAATCATTGTGTCGAGTACTTTAGAGCGAGTGTAGAGTCCGCGTTCCTCGGGAAGATAACCTACGATACTGGCATTCTCAGGTGTGAGTTTCTTGCCGTCTACGAGCAAGGTGCCGGAGGAAGCCTGGTAAATGTTGAGCAGTGAGCGGATTGTACTTGTTTTACCGGAGCCATTGGCGCCAAGAAGCGCAAAAACCTCTCCTGTGTGGATATCAAAGCTAAGCTCTGACACAATTTTTTTATCTCCAATCGTGAGACTGAAATCTTTAACTGAGACGAGTATCGAATTCTTTACCATATGCAGTTTATTGTATCAGACTATGATCAAGCGATGCGAATGCTTGTATATTTTTTTCTCCTCTGTTACAATGGACGAGATATGGTACAAGTTACAAGAAAAGATCAACGAGAAGCGAATGAGAACATCATCCGTCGCTTCAATCGTAAAGTATTGCAGAGTGGAAAACTGAGCGTTGCAAAAGCAAGTCAGCGATTTCAGAAGGACATCAGCAAGACTGAGCGACGCAGCAAAGCGATTATCAGGAAAAGTCGCAAGGCCGATAAAATGGCAAAGATGCGACTCGGAGTTCGCTAGGGCGATGAGCCTAAAGCAGCAAATTGAGAACGATACAAAAGCCGCCTTACTGGGCGGCGATCGTTTTGCTGGCGAAGTCCTTAGGGGACTTAAGGCAGCGATCTTGAGCGAAGAAGTAGCGCTTGGCAAACGTGAAACTGGGCTTTCCGATCAAGAAGTTGAGAAAGTGATAGCTCGCGAGGTAAAAAAGCGAACTGAGAGTGTGAAGCTTTATGAGCAAAATGATCGCCCTGAGCTAGCCGCGGATGAAAAGAAAGAGATGAAAGTCCTTGAGCAATATCTTCCTGAGCAGCTTTCAGAAGATGAGATTCGTAAAGCTGTCGATGATGTGATTGCCGGCATGGGCGAAGTGTCGATGCAACAAATGGGTCAAGTAATTGGTGCTGTAAAAGGCAAGCTCGGTACGGCTGCGGATGGTGCGATGGTAGCAAGAGTTGTAAAAGAACAACTAGGGTAGGTAGAATATGATTTTATTATTTGGACCGGTAGGTGCTGGTAAAAGTGTACAAGGTGAACTCCTCGCAGAACGTTTTGGCTGGAAATGGCTCAGTACCGGGCAGATGTTTCGTGCAAGTGAAGATGAAGAAGTGAAGAAAATTCTGGCATCGGGCGAACTGATGGATGATCAGACTACATTTGGCGTTGTTCAGGAAGCGTTTCAGAAGGAAAAAGATGCCAACCGTGTGATACTTGATGGATTTCCACGAACTATGCCTCAGGCGCAGTGGCTACTTAGTGAAGAGAGTCGGCTTGGGCGAGAAGTTGCGATTGTAGTTGCGCTAGATGTGTCTGACGATGTGATTATCGAACGATTAGCTGGACGAGGTCGTGCAGAGGATGCACCAGATAAAATTAAGCGCCGCATGGAAATTTATCGCGAGCAGACTAATCCAATCTTGGAATATTTCAGCGAACACGGAGTAAAGCTTGCACACATTGATGGTGATGGTGGGATTGAGATGATCCATGAGCGGATCGTGGCGGCACTCAAAAGTGCTGAGATTGTGAGCTGATCTTGGCTCAACCGCTAAAAACATCCAAGCAGATTGACGCAATGCGTGAAGGTGGAAAAATTCTCGGTAGTATTCTGCATGATCTCCGAGCACAGGTTACTCCTGGTGTGACCGGTATTCAGCTTGATGCATGGGTGGCTCGTGAAATTACGAAACGAGGAGCTGAGGCGACGTACAAAACTTCTGAGGTGAATTTTCCTAACTCTATTTGTATATCCGTGAATGATGCAATTGTGCATGGTGTACCTACAGATGAACCACTTCAAAAAGGCGACATTGTAGGCTTCGATCTTGTGATTACCTACAAAGGTATGAAGACTGATGCTGCATTCACGATGATTGTCGGTGAATCTCCCAAAGGTGCCGAGAAGCATTTACTTTCAGCGACTGAGCGAAGTTTGTATGCAGGAATTGATGCTATTAAAGGTGACGGCACTCGGATTGGTGATATTTCCGCTAGCGTTGAAAAAGTACTCTCAGGCGCGAAATTGGGAATTATCCGCGAACTTGTCGGGCATGGCGTGGGACTAGAAATGCATATGCCACCAGAAGTGCCAAATTGGGGAATGACTGGGAGTGGTGAAGTGTTACGGGCTGGAGATACGATTGCGATAGAGCCAATGGCGACACTTGGGGGTGAGAAGATTAATGCTCATGATCCAGACGGTTGGACGATTCGTACTCGCGACGGGAGTTTAGCTGCCCATTTTGAACACACTGTTCTTATTACTGAAACGGGTGCTGAGATCCTAACGTTGCAGTAGAAAAGTTTTCAAAACTTGTCATAAACGCTATACTAAGCCTATGCAGGAAAATTCTCGATATGCGGTAGGCATCGACATCGGAACAACTACGGTTCGATGTGTAGTAGGACATATAGACAGTACAACTGGTGTGCCGACAATTGTGGGCGTAGGTAAAGCAGCTAATTCTGGTATGCGAAAAGGTATTGTGGCAAATCTTAATGGCCCAGCCACGGCAATAGATGATGCGCTTGGTGAAGCTGAGAGGATGAGTGGATATCAGGTAGATGCGGCGACGATTTCGATTAACGGTCAGCATATCCTCAGTACAAAAGCTGATGGGATGATTGCTGTTGGTGCGATGGATCACGAGATAAGTCATGATGACCTTCAGCGGATTGAAGAGGTAGCAACAACAGGGAAAGTACCACCAAATCGCGAGATCATAGAAGTGGTGCCACATAGCTATAGACTGGATGGTCAGGATAATATAAAAGATCCTCTTGGTATGACAGGTACGCGACTCGAGATTAACGCAAATGTTGTATCAGTGCTAGCGCCTCACCTGGCAAATCTGCAGAAGTCAGCCGATATGGCAAAAGTAGACGGGCACACGATCGTGCCGAGTGTACTTGCTAGTGCAAAAGCAGTATTGACTGAATCTCAGATGGAAACCGGAGTCGCAGTGATTGATATGGGTGCAAGTACGACAGGTGTTGCGGTGTTTGAAGAAGGCGACTTGCAGTATGTGGGTGTGGTGCCGATTGGCGGTGCAAACATTACTAATGATCTAGCTATTGGTCTCAAGACTGACCCAGAAATTGCTGAAAAGGTAAAACTAGCTCACGCACAAGCTACTTCGCGGAAGGAAAATTCTGGTGTGAGTCTAAAAGAAGGTGGTGAAACACACAGCTTTAGCGTGCAAGATATTGATGAGATCGTTGAAGCTCGCTTAGAAGAAATATTTGAAGGCGTGGTGAAAGAATTGAAAAAAGCAGGACGCGCTGGTCGTTTACCAAGTGGTGTAGTATTGACGGGTGGTACGGCGAATCTCAAACATATGGCCGAATATGCCAAATCAGCGCTTGGTTTGGCTGCTCGTGTAGGCAAACCGGCTGGCTTCGGAGGAGTTGCGGAAGACGCAGAGAAGCCAGAATTTGCGAGTGCGGTTGGCCTTATGATGATTGATAATGAAGGCGGACATGGTGTGTCTGGCGCTGGACAAAAAAGTGGAACATTTTCAGGATCTAACAGTAGTAAAAAAGCCACCCAAGGACTCAAGAAAGCGGGTGGGGCTCTCTCGAAATTCCTAGGCCGATTTAAGATTTAATTTTTGTATTCAAGGGTGCTATACTAGAATGAGTAAAGATTTTGTATAGCTAAGTGAGGGAACAAATATTCATGCCTGAAGTAAAGCCAAGTGACATCCAAACGTTTGCCAGCATAAAAGTTGTTGGCGTAGGAGGCGCAGGTGGAAGCGCTGTGAATCGTATGAAAGACGCAGGGCTGACGGGCGTGCAGTTCATTGCTATGAATACTGATGCTCAGGCTTTGCACAACTCAAAAGCAGATGTAAAGATCCACCTAGGAAAGCAAACAACTAATGGCCTTGGCGCAGGCGCTGATCCTTCAAAAGGTGAAGAGGCTGCAAATGAGTCTCGTGATGAAATCAAGACGGCTCTTGATGGTGCAGACATGGTATTTGTCACGATTGGTGCTGGTGGTGGTACTGGTTCCGGTGCTGGCCATGTCGTGGCGGAAATCGCCCGCGAATTAGACATACTTGTCGTTGGCGTAGCTACGAAACCATTTAGTTTTGAAGGCGAAAAGCGTCGACAGAATGCGGAGTGGGCGGTTGCACAGCTCGGCAGGCAGGTTGATACCCTGATCACTATCCCGAATGATCGTCTGCTTCAGACAATTGACCGTCGTACACCACTTCTTGAAACATTTAAGATCGCTGATGATGTACTTCGCCAGGGTGTGCAAGGAATTTCTGAACTTATCACTGAGCATGGTTTGATTAATCTCGACTTTGCTGACGTGAAGGCAATTATGAGTAATGCCGGATCTGCTCTTATGGGCATTGGTCGAGCAACTGGTGAAGAGCGTGCAGCACAGGCAGCTCAGCAAGCTATTGAAAGTCCGTTGATCGAAGTTTCTATCGATGGTGCACGTGGTGTACTCTTCAATGTCACAGGTGGCTATGATATGAGCATGAGCGAGATTCAGGAAGCTGCGGAAATCATTACAAGTGCTGTTTCTCCAGATGCAAATATCATCTTTGGTGCAACACTGAAGCCTGAGATGCAAGATGAGCTGGTGATTACTGTGATCGCAACAGGCTTTGATAGCGAAATGTTTGAAGAGCAGGCAGCTAGTCTTGACCACCCAACAGCTACCGCTAATAAAGAAGTGGCTGAAGAAGAAATCCAGAGCGTTAACATGGATCTTGATACGACTGACCCTGCGGAACATTTTGCAGCAGAGACAGACGTGACTGATATATGGAAAGAGCCCGAGCCAGTTAATGACGATGAAGATGATACGCCGGCATTCCTAAGACGCCGTAAGAAAAAGAAAGAATCTGAGGAGTAATACACATACATGGCCGGTCAGCTGAACATAGGCGACAGTCGTGTACTAGAATCTCGTGAGGTGGGTGATGGCAAGACGATTCGTCGTCGCCGAGAGACACCGGATGGGACTCGGTTTACGACGTACGAACGAATTGAGAAACCAAACTTGGCGGTCATAAAGAAAAATGGTGATCGTGAGCTCTTCGATAGAGATAAGTTGGCTGGTGCTATTAAGCAATCAGTTGGAAAATTCTTTGCCTCTGAGCTGGAAGTTGAAGGGATTGTCGATACAGTTGAGGAAGCCGTATATGATTTGGGTGAGAGCGAAGTCTTTTCAAAGCAAATAGGAGGACTTGTTCTCGATGAGTTAGAAGAGAGAAATCAAGTTGCGTACGTACGCTTCGCAAGTGTATTTCATGATTTTAAAACACTCGATGATTTTGTGAAAATCTTGGCTGCGCGTCGACACAAGGATAAGAAGTAGTGCGTGCGATTGTTATCTATAAAGAAGATAGCGAACATGGTCGAGTAGTCTCTGACTATCTAAGAGATTTTACGCGTCAGACTGGCCGGATGCTTGAGACTATAGATCCCGACACGAAAGAGGGAAGTGACTTTGCTCAGGCATATGATATCGTAGAATATCCAAGCGTCATTGCGCTATCTGATGATGGCCAGTTACAAAATTTTTGGAAAGGTCTGCCGTTACCAACAATAAGCGAGGTGAGTTATTATGCATAAATTGTTAGAATTATTTAAAAAACAAGATTATCATGTAGCGTACTGGGTCATGCTGCTCGCAGCGATTCCTGCATTTTTGGCAGCATTTGTATTGTCAGTGGAGAAACTTGAGGTTATCAAGAATGCTGACGCAGTCTTGAGCTGTAGCATCAATGCGGTATTAAATTGTGCAAGTGTGATGAAAACCTGGCAGGCGTCTGTCTTTGGTTTCCCAAACAGTTACCTTGGCATTATGGGTTTTGCAATCGTGATTGCCGTAGCAATGGGTGGACTGCTTGGCAATAAACACTCCAGGGCGTATCTTGTTACTGCGCAAATCTTTTATGCGTTTGGTCTTATATTTGCTTACTGGCTGTTCTTCCAGAGTGTCTATGTTATTGAGGTGCTATGTCCATGGTGTTTGGTTGTAACAGCTATGACAACGCTAATTTTTGAAAGCTTACTCTATGTCAATCTCAGGAAAAATAACTTTGGGCTCAGTAAGAAAGGCAACAGTAGTATTCAGAAGTTTCTCGATAAAGGCTTTGACAAACTGATCGTGGCGAGCTGGCTGGTGCTTATGGTGGTGCTCGTAGTGGTAAAGTTTGGCGATGGGCTTTTTAGCTAAGACGCCTCAAGTAAGCTGGCCGACAGCGGGTCTGATTGTATTTCTGTGTAGCTATTTGGCTGCGGCACTGACGGTTCTGTTTATGGAACATATGGCGGGTCAGATTTTAGCTCAAACAACGACAGTAGGGTGTGGTGTGCTGGTCTATATGTCTATTATTTTCTTGCTTTCAAGATTTCTAGGGAGACTAGATATTGTTGATGCTGGTTGGGGAGGCGCATTTGTAGTGGCTGCAATAACAGCATGGGTAGTGAATCAGCATCAACCTGAAATTGGCTGGAATATACAAACACTTACAACCGGACTGGTAGTCATATGGGCTACTCGACTTAGTTACCATGTCATTAAGCGACTTATGCGACAAAGCGAAGACAAGCGATATAGTACCCTCAGAAAAAACTGGAAAGGGAACGAAATTGTGAACGCATATGTGAGAGTTTTTCTTTTGCAGGCGGTACTTGCAACTATTATCTCTATTGCGCTGATTCACATTAACATTTCTACTCAGGAAGCTATATCATACTGGACTATCTTAGGTGCGGCCATCTGGACTGCTGGATTTATCTTTGAGTCGGTAGCTGATATGCAGCTAAAAAATCACATTAAAAATCGGAAAAATAGCAAAAAATTGTTGACTTCGGGACTATGGAAATATACGCGGCATCCGAACTATTTTGGAGAGGCTACCATGTGGTGGGGTATATTAGTGATCGCATGCGGTACGCCTTATGGTTGGGTAGGGATTATCACTCCAGTGGTTATTACGTATCTACTCCTCTTTGTTTCTGGTGTGCCTCTGGCTGAGAAGGCGCTAGAAAAGCGAAAAGGTTGGAAGGTCTACAAAAATCGTACAAGTATCTTTGTCCCATTACCACCACGTTCAGCAAAGTGATTGTTGAAAGTTGACCAAGGACTTTGCTATAATGTCCTCAAGACGTTTGAGTGGTTATCACCCACGAGTCGCGGGAAGAACAGCCGTGAAGCTCAGTAGAGCCCGCCGTAAAGACTAGCGTAAAAGTTAAATGAGTGCGAAAGAGAATCTCTTTTTCGAAACTGGATGGTACCGTCCGCTTAGCCGGATTCCAGTAGCGAAAAAGGGATTTTTATATTCAAAAAGGAGCGAGTATGAAATTTAAACACGGCACACGCAGACGAGCACTGGAATACGAAAAAGACTGGGTGCAGCGCTGGAAAAAAGACCAGACATTTGAGAAATCGGTTGAGAATCGGCCGAAAGATAACTCGTATGTATTTTATGATGGGCCACCATTTATTTCTGGTGTGCCACATCACGGTACACTCCTTAGCTCGATCGTAAAAGATGCAGTGCCGCGCTACCAGACGATGAAAGGTAAGCGTATTGAGCGTGTGTGGGGTTGGGATTGTCATGGTCTACCCGCGGAACGCTTTACGGAGAAAAAGCTCGGTATTCATTCACGCCAAGAAGTCATCGAGTATGGTATCGAAAAATATATCAATGCTACTCGCGAAAATATGGTGCAGACAAGTAGCGAGTGGGAAGATGTTGTCGATCGCATCGGCCGCTGGGTAGATTTCAAGGGCGCATACAAAACCATGGATAAAAACTACATGGAATCTATTTGGTGGGCATTTAAGACCTTGTATGAAAAAGGAAAAATCTTCGAAGGCGAAAAGGTACTGATGTACTGTACACTCGATGGTACGCCGCTGTCGAAAGCTGAAGTGACAATGGATGCCGGGGCGTATCAGGATGTAACGGATCCAAGTGTGTTTGTAAAATTCAAACTCGAAGATGGATCGACTTTGCTTGCATGGACAACTACGCCATGGACTCTTCCGGCTAACACTGCACTTGCTGTGAACAAAGACTTTGATTACGTAGAAGTAAAAGTTGGCGATGAGCAGTTTATTCTTGCAAAAGAACTTGTCAAGAAAGTGCTTCAAGATGAAAAACATCAGCCACTTGCCTACGAAGTAGTCCACGAGTTTAAGGGAGGTGAGCTTGTCGGCAAATCATATGAACCGCTACTCGGTGTTGATCGTGGGGAAAATGCGCATAAGATCTGGCATGCTGACTACGTGGAGGCTGAAGCAGGTACAGGTGCCGTACATATTGCACCTGCATACGGTGAAGAGGACTTTGAGCTTGCAAGGGAAAATGAAGTACCCGTAGTGCACGCTATCGACCAAAATGGCTTCTTTACAGAAGGCGATTGGCAGGGTAAGAATGTATGGGAGATCAACAAACAGATTGCTAAAGATCTCAAAGAACGCGGCGTTGTGTGGAAGATTGATTATATCCGCCACAGCTACCCTCACTGTCATCGTTGTGGTACAAAGCTAATGTACCGAGCTCATCCAAGTTGGTTTATGGATATTGATGGTCAGCGAGAAAAGATGCTTGAGAAAAATGAGCCGATCAACTGGTTTCCGACACACGTGAAGCACGGTCGTTTTGAAAAGACTGTCGAGCAGGCGCCAGACTGGAACATCTCCCGCGATCGTTTCTGGGCAACGGCAATGCCGGTATGGAAGTCTAAGTCAGGTAAGACTAAAGTTGTCGGTAGCTACGCTGAACTAAAAGAATTCTCAGGGGTAGAGCTTGAAGATTATCACCGTCCATGGATCGACGATGTGAAGTTTACGATTGACGGGGAAGAGTACACCCGCATCGATAAAGTGATGGACAGTTGGTTTGAAGCGGGCTCAATGCCGTTCGCACAGTTTCACTATCCGTTTGAGAACAAAGAAAAGTTTGAAGCCAATTTTCCAGGCGATTTCATCGTAGAATACATTGGTCAGGTGCGTGCGTGGTTCTATTATATGCACGCCATGAGTGTGGCGTTATTTGGCGAAAATAGCTTTAAAAATGTTATTGTAACTGGCAACGTAGCAGGCAATGACGGCCGCAAGATGAGCAAGAGCTACGGTAACTACACCGATCCGAATGAGCTGATGGATAAGTTTTCAGCTGACTCCCTACGGTTCTTGCTCCTTTCAAGCCCGTTGCTCAATGGTGAGGACTTCGCGTTGCAGGATAAAGAGGTGGGAGATGTCGCACGCAAACTGAGTATGATCTGGAATATGTACGATTTCTTTACGATGTATGCTGAGGTTGATGGCTGGGAGTATAGGCAGGAGCCTATGGATATTGAGTCTCTTAAGAATCCACTCGACATGTGGATCGTATCTCGATATCGCCAACTCCGTGACCATATCACAAAACACATGGATGACTACGACATCCCACAAGCAATGAGTGAGATACTACCATTTATCGAAGATGCGAGTAACTGGTATGTCCGTCGTTCGCGTAGACGTTTCTGGAAGAGTGAAGATGACAGTGATAAAAATGATGCCTACAGGACGCTTCATTATGTATTGCGACACTTGAGTTATGTACTTGCTCCGTTTACGCCATTCTTGGCCGAGGAGCTGCACGATAATCTTACTGGAGAGGGAAGCGTACACCTGCTCGATTGGCCAAAGGAAGGTAAGATCGATCAGCTCGTCCTCGATGAGATGAAGCAAGCGCGCGGTGTAATCAATGATATTCTGTCGCTCCGTGCAAAAGAAGGCATCAAGACACGTCAACCACTTAGCTATGCAAAAGTTGAGTCATCACACGACTTCCGTCCTGAGATTCGCGAGATGGTAGTCGATGAGGTGAACATCAAGCAGATTGATTTTGTGCAGGACGCGGAGCTTGAAGGTAAAACTGCCAACACTAAGATCGGCGTAGAGCTGGAGATCACCCCACAACTCAAGCGTGAAGGCCTGATGCGGGAAGTGATTCGTCACGTACAGGCTGCTCGTAAAAAAGCCGGGCTAAATGTTGATGATAGGATCGTGTTGCAGCTAATAACTGATGACGAAACGCTACAAAGCGCGATTGAGGAGCATGCTGCAACTATTACCGAAGAAACGCTAGCAGAGAAGTTGGGTGATGTGAGTGACGGTCACAACGAAACTGTGAAAGTTGAGGGTGTTGAACTCAATATTCTTCTGAAGAAGATGTAGCTTATTGACTTTTTGTATCGTTTATGCTTAAATATAGAAGTATAAACGATACAAAAATAAATATGAATCTATTCCATCACCACATACATTTTGGCGCCGTTGATCCACTAGCAAATGGTCTAGCGGATGAGATTGCGGCCGAGCAGGCGGAACCTGATGCGTTTGTGCTTGAAGAGCAGCTCGATGAAACACTCGCAGATCGCTGGCAAGTGATAATTGATGATGCTAAGCAAGATAAAGATTACATAGACCTGATGCGCTCCATTGATGAATAGTGTGCTATACTTTTTATAGTAAATATGAAAGAATTTTCAGATCAGCAATTTGATGCATTAATCACTCGGGCAATGGATGAGCTCCCTCAGGAGTATATAAAAGGCCTTCAGAATGTAGCGATTCTCATGGCCGACGAACCTGACGAGTATCAACGGGAAAAATCGCACCTCGGTTCTGGGCAGTTGCTGCTTGGTCTTTATGAGGGTGTGCCGCGTACGCACCGAAACGGCAGCGAGTCGGGTATCTTGCCGGATAAGATTACGCTTTTTAAATATGCACTACTGTCGGTCACGCACGACGAACAAAGTCTATTTGAGCAGATCAAACGAACGCTTTGGCATGAGATTGCACATTATTATGGTCTAGATCATGAGCATATTGATCATCTAGAGAGACGGCCGAAGTCTCAATGAGGCTGTTTATTGGCGGAATCTATAAAATCATAGTATACTAAAGCTAAACATAACATTCGTGAGTGGAGTCGCGAATCAGTGGGGTTTAGGAACATGATAGCGCTTTCAAGAGGTGGGCAACTTCTGAGAATTACATGCGTAGGCGTTATTTTTGCCATGTTGCTACAGCTGTTTCTCACGCCGGTAACCTATGCGCTAGCTGATGATGTAACCCTAACTAGCCAGGATTTTGCATCGTACAGTGGTGTCGATGCAGAAGCGCCAACTGATTGGATGTTTACGAATATTGGCGCATATACTTCAACTGCCTCAAGCGGACAAGCGCCAAATTCTCTCCAGTTCAACAGCAGTGATTCTGTTGCGACTGTTTCGTATAATTTGAAATCTGGACAGACAAGTAAGGCACTGACTTTCTGGATGAAAGGCAATTCAATTGGCACGTCTGGCTCTACATTCACAGTCAAGCAATCAGCTGATAGTGGAAGCTGGGCGACAATTAGCTCGTACACTGGTGCTGCTATACCGAGCGCTGGCACCACATTTACCGTTGATCTTTTGCCTGCCACCACGAGTGTGCAATTTTCATATACAAAAGTCTCTGGTAACCTTGCACTTGATGATGTGATGATCATTGGTAAAAAGCTTGGTGACAGCACGCCACCCTCAGTGCCGACTGCTTCTGTTCCGTCTGGGGCGTACAACACTGCGCAGACAGTAACACTTAACTCTGACGACGATTCAGGTGCAGCAACAATCCGATACACGATTGATAATACTGTGCCTAGTCAGGCGAGCCAACGCTATACGGCTCCTATTATGATCGCGGCTAATACGACACTTAGAGCGATCGCCTATGACGGAGATGGAAATGCTTCAGGTGAAGCAACTTTTTCTTACGTAATTGACGCAGAAGCACCAACTATCGAGAAGATAGAATATTCAAATAACGGTACTCCGACGAATAACAACGTAACGGTTACTGCTACCACTAGTGAACCTGTAAATACACCTGATGGCTGGACAAAAGTTGACAGTACGACATTTACAAAAGAATATAGCACTAACACTACTGATTCGTTGATAGTGAAAGATGCGGCTGGAAATATATCTGATGCGAGTGCAATAGCAGTAGAGGCGATCGATAAGGTCTCGCCGACCATTACTATTGGCGGAACAGACGTAGATGGAGTATATAATGGCTCGACAAACTATACCGTGGCGGATGATGTAGCGATACAGTCAGTGACAATCAATGGTATTGAAGCGCCACAGACTGGTACAATCACTCGTACTGGTGCATACACGATTTCGGTAGTTGATACAGCAGGGAATTCGACTTCGCAGCAAATCTATGTGTTGATTCCTGTTGTTGTGGCGCCGGCTGTCATAGTGGCAACATCTGTACCAAAGCCAATCTCACCAATAAGAATTACACCTACAGTACCGGTGACTCCAGCAAATCCGTCGCGTGCTGTAGATACTACGAAAGATGTAAAGACTAGCGTAGGTGATTCTATAGATGCTTCGCCACAAGTAGAGCAAGCCGCGGTTGCCACGAGTAGCCAAGGCTGGAAACTCTGGGGTGTAGCGTGGTACTGGTATCTTCTTGTGACGACGCTGGTTGCTGTAGTGCTTTGGCAGGTCTATGCGACCTGGCATGCTCGTCGCGAAGCAGATGAAGATCTCGAGCTGTAGTACAATAATATACATGAAAATCACTAAGGCTATCATTCCCGTAGCAGGTTGGGGCACACGCATGCTTCCTATTACTAAAGCAATTGAAAAATGCATGCTACCTGTGGGTACTAGACCGGTTGTCGACTATATCGTGCAAGATGTTTTAAAAGCTGGTGTGACGGATATTTATTTTGTGGTTGCAGAACATGCCACGCAACTTCAGACGTACTACGGCGAAAATACTCAACTTAACGAATATCTACGGCGGACGGGTAAGGAAGATAAAATAGCTCTGGTGTCTCCTCCTGAGAATGTTTCATTTCACTACATCACGCAACCAAATGACGGTAGGTATGGCACAAGCGTACCAGTAGGGCTTGCGAGTGAGTTTATAGGTGAAGACGAAGCAGCGCTGGTAGTTATGGGCGACCAATTTTTCTATCGCACGGATGGAGGCTCAAACGCTGCTGATCTCGTAGATCTAGTGGAGCGAAAAGGTGCTAGTGCTGGCCTGTTTGGTAATCCTGTAGCCGATGAAGTTATTTCAAAAATGGGAATTATCGAAAAAGACAATGATGATAATTTTGTGCGGATAGTTGAAAAGCCAAAGCTAGAGGATGCGCCGAGTAATCTGAACAATTCGAGCTTTTATGTCTTTGATAAGGCAGTTTTTGAATTTGCACGAACTCTACCCGCTAATCCACAACGGGGTGAATTCGAAGTAACAGATGCGATAAATGCGTACACAGAAAGCGGAAAAAAGATCGCTGTAGGTACTATAGAGGGTGAATATATGGAATGTGGGAGTGTAGAAGGTTGGATTCGGGCAAATAATGCCATCATAGGCTTTTAAACATAAACACGTAGGTGTAGAATACGTATGTATGAGGAAAAATACACTCCTGAGCCATTCAATGTATCTACGTAATCGAAAAAAACAAGGGTTTACTTTAGTAGAAGTACTCGTAGTAGTTGTGGTTCTGGTAGTTCTTGCTGGCATCACCACTGTTGTTTCTATCGGTATACAGCAAGATTCGCGTGACAAGACACGAAAAGCAAGCGCGACGGTGGTTGCAGAGTCTTTAGAGAAGTACTTTAAAGATAATAACGAATATCCGCCAGTTACAGCGATTGCTTCACCGACTGGATTACCAATTGGCGATGTCAAGACGAAGCTCGGTATTGTGAGCAACGATACGCTAGTATTCCCTTTAGCTCAAGACACGACAAAAGCTTCAATAGTTACAGGTGCTCCAAGCACAAAGCAAATGCAGTATACGGGTAATTGTACGGTTGATGCGTGTAATGATTTTACTCTGAGCTATGTGGAAGAGAAGACCGGGAATACGGTTGCCATCAAGAGTAGGTCAGTAGTAAGTGAAACCCCTGATCCTACTGACTACAATGGATTGACTGCACCGACAGCTCCAAATGTATCGGGTACATTAGCCTCTAATAATACAACAGTGACCATGACAGCATCGGGTGCTACCTGTAAAATGGGTGATCCATATGTACAGATTCGATACGCTAATTCGGCGTCTGCGCTTGCATCAACAGCATGGCCGACAAACTGGGTGGCTGGCAGTACTTCGATCTCGACGAGTACATATGGTCGCAATGTCACATATCACTTCCAGGCAAGGGCGCGCTGTGTACAAAATAATGTTCCGAGCGGCGTCACGCTCAGCAGTACAGGCAGTCAATTTGTTCCGCCAGCGCCAACTATACCAAATGCGCCAACGGTCACCGCTCCAGGTGTGGGTGGCGGTACATGGACTTGGACTACGCCTACATGTAATGCCGGAACGGTAAATTTCCAATTCAATAGTATAAAATCTGGAGATGGCGCTTGGGCGACAAGCTATACAACAGGAACATCAGCTTGGTATGGCCCAGCGAGCGAAGAAGGTTCAGACTATGTGGTTATAGTGAGAGCACAATGTGTTAATGGCAGCGAACAATCTGGATGGTCGGGAGATGGAGTGGCTTCTGTGAGTGTGCCGGTAACATCGTACACTGTGGTGAATAACGGCTACTCGAGTCTCTACGCGAGCGGGAATGCAATTTACGGACTTTCGCAGGTGTACAGCTCTACACCTGGTTGTCCGGTGGGCACTGCGGTTGTATACTTTCAGCAAATTGATCTGAACGATCCGGACGATGGTAGTCAGGCTGCAGGTCCATCGGGTCGTAATCGAATCCACTCTGGCTGGGGTGCAGGCTCCGTAGCCTACTATCTAGCCGATCTCGACGGTAATAACGCTAATGCTACTCTTAATGATAAGCTTGAGTTTATGTGGTACACCAGGTGCCAGAACGTCTATACGGGTCGTTACGGCCCACAGAAGTACTCGGACATATTTGGCAATGCGCGTGTGGTCGAAAATCGAAACGTAAGCAATGGTAAAAATGGCAGATGGGATCGAACATGCGTGGGAGGATCAGTGGACTGGCCTGCGTCCGACGTTGTTTGTGGGGCAGGTGGGCCATGGGGATTCTAATTCTTCCGTAGGTGAAATAGATTGGTAAATAAGGGAATAGGGTAAATTATGAAAGCAAAACAAATAATACTCATAATGGTGATTGTTATTTTACTCGTTGGTGCCACTGTTTCTATCTGGCTATTAGCATCTTCAAATATAAGGCGTGAGCATCAGGATAACTCTCAAAGTGAAGCAACGCATAAAAGTACAGCAGATGCGGCCGCAAAAAAAGGTGATGCAAAGGCGGCTCTAAAGGAATATCAGCTTGCGCTTGACGCTTGTTCCGACAGTGATGCTACGTGCCAAGCAGAAATGAAGCAGCGCATCCACGAAATGGAGACTGCTATGAAGGTTAAACTTGATTCAAAGACGAATCTGCCGGTCAAGAAGTGGGTTAAACCTCCAGCGCCAGCTCTTCCGAAAAGTAAGCAAAAGTCACAATAATAAATAAACCTTACCCAAGGTGAGCGATACGACTCAATAACTGTATAATGCTATTGCTTTTTTAGCAAAAATTTGCTATAATACATCTCATGACACACCCGACTGAAAAGTCGTTTGAAACAAACACTCAAACACCAGATTTCCAAGCGCAGATTGATGCGATTATGAAACGTGTACTCACGCCAGAGAACATCAATAGCTATGGTGACGATGCGCTAGAGGATTTTGTTAATGTTATTGAGACTGTAAAGGATGCTTATGATGGCCCTCCTCTTCCGCCTGTTTTGACAGGTAATGAACAGGAAATGGCTATAATGCGATATTTCAAACTAAATCCTGAGCTTATTGAGATGATGCTTGATCATATTGCAGATGTGGCGAATAACATTGATAAACTCGACGGAATCATCGAAAATTTATTAAAAGACGCATCGCGGGAGAACACGCCTCCGGATCAACAGTCTGGGTATGTCGAGTCTGGTGATGGGCCACACGAGAGTCAAGAGCTTATTCCTCGTCTTAAAACAATCCTTCTCATGCTCATAGAGAGATACAACATTGATGTGAATCCGGGAACTTCCAGTCCTGAGGAATTCCGTATTATCCCCGGCAGAGTATCATCTAATTGGAAGCGAAAAGCGGCGTACCATCATCTAGAACTACCCACGTTAAACCGGTTGATTGCAGTGTGTGACGAAGAGGGGAATCGAACCTTTGTATTCGATAGAGACAAAGTTTATGGTCACGGCTTGATGCCCGGCGATATAGCAGGGATGACAAAGAAGGAGATGGATGCGCTAATAGAGAACAACGATGCGATTGGTAAGGGGATCCGCTATCGGAGTGAAAGAAATAGCTTTGTAAAACGGCTAGCGGGGCTGATTCAGCACATACCTCAGGATAATCATGAGGAGATAATTGACGAAACTGCGGATACTATCTTGCAATCTCAAGGCAGGTTAGATGGGCGCTTGACGATAAATGAAATTGCTGAGAAGTTAGGTATTACCTACCACTTTGTAAAAACTGTACTTAATGAGATCAAGGCTCCCTCGATAGAAGAAAGAATTAAGAATAAACCAAGCCCAACGTATAGTGCGGATGTGCTCGATCTTATACCGACTCACCCGACACTTTTAGCTAAGCGAGGACATCCGCTTCCGGATGGTGTAATGAAAATGAGCCAAGTGGCTACTGAGTTAGGAAACCGTAACCTTAGTCATTATGCTCGCAAGTATCATATGCCCCTTGGGAAATTTGCCTTTGATGATGGTGGTGGGTTGGGGGTGTTCCCGCATGATGTCACGTACCTGACTGATCTGCTAGATACGAAAGGGCTATCTAAGGAAGCTCCTCAACCAGGCGAATATACAATACCTCAGGCTGCTGAGAAGTTTAATATCAATGAAGTTACTTTACTAAGAAGAATAGCGGCAAAACAGGCAGAAGATGAAAGTTTTGGCAAATTGGCGACGCGTAAGGTCCATACTATGCCAAATACTCGTGTAATTAGCGAGGAACAGCTGGAGAAGCTTGAGCTAGTCAGAGTAGAGGACGCGCCAAATGGTATCGTGTCAAGAAGAGGATTAGCTCTCCTCCTGAAGCCACTTGACCTATCCACGGTCTACAAGGTAATTGACAAGATGATAGATGAGGGCACATTGAAGGCTGAAGGTGTGTGGAAGTTTGGAGCAAATACGCAAGATGGATTTAGAATCGAGGACGAGGCGAAAGTAAGAGAGAGAATACTCTTAGGAGGCGGAGTGCTTGCAAAGAAATTATCACAACAAAACTTAAGGGATTGAAGCGATCCGCTTAATCTGTTACAATAGTTCAGATTGAAAAGCTAAATAAGAAAAGGAAGCTATGAAAGCAGTCGTTAAGGTTGGCGGTAAGCAATACATCGTCAGCGAAAAAGAGACCCTCCTGGTGGACCGCCTCCCGGATGGAACGAAAGAGCTCGATCTCGACGTACTCATGCTTGTTGATGGTGAGAAATCTACCGTTGGCACGCCACTCGTCAAAGGTGCGAAGCTCACAGCCAAGGTGGTAGAGGAAGAAGTAAAGGGTGATAAGATCCGTGTGATCCGCTACAAGGCCAAAAAGCGTGTACATAAGGAAATGGGTCATCGCCAAAAATACTCTCGTATTGAAGTTGGTAAAATCGGAAAATAGATTCCTCCAACAGAGATAAAAACGCTTGCATGTATGCAGGCGTTTTTTGTTGCTCATGCTATACTTATATGCAGAATGAGCGAGGGAAATAAACAAGCGGTTGTGATCGCTGTGACAAATCAAAAGGGTGGTGTCGGCAAGACAACTACTGCTGTGAATGTTGCGTATTTCCTGGCCAAAAGTGGCAAAAAGACACTACTGATAGATTTTGACCCTCAAGGAAATGCCACCAGCGGCCTTGGCTTTGACAAGCAAAACCTTGAGTACGGTACGATGAGCGATGTTATGCTCGAAACTCGTTCGCTGCAGCATGTGGTGCTAGAGACAAAACACAAGAACCTATTCATTGCACCGGCAACGCCGCAGCTTGCCAATACAGAGGTAGAGCTGGCAAACGCTCAGCGACGTTTTACTAGACTAAAAAATGCTATAGCTACAACTCAAGGATATGATGCGATCATTATCGACAGCCCGCCGAGTCTCAGTATCCTCACAGTAAATGGATTAATTGCTGCTCGCTATATACTTCTGCCAGTGCAGGCTGAATTTTATGCTCTAGAGGGGCTTGGACAGCTTCTTGAAACGATGAAGCTCATCCGCAAAAATATGAATCCAACACTTGATCTTGTGGGTGTGCTGCCAACTATGGTAGATAGCCGTACGACACTCTCTGGTCAGGTTCACGAAGAGATCAAAAAGCATTTCCCGGGCAAAGTATTCAAGACAGTGATTCCGCGTAATATTCGACTTGCTGAAGCGCCAAGTCATGGCGTGCCGGTGGGGGTATATGATCGATTCTCTAAAGGTTCACGTGCGTACAAGACGCTCACTAAAGAATTACTAGAAAGGATAGGATAGTGACTAAAAAGAAGGGGCTTGGTCGAAGCTTTGAGTCGCTAATACCGACTGATCTTCTAGATGAGTCGTTTGATCCAACAGCAGGTGATGACCACAAGGTAAGCGAGCTACGAAATATAAGACTCTCGGAGATTACTGCTGATATTGAGCAGCCAAGAAAACGTTTTGACGAAGCTCATCTGCTTGAGCTCACTGAGTCGATTCGTATTCATGGCGTGCTGCAGCCGATTGTTGTCGTACCAAAAGCTGGCAAGTATGAAATCGTTGCTGGTGAGCGTCGTTTTCGTGCATCAACGGCAGCTGGTCTCGAGACTATTCCCGCACTTGTGCGTACATTATCAGACCAACATAAACTTGAGCTGGCGCTGATTGAAAACCTCCAGCGCCATGATTTGAACGCAATAGAAACAGCGACAGCATATGGAAAATTACGTGATCAGTTCAATCTGAGTCTCGAAGAGATTGGCAAAACAGTTGGAGGTAAGTCAGTTAGTGCGGTTAGTAACACATTGAGGTTGCTCAAGCTCTCAAAGCCGGTGAGGGAAGCGATTATGAAAGGTGATATTACCGAGGGTCAGGCTAGACCTCTCATTGATCTTGATAGTGTTGTTATCGATGAGCTGCTTCCGAAAATCATCAAGGAGCAGTGGAGTGCTCGCATGATTGAACAAGTTGTGAAAAGCTATAGAGCGCCTGTTCGTGTGGCTAAGTCAAACACGAGGGCTAACGAGTATGAAGCTGTTGCGGCACGTTTCACCAAGAGACTTGGTGTTAATACGCAGATCAAAGCTGGCCAAGGTGGTCGAGGTAAGATTGTGATTGCATTTAAAGACGAGAAGGATCTCGAACGAATACAAAGATTACTCGGCGAGTAGTCTACTTGAAGCTGCGTATTTGATTAAACGGGAATATTCGTAGACTTACGGGTCCTACGACATCATACAGCGGAATGTAGCCAAGACCGTTGCGTGAGTCGTACGAATAGCTATCTTGGCGGTGGTCGCCACTGACGAATAGAGTGCCTTCGGGTACGATTTCGTTATTGAGAGTACCACTTGTTGGAGAGCCTGGTTCGCCATTGTTGTCATCGTCGGGATTAAAGCCGGCAGGATACTTCCCGTTGTAGACGGTATACTTGCCGTTTGAAAGCGAAACTCTTTCACCTTCAAACGCAATCACACGTTTTACGATATATTCCTCTTTGCCTCTGCTTTCGTCAAACTTTGGATTTTTGAAGACAATAATCTGACCGCGCTCGGGTATATACGGCTTATTTTGGAGCTGTGACCATGTGACGGGCAGTCGATTCACGATGAGACGATCACCATCGTGCATTGTCACCTCCATGCTGCGTCCACTAACATTGAAGCTGCGGAATATAAATGTATTGATAAAAAGCGTACCAATGAGTACACACACAACAAAAATGACGATGCCTAGGGCATCTTTAAAGTTTTGATGTCGGTCTAAAAAGCTTAATCGCACCAACCTATTGTACTACGAAACGAACTAAAAAGAGCTTGCTCTTTTTAGTGAGTGAGGACGCACAACAGCGAAGCTATTGTACTACGAAGCTGGGCGTAGGGGCTTCTTTTTAGATATCTTTGGAGAATAGAGGCAACCGAGGGCTAAACCAGCAATTGCCCATACGTGGAGAATGTTGGCGTTACCCGAGAAGAAGCAGCATTGTACCAGAAATCCAGCGATGATACTGATGAGTAGCCACTGCTTTTTCTTGGCGAGGGAAAAGAGAAGTAGGCCAAAGAACGTGAGTAGTGTGCCAAGTCCTACGATGCCGAGTTCTGCAAGTATCTCCAAATAGTAGTTGTTGACAATGCTATTTGCCACATCGTCGCTTGTCTCTGTGACGCTTGCACCAAATCCACCGACACCGACACCGAATAGCACTGTACTTGCTGATTGACTCCAGATTTTTAGGGCAGCTTGTGAAGTGGAGAGGCGTGAAGAAGTTGAAGATTCGACATAACCTGTGTCGGATTTCTTCTCTGATACTACTGCTCGTCCAGTAGTTTTTTCACTTTTTTGCTTGGCTGGGGTCGGCAGATTAATAATGCCAAGCGTGAGATGGCTAACACTTCGTCGCACGGCGTCTTGTCCGTCAATAGCGTCTTGCCTAAAGGAGGCAACTGTAAATATCAATCCAAGCGACACTAGTACGCTTACCCCCATGTTAGCGAATAGTACTGCAGATTGCTTCAAGTTAGGTCTTTTCAAGATAAGTAAAACTAACAGTGCCACGACAGCACCAATGATCGCTCCTCGGGAAAGTGTCAAAATGAGAAGTGAAAATGTGCCAAGAAAGCCAGCTACGAAAAGAGCATTTGGCTTTTTTGTTAATAATTTCCAAGCAAACCAGCAGATTGGAGCGATGAGTAGACTCCCAAAGAACTGTGGCTCGAGTGCAAATCCTGTTGGCCTAGCTATGCCAAATACACCACCCGTGTAAGCCTGAGGTAAGAGAGTGAGGCTCCTTGATAGGTCTGCCGTGTCGCCGATTATCTGAAATATTGCCCAGATTGCACTAAGAATTCCTACGGCAGCGACTACTTTAATAAGTGTTTCTTGTCTTTTCTTTAATTTTTGGTGATGTAACAGAATGGTACTGACGAATGCCAGGATGACCCAGTTAAACGCTACGGTCACGAGTGCGCGAAAACTGTTTGGACTCCAAAGCATACTGAAGCTCGAGATGAGCGTAAACGCAAAAAGTGTGAGCCAGAGTGGTTGACGAGCAAAAACAGGTAGGTTCTTCCAGAGATTCCTGAGAGAAAATAATATACAGAGACCAACCGTGATGTAGAGCAGGGAAATATCGATATGGACACCGCTGACAATGCCAAGATTGACGAGGGGTTGATAGCTTAGCCATAAAAGAGCTAAAACAACCGTAAGAGATGTGTAGGATATGTGGCGTAGGGAGTAGTGATGACTCTTCATAGGTACTATTGTGGCGACGTACGAGTAAAAATACAACACGCTTATGTTTTATTACCAAGATGGATCTTGTATAGTAGGTAGAGCATTTATGACAAAAAAACCTGCGAGTATTGATGGTTTCGTGTCGCGATCTTCGAGTCGCCCTCTTGGAGACATTCATAGATCGTCCCTCGGCCGCTTTGACAGCAAGACGACTATCGAGCATGGAGAAGGTACGAAGCGACCGATTACTACAGCTGATCTAACTCCTCCTCGGAAGTCTGTCTCGCGCAGTGAGATAGATGAGTCGCTGAAAGATATTGAGGATGAAGATACTGTAAAACCGCGTCGGGGACTCTTCCGTCGTAAGCCAAAGCAGCCGAAGTCACGCCGTCGTAAGATTATTGGCTGGATTGTTAAGCTACTCCTTATCATCGCAATTCTAGTAGGAGCGTATGTTGGTATTAAAGCCATCATGGCAAGCACAGCAGTGTTTAAGGGGAATTTCTTTGGAATCTTCCAGAGCAAGCCGCTTGAGATGGATGAAAATGGGCGTACGAATGTACTGGTATTTGGTACGTCGGGTAGCGTGGAAGACAATCGCCATAAAGGAGCAGACTTGACTGACACGCTCATGGTACTTAGTATTGATCAGAACAAGAAAAATGCATATATGGTGAGCTTGCCACGTGATCTGTATGTTCAATATGATGGCCGAGCATGCCCTGAAGGCTATCAAGGCAAGATCAACTCAATGTATGATTGCTATTCTGAACAGGGTAAAAACGATGAAGCGGGCGCTAAGGCGCTTCAGAAGAAAGTAAAACAAGTTACTGGCCTTACATTGCAGTATTATGCTCACGTCAACTGGGCAGTAGTAACAAGCGCTATTAAGGCTGTAGGTGGTGTAGATGTCGAAGTCAAAGGTAATGGACCTTGTTCACCGTACGGATACCCAGATGGCAGTGTCGTGGATTACAACATGAAGATCAACTTTAAGCCAGGCGTTCATCATATGAACGCGGATGAGGCACTGAGATTCTCACGTGCTCGTAGCGCTAATCCAAATGGGGTAAACTGCGGACTTGCGCGTGGTGACTTTGATCGACAGATAAATCAGCAGAAGGTTCTTGTGGCGCTTCGTAAAAAAGCAGCGAGCGGTGAGACGTTGACAAACCTTGGAAAAGTGACAGGCCTCATCGATGCGCTTGGGCAAAATCTTCGAACCAATTTTGACACTAGCGAGATACAAACTCTTATGAGACTTGCTAAGGATATCCCAACTGAAAAGATTGTCTCGATTGACTTGGTCGATAAAGAAAATGCGGTGATAGCTTCAAGTAATATTGTTGGCAGTACTCAGTCTCCAGTTGCGGGGATGTATGAATACTCAGGTATAAAGGCATACATCAAAAAGAAAATTAACAGCAATGACATTACCCGTGAAGGTGCGAATGTCGCTCTCTTTAACGGCAGTGGTGCCGAAGGGTATGCAAAGAAGAGGCAGACAGCACTCGAGAAGCAAGGATTTACGGTCACAACTGTTGATAATGCGCCTGCCGGAAAATACTCATCCGTGCAGTTGTATGATTTAAGCGATGGCGACAAGCCAAAGACAAAGGCGAAACTCGAAGGCTTCTACAGCGTGAAAGCAAAGAAAACTTCACCACCCGTTATTGTTCCTCTCGATACTGATTTTGTCGTGATTTATGGTAAAGCAGTGGCGTATTAGCTTATTCCTACCCAGTTACTCGTGCTATAATAAGTAGGAATTATGGAGTTTTTACGTCCGTCACGTCGTCGAACAATGCTCAGTGAGACGATCTATGTCATCTTAAACGTGCTTATGGCCGGAGCGATTCTTGGCGTTGTCTTGGCAGTTGAGTCACCACTGCCTGCTCTTGGGCTAGTGCTCCTCAGCAAATGGCGTATCTTTGCTGTTAGACCACAGCATTGGTATGCAAATCTTACCTCAAATCTTGTAGATATTATTGTGAGTGTTAGCTTTGTAATATGGCTTTACCTGGCGAGTGGTGCATTGTCGGCGCAGATAGCGCTGACACTTTTCTACATCGCTTGGCTGCTTTTCCTAAAGCCACAATCGAAACGAGTATATATTGTCCTGCAAGCTGGAGTTGGAGTGTTTGTCGGAGTGACGGCGCTTATGCATGTTTCATACGACTGGTATGCATCACCGGTAGTCCTGCTTATGTGGCTAATCGGATACAGTGCTGCTCGTCACGTACTGCTTGCATATAAAGAAGCACATTTTGCTTTGCTTAGTCTAATCTGGGGCTTGATTCTTGCTGAGGTTGGGTGGCTTTTGTATCACTGGAATTTTGCATACCATCTCGGCTTTGCAGGCAAGTTGCAGATCTCTCAAGCCGCAATTGTTGTTACGCTGCTTTGTTTCTTAGCCGAACGTGCCTATGCTAGCTACCACTATCATCAAACTATTCGCTTAAACGATATTCTGCTGCCGCTTCTTCTTACGGTAGGTACAATAGGGATGCTGCTTACGGTTTTTGGAGGAATAAAAGGGGGGATATAGCCACATATGGATGAAAAAGACGTTCAATTAGAGCATAATAAAGTTTCAGTTTCGGAGTCACATCACCCTGCGCATGCGGGGAAAATCATTGGTATTATTGCGCTCGTTGCGCTATGTTTCAGCGTTGCTTACGGTGGTACATTGCTTGCTAATCGATCAAATGGATCTAGGGAAAATGTTTCATTTGATGTGGTGAAAGATGATGGAAACATAGTAGTGAGTGAAAGTGAAAAGGATCTCGCCTCACTGGTAGAAAAAGTTTCGCCAAGTGTTGTTTCGATTGTGACGACGAGTGCTTCAAATGATCCAGAGTATGAGCTTCAAGGGGCTGGGACAGGGGTAATTGTGAGCAAAAATGGTTATATTATCACGAATAAGCATGTTGTAGATGGCGTGAGTCGTGCTACTGTGCTAATGTCTGATGGAAAAAGCTATGAAAATGTAAAAGTGATAGGAGCTGATCCGCTTAATGACATTGCTTTCTTAAAAATAGATGGAGTTTCTGATCTCCCACCCCTCACTATTGGCGATTCAAAGACGGTGCGAGTAGGGCAAAGTGTCTTTGCGATTGGTAATGCTCTTGGGCAATATCAAAATTCTGTGACGACAGGGATCATATCTGGACTGGGCCGTCCGGTTTTGGCAAGTACAAATGGAACATCAAATGACGTAGAGAGTCTTAACGATCTCATACAGACTGATGCGGCTATCAACTCGGGCAACTCAGGTGGCCCGCTACTAAATGTAAAAGGTCAAGTGATTGGTATAAATACGGCTATTGCCCAAGATGCCCAGGGGATTGGTTTCGCTATCCCGATTGGTGCGGCAAAAGGCATGCTCAAACGCGTCCTAGCGACTGGTAAAGTAGAGCGGCCAGTTATTGGCGTTCAATATGTGTCTATTACGCCAGAGGCCAAGCTCGCGTACGGCCTGTCAGCTGATCACGGCGATTATGTTAGATCTTCATCTGGCTCTGGAGTGAAGGCTGGCAGTCCTGCAGCCAAAGCTGGGATTAAAGATAAGGATATCATCACTAAGGTGAATGGGCAAAAGGTAGGAGCTGGTAAAAGTACTTCTACGTTGGTGGGCGAATTTCAGCCTGGCGACACAATTACCCTGACTATTTTACGCGGTGATAGGACTTTTGATGTGAAAGTCACGCTCAAAGCTTACTGACCCCGGTTAATGCAATTTAAAGGTTGTTGCGTACTCAAGTTGATCAACTTTTAGAAAGCCGTTTTCCCGAGCGATTTTTTCAATCTCACTCCATTGACGCGGATCAGCCTCAAAAATAGCAATCCCACCTTTACGCATTCGGTGAGATAGCTCTTCAAAACATCGCTGAATTACCGATAAGCCTTTCTTGCTGGCAAAGAGTGCTTCCGGGGGTTCGTGGCGTAGCTCTGGGGAATTGGAGCTCCAGCTCTCATCAACGTAGGGGAGGTTGGCAAGGACAATATCTGGCGAAAAAGGATAATTACTCAAGAGGTCAGACTGTAGGGTTTGTGCTTCGGCATCGAGTGCGGCTGCATTCTTCTCGGCAACCTGCAGAGCTGTCTTGCTAGTGTCCAAGAGGGTCACGTCGAGTTCTGGATAGAGCAGTTTTGCGCTGATGCCGAGACAGCCGCTACCAGTGCCTATGTCTACGAGACGTTTCGTGGTCGCCATAGCGGGTAGCTCCATAGTAGTCGGCATTATTTTGCGTAGTAGAGTGAGCATTTCCTCTGACTCTGGTCGAGGTATGAGCACATGCGGCGTGATCTTAAAGAGGTGGCCGTAGAATTCCTTATGCCCCACGATATAAGCAACTGGTACACGGTCAAGTCTGAGGTCCAGTCTGGCATTGGCGATCTCCTCAAGTCGCAGATCGATCTCATCTGCAGGATGTGCGTGCACGTATGTGCGTTTTTCTCTTAGGGTATGCGCTAAAATAATCTCAGCATCAAGCCGCGGGGAAGCTATCCCTGCTTGCACAAGCTGTTCTGTTGCCTCTGATAGCCATCCGCCGATAGTCATATGTCTATAGTATCTCATGTGTTGCACAATATGCAAAATATTGACAAATAAGCTTAACTATGATAATATCAAGCTATGAATACGAACGGCAACAAGCTACATAGCAAAGAAATGCTTATCGCAGGAACAACACTGCTTGCTTTAGGTGCTGCTGGCTGTAGTGCTGCAGATGCTAAGCCTGAACGAGGCGAGCTGAATGAGAATATTACCTCAGTGAAACTTGATTCTGGCGCAAATGTTCGTGAGACTCCGTCTAAAATAGACGTAGATGGAGGAACTAGAGGTAATTTATTGACACAGCTTCCAGAATCTATAGTAGTGGATACCGAAGGTGGTGTTCATACACACGATGACAATAACGGTACTTGGTATAGTGTGTCTGTTGAAGAACTTTCTGAAAAAGTTGACCCCGAGACAGCAAAAGAGTTGAAAAAAGATGACGATGGCCAGGTGTGGATCAATGACGATCGTGCTACGCCTGAGTACAAGTAAAATACTTATACCTAAAGGTAGCTAATTTTACTCAGCGTTTTGTGCTTTGAGTTCGCGCTCATATGCAGCGAGCTGTTCTACGAGATCATCAATATCACCATTCATTGCTTGTGGTATGCCAGAGCGTGAGTAGCCAATTCGATGGTCGGTAATACGGTCTTGTGGATAGTTGTACGTGCGGATTTTTTCCGAACGGTCACCTGAGCCGATGAGCGAGCGGCGTTCGGCGGTGAGTTTTGCTTGCTCTTCGTCGAGCTTAATTTGTAGAAGTCGTGAGCGTAGAACACTCATGGCTTTTTCTTTATTTTTGAGCTGTGATTTCTCGTCCTGATTACTTACTACTAGGCCGGATGGCATGTGAGTAATGCGCACGGCTGAGTCGGTGGTGTTAACGCTTTGCCCGCCGTGACCGGATGCACGGAAAATATCAATACGTAGGTCGTTTGGATTGATCTCTATATCGGTTTCTTCGGCTTCAGGAAGAACAGCAACAGTAGCAGTTGATGTATGAATGCGACCTTGGCTCTCAGTAGCTGGCACGCGCTGCACACGGTGTACGCCGGACTCAAACTTGAAGGTCGCGTACGAACTATCGCCCTTAACTTCGAAAATTACTTCCTTATAACCGCCGTTATCAGAGCGGTTTTCACTCATAAGGTCGGTTTTGAAGCTGTGTGATTCGCAGTAGCGTAAATACATCCGGTAGAGGTCGCCTGCGAAAATAGCTGCTTCGTCGCCGCCTGCACCAGCACGGATTTCTATGATGACATTTTTCTCGTCGTTTGGATCTTTTGGAGTCAGGAGAATAAAGAGTTCTTCATCGAGTGAATCAAGTTTTTGTTCAAGCTCCGGGATTTCCATTTTAGCGAGCTCTGCTAGTTCGTCTCCGCCGCCTGATAGTTCTTTGGCCTCACGCAGCTGCTTTTCGAGAGAGTCACGCAAGCTCGCTTTCTCGATAAGTGCTTCAAGTTCTGAAAGACGACGATTTTTGCTACTAAACTCAGGGTCATTGAAAGCATCTGGGCGTGATAAAAAGTCCATCAGCTCAGTTTTTTCGTTTTCAAGTTCGGTGATGTTGAGATTGATTTTCGGCATGCTATTGTCTAGTATACGCTATTAACGAGCGAAATAACAGGGGTAGAATTTCAATGTATATTACGCCGTCTTGCTTTGGCGAGCTATTCTCTTAGTGTGAATGATATTGAGGTAGATAGACGCTCCGACAAGGATTCCTAGTGCTAGAAGCAGCTCTGTAGACGGGAAGGTGTCTGTATGGACACTTGGTGCTAAGTTTGCGATGCCTTGGTTTAGAGCTAGCCACAGACCGAGAAGAGGTGCTAGGAGTCCGACAAAAATGAGACCAAAGATGACATTAAGCGTATAAAGCCATTTTGGGTACATTGCAGCTCTATCAGTTGGAAGCAAGGATGCAACAACCGCGCTAATAAAAATTGGACTGACGAATAGGGGTATATAAGTGATTAGATCTACATTCGTGAATAAGACGACGTCAAGAATGAGTAAGATTGGCACTGAGAAAACACTAACTGAGTGAAGAAAGAGAGAGGTGCTAAGATTGCTTCCTGATTTCATGCCTCTACTATAACAAATCACCGCCTATAATGGCGGTGATTGCTCGAGAAAAAGTCGAACTATTTGTCGCTTTTCTTGGCTTTCTGAGCGGCTTTCTTCTTTGCCTTGTTGGCAAGTTCTTGCTTGCGAGCTTCTGCCGCGGCAAACTTTGCCTTGAAGCGGTCGACACGACCTTCAGTGTCGATGATCTTTTCTTCACCAGTAAAGAACGGGTGAGAAGCGGAAGAGATGTGCACCTTCACGAGTGGATAGGTATTACCATCTTCCCATTTGATAGTGTCGTCCGTAGCGGCTGTGCTCTGCGTTAAAAACGCAAAACCCGCTTGATCGTCGCTAAATACGACAGGACGGTAGTTTTGTGGGTGAATACTGCTTTTCATAACCGTACAATTGTACCTGTTATTGCTCTTAGAGTCAACTAGGGTGCTATACTACAAAAAGAATAAGTAATAAATAGCAAACAATGTCTGAAAACGAGCCTATCTTATCATCATCCACTAGCAGTGAAGTACTTCAGAGGCTGGAGGTTGAGTTTACTAATCATGGTGCGCATACGTTGTCAGCGCAGCCAGAGGTTATTACGCCAGAAATCATGGATCGCCAAATAGCTGCGATGCATGAGCAGACCGAGGCTCTTAGGCCACAGAGAGAAGCCGAGGAAGAAGCTCGTAAGTTAGCTGCTGAGCGTTGGCAGCGAACGCAGAAGATTGAAACCTGGCGTAGGCGCATGAAGGGTACTCTTGCGGCAGTCGTACTCTTTTCGACAGTAAAAAGTGGTGGACTTTTCGATATGGCTGCTGATCCATTTGTTGACGCTGGGGATGTAGTTGCATCTGCTGTAGAGCCATCAAAAGCTGAAGATTTTTTGTGGGATGAGATGGATGGAATACGTTTTAAAGATCTTCTCCCAAGTGAGCAGGTAGAAGAACGGACAGAAGCGGAAGAACAAGCTGATCGCAAAAACGATGCAAGAGATAAAGTCATTGAGCTTTTTTCTCTTTTAGATAGAGATTCAACCGTAGTGAAAAACGCTGCAAATAAGTGGCGATATGATCACCAGGAGCTCTTTGTAGATGAGAATCGTATAGACACAGCTAAGCGTCGTATTGATGAGAGCAATTCAAACCAGGAGGTGATTACCGCACTTGAAGATTTTATGAGTTTTTACGATATTAGAGTTGGCTTTGAGGGTGCCGGAGATGATCAGCCTGAGCCTTTTGATTCACACAAAGGTGAAGTAAAGCAATTAGCACGAGCAATGGTGGGTGTATTTTCGAAACTTCCGAAGGATCTTGTACGTATGTCTGAAGTCGAACAGATTGAAATAGCGAGTGAGCTGTCTGCGGATAATATTGGCTTTGGTAGTGATCCTGCCGGACTCTATTCCGAGGATTACAATCGCCTGTCGTTTCGTCCGGTGTCAAAATGGTTTAGGCATGCCGCTAAATTTGACGAGATATTTACGGGTGGCGAGCAATCTTACCAGGGAGCGGTTGCTCATGAGTTTGGCCATGCGCTCGCGGGAAAATTAGAAATTAGTAGCCCACTTGATGAGGGTGGAACAATTGATGCCGAAGATGGTCTTGGTAAGCCATACCTCACTCAGATTGCTGGGAATGTTATTAAGCGTCCTAAATATGTGTCAATATATGGTCGTAGTGGTTACGGTGAGTACACCGCAGAGGCGTTTTCTGGCTTATTTTCGGACATATCGAATGACCTTGCGCTTCCTGAAGAGACTCGACGATTTGGTTCTGAGGCAAATGCCGGGATGTTGAGGATCCTTGCGGAGCTTGAGGAGCGATATCCGGGAGCGGCGTTGCTGATCGTTGGGAATAAGCTTCAATAAGCTCTGACTTACTTGTGTAAGGTGTTGGTATCTGGTACAATACGGAACGTATTACAATTTAATGAAGCAACGCGTGCAGATATCCTAAATACTTAGGGCACGCGCGAAGGGAGAAGGATATCATGGCTGTGAAAGCAGATATCAAGGCTCTATATGAAGCCGGTGTTCATTTTGGACACAAAACAAGTCGTTGGCACCCTAAAATGGCGCCATACATTCACTCAAAGCGGCAAGAAGCGCATATTATCAACCTCGAAAAGACTGTTGAAGGTCTCGACGAAGCTCTACCATTCCTTACGAAAGTAGCTGGTCAGGGCAAAAAAGTACTCTTCGTTGGTACAAAAAAGCAGTTGAAAGACATCGTAAAGACGGCTGCTGATAGTATTGATCAGCCATACGTGGTTGAGCGTTGGATTGGTGGTATGCTGACAAACGTTGGTACGATGACGCAGCAAATCAAGAAGCTCCACGATCTTGAGCGTCGTATGGCTGCTGGTGATCTTGAGAAGCGCTACAACAAGCTTGAAGTACAGCGTTTCCAAGAGGAAATTGATCTTTTGAACCTAAAATACGGTGGCATCAAAGACTTGCAGGGACAGCCGGGCGCTGTAGTTGTACTCGATGTGATTGCAGATAAAAACGCAGTCAGCGAGGCAAAACGATTAGGCGTTCCTGTAGTAGGTGTAGTTGATACGAATGCTGACCCAACTGTGGTTGACTTTGTTATCCCTGGTAATGACGATGCGATCAAGGGATCGCAACTACTACTCGACTACTTCGTAGCAGCAGTAAAAGAAGGTGCGGGTAGTGCGAAGAAAGCAGAAGGGGAGGCAAAGAAATAATGGCAGTTAGTATCGAAGAGATTAAGAAACTAAAAGAACTGACTGGTCTTGGTCTGACAGACGCAAAGAAGGCATTAGTAGAAGCAGAAGGTGATTTTGATAAAGCACTTGAAGCTCTCCGTAAAAAAGGTCTTACAAAGGCTGAGAAAAAGGGTGATCGTGAAACTCGTGAAGGTTTGATCGAGAGCTATGTGCACTCAGATCGAATCGGCGTCGTAGTCGAAGTGAACTGTGAGACTGACTTTGTAGCTCGCTTGCCAGAATTCAAAGAATTTGCACATCAGATGGCGATGCAGATTGCTGCGATGAACCCGAAGTATCCTACTATGGAGGATGTTCCAGCTGAAGATATGGAAGCGAAGAAGCAAGAATTGCTCGCAAGTGATGCACTCAAGAGCAAGCCGGCTGAAATGGCTGAGAAGATCGTAGAAGGTCAGCTCAAGAAGCATTTCGCAGAGCAAGTTCTTGCCGAGCAACCGTTTGTACTTGATGACTCTATGACTGTAGATCAGCGCATCAAAGAGCAAATCGCAAAGAACGGTGAGAACATTCGTGTTTCTCAGTTCAAGCGCATTGAGCTCGGTGTAACAGAATAGAAATTCCTATACTTACATAAATAAGACTCCTTACAGGAGTCTTATTTATTATTCTTTGCAAGTAGATTCAGATGTGATGCTGATGAGAGTTGGTGCGTCTGCTTGTGGTGAGTCGGACTCGATAGAGATGGCTTTTGGCTCGTTAGAAGCTATCGCTGTTTCTGACACTCCTGCTTTCACGAGTTCTTGTTTGAGTAGTGTGATTCGATCTTTTGCAGGCTGTGCGGGCTGCAGGTCTATGTAGTCGCTATCTATAGTGATTTTCATAGAAATCTCTTCGCTATGTTTTTGGTAAAACGCGCCAATTTTTTCTAAAAATTCATGTGTTTTTGAAGCAGAGTCGTCGTCAAGGGACGCACTACCTGGAGCAAATGCTACTGACTCAGCGTAGAAGATCTCACGCGAGGAAATTGGTTCATCTGTTTTTACACCTGTGAACTCAGCATAATCGGAGTTGTTTAGGCATCTCATAGCCGTAGACTTACCGGCTAGTTGATAGAGGACGAATGCACCTGCTCCAAGTATCACGATACTAACTACGATAATTATGATAATCTTCCATGATTTGGACGCGGATTTCTCTGGAGGCTTATATGTAGACGGCGGGGACTCGATGCCATTGAACCAAGCTTCTGTAGATGAGTTGGTGGATTGCTCTGAGGTTGTTGGAGTTTGGTGGTCGTTGTTTGGATTCATAGTGGCTATGCCTTAAACTTCTGGCGTATTTTTTTGATAACAGCATCTGACAGCCCAAGTCCTCGATCGCTTCTTAGATAGTTGCCTATCTTACCGCCGTAGTTTTTCTTGGCGAGAGAAAGACCTGAATTTATCCAGTTTGGATCGTGAGTTGGGAAGGCCTCGGTGCTTTTCGCATACTCTTTCTTTATCTGTGCGTCGCTGGCACCGGCTATAAACATGATCATGGCGACTGTCCAGCCAGTTCTGTCTTTTCCAGAGAAGCAGTGGACAAGCACAGGTCCTTGACTGTTGGCTGCTGTGCGGAGCGCCTGTGCTATTGATTTTCGGATTGCAGGATCTGTCACTGCTGGGCTGGTATCATGGAAGCCTTGGGTTGGTATGCGAATATTTCGTATATTACCAATTGGCTTATCTGCAGGCTCGCCACTCTTTTGTAGGTCGATGATTGTTGCGTCTGCTCCAAGTAATTTGCTGAGCTTCTGAGCCTTCTTTGGGCCAATACTTGAAAGCCGAGTCGAGCGATATAGAACGCCCGATTTCAATACACTACCACCAGTTGTAGTTGAGGCGTCTCTAAAATTCTTTATGCTGATGTCAGCAACTGTAACGTTTCCAGTGCTGCCATCGCTTTCGTTTGCACCGTCACCATTTACGCCATCACCGCCAGCGTCCTCGCATGTGCAATCTCCGCTATTGCCTGGTGTTGATACTCTTGGTGCAGGAATAGCTGTTGGATTTGTAAGATTGTTGATAAACCCGCCAGGGATGAGGTACTGCAAGAACGAATACATTAGAGCAAAGCAGATGAGGCCGAGTATGGTGTTGAAGATTGTAGTTTTTGCTTTGGTAATTTGTCCGGAATTATTCTGCGCAGACGTGTAGAGGATTGCGCCATATACAAGACCGCCAACTGCAACGAGGCCAATGCCTGCCGCTAAGATATTAACAACAAGCAACATAATCTCCCAGATTGGGTTACTGCCACCGCATGAGATGATATTGGTCTCAGTACCACAGGATGCGGCGAATGCTTCAGGTGCAAGTACTGCTGCGGTAAGTGTGACTGCTCCAAAAAAGGCGACAATGCGCTGAGTGCTTAATGTTTTAACCTTGCGAAGCATAACTACTATTACTGTAGCATTTTTTATTTCTTTGACAATGAATCTTAGTCTAGTTTGATGACGTGATACGAGCTGTAGTCTGATTGATTACGTAGATCTGTAGCTGTGATAATGGTCTGATGCGTGCCAAGCGTGTTGATAAGTTTCTTTTCCCGGGTCGTGTCGAGTTCAGAGAACACATCGTCCATAAGTACAAGTGGTGGCTTGCCAGTGATTTCTTCCTGAAGTTCCAGCTCTAAGAGCTTGTAGGCGAGCATGATGGTGCGCATCTCGCCTCTAGAGGCTGTCTCGGTTGCAGGGTGGCCGTCGAGTGAGATCAAAATATCGTCGCGGTGTGGCCCTGTGCTGGTGAAACCGCGCAGTGCATCAGCTTGATGGGACGCTTCAAGGTGATGGAGTAAGGACTGGCGGCAGGCCTCTATGCTTTCAAATTCTACACTGTAAGCTGCTTTTATAGTGTGCGAGGCCTCGGCTAACTCTGAATAGATTGAGCTAATTCTCTGATTGCTCTTCGTGATAAAATTTGCCCGAGCTTTTATGATAGTTGCTGCGAGTTCCACGAATTTTATATCCCAGGCAAACATATGAGACTCCCATGCACTGTGATTCATAGATTCGTACTGCTTGAGGAGTTCGTTACGCTGGGCGAGTGTACGAGTGAAGCGATTCAATACTGTCTGGTATGTCGGTGAAAGTCGCGCGATAATGCCGTCGAAAAAATCGCGCCGGCGTGTAGGGGAGCTGGAGAGTGCGCGGAGCTCTTCTGGGTCAAAAAGTACTACTGGCTGGCGATGGGTACTGCTGAGCCTTGAGGTGGTTTTATCCTGAACCTGGAACTGCTTAGTTATCTTGCCATCGTCAGTGTGACTTAATTTGCCACGACGTATTTGTCCATCAGAGAATTCAGCTTTTATTTCACTCGATTGTTTGCCGTGAGCTATCATCTCGCGATCACGACCACGGAAACTTGTACCCTGGTGAGTGAAGTAGATTGCTTCAAGCAGGCTCGTCTTGCCGCTTCCGTTTTTTCCGATAATAAGTGTTGCCCCAGGGTCGAGCGTAATAGAGAACAGCTCGTGTGTGCGGAGGTTCTGGACGGTGAGTGAAGTGAGGGACATTTCCTTCTTATTATAACCTGGGGCTGCAAATCATCGGTAATGACGATTTGCCGGGTGAGGTAGTATATAATCAATAGAGAAGAAAGCGAGGATTATTTGAAGTGTTCGACACCAAATCATATGAAGTAAAAATGGACGGAGCATTGGAGCACTTTACGGAGGAGCTCAAGAAAGTGCGCACCGGACGTGCACATCCAGATATGCTCTCAAGTGTTACCGTAGATGCGTATGGCCAGAAAATGCCGCTTAATCAAGTAGCGAACGTCACTGCCCCAGAGCCACAACAGCTACTCGTGACTCCGTTTGATCCAGGTAATATTGCTGCAATTTCAGCTAGTATTCGTGACAATCAAAGCTTAGGACTCAATCCAAGCGACGATGGTCGTGTAGTGCGTGTACCAATTCCACCACTGACTGAGGAGCGTCGCCGCGAGATGGTGAAGCAACTGGGCGAAAAGATTGAAGAATGTAGAATTGCTCTTAGAAATGTTCGCCAAGACGCGCTCAAGGATGCTAAGCGAAAGAAAGATGCTAAAGAACTTTCTGAAGATGATGTAAAGGCAGTTGAAAAAGAGTTTGACAAGCTAATGGGTGAGTACCAGGCTAAAATTGATGAGCAGTTTAAGGCTAAAGAACAAGAGGTAATGACTGTCTAATGTCAGTCTCGCCACTTGAATCACTCAGGTCATATAGACAGCCTCTTGAGCAATCTGTTGAGTCAGTATTAAACGATTTTTTGAGTGAGCTTCCGGACTATTCTGAGGATGTAAGGTGGGCCTTCGACACACTAAAGGAATATTCGCTTCGACCAAGTAAGCGTGTTCGTGGAACACTGGCGGCTGCGCTGTATGATGAGGTTACTGGTCAGGAAAAGAGCCTGACGGGTTTACGTCTTGGTGCGGCCATTGAATTTGTGCAAAACCACCTGCTGATTGTAGACGATGTCATGGATCGTTCGCTAACACGGCGTGGTCGACCCACTGTCCACGAAGTGTATAAAGCAGATTTCAACTACGAGGACGAGCACCAAAGCAACATGATGGCAATTTTAGTTGGGATGCTCGCGCAGTATGTAACTAATCACGCCTTAACCACACTCGATGCAGACGCGGAGAGCAGACTGAGAGTTCTTTCGGTACTTCAGCGGCACATTGCCATCACAGACATGGGGCAGGTTGATGACCTCTCACGAAGTATCACTAGGCCGCCTGTGAGCGAAGAAGACTTACTTCGTAAGTATAGGCAGAAGAGTAGCTACTATTCTTTTGTTGATCCGATAGAAACGGCACTGCTACTCGCTGGTAAAGACGAGGTAATAGCTCAGCGTGATGCGGAAGCGTTTGGGATTCCAGCTGGTGTTACTTTTCAGCTTCGCGATGATTATTTAGGGATTTTTGGTGATACGTCAGCAACGGGCAAACCGAACCTCGACGATATTCAAGAAGGTAAATATACTCTCATGATACATTTTGCGCTGGAAAAAGCGGATGCAGATCAAAAGAGCAAAATTCATAAAATCCTGGGTAACGCAGAGTCAAACGAAGCGGATCTCGAGGTGATACAGAAGATCTTGAATGAGACGGGAGCGTCGAAGAGGGCTATGGCGGAGGCGGCAAGATACGCAGCTGAAGCGAAAGCGAGTCTTGAGCGTGTATCAAGCTGGAGTCCAGAATTCTCTAGGAGACTTGAGGCGCTTGTGGATTTTAGCATGGAGCGTACAGCATGAGTGACGTGCCCGCCCATATTGGCTTTATACTTGATGGTAACCGTCGTTGGGCGAAAGCATACGGTCTGCCTGCTTATGAAGGTCATCTTGCAGGCTATAGGGCCTTGCAGGAAGTTGTAAGTACTGCATTTGATGAGGGAGTTACTTATGTGTCGGCGTATTCTTTCAGTACTGAAAATTGGAAGAGAAGTCAGGATGAAGTGTCAAAGCTGATGAAGCTCGCAATGAAATTATTTACTGCCGATTTGAAACTGTTTCAGGATAATAACATCCGTATTAAGGTGCTTGGATCCCGCGCACATATTGACGAAAAACTGCTCACGGCAATCGATGAAGCTGAGCAAAAGACGGCTGGAAACACCAGAGGTACATTTGCGTTATGTTTCAATTATGGTGGGCATGATGAAATAGTGAGTGCGGTGCAAGACATTGTGCGACTAGGTATACCGGCGGAAAAGATCAATGAAAATACCATCGCTGAACATCTCTTTGCGCCTGAGGTGCCGCCCTGCGACATTATTGTTAGGACAAGCGGTGAGAAGCGGTTGTCGAACTACATGTTGTGGCGCTCTGCATATAGTGAATTGGTATTTCTCGATAAAAATTGGCCGGACATGACAAAAACCGATGTGATAGATATACTTGAGACATATAAGCAGCGTCAAAGACGTTTTGGAAGATAAAAGAGGGGATTACACCAGATGCAACCTGTTTCAGATAAGGGTGAGGTAACGAAAATTATTTCTGGAAGTGTCTATCCAGAACTAGCGGCTAAAACAGCGAGCGAGCTTGGTCTTGAGCTGACATCACATGAAGGTAAAGAATTTCCGAATACTGAGCACTACGTGCGTGTAGGTACCTCAGTTCGAGGGGACAAAGTTTTCATTATCCAGTCGATGGCAGCGCGAAACGGCTGGAAAGTTGACGAATCAATTGTAGAGACGCTTCTACTTATTGATGCTGCAAAGCGAGCGTCAGCTGCTGAAATTACACTGGTACTGCCATATCTTGCGTATAGTCGCCAAGATCGAAAGGCACGAGGTCGTGAACCAATTTCTGCTGCTGCAGTGGTGAGAGCATTTGAACATGCAGGTGCTGACAGAATTGTGAGTATTGATATGCACACTGCTCAGACTCAAGCTGTATTTAGTGGTCCATTTGATCATTTGACTGCCGAACCGGAGATTATTCGCGCGTTGCAGCGTGAAATTGGTGATAGTGATAGGAATGATTTTGTTGTGATTTCGCCTGATGCTGGGCGTGTAAAAGAAGCCGAAGATTACGCGGAAGCGCTTGGTGTAGGATCTCTCCACATTCCAAAAATTAGAAAGGGCGACACTATCGAGCGGGTAGCTCGAGTAGAAGGCCTAGAAGGTAAGACAGCGATAGTAACGGACGACATGATTGATACAGCGGGCACACTAGTGAGTGCGGCTCAGGTATTGAAAGACTCTGGCGCGGCTAGGATTGTTGTTGCGGCAACGCACGGAATTTTATCAGATCCGGCATGTGAACGTCTGCAGAATTCTCCAATAGATAAATTAATTATCACTGATACAATTCCAAATGATAAGGCAAAAGAGATGCTGGGTGATCGCTTAGAAATTGTGTCGGTGCATCTATTGCTTGCAAATAGCATCAAGCGTATCGCCGATGGTGATTCGATATCGGAGCTGTTTGGCGGACGAAATTACAAGTAGAGATTGTCCTCTTTTTGTGTCACAATATAATGAATAAAGAAATAAAATAGAGGGTATACATGGAGTTAATTTTCGGAATTATACTGGGTTTGGTTATCTTAGTGCTGCTGGTGGTTGTACATGAGCTGGGTCACGGCATCGTGGCGCGGCGCAATGGTGTGGTAGTAGAGGAGTTTGGAATAGGTTTTCCGCCGAAAGCTTGGGGCAAGAAAATTAAACGTAGTATCCTTGGTAAAAATGTCCTCTTTACACTTAACTGGTTGCCGCTTGGTGGTTTTGTGAAGCTACAGGGTGAGCATGATTCAGCTAGCAAAAAAGGCGACTATGGTGCGGCAACCTATTGGCAGAAAACGAAGATTCTTTTAGCTGGCGTACTAATGAACTGGGTGGTTGCGATTATCTTACTCAGTTGCATGGCGCTTGTAGGTTTGCCAAAGATTTTACCGGATCAATATTATGTTTCTCAAGACGCTACAATCACGACTCTGCCACTACAGCTTACTTATGTTGGCGAAGGGACACCAGCTGAAGCCTCTGGGCTGAAGCCTGGCGATGAATTGCTTCGCTTTAACGGGATGGGCGTAAGTTCACCAGATGATTTGACCAAGCTTACTCAGGTGCATAAAGGCGAAGCTGCTGAAATAATCTATAAACGTGGTGGCGTGGAATACACCACAAAGACAACGCTTCGCGCGGATAACATTGACAAGAAAGGCTTCCTCGGTGTAAGCTCGCGTACCCGAGAGGAGATAAAAAGTACCTGGTCCGCACCAATAGTGGGTACTGTAACAACGGCACAGTTTACATGGGCAACACTGAAGGGCACGAGTGAGGTCGCATTTAATGCAGCTAAAGGCTTCTTTCAGAGTTTGAGTTTTGATAAGGCAACTCGTGAGAGTGGTAATAAGGAACTTGAAGTTGTAAGTGGAAGTGTGGCAGGGCCAGTTGGTATTCTTGGAGTTATTTTCCCGCAGGCGCAGTCGGCTGGGCCAAAGCAGCTGCTATTTTTGACTGCTATCATATCACTTAGCCTTGCGGTGATGAACACACTGCCAATCCCAGCACTTGATGGTGGTCGTTGGTTCCTCATGACTGTCTATAAGCTTCGAAAGAAAGAGCTTACAAAGGAACGCGAAGAAAAAGTGCAGACTATTGGCTTCCTTGTACTAATTGGATTAGTTATCCTGGTGACGTTTGCGGATGTCGGCAAATTCTTCTAAGAAAACTACCGGCAAACAGCATGCTCGGCACGTAGGGCAAGTCGTTGCTGTTACTCTATGGGTCATTGCTTCGTTTTTCCTTGCAGCTGTAGTGACGATAGGGGCTTTGTTCGTTCTTGGTAAGCTTGGCTTTAGCTTAGATAGTTTTGATCAGGCCGTACAGACAACCGTAACAGCTGGAGTGATGTATCTCATCGCATTTGTTATCACTGTTGGGGTACCAAAAATCATACTGAAGCACCAGACGTCCCTCAAGGAAATTGGTCTTGATCGCTTACCGTCGTGGCTTGATATTCTCGTTGGTCCGCTTGGTTTTATCCCGTATATAATCCTGTCAGTACTTCTGGCGTATATAGCAACACTTCTCATACCTGGATTTGATATTGAGGAAGCTCAGGATGTAGGCTTCAACACGGTGACTAACCAAGTAGGCGTGATGCTTGCATTTGTTACGCTGGTAGTTATAGCCCCGATTGCGGAAGAAGCGATGTTCCGTGGCTATCTATATTCAAAGTTGAGACGACTCACGGGTGTGATCTGGGCGACCTTACTGACAAGTCTCGTGTTTGGCTTGGTGCATTTGCAACTCAATGTTGCTGTTGACGTCTTTGCGTTGAGCCTTGTTATGTGCGCACTTCGCGAAGTAACGGGTAGTATTTGGGCGGGAGTTTTACTGCATATGACGAAAAACGGCCTAGCGTTCTTTTTACTATTTGTATATCCGATGCTCTGATATAATGATGGTGATGAATACCTGGCGCAATAACTTCTCATTGCTTACACCGCCCTTGCGGTAGATTCTAATTTTCACACTCTAGAAATACCAAGCAATGAACAACGGAGATAATTATGCGAAGAAGTAATCTATTTATAAAAACCCTCAAAGATGCGCCAAGTGATGAAGTGGCAAAGAATGCTCAGCTACTGATCCGGGCAGGGTATGTCTACAAGGTAATGGCTGGTGTGTATGCCTATACACCTCTTGGTCTGCGTGTCCTAGAGAATATCAAGCAGATCGTGCGTGAAGAGATGAATGCTGTAAATGGTCAGGAACTCATCATGACCAATCTGCAGGCCAAAGAGACCTGGGAAACCACTGGTCGTTGGGACGACGAGGTAGTCGATGTGTGGTTTAAGACGAAACTGCAGGATGACACCGAACTTGGCCTTGCCTGGAGCCATGAAGAGGCGATCATGGAAATGATGCAGCAGTACGTTAAAAGCTATAAAGATCTACCGACAAGTGTTTATCAGTTCCAAACGAAGCTTCGAAATGAGTTGCGAGCGAAGAGTGGTATTATGCGCGGTCGCGAGTTTGTCATGAAAGATATGTATAGTCTGCATACTACTGCCGAAGATTGCGATACGTATTATGACAAAGTGATCGAAGCATATAAGCGTTGCTATGACCGTTTCGGTATTGGTGACAGTACATTTGTGACATTTGCTAGCGGTGGGGCATTTACGAAGTTCAGCCATGAGTTTCAGACAATTTGTGATGCTGGCGAGGATACATTGTATGTCAATGAGGATAGTAGCGTAGCGGTCAACGAAGAGGTGCTTGATGATGCAGCTGCGGAGCTTGGCATCGACAAGGCAGAACTCAAGCCAGTCACAAGTGCGGAAGTGGGTAATATCTTCAAGTTTGGTACCGAGAAATCTGAGCAAATGGGAATTTACTACACCGATAAAGATGGCAAACAGCAGCCGATCTACCTAGCAAGCTATGGTATTGGCATTACTCGCGTGATGGGAGTCATTGTAGAGAAGATGAGCGATGATAAGGGCTTGATCT
The DNA here is from genome assembly GCA_036405235.1 of Saccharimonadales bacterium (SeqCode). GTDB lineage: Bacteria > Patescibacteriota > Saccharimonadia > Saccharimonadales > Saccharimonadaceae > JASLCR01. The sequence continues at coordinate 62,624 of DASWYA010000001.1, forward strand.
GGCCAAAGAATATTGCGCCATACAAGCTGTGTCTCGTGTCAATTGGCGAAAAAGGTAGCGCTGAGGCAGATAGATTATATGATGAACTGACTGGGGCAGGAATTGAAGTACTCTACGATGATCGCGATGAGCGTCCGGGTACAAAATTTGCTGATGCTGAACTGATGGGGATTCCGTATCGCATCACGGTTTCAGATCGCGGTGTTGCGGCAAACGAATACGAGTTGACCGAGCGTAAATCTGGAGCAACTGAGAATCTGAATCACGCGGCATTAATCGATAAACTGTCTATGCTTGCATAGACCAAGTATGCTAGCGTAGCATCATAATATGATAGAGCAGCTTGGCCCAGAGGTTGAAACATTTACCCAGCTTGTTGCTGTAGATAAATATCTTCGCGAACTATTTCCAGACAATGAATTTCCTAGCATAACACCGGAGCTGTTGGCTAAAACCGGCTTACTTTCACGTGTTATCGGCAGGAACATAGTCACTGTTGGCATGGACGACGAACTATTTCGTGTATCTCTGACTGCAACTCATGATGACGATCAGTACGAGTCTATTTGACACGTGAACACATAATTGATACACTTATTGCAGATGTAGACAGATAAGACTTCTGCGAGGGTTTACATTCATTAATTGACAATCATCAAAGTGGTGCCCTAGGGGTGCCACTTTATAAAATAACTCGTAAATAGGGAACTACTATGAAAAAAATATACCAGATTACAAACGATGGTAAAAAAGAGCTAGAAGCAGAGCTCGAACAGCTAAAATCACGCCGTGGTGAGATAGCAGACAAAATCGCCGAAGCTCGCGATTATGGCGATCTTTCTGAAAATGCTGAGTATGATGCTGCACGTGAAGAGCAAGGACTTGTCGAGAGTCGTATCGCTGAGATCGAGGACATTCTGCAAAACGCAGAAATCATCAAAGCTAGCCGTAAATCAACTGTAGGGCTTGGCAGTAAAGTTGAGCTTAAAAATGGCAGCAAAAAAGTTGAATACCATATCGTAGGCCCGGTCGAAGCAAATCCGATCGAAGGTAAGATCTCTAATGAATCGCCAATCGGCTTGGCTCTAATGGGTAAAAAAGAAGGCGATACGGCTGTTGTGTCAACGCCAAAAGGCGACATCAACTACAAAGTCGTAGCTGTTAATTAAGCGGCAGAGTCCTCTTTTTCCTCTCTAAAAAATGGTTCAATAGCTTTCTTTGCGAGAAGTCGGTCGCGTATAGGATTGGGAAGTTCTCCTCGGTCTGCTACATGCTGTAGGTCCGCTTGCGGCACAGTTAGTTGTGTCATACGAGCCTCAAATGCGACCTGCCCATTATTGACGGCTGTCAACATGCGTCCACCAACGCCTTTTAGAGCTTCTGCCGATCGAACTCCTAGTTCTGCCCAGCTATGTCTATGTCCAATTCCTTCTAGTATATGTGTTGTCATATCGCAAACCTTTTTATTTTTTGTTTGACTTAGTACCGTCATTAAACCACAAGCATATTAAAATTGCAAGTGGCTTGGTGGCAATCTCATATTTTCTCTATAGTTTCAGGGGTGAGGATGCTATACTAGAGCAAATGGCTACACTACAAGATTTTCGAAATGAACGACTGCGCAAACTAGACGAACTGAGACAACTTGGCATCAATGCTTATCCGGCCGACTCGCACCGCACTCATGCATGCGAAGAGGTTATAGAAAAGTTTGATACTCTCGCCGAGCAAGATATCACAGTAGCCGGTAGGATTGTTTCCATTCGCAGTTTTGGAAAGCTTGCATTTATTAAGCTGCGTGATGAAAGTGGTGACGTCCAGCTCTATCTACAGAAGGATACGGTTGCTGAGCTTGATCCGGCTCGGGGAATTTTAGGCATGAAGCAAGTAAAACTTCTCGATACAGGCGATTTTATTGAAGCTTCTGGCCGAATGACTACAACCCAGACGGGTGAGAAATCTGTCGGCGTACACAGCCTCAGACTACTTACAAAGGCGCTTCGACCAATGCCTGAGGCACTTACAAATAAAGAAGAGCGATTTCGCCGCCGCTACGTGGATATGAATGTGAACTTGGGTGTGCGTGAACGATTCGTGCGTCGTAGTAAGTTTTGGCAGGCGACTCGTCAGTTCCTTGAAAACGAAGATTTCATTGAGATTAATAACACAGTTCTTGAAGCAACCGCTGGTGGTGCTGATGCTAATCCGTTTGTGAGTCATATGGATGCGCTTGATCAAGACTTTTATCTCCGTATTTCGCATGAGCTGCCTTTGAAGCGACTGCTGGTGGCTGGATTTGAAAAAGTATTTGACCTTGGTCCACGCTTTAGAAATGAAAATTACACAGAAGAGCACCTGCCTGAGCACAATGCTATGGAATGGTATTGGGCATATGCTGACTGGGAGCAGGGGATGGATCTTACGGAGCGAATGATCCGATTTGTCTGCGACAAGACATGGGGAAGGCGTCAATTTACTCTTGCGAATGGTCAAGAGGTGGATTTTGGTGAAGATGGTACTCATTTCCCAAGAATTAGCTTTGTCGGTATCTTGAAAGAGCAGTACGATATCGATGTATTTGAATCCTCGATGGAAGATATCAGGGCAAAGCTCAAAGAGCACTCGCTTGAAGTCGAAGAAGTCGACAATCGTAACCGTAGCTTGGACAAGCTTTGGAAAAAATACCGAAAGACTCTCGGAGGTCCTGCATTTTTGGTAGACATGCCAGTATTTATGCAGCCGCTAGCAAAGGTGAACAAGAACGATACGCGACTTACTGAGCAGTTTAATCTCGTATTTGGCGGCAGTGAAATGTGCAAAGCATTCTCAGAGCTCAATGATCCAATTGACCAATTAGATCGTTTCAAGGAGCAGCAGGCTATGCGCGACGCTGGGGACGATGAAGCGCAGATGCTTGATATCGACTATGTGGAGGCGCTTGAATATGGCATGCCACCAGCTTGCGGCCTAGGTTATAGTGAGCGTATATTCTGGAGCCTTGAAGGTATTACGGCTCGCGAAGGGATACCATTCCCACAGTTGAAGAATGATATAGACGAGACAACGAAAGCGATATACTCAGACCTTCACCTATGACGGGACGGTAGATGACAATAAGAAGAGGGGGATTATGATTGAACTGCAAAATGTCACAAAACGTTACGGCAAGAAAGCTAATATCTTTGTTGCACTAGACGATGTGAGCCTAAAGATTCCAGAAGCCACCACGGTGGCGATTATTGGTAAGTCGGGAAGTGGTAAGAGTACGATGATGCATGTCATGAGCGGACTCGACAAAGCGACGTCCGGTACGATCACTATTGGAAAACGTGCTTTTTCAGAGCTGAGTCAGCGACAGATGGATGCCTTTCGCTCTCAGCAGATGAGCTTTATTTTTCAGAGCTTTTTTGTACAAGGAAATGAGTCTTGCTTTAATAATGTGAGCCTCCCGCTTGAGATTGCAAATATTCCAGGAAGCAAGCGAAAGGCAATGGTTATGAAAGCGCTCAATGCCGTAGAGCTGGGCGACAAGGCAAAACAACGCGCTCGTGACCTTTCTGGCGGACAGAAACAGCGTTTAGCGATTGCGCGAGCGATTGTTAACAAACCAAAGATTCTTTTTGCAGATGAGCCAACTGGTAATCTCGACTCCACGACTGGTGATACTATTGAAAAACTGCTGTTTGACTACGCTAAAGATAACAAAGCCACACTGATTGTTGTTACGCATGATCCTGATCTTGCGAAAAAATGCGACATGCAAGTACATATAAAGGATGGAAAAATCCAGAAGATAGACCAGAAAGGTAAGAAGTAATGAGAATAATTGATACTGCACGTCGAGCTGGTAGGAGTCTTCGCCAAGCTAAAGCACGTACATTACTTACAAGTCTTGGTATTGCCGTAGGTGCCTTTACAATTATGACAAGTATTGCAGCTGGAGAAGGTGCTCGCCAGTATGCGGATAAATTAATCTCGACGAATATTGATCCACAAGCACTTTTTATCGTAAAGGATGAAGGCTTGGTCGATCCTACGCAGGCACAAACTGGACTCAAGGAATATGACCCAGATGCGACGAGTGAAGGAGGTCAGACATTTACCCAGCTCAATAAATCTGATCTTGAAAAGCTGGAAAAACGAACAGATATTACAGATGTTCGTCCTATCTACCAAACGCAAGTATCGTATCTAACAATCGAAGGATTTAAGAAAAAATATACGAATGATGTTGATGTGTATAATCCAGACGTGCAAAGCGAGATTGCTGCCGGTAGTTTGCCGAAGCTTGGTACTGACATCGCGAATGACGAGGTAATTGTACCGAAGAGCTTTGCGGAGACATTAAAGGTTAGTGAGCAATCCCTGATTGGCAAGAAGATCACTTTGGTGGCGGAACGTCCTGCGAAGTTACCATCTGATGAAGAGATCCAGAAAATATTGATGAGCGAAGGTCCCGCGGGTCTCAAAAAGCTCGGTGCAAGTGAAGTGAAAAAAGTGACATTGAAAATACGTGGAGTTGCTAAGCAAGCTGCGACTTCTTTTAGTGGTACGAATACCCTACAAATTCCTCTAGAGAAAGCTACTGAACTAAATGAGTTTATGACAAAAGGTACAAAAAACTATCAGAAGTATTTTGCAGTTACCGCAAAAGCGAAAAATGGAGAAGATCCGGAAGCGGTAAAGGAAAGTTTAAAGGATGCAGGCTATGCTCCGCAGACTGCCAAAGATTTGCAAGGGTTTCTTTTTACGATTGTAAATGTCTTGCAGAGCATTGTGACAGGATTTGGTGTACTGGCATTGATGGCGAGTGTGTTTGGCATCATTAACACGCAGTACATATCAGTATTAGAACGTACGTCGCAGATTGGACTTATGAAAGCGCTAGGCATGCGAGGTGTGAGCGTATGGCAGTTATTCCTCTTTGAGGCGATGTGGATTGGCTTCCTTGGAGGTGTGATTGGTGCTGGTTTGTCTTGGGCAATAGGCACAGCGTTTAATCCGACAATTGCGAAGCTGATGGATCTGAGCGCAGGAACTGACTTCCTTATTTACCAATTCGCTCCTGCTACGATGCTGGTAGTTGGTCTGATGGTTATTGCAGCACTGGCAGGGCTACTGCCAAGCTGGAAGGCGGCACGTCTTGACCCAATTGAAGCACTTAGGACGGAGTAATTGCACTTCTCATAAAGCATATGCTTTAATAGCTAATATGAAGTCTCGAGCAGGATTCACAGTAGTTGAGCTCCTAGTAGTCATTGTTGTAATTGCGATTCTGGCTGCCGTTTCTATCGTAGCGTATAGCGGTATTCAGCAGCGTGCGCGTGACAGTGAACGAAAAAGTGACTTTTCTTTAGTTCAAAAAGCCCTTGAATTGTACAAATCGAACGAAGGTGGCTATCCGGCGTGTAGCGGTGGGACGTATCAGGCGGGTGCGGCAGCTCAAACATGCGGGCTGCCAGATGCCGATATTACGGCAGCACTTGTCCCGAAGTATATTTCGAGCTTCCCGGCGGATCCGATCAATAGTGGACTCAATACGTATTTATACGCAAATGGTTACAAGCTAGGAGCAAATGGCTGTGCAGTTGACGGTTATCTCACGAATAATTATGTCATGGGAGTCAAGCTTGAAGGTTCACCGGCGATCTGTACGACAACAGGATGGTGGGCAAGAAATGATCTCGGACTGATCGTTAGTAGCAAGAACTAGCTGTCAGTAGTATAATCAAGAGCGATGTTAGATATCCGATTTATACGAGAAAATCCCGAGAAAGTACAGCAAGCGACGAAAGATAAAGGCTATGATGTTTCGATTTCAGACCTTTTAAAGCTGGATGACGAACGACGAAACCTGCAGCAGCAAGTGGATGAGCTGCGCGAGAAGCGCAACGCGAATGCTGGCAAGATGAAAGGTGGCAAGCCAGAGCAAGCTTTGATTGACGAAGGCAAGCAGATCAAGATCGAGCTAGCTGAGCGTGAAACTTATCTAGCAACTGCTGATAAGGAATTCAACGACTTACTCCAGAAGGTGCCAAACATTATATTTGATGACGTGCCTGTGGGTGGAGAAGAAGATTCAGTAGAGATAAAGAAGGTTGGCGAGCAGAAGACTGGTGCAACTGATCATCTCGATTTTGCTCGGGAGCGTGATTGGGTAGATTTTGAACGTGGTGCAAAGGTAGCTGGCGCAAAATTCTATTTTCTAAAAGGTGATCTTGCGCTTCTGGAGAATGCAATCTATCAATATGCGCTCGATTTTGTGCTAAAAAAAGGCTTTACGTACATGACTGTGCCTCACATGGTGAATACTCGTACTGCACTTGGTGCTGGTTTTGCGCCACGTGGAGATAAAGAAGGCAACGAGTATTTTATTGAGGGAGAAGATCTCACAATGATTGGCACCGCAGAAGCACCGCTTACGGGGTATCACGCGGATGAGATCCTCGACGAAGATGATTTGCCTAAGCTCTATGTTGGCTACAGTCCAAGCTATCGAAAGGAGGCGGGAACGTACGGCAAGCATACGCGTGGGCTCTTTAGGGTGCACCAATTCAACAAGCTTGAGATGTATGTATTTTGCTTGCCTGAAAAATCTCAGGAGATGCACGAAAAAATTCTAGCAATCGAAGAAGAGCTGTGGCAAAGTCTAGGTATTCCATATCACGTAATAAATATTGCGAGTGGTGACCTCGGTGCGCCAGCCGCGAAAAAGTACGACATCGAGTACTGGTCTCCGGTAGATAGTAACTACCGAGAGCTAACAAGCTGCTCGAACTGTACTGACTTCCAAGCGAGGAATTTGAACATTCGTGTTCGTCGTAAAGATGGCTCACTTGAAACGGTACATACACTCAATGGCACAGCAGTATCCCTGGCACGCTCACTTGTTACGATCATTGAGAATTATCAGACTGAGGATGGTAAGCTGATGGTGCCGGAAGCCCTAAGACCGTATCTGGGCGACAGGGAAACTCTTTAATTGTCCTGACCTTTCCTGCTACGGAAAGCTCGATTTACTATTGACAAAATAAACATATACATTATAATAGTATGGTAATGATTGATAAGCTTCCAGACTCAGACAATAACGACCCGCTATCTGAAGAAGAGATCAGAGAATTTGCTGATGTCGTTGACGCGCTCGATAGCCCGATACCAGTACTTGAGGGCGTACGACTTGCTGAGGCTTACGATCAATGGCTGGCGGAATCTCCAAGATCACCACTCATAGCTGCCGGTGAAGTTAGTCCTGAAGAAATTGACAGAGTAAGTGAGCTATTAAGGCCTCGTAGTGTTGACGACCTTGGCAGGTCGGCGCTTGATTCGGATACATTTAAGTATGCGATCTACAAAGATGGTACAGAAGAACAAGATTAGACGTCTTTGGCACGGCTAGAACGGGGTCTTTATCCTCTCGCATTCGCCTTTGTCGATGCCTACCTGGCATGACAGTATAAAGATACAAACTGCTATCGCTTGCATTCTTTAGTGATCAGGATAATAATCATCTTGTCCACGCTCTCACCGGATGGGATGAATATGGGAAATTCCGCTCGGAAAAACTTCAATCGTCTTGGCGTACAGTCAAGGCAGAAGGACGGTGCTGATGCGCCGTCGAAGATGACAGAGAAGCAGAAGCGCCTCCGTCGTCGCAAGCGCAAGAAGAGGTAACGCGTGCGGAACTCGGACGACGCAACGAGCGTCGTCCGAGTTCGGTAATAACTAAAAAGGAGAAGAGGGTATTATTATGGTGAATATTGAACATCCTTCAGGGTCAGTGCTGACAGATGAAGTACTAGAGCAGAATCCAGTCTTTTTGGTATCTGCAGCTTTGCCGGGTTGCGGACAGAGCACTATCGCAAGCATGCTTGCTGGAAAAATACACGAGAGGACAGGTGAGGAGCCGGGTCACATTGATATTGGCAAGGAACTCAGGAAATTATTAGACGTCAAGAATGAGGCAGACTTTATAGAAAAGTTGGCACAGATTGAAGACCCTACTATTTTTGACCCACGGATATATGGACAGGTGGTAGGAGACGATCGTCCTTATGTTGTAGATGGTAAGTTAGCCACAACTGCAGGCCCACCTCATCTTGGTGACAGGGCTGTCGTGACCATAGATCTTGAGTCGAATTTTCTCAGAAGCGCAAAACGTATTAGTGGCCGCGAAGGCGAGGGCTTCCTTGACTATCTGCGATCATCGGAGAGACACGAGAGATTGCTTGGTAGAATGGCAGCTATTATCGCGAGAGCACAGCACGATATGGGTCAGCGAGAGAAGCTAGGTGAAAGTTCTAATAATGAAAATGTCATCCAGAGCCTGGCTATAGATACGAGTCGATGGTCGTCAGCTGAGCTAACAGATCATCTGGCTGGTGAAAGAACTGATTATGAACAATTTGTTCCAGGATGGGAGATGGATGCTCTACGTACGACCCAAGCTACACTCGCGTACCTACACGAGGTGTTCGGTAGCGATATGAATGCTAATGACGAAAAGCATTTCCGTTTCCATGCTGACAATATTCGTTACAATACTGACAGATTGTCCACAATGCTTGATCCAGAGGGGATCGATAATGTTCGCAATGAACTGAAGAAAGCGATTACAGACAGCTCATTTAGTTTGCTCTTAAAGAAGATGCCTCGCTTCTTTGACGGAGCTGATGGTGGCCTCGTGCTTGATACTGTGTCGCACAAATGGACACCTGAATACTACAAGGTTGCCGAAGCATGGCCATTCCTGAGTAAACGTCTAAAAGGTAAAGCAATACACGATCCTTTTGCCGGTGCCGGCACCTTAATGAACCTGTTGGCAGCACGCAATATTCCAAAGAAGATTTCGATGTCAGATCTTTCGTTTCCTGGCGGTATGCCTCTTGGTGATAGGAGTAAGGGCGAAGAGTTTTTCTACAATATTAAGGCAAATAGAGATATGGCATCGACATTATTTGACGACTTGCCGTCATGGTATAAGCCGGATTTTTCGAGCATCGACGAAGACAAAATATTTACAAGTGATGCGGGTAAGTTACAACTTGAAGACAATTCTGTTGACTATATTGTTGCTGACCCTCCTTACGGAAAAAATTTCAAAGATGGCGGCATAGGGCTTCTTCTAGGATGTCTAGATGAATTCTTAAGAGTTTCTAGAGATGGTTGTATTTTGATGGTACCTGAGGATTGGATAGGTCATCTTAAAGACTATGGGTGCGAGATGACGAAACTAACGGAAGATGTGTCTAGAGGAAGCTCAAGCATTCCAGTGTGCTATGTAGAGATAACGGGGCGAAGAGATGATAGGGGTGGAAGAAAGTGAGCGATAAGCAGCCTGACGAGCTTGGCAAGATACAGGAGCACCTAAAAAAGCTCTGCTCTGAAAAGGGATGGGACAAGAACTCGATCAGTGAAGTATTCTTGCTTCTTAATGAGGAAGTTGGCGAGCTTGCTCGGGCTATTCGAAAGCAAACTGGTTTTAAGGGTGAGATGAAAGATAAAACCAAGGAAAACTTAGAAGAAGAGCTAGCAGACGTATTTAGCTATGTACTTGAAATTGCCAATCGGTTTGATATTGATCTCGCATCAGCCTACTACAAAAAACAAAAGATTAATCTTGATCGAACCTGGAAATAGTTGTCTAGTCGGCGTATAATCATTAGTACAATCCTAAACCAAAAAGGAGGGTACCTATGATTCAATCAATCGCAATATCTGGAGTGAAATTTACACCAGATGAACAAACTAAAAAGTATGTAACGAAGAAGATTGGAAGGCTCGATAGATTCCTCCCGCGACATGCTCGAAAGAGTGCGCATGCCGAGGTGATCTTAAAAGAAGTAAATCGCGACCATGGCAACAAATATGAAGCCGAGATTATTTTGAATGTGCCAGATAAAAAACTAACGGCTAAAGATTCAACGGTCAACATGTTGGCAGCAGTCGATATTGTAGAGGCAAAACTTACAAATCAACTGAGGAAGTATAAAGACATGCACGTTAGTCATATGGGCAAAACGCGTGGAGTCTTGAGTCGATTTAAACGCAGCTACGCTCGAGATAGCCAATAGATATCAGCGTAAAAAACGAGAGAGGTGAATTCCATCAGTTCACCTCTTTTTTTGTACTGTAAAAAGGAGTATACTGTAGGGAGCTTGACTTAATGAAATTTCAGACTGTGAGGGGTATATGGCCGGCTTGAATAGGCAAAAAGTGTTAACAAAAGTGTTTGGCGATCCGCAAAAGCGGATTTTAAAGCGTTTAGAAAAAAAAGTTGCTGCGGTTAATGAGCTCGAAGACAAATACAAAAAGATGTCGAAGACTGAGCTTAAGAAGCAAACTGCTATTCTCAGGGAACGTATTGAAGGAAAAAAAGCCGAATCACTTGATGATATTCTACCTGATGCTTTTGCGCTCGTGCGTGAAGCCTCAGATCGCGTGCTCGGCATGCGTCACTATGACGTACAGCTGATTGGCGGTATGGTGCTACATGAAGGCAATGTAGCTGAGCTGAGGACTGGTGAGGGAAAGACACTCATGGCGACACTTCCGAGCTACTTAAACGCTATTGGTGGCCATGGCGTTCACGTGGTGACGGTAAACGATTACCTAGCGCAGCGTGACTCTGGATGGATGGGTGAGTTGCACTACTTCTTGGGGTTGTCGGTTGGAGTGATTATCAACGACGCGAGCTTTGTCTATGATCCAGACTTTGACAATGAAGATCATGATGACGCACGCATGCGCAAACTTCGCCCGGTTACTCGTAAGGAAGCATACGCGGCAGATATTACATACGGTACCAATAATGAATTTGGCTTTGATTACTTACGTGACAACATGGTTGATGACGAAGAATTGCTGCGTCAGCGAGAGCTTAACTTTGCCATCGTCGACGAAGTAGACTCAATTCTTATTGACGAAGCACGTACGCCACTCATCATCTCTGCCCCAGCTGAAGAAAATCCAGAGAGCTATATTCAGTTTGCGAAAGTTGCAGCCAAGCTTGTCCCGGAGCACTACATTCTCGACGAAAAGCGTCGGAGTGTAGCACTAACTGATGAGGGTGTTGAAAAAGTACAAAAAATGCTTGGCCTCAAAAATCTCTACACACCAGACAATATTCGTACGGTGTATCACATGGAGCAGGCGCTACGTGCTCAGACACTCTTTAGGCGTGACAAGGATTATGTCGTGACTAACCAAGGTGAAGTAGTGATTGTCGACGAGCATACGGGTCGTCTCATGCAGGGTCGTCGTTATAATGAAGGTCTACACCAGGCGATTGAAGCAAAAGAAAATGTTGCAGTGCTCCAAGAAAGCATGACTCTTGCGACTGTCTCTTTCCAGAACTATTTCCGTCTTTATGAAAAGCTGAGCGGTATGACCGGTACGGCATTTACAGAGGCAGAAGAGTTCCAGCAGATTTATAGTCTTGATGTCGTACAAGTACCACCGAACAAGCCAGTTGTTCGCGATGATAAAGAAGATCTCATTTTCAAGACTGAAAAGGGCAAGCTCAAAGCCGTCTCAGAAGTTATTAAAGAGCACCATAAAGTTGGTCGACCAGTCCTGGTTGGTTCAGCTTCAATTGCGAAAAATGAGCTGATCGCCGAGTGGCTTGACAAGGAAAAAATTCCATACGAGATTTTGAATGCTAAAAACAACGAGCGCGAGGCGGCAATCATTGAAAAAGCTGGCCAAAAAGGTGCTGTTACGTTGGCAACCAACATTGCTGGTCGTGGAACTGACATTGTGCTTGGTGAAGGCGTACGTGAGCTAGGTGGTCTAGTAGTGATCGGTTCAGAGCGTCACGAATCGCGTCGTATCGATAATCAGCTACGTGGTCGTGGTGGTCGTCAAGGTGATCCTGGCGAAAGCCAATTCTTCGTCTCAACTGAGGATGACTTGATGCGTATCTTCCAGGGCGACAGAATTGCTGGCTTGATGGATCGACTTGGTGTTGACGAAGATATGCCAATCCAAAACCGCGCAGTTTCAAAGACGCTTGAGGCAGCGCAGAAGCGAGTTGAAGGCTACAACTTTGATACGCGTAAAAATGTTGTTCAGTATGACAACGTGATTAATCGGCATCGCAAGGTTGTGTATACAATGCGCCGCAAGATCTTGGAAGGCAGCGATATCAAGCCTGAGATTGAGCGCTTAATGGATGAGAAAGTAAAAGAACTAACACTTCTCCCGGCAAAGAATAGTCCAAAGCTAATCGAAGAATTTGAAGCGATTTTCCCAATTGGCGAAAAAGAAATTAAAAAATTCAGCGAAGAAAAAAACGACAAAATTCGTTTTGAAAAAGCCAAAGAAGCTGTCATGAAATTTTACTCTAAGAAAGAGAAAGAGATTGAAATTGACACACTTCGTAAGGTAGAGCGTGATGTCTATATGCAAGTTCTTGATACGCTTTGGATGCAGCATCTTGAGAATATGCAGCACCTTCGCGATGGTATTCACTGGCGTTCAGTTGGACAGCGAGATCCACTAGTGGAATACCGCCAGGAATCACAGAAACTATTTGATAGTCTTCAGGCAAACCTCCGCGACGAAGTACTCAATGTCGTAACTCATGTTCACAAACACGATGCGATTGCATCTGAAGATGAAGAACACGAGACAGAGCTGACGCGTCTCGCAGAGCGCTCAGTTGAAGCCGGTGTTAATGAGCTTGGTACAGGCGAGTCAAATCGCGATGGTGACTTCAAAGTGACTAAAATCAAATCAGCCTCAGATGTCAATAAAGTCAAGAATCAGGCGCGTAAAAAGAAAAAAGCTCAACGTCAAAATCGTAAAAAATCCCGCCACTAATACCAGACTGGTGGGCAGAAAGATCTCTCTAAAACATGAAACATACAACTTCTGAAGTAAAACTTAAAAACGGCGCACGCGGTCTCTTAATTGATGTTCCTGGCGCAACGGTTATGAGCTTTCAATTTCAATTCCGTGCAGGTAATCGCTATGTAAAACACAAAGATATTTACGAGACAGCTCATATCATGGAGCATATGGCGTTTGGTGCCAATGCAAAGTATAAAAGTGAGCATGAATATGAGGCGGAGTTTACTAAAAACGGTGCCTATCATAACGCCTACACTTCTGATCTTTCTATGGTGTATGTGGCGGATTGTGCAGACTTTGAGTGGGAAAGAATTTTGGAGCTGCAGCGTTTGGCAATATGTAGTCCTCGCTTCAATGAAGAAGAACTTGAAGCGGAAAAGGGAAATGTTCGCAGTGAGCTAACAGGTTATTTGAACAATCACAATCGAGTGCTGTGGCCAAAAATCCAGCAGCTGCTTGGTGAAGATATCTATACATTTTGGCAGAGGATCCAGACGATTAATACTGTCACACTTGGGGATATTCGCGAACACTATCGCCGTACGCATACGGCTGAAAATATGCGCTTTGTAATCGCAGGCAAGCTGCATGGTCGTAAGAGCGAGATTATTCGTCAGCTCGAAAGTTGGGAGTTGAAATCCGGTGAGCGCTTTGAAGTGCCAAAAGACGAGCTCTCTAGTGGTAAGCCAACATTAATTCGCCGGAAGGAGGCTAGTAACCTTACGTTCGGGCTGACTCTTATGGTGCCACGCGAACTCAGCGATGATGAAGCTGATGCTATGGATGCGCTTGATCATATTCTCACCGGTACTATGCACTCGCGTATCTACGGCGCTGCAAGGCAAAAAGGCCTGGCATATGGCGTATTCTCAGATACATCGGCTGGCTTCCACGATAGTAGCTGGGACTTTGGTGGTCAGGTAAATCATGACACAGCTGGAAAGCTTTTTGACATCATTGTCCGTGAAATAAAATGCGTCATGAATGGTGAAATCAGTGAAAAAGAACTTGAGGCTGCTAAGAGTTACGCGCTTGGTCGTCACCAAATGGGAGCGCAGACTGTATCGCAGATTTCTAATTTCTATACCAATCGCTACTTTGCTGACGGTGTAGTAAAAGATTATGAAAAAGTACCAGATGCGATCAATGCAACATCACGCGACCTTATGCGTGCAACTGCGGAAAGCTTTATCGCACACGGTACGTGGGTGCTTGCTGGCGTATCAAGTGAAGAAAAAGAAGAAATTGTTAAGCTCGCAGAGAAATTTGAGACTCTATTTCCGTAAGTCCTTGCTCTTCTGCGGTTGTCTGGCGAATAGTTGCGCCTAGAATTCGTGCTGCCTCATAGAGACTTCGTCTACTTTCGAGCGCATCAGGATGTCGAACAGCGAAAGGTGTCTGGTCAGCGCCGCCGTGCCACTTGTAGTCGATACCAAGTTGTTTGGAGTTATCTTTGAAAGACACATCAACGTCAAGTTGATCAATCTGTTTGCCAATCGCATCTCCCTTTGTGCCAATCATCATGCCGAAGTAAGGCGTGATGTCGTAAGGCATGCCACTTAATGTATCTGTGATGGCATCTCGTCCTGCGCCAGTTTGCATCCAGTCATCAATAAATAGCATTCTTAGGGCTCGTTCGCCAACTAGTTCATTAATAGGCTCACTGTATGACTGGAATATGTCTGTGAGATCTTTTTTGAGCATTTTTCTACCAGTGTAGTTGCTCTTTACGCGTGTAAATCTGATTGTGTGATCGAGTGTCGGAAGCGGCTTCTGGTGAAGCTCTCGCCACATCGCTTTAACAGCTAAGGTAAAAAGTCGTGCTCCTCTGTCGCAGCCAATAATTATATCAGGCTGTTTATCGGCGATGAGGTCAACAATGGGTAGAGCTAGTCGGGGTAGGTCTGTAACTTCGAGCGTAGGTGTTTCCGATGAAGCCATATGTTTATATTATGACACAATAAGCTAATCATTACAATGTCTCGACAACCAAAGACTACACAAGATACACTAGAGGGATGAAAATAGCGATCGCAGGGTTTGGTATCGAAGGCAAAGCTAGTTACAACTATTGGAATACACCCGAAAATCAACTCACAATTGTTGACGAGAGAGAAGAGCTTGATAATTTACCCCAAGATGTATTGACGATACTTGGTCAGGGCGCATTCTCTAAGCTCGCTGACTTTGACCTCATTATTCGCTCTCCGAGTATTAATCCAAAGAGGTTGCCGTATGGTGAAAAAGTGTGGAGTGCGACGAATGAATTTTTTGCAAAATGCCCAGCGCCAATTATTGGCGTGACTGGCACAAAAGGCAAAGGGACGACCTGCAGTCTGATCACGGGAATTCTACGAGCGGCAGGAAAGACAGTACATCTAGTGGGAAATATTGGCGTATCTGCTCTTGAAGAACTTCCGCAGATTCAATCTAGTGATGTGGTGGTATTTGAACTATCGAGTTTTCAGCTGTGGGATATACAAAGATCACCGCATGTTGCTGTAGTGCTGGCACTAGAGCCAGATCATTTGGACGTGCATGAAGATATGGATGATTACGTAAATGCTAAAGCGAATATTGTGAAATACCAGACGGTTGAAGACATGGTGGTATTCAATGTGAGAAATCAATTGTCATCTCGAATCGCGGCGCGGTCGGCAGGGGAGCAAGCTGAATATCCATTTGCTATAGATGAGTATGCGAGTAGCCTAAAGTTGCCCGGAAAGCACAATCAAGAAAATGCAGCAGCCGCAATCGCGGCTATAAAGGAATTTGACATTGACGACGAGGCTATCCGTGAAGGCCTGAGTAGCTTTAGCGGTCTGCCGCACCGTTTGAAATTTGTCGCGGAAAAACAAAGTGTAAGGTACTATGACGACAGTATTGCGACCACTCCTGGGAGCGCGATCGCGGCATTGGACAGCTTCTTAGATCCAAAAGTCTTGATCCTAGGCGGAGTCGACAAGGGTGGCGGATACAAAGAGATCGTTGAACGTTGCAAACGAGATAATACAAAAGTAATCGCAATTGGTCGTAGTGGGCAAGAAATTCAGAAATTGTGCGAAGAAGCAGGCGTAGATTGTGTGAGTGAAGCAGGCGACATGCTAACAATTGTAAAAAGCGCATCCGCGCAGGCATTGCCAGGTTCGGTGGTGATATTAAGTCCGGCAAGTTCCAGTTTTGACATGTTCAAGAACTACGCTGATCGTGGCGATCAGTTTGTAGCCGCAGTTATGAACTTGTAAGTTGTGATATCTGATTTGCTACTGCTTCAGTAGGTTCAAGAATTTGTGTGGACGGAAATAGTTCTTCAAGACGTTCCTGGAGTGCAATGTAATGCGTGCAGCCAATAATGATGACGTCGCTACCGTTATCGATAGTCCTCTTTACTTCGGTAAGATCTATTGTCTCCTCATGATCTTCATCAATCGCTTTTGCCCAGCCAAGGGTCGAGGGACGATCAATCGTCATGCTCTGCGCGTAATCTGTAATCAGTTGCTCGGTACGTGTGCTGTAAGCTGTAGCTCGAGTTGCCAGAAGTGTAATACGATTTGACTTTGTAGCGTTCGCGGCGGGTTTAATCATTGGTTCGAAACCTACAAAAATTTTATCGGGATGCTTTAGGCGCAGATAGTCTATAGCTCCTGCTGTTGCTGTATTACACGCGATAACGATGATATCACAAGCAAGTAGAGATTGAATTGCAGCTTCAGTAAGTTTTTGAATTTCCTCATAAGAGCGCTCTCCGTATGGCGCATGGGCTAGGTCATTTACGACGATATATTCATGTGCAGGCAGTAAACTCTTTAGCTTTTCTGCAACAAATTCACCGCCGCGGCCAGAATCAAAAATACCGAGTCTCATACCTCTAGTGTACAATAGTTACAATATGCAACCTCTAGAAAAACGAATTGAAAGCTTAAATGCACAGATCTCTGAAGCTGTGGAACGTCTGAAATTGGCCGACAAAAAGACAGAGCTTGCTATGCTCGATGAGCAACTAGCGGAGCCTGAAATTTGGAATAATCCGACCCATGCACAAGAAGTGAGCAGGAAAGCGGCAAGCTTGCGAGGTCAGCTAGAGCCTTGGGATATGCTGGCTGGACAAGTCGCGGACTCTGGTGAGCTATTGGCTCTTGGAGACGATAGTCTGCTGAAAGAAGTCGAAGTACAGGTGGCTGCACTTGAGCAAACGTTTGAGAGCTTAAAGAAAGAATTGCTCTTTAACGGAGAGTTTGACGATCATGATGCTATTCTCCGCATCACAGCTGGCGTAGGTGGTACTGATGCACAAGATTGGGCTCAGATGTTGGAGCGTATGTATCTACGCTGGGCAGAAAGAAACGGTATTGAGACGAAAAATGTCGAGCGATCTACTGGTGAAGAAGCTGGCATAAAAACAAGTGTGATCGAAATGTCGGGTGCATTTGCTTATGGGAAGTTAAGAAGTGAACATGGCGTGCATCGGCTTGTGCGCCTGAGTCCATTCAACAGCGACAATTTGCGCCAGACAAGCTTTGCGCTTGTTGAAGTGCTGCCTCAAATAGATGCACCTGAAGAAGTAGAGCTCGACGAAAAAGACCTAAAAATTGATGTCTATCGTGCTGGTGGCCATGGTGGCCAAAGCGTGAACACGACAGACTCCGCAGTGCGTGTAACTCACTTGCCAACAAATACGGTAGTTGCAATTCAGAATGAACGGTCACAGCTTCAGAATAAAGAAACCGCACTGAAGATTCTTCGAAGTAAATTAGCACAACTCAAGTTAGAGCAGCATGCAGAAAAACTCAGTGATCTACAGGCGGGAGAGAGCGCGAATTGGGGATCTCAGATCCGCAACTACGTACTACATCCATACACGCTCGTCAAAGACACACGCACAAAACTTGAAGACAAAGACGCGAAAAGTGTACTAGATGGTAAACTCGATGAGTTCATGAACGCATACCTTGAAAATAGCTAACTTTATGATATAATAAGATCATAAATATGAGTAGTGAAACGCAAACACCAGCAATTGACATAAATCGGCCAGACCCATACCTAGACTTAAAAGAGCAGCGTCCGGATCTATTTGAACCAATTCCGCAGCGTATAGGTGTTTCGCTTGAATACCCTGGAGGATTCCCAAACGGTATTGTTGATGGCTGGCGTGATATGGAGTCGATGAAGTTTAATGAAGTGGCTGAGAATGGGGAACCGCTTGTAAATCTTGCACATCTCCAGCCACCAATCTTTACGACAGGTGACTACAATGCGAAACTAACAAATTCCATGTATGAACAACCGCTTGATGGTTCAACGGTAGCGCAATATGTACGTGAAGGTGTAGGTGAAAAGCTAGTGAAAGCGCAGAGTCTCTTACCTCGTGGATATAGACTGGTGATGTTTGACGCTTGGAGAAGTCTCGAGACGCAGTACGCAACGTATGAGATGTGCTACGACTCGCTTGTAGAGATGCTTAAAAAACAAGGTGTTATTGCAGATGGGGAAGAGCTGACAGAAGAGGCTAAAGCTATTATTAGCAGAGAAACCCAGAAGTTTATTTCTCTACCGTCACCGCTTCCAGAAGCCTTTAACCAAGATCCGCGAGAGGCAGAAAGGGCCAGACAAATCCCGTCTCCACATAATACTGGCGGGTCAGTTGACATTGGGATTGCAAAGGTCGATGATGAATATCTTGATGAGCTAACGGAACTTGAAGAAATAGCGGCATTTGGAGATGATCCGTATGCGGTCGAAAGGGTAGTTGCGGATTTCTCTATTGCTAGGATTTACCGCGAGCACTCTCGGATACTTGATTTTGGTACAGAGTTCGACTTTGCCAGCCAAAAGTCGGCGTTGGTTTATTGCGAGGATAGTGATGAACTTGGCGGCGAAGCCAAAGACAATCGTCGTATGCTCTACAATGTGATGACGCAGGCTGGATTTGAGCCGTATGAAGAAGAATGGTGGCATTTTAACTGCGACAATCAGATGGCGCGCATGACGGAATCGTATAGAACTGGCATGGGTAAACCAGCTTTGTATGGTAATGCGGAGTTGTCCGGCGACCAGAAGAAGCATGAGCTTATACATCGCCAAGTCTTTGATCTACTTGTGGCGTCAGCAGAAGACCCTAGTCGGCCACTTGATATACCGAGTGATTTACTCGAATATGGCGTCACCGAAGATCGAATTCGGAAGTTTGCAAGCAGTTTTGGCCATCCTCAAGAGACAAATCGTTTCCCTCAGACGTGGGATATGAAATATCGCGGTGAATTATCGGAAGAATTTATCGCTGCTGTAAAACGAAGCCTAGTCCAATAAGCTGCTCCCTGTAAAATAGGGCAGACCTAGGATGTAGCTGATGTCTCGGACATGGTATACTAGACACAGTAATGATCTTGTTAGATAGGGTAACAAAAACTTACGGTAAGACGACGAAGCCAGCAATCAATCGTCTGTCTCTTCACGTGGAGCCAAAAGAATTTGTGATTTTGATTGGTACCAGTGGTGCCGGTAAGTCAACTCTGTTGAAGCTTCTCACTCGTGAGGAGAAGCCTACAACAGGGAAGATCGTGGTCGGTGGTATTGACTACGATACATTGAAAGATCGACACATCCCTCTGCTGCGCCGCAAGATCGGCGTGGTATTTCAGGACTTTAAGTTGCTACCGCAGCGTACTGTATTTGAAAATGTAGCGTTTGCGCTCGAGATTGCTGGCATGACAAATCGTGAGATTAAGGCGACAGTGCCACGTATTATTGAGCTTGTTGGTCTAAAAGGGAAGGAAAAGAGCTTTCCACATCAACTGAGTGGTGGTGAGCGCCAGCGTGTGGCAATCGCAAGGGCTATGGTGCGTCAGCCGAAAATCTTGATCGCTGATGAGCCGACAGGAAACCTCGATCCAAAGCATTCTTGGGAAATTATTCGTTTACTTGAAAAGATCAATCGCTACGGAACGACAGTTATCCTCACTACTCACAACGCTGAAATCGTCAACAGACTTAAGCGTCGCGTAGTAACTATTGAAAACGGTAAAATTACTGGTGACCAAGCGCAAGGGAGCTACCGGCAATGAGCGCGAAAACTTCAAACTCCAGCGCGTCACAGATCTTGCGTCAGAAAAAACAGCGACGCAGACAATGGCTTACGACGCTACGCATGGTGCGTTATGGCATCAATAACTTTTCGCGTAATGCATGGCTGACAATTGCTGCAACAGCTGTGATGACAATCACACTTCTTATAATCTTGATTACTGTAGCTGCACGTAACGTTCTAAATGATAGTCTTTTGGCAATCAATGACAAGGTAGACATCTCAATCTTCCTAAAACGTGATGCTCAGACATCATCGATAGACGAGGCAAAGAAAGAAATAGAGAACTTAAGTACGGTTAAGTCTGTTAGATTTGTGTCCGCAGAAGAATACCGTAGTGAGTTTGCCAAGGACAACAAAAGGGATCCAGATACGCTCCAAGCGCTTAACGTTGCAAATACAGATGCGTTCTTGCCACTTTTCAGGGTAAAACTGGATAATATCGAGCAAGTAGATGAACTCAAAGAATATACGCGAACGGACGACACCATCAAAGCGATACTTGATGAGAAGCGAAAGAGTTCGCTCGAGGAAGACGGTGGTGGTGAAGTAGTAAAGAGGATTGGTAGCTGGGTTGGGTTTGCCGCTAATGCTGGTGTGATCGTTGCGACAGTATTCGTAATCCTGTCTATGTTGATCGTCTTTAACACCATCAGAATGGCGATCTTTAGCCGTAAGGAAGAGATCCAGATGATGAAGCTAATCGGCGCAGATCGTAAATTTATCAGAGGGCCTTTTGTGGTTGAGGCTATAGTATATGGCTTTATCGCTGCGCTGTTTTCAACAGGTTTAGGCTTACTGCTTTTGATGCTGGGTGGCCCTGCGCTTGAGAATTTTGGGATTGTTATCAAGCCAACTCTCGACATCATGACGTATTACGGGGTATTTGTGCTTCTAGTAATGATAGTTATTGGTGCGATCATTGGAATCATCTCCTCATTACTCGCGATACGAAAGTATCTTAAAGTATAAACTACAACATTAAACTTGACAAAGTGCACTCAGATTTGCTACCATAAGCGTAATGAAATGGTCCACCACACCAGTTTCGAAAAGAGCACGTGCTATCAGAGCACTGCTTTTCATTGGTGTTGCGTCGGCACTTATTATGAGTCCATTTACTGCGATTCCACCTGCCAAAGCTGATGAATTTGACGATCAGATTAGATCACTCAACCGAGAGATTGATGGCTATCAGGATCAGGCTCAGGAATTATCAAAAAAGGCGAATACTCTTCAAAGCCAATTGTCTAAGCTAAATAATGAGAAAGCTGCGCTTCAGAAGCGTATTGATCTAAATGAAGTAAAACACAAAAAACTTACTGCACAGATAAAAGACACTGAGCAAAAGATTGAGGACAATAAGAATGCTCTTGGCGAAACACTTGTCGATCTATCGATCGAAGGTGACCGTTCAGCACTCGAAATGCTGGCAAGTAGCAGTAATGTTAGTGACTTTGTAGAGAAGCAAGCATATCAGAAAAATCTTCGCGATAACCTCGGTGAAAAGATTAAAGAGATAGAGACATTAAAGAAGAAACTCGAAGAAAGTAAGAAGGATGTCGAAGCTGTATTGGAAGACCAAAAAGGCCAGCGAAAGATCCTAGCTCAAAAAGAAGCTGAACGTCAGACACTTCTCGATAAGACAAAGGGCAGCGAACGTGCATACCGAAACCTCATCAATAGTAGAGAGGATAAAGTCCAGGAGCTTAGGGCTGAACAAGCAGCGGTCGCAGCGGCACTAGCTGGTGGCGGTAGCGGTGCAACTGGCGGTAGTGCATCAAATGTTTCAGGATATCCATTATATCCTCGCCAGTGTGGCCCAGGAAACGATGGATATGGCTATTGGCCTTGCCAGTGTGTTAGCTATGTTGCTTATCGTCTTGCTGGTGACGGACTTGCGAAGGAGCGCTTTTCAGGCCTTGGTGATGCGAGTAGTTGGTGGAATGCTGGTACTACTGTAAGTAAAAATAATATCCGACGAGGAGATGTGATAGTTTGGATTACTGGCCCTTACGGTCATGTTATGTATGTTGAGTCTGTATCTGGAGGAACTATCTACTTTACCGACTTCAATGGTATGGGCGGTCCAGAGAGTCCTGGAAGCGGCACAGTGAGTACTACTGATGCAACACGCTACCCAATGAAGGTTATTCGTCTTTAGTCAGAACCATTAGCGCGAACCGAAACAGTACGCTATACTTGTAGATAAGGTTTACATGGAAAATAAAATAACTCTCTCACCAGCTCTGCTGTTTGTTGGGGCAACAATCTTGGTCGTAATCGGCTTCGTCTTAGGTACTCGCAACGATACCTGGCAGGCGATGGCGGCCAAGATTTTTGGTATAGAAAAGAGTAGTGAAGTCATCAATCTTGACAGCGTGCAGGATACATACCAGTATCTTAAGGCGAATTATGACGGGAAGCTCGATACCCAGAAGCTTATTGATGGCGCGAATCAAGGCTTGGTAGCTGCTGCTGGCGATAAGCATACGATGTATCTGAATGCCTCAGACGCTAATGAGCTGCAGAAGGATCTTGATGGTGATATCGGGGGAGGCATTGGTGCTGAGATAGGTGTTCGTAATGATACGCCTACGATTATCCGCGTCTTGCCGGGTAATCCGGCGGAGAAGGCTGGACTGCAAAAATCTGACGTACTAGTCTCGGTGAATGGTGAAAAGACAAAAGATTGGACGGCTGAAAAAGCGGCACTTGCTATTCGTGGCGAAGAGGGTACTACTGTAAAAATTGTTGTTTTACGTGACAAAAAGGAACTTACTTTTGATGTAAAGCGAGCAATCGTGAACAATCCAAGTGTTCAATCCCGAGTAGCTAACGGTATCGGTATACTGACGATCACTAGGTTTGACGGTCAAACAGGGGCGCTCGCTCGAAAAGCTGCCGAGTCTTTCGTAACTGCCAAAGTAAAAGGTATTATATTGGATCTTCGAGGTGACGGTGGTGGTTACATAGACGGTGCTGTCGGAGTGGCAAGTCTATGGATTAAGGACGGCGAAGTTGTTGTCTCGCAGCGCAAGAATGGTCAGACCATAGACGAGTCAAAAGCTGAAGGCAAGCCGCTGCTAGCTGGTATGAAGACGGTCGTCTTAATCGACGAAGGTTCGGCTAGTGCAAGCGAGATCGTTGCGGGCGCATTGAAAGATCGAGCTGGAGCGACATTCGTTGGTCAGAAATCGTTTGGAAAAGGTTCAGTGCAGCAGTTAATCAGTCTACCGGATAATGCGCAGTTAAAAGTTACCATCTCTCGCTGGTATACGCCTGGAGGTACGAATATTGACGCTAAAGGCTTCAAGCCGGATGTTGACGTGAAGCTTACGAAGGAAGATATCAACTCTGGGAAAGATCCTCAGCTAGAGGCTGCAGAGAAAATAGTAAAATAGCTTGTGTTTTCTTTAAGCACTGAGGTAGAATAGAGGTAGTATGAACGACAAGAAGAAAATCCTACTAGTAGAAGATGACACATCTCTTGCTGACGTCTATCAGGCGCGTCTTGAGATTGAAGGCTTTAATGTAAAGCAAGTAAACAATGGTGAAGATGCTTTGTCGTCAGCGCTTGAGTTCAAGCCGGATCTTGTACTTCTAGATGCGATGATGCCAAAGATTAGTGGCTTTGACGTGCTTGATATCTTGCGCAATACACCAGAAACCACAAATATCCGTGTGGTTATGCTGACTGCTCTTAGTCAGCCGAAAGACAAGGAACGTGCTGAAAATCTTGGTGTGGACGATTATCTTGTGAAGTCACAAGTAGTGATTGGTGATGTCGTGGATCGAGTTAAGCACCATTTGGGAGTTGTGAGCGACCAAACGCAATCATCTGAAGCATAAGCTTATTGACAAATAAGCAATTTTTTGCTATAGTCATACTATGGCTAATGAAGCAGACAAACATAACATAATCTCCAGTGGTAATCCAGAAAC
Organism: Saccharimonadales bacterium (SeqCode); assembly: GCA_036405235.1. Classification (GTDB taxonomy): domain Bacteria; phylum Patescibacteriota; class Saccharimonadia; order Saccharimonadales; family Saccharimonadaceae; genus JASLCR01. The sequence continues at coordinate 86,505 of DASWYA010000001.1, forward strand.
TCAAGAAAAAAGGGCTGTAGCTGGCAATATAACGGATGCACTTGCCGACACTGCTCTTCCTAGAGATTTGGATCCCGTGCAAGCTGATGAATTCGATGATACCCAAAAAGCCTTATCTCGGCTAGGAGACCTCTACCCAGCGTTGTTGGATCATGTAGAACATTTGCGTTCAATTGCGCATGCACATCTCCAGCTTCATCCCGAAATGAAAGCACGAGACGAAAGTATTGAAGCGATTAAAAAGTTCGTAGCGGCTATAGATACTGCTTTGGATGATGAATATCTCGATAGGAGTCGAATAGATCGCTTAAGTGAGCTGTTAGGGAAGGTTGGCGATGGTCGTCGAGATGTTAATGGGGCGAAACAATCGATGTATGACGAGGAAGCTTTGCAGAGGGTTGATAGTAATACCCAATCAAGTCGGACTGAACTGATTCATAGTGCAGAAGCTGTAGGTCGTGACGACATGCTGCCCGACTGGGTAGTGCCGTCTGATAAATTCCTGCGCGAAGCATCCTATAGTCTTGATGAGCTTGCTGAATTTGTAAAAAGGCTTGATAAAGAAGATGATCAAGCTCAGGATGACTACCGAGCGCTCGTTACTAGCTTCTCAGACATAACTTTGACATTGGATAAGCCACATCTAACTAGTCTGCGCAGAAGGGCGAATGACCTCCTTGCTACTTTTGAGTACGCAAACGGTAAACGAGATAAGGTTCATGAAGCCGCACGGGGACTACGCGAGCTTTGTGATAAGACCCTAAATATACTTCCTGAGAAAGAATAGGTAAGAGATGACAGAATTTAGCCCAGAGCAGACACCAAGGAAGAAAGGCGCACTTCGGCGCTTAGCAGGTAGAGTCTTAGGGCGAACAGTTGAGATGCCCGGCTCACAGCAGCACCCATCACAGTCACCTGTAGAGCTAACGCTAGACGGTGTGCCTAAATCAATCAAGAGAATTACAACGATCGACCCGACTGGAGAAAAGCCAGCAGTAACTCGCACATACCGAAATTGGTAGTATTGCGAACTATTCTACGACAACTTGAGTGCGGCGTTCGGTCTTGCCAGTGAAACGGCGGGACTTTACTTGCTTGAAAGCAACGACGCCGTCTTTTGCTGCATGAATAGTGAAGTTGCGGCTCATAAATGTACCGTTACCTGCAATCTTGGTGCTACCAGTCTGACGGACGAGTACTTCGCCCTCAGAAACTTTTTGGCCACCAAAACGCTTTACGCCAAGACGCGCACCTGCGTTATTGTGAACGTTTTTACTTGAACCACCTGCTTTAACGTGTGACACGTGTATACTCCTTAAAGTTTATGAAATAATCTAGATAATTGTAGCATAAAATGGGCTATCTATGCAAGAGTGTATCAGGGTTTTGGAAACTGACTTGATTTGGAGTGGAAGGTTGAGGTACTGGAGCGGGTTGATTCGAAGACTGGTCATGCCCTTGATGTATCATGGCAACAATAAGTACACTAGCTGCAAATGTAAGTATTGCTGCGACGTCTCTACCAGAGTTTCTTGAACGCTCTATTGTTGCATCTGCAGGCGTATCAACGGTTGGCCGCTGTGCGGCAAAGGCAATATAGTCTTCTATTCCAGTGAGATCATCTCCTTCGGTTACTGATGTGTAAGGTGAAGTGGGTGGCTTCCTTTCAGGGGTTGCTCTATGTCTCGGCTCTTTTGAGGTCATTATCTTTTGATTATAGCATATATCTTACAAATAAGCAAGAGTACTGTTTGTTGTGACCTCTGATGCAAGATTGACAAAATAGGTAATTATGTCTATACTATAGATTAATATATGAAAATACGACCGAAATCTCCAGAAGAGCTTCAGGCTCAATATGCCTCATACGGAGAAGGTGTTGAGTACTCTCAATCCGATAAGGTGTTCCTTGCTCTTGCAGAGAGGGGAATTGCCGACACGGTAACTCTTGATTCAGAGGGTAAGCAAGATTATCTTCGTCATCTTCGTTCAATGGACGGAGAGAAAAAAGAGGAGATAAAGAAACGGGCGGCTATGCTTGCGCATTACGATGAGTTCAAGCAACCTGTCGGACAGCTCCTGAACAGTGAAGATGTAGTTGAGCTCGGAAAAGGCACTCGTTCTACCGTATATCTCTTGGTGCTGGATGATAAGAAATATGCAGTTCGAGTGCCGCGCATTATAAGTAATAGACTTGTTCATAATCATTTGTCCGCAGGTGTGGCTGCTCAAGGTCTGGTAGGTCTTGAAAAGATAATTGCTGCATCATACAAAGATAAAGTTGTCATCTCTGAAGCTGTTACGGGAAAGCACGCAACAGAAATGTCGCGAGAGGAGGCTGAGGCTGTTCCTGATTCGCACATTGAAGCATTTGTAGAAGCAAGGATTGAAGCGTCTAGGCGCGGTATTGGTATTGATATGCATTCGCAGAATATTCTTTATAGCCCAGCAGATGGGTTTACAGACATAGATTATGGACTTCTTCCTCAGCCAAAAGAGCTTACTACTGTTGACGCTGTACATGGCATCTTAAGCTCTTTTTCGTCAGATGATAACCGTGGCGTAGAGGGCGAGGCAGAGCGGCAGAATTTGTCGGCTATGCATCGTCGAATAGTTACGTATGCAATGGACAATCTAGATCATGAAGAGAGAGCAAGACTCCTGCAAGCCGTAAGTTCGCGGCGGGTAACAAATCAGCTATTTGATGATGCGAGTCGCATTGGTGGATTTACAGTTTTTTAAGCACGAGAAGCTGGCGTGCAACAACCTGGTCTTCACGGTAGTAGAGTAAATCTTTATCGCTAACATGCTGCAAGGCTTGTCGAGCGTAGCCGAGGGAATCAAACTTGTTTATTACGTCGAGGTGAGTGAAGTTGCCGTGAGTATCTCGCCAAGCTGGGATAGCAATGCAGAGTGGGGTGCCCTGCTTGATTTGCTTTGCTAAATTCTTTAGAAAACTACTCGTGATGTGGTCGACGGTACGCTTTACCTCGGCAAGTTTTTCAGTACTTGGTGGTGCGCTGAATGGCTGGCCAAGGTAAGTCTCAGCTGCTACTGCATCTATAGATAAATGCCACTCGGTTGTCATTGCGTCGCCTTGCTCTATGGCTATGTCATTTTCGAGGTGATATTTTTCTTTTGCCCATGCGAGATTTACTCGGGAATAGTCGATCATTTTATCCGATAGATCAGTACCGTAGACATCGTAGCCCATCAATGCAGCCTCTTGGAGTACAACACCTGTGCCACAAAAAGGATCAAGTACTCGGGCGTTTTCGGTGGGGTGTGCAAGATTTATCATGATCTGTGCCAGCTTGGGCGGGAGCATGCCGACAAAAGCATCTGTCTTTGGGCGAGCTTGGTCGCGAGCGGCATACGCATCGATATTTTGAACCCCAGTGACCTGGCCGAGTAAAGTGCTGGCGCCATCACGAATAAAAACGAGTTCCACACCGAGCTCACTAGCAAGTTTATTGTGATAGGTTTGAGCACTCGAGAGAGCTGATTCCGTATTTGGAATTACGCGAACGGAACGACCAGCTGCTTTGACGACCTTCTTGAGCGAAAGCATGTTGGCGTTGATCTTAGCTACAGGCATATCAAGGCCGTAGATACTTACACCCAGCTTTAGTTTGCCTTCGGGGACGTACTCTAGGTGACGAGGAAGCTCTCTGCGACAGTAGTCAAAGACTTTTTGAGGGTTGGTGGTCTGAAGTGTTGTGAGATGTTTGGCGATCTTAACGCTTCCGCCAAGTCGATTGAGATCGATATCTGCGTTGACATCGGCAAATCCTCCCTTGATAGGGCGAATGTTGTCTGAACCAAATTGTTGTTCGAGCTCCGCCAGGCCGAGGGCGGGTTGGCGACCGAGAATACACAGTGTCATGCAGTTTATTGTACAATAACTTCGTTGTTATATGTCCTCACTCGGTCGAAAAGAACGAATTCTTTTCGACTCTCGTTTCGTAGTACAATAAGTAGCATGTCATTTCGAACTTGGGCAAGCATTGTCACTCTAGTACTTCTTGGACTCATTATCTTTGCTGCGTGGCATGAGATAGAAAGGGCGTGGCACCTACTTGGTACAGTGAATTTATGGATACTTGCTTTGTCGATTCCGGCGCAGATATTTGTATACTTTGTTGCTGGTGAGATGATGTTCTCGTATCTTCGCGATAAGAAATTGATCAACCATATAAGTGTTGCGGAGCAGGCGCGAATGGCACTTGAGATGAATTTTGTGAATCACACTCTTCCGAGTGCTGGCGTCAGCGGTATTTCGTATATGACGTGGCGACTTCATAAATATGGTGTACCACCAGGACGTGCAACGATGGCACAGCTGGTGAGGTTTGTCGCGGCTTTTGCGGCATTTATTACGCTACTCGCAGTAGCACTTATCGCTATAACAATCGATGGAAACATCAACAGGTGGATAATATTATTCAGCTCGTTGATTGCGTTCGCCATGATTGGTGGTACGGGATTGATGATCTTTCTCGTCAGCAGTCCATCTCGGAGCGAGAAGTTTAGTGGCTGGTTGGTGCGAGCAGGGAATCGAGTACTTGCATTGGTGCGAGTACCAGCGGCAAAGTTTCGATTGCAATCTTCAATGATAGAACGCTTTTTCAAGGAGATGCACCAAGATTATCTTGAGTTAAAACGCGAGAAAAGACTCCTGCTTAAGCCTTTCCTGTGGGGGCTCGCGTTTACGGCTGGTGATGTGCTGCTATTTATGATTACGTTTTGGGCGCTTGGAATATCAATAAACCCTGCGCCAGTGCTGATCGCTTATGGCCTTGCTATGATTGCTGGATTTGTGATGGTGACACCTGGTGGAGCAGGTGCTTACGAAGCGATAATGGTGGCGTTCTTGGCGATTGCTGGTATTTCTGCGGGTACTGCAATCGCTGGCATCTTACTGACTCGCGTGATACTGCTCGTCTGTACGATTGGTCTTGGCTATGTATTTTATCAACATGCATTGATTAAGTATGGAAAACGTAAAACTTAGCGTCTCGGATTTTATAGCGCTGACAAATCAGACGCTTGAATATGCCTACCCATTTGTAGAAATTGAGGGTGAGGTTGCGAGTTTTAAGGTAAATCAAGGCAAGTATGTCTTTTTTGACTTAAAAGATGCCGAGTCTACGGTTGGCTGTTTTATGATGGTATTTGCATTGCGGATTCCGATTGAAGATGGTATGAAGGTCATCGTGAGAGCTAGCCCGAAGCTGACGAAATGGGGAAAATTCAGTCTGACTGTGCAATCGATTCGTCCAAGTGGTGAAGGTAGTTTGAAGAAAAGTTTTGAGCTACTCAAGGTTAAACTAGAAAAAGAAGGGCTTTTCGCCTCAGAGCGTAAAAGGATTTTGCCTTCTATGCCTCAAACTGTGGCGGTTATTTCTAGTACTGGAGCAGCCGGCTACGCAGATTTTATGAAGATTATCGATGAGCGGTGGGGTGGTATGCAGGTTGAAGTAGCGCATGTGCAAGTCCAGGGAGAAAGTGCGGCTGACCAGATTATTAGAGCGATCCGGCATTTCAATGAGCAGCCAGAGCTAGCAGATGTCCTCGTAGTGATACGTGGTGGTGGTAGTGCAGACGATCTCTCGGTATTTAATGATGAGTTGCTCGTGAGGGCAATAGCCAGCAGCCGAATCCCGACATTAACTGGCATTGGGCATGAAATCGACGAGAGTTTGGCTGATTTGGCGGCAGATGTACGAGCCTCTACGCCAAGTAACGCAGCAGAGCGGTTAGTGCCTGAGAAACAAGAGATACAGCGACATGTACGTCAGTCGATTTTGCGTATGGCTGGAGCGGCAACAAGTGCGATTGATCAGACGGCAAGAGAGGTATCGATAGAGCTCGAGCGAGCAGCAAAGGCATTTGAATATCGTCACGAACAGATCCTGCAAAAAGTTTCAGGATTAAGCGGAAAACTAGCTGCATATGATCCGGCTCGAGTGCTGGCGCGCGGTTATAGCATTGTGCGTGGCGAGCGTAAGCTTGGGTCTGAAATTGAAATTGAATCGGCACGAGAAATAATAAAAGCGGAGGTAGTGTATGTCGAAAAAAAATGAAGAAACAATTGCTGAGAAATTAGCACGACTTGGTGAGTTAGTTGCGTGGTTTGAGAGTGATGAATTCGAGATCGAGAAGGCAGCTGAGAAATTTAAAAACGCTGAATTGCTTGCTAGTGAGATCGAGAAAGAACTCGGTGAATTTAAAAATACGATTACAGTTCTAAAGAAAGATTTTAGCCGCGAGGCGTAAGATGGATATACTCCTTGGGTGTCTCGTAGGTGTGATAGTACTGTTTGGATTTGTCGTGTTTTTTGGTGCGCCGTATGTTCCGTCAAGGCAAAAGCATCTGGAGTATGCATTCGATAAGCTGTATAGGCTGTCTGGAAAAGACTTGCTTCTTGATCTTGGTTCTGGTGACGGAAAGGTGCTGCGTGAGGCTGCAAGGCGTGGAGCTCGAGCGGTTGGCTTTGAGCTCAATCCGCTACTTGTCTTTATAGCGAATCTTCTCAGTAAGGATAAGAGAAAAGCTGTCAGTCATGTTGCAAACATATGGACGAAACCATTTCCGGCCGAGACAACAGTTGTATATATTTTTGGAGATAGTAGGGATATCGAAAAACTTGAAAAAAGAATTTCCCATGAAGCAGCTCGCCTGGAGAGAAAACTTTACGTCATGAGTTACGGATTTAAGCTACCAAATCATACCGCGAAGAAGCACCTGGCTGCGTACTATCTATATGAAATTAAACCTTTACAACCGAGGTAAGCACAAGTATAATGTCGGATATGACTAAAAGAATTCAAGAGCAGGGTAATGTAAGTGGAAGTTTGATAGCGGTTATTTTACTAGCTATTGGTCTTGTGGCGGTAGCAGGCTTGTCTATTTGGCTGTATGTACAATATAGCGATCAGAAAAACAATGTCGATGCAAAGGTGCAGGCTGCTGAAGCTGAAGCTGTGAAAGATACTCAAGAGAAAGATGAGGCAAAGTTTGCAGAGCGCGAGAAAGAGCCAAACGCTGACTTTATTGGTCCTGATGATTATGGACGACTAACATTCAAATACCCAAAGACCTGGAGTGTGTATGTGGCGAAAGACGTCACAAGAGGCGGTAACTTTGAGGCATATCTCAACCCTAAAACAGTACCTCCTGTTGGCGAGGCAAGCCAGCGCTTTGCCCTCAGGGTTGTTATCCAGAATCAAGAGTATGACAGAGTCATTGCTACCTATGACGGTCAAGTCAAAAAAGGCGACCTAAAAAGCTCTACTGTGAGTGCAAATGGCGTAAGCGGTACACGTCTTGACGGTAGTTTCTCAAAAGATATACGAGGTGCCGTAGTAATGTTTAAGCTTCGTGATAAGACCATTTCTGTCTTTACTGATGCGGATACATTTAAGCCTGATTTTGAGAAGATTATTCAGACTATTGAATTCAACGCGTAGTTAACTGCCAAGATCCGAATCCATTCGAGTTCTAAATCTGCTACACTAGGAGTATATGATCACAGGAGGGGATCCGAGTGCATTTTCTAGTGGGCGGTCTCTTCAAGATATCTCAAGCTTGAGTGTGGCGGCTCATGAGTTGAAGACACCTCTAGCTCTAGTACGGCAGCTTGCTTTAGAGTTGCAGGGCGGTGATTTGCCCTTGGAAGACAGAGTGGTGATACTTGAGCAGATCCAGCTTATCAGTGAAAAGGCTCTCAGACTTACATCGAATATTGCGAAGTCAGAGCAGCTGCAGATACGCCTTTTCCCGACTACATCTCTCTATCCCGGAGCAATCTGTAATGACGTAGCCAAGGAGATAACGCCACTATATGCGGCTGCTGGTCGTGTACTTTCCGTATCATCGAAAGCGCAGCGTCTTGTAGTGGCAAATCATGATCTCTTGCGCCGCGTCCTCCTGAATTTTGCTGACAATGCGCTACATTACAGTAGCGAACAGGGGGTAGTCGAACTGTATACACAGCTTAGGCGTAAGGAAGATGTGGTACGATTTGGTGTGCGAGATTATGGACCAGTCTTGCCAGCTAAGGTTTGGCGACAGCTAAACCAAGGAATCAGCGGAGACGCAGACACTGGAGACTCGGCGAGACCAGATAGTAGTGGACTTGGCCTAGTGATTGCTCATAGATTCGCGGAAGCTCTGGAAGGTAATATTGGGGCAATCCGCCATAGGGATGGGGCTTCATTTTATATAGATCTACCGATATCAAAGCAACTGGCGCTGCTATGAACCTGAAGGTTGTTGTCGTTGAGGATAACCCACTTCTCCTCGCGCAGTATGTGCGAACGCTTGAGAAGGCAGATATTGAGGTGCAGAGTACTGACAATTCGTTTACGGCGATTGACTTGATAGACGATACGGCACCCAATGTTATCTTACTCGATATGTTGCTCAAGGGGCCGAATGCGCTGACTCTACTTCACGAACTCAAGTCACATGAAGACCTAACATCGATACCAGTTGTAGTGATCAGCAGTATGGCTGAGGATGTGAGTCTTGATCAACTACGAGCATACGGTGTAGTAGACGTGCTCGATAAAACCTCGATGCATCCAAGAGATATCGTCCGAGCTGTGAAGAGGTGGGTGTGAGTAAAATCATTCGCACTAAGGCGATTGTGCTTCGTCGGACAAACTACGGGGAGGCGGATAGAATCTTGCAGCTTCTAACACCCGAGCATGGCAAGGTAAGTGCAATTGCCAAGGGAGTGCGACGCGAAAAGAGTAAACTTGCGGGAGGGATTGAACTTTTTGCAAGGCTTGATCTTACGGTTAATTTTGGAAAAAGTGACTTAGGTATTATCACGGGCTCGCGACTTGAGCAATTTTATGGTTCAATACTTGCTGATTATGACCGGCTGCAATTCGCATATGAAGTTGTGAAACAGATGAATAAAGCAGCTGAGACTCTCGATGAACCGGCCTTTTTTGACTTACTCGATCAGACGCTTGCGTGTCTTGATGACGACAAAATATCTCTTAAGGCGGTGCAGACATGGTTTTGGTTGCAGCTTGCGATCTTGCTGGGTGTTGGCCTCAACCTCGCTACAGACGATAAAGGTATGAAGCTTGTCGAAGATGCCATGTATGATTTTGATGAAGTACAGGTCGTTTTTGTGTTCAGAGAAAAGGGTAGATTCTCGAGTGACCACATAAAGCTGCTCAGACTACTGAGTGCGCAGCCACCAAGCCTTGCCACTAAAGTAGAGGGCATAGAAAAATTTATAGATGATTGCCTATGGCTTGCTGAGCGAGCAAGTGCTCACTAGATCTTTGGGATGATCTTTTTTGCAAACTGCAAGCCAGAGTCTGCTAAGTGAAAAGCTGTACGCGTTGCTGCGACACCAATCTTGAGAGGATTGAGAGAGGGTGATCTTTCCTTGGATTTGGGGAATTGATCTCTTATTGATGGATCTATATGTGCCTCAACAAAACTAACTACGCGAGCTACTTCCGAAGAGAGAGTGCCACTGTCGTAGCCAGAGAGAAAGTCTAGGATGCGATCTTTTGCTGCGTCGCTATCGTCTGAGCCTGACAGAATTAAGGCGCGGTCGTAATATGTCTGGGTGATCAGTTTATGGCGTACGCCCTTTTGGTGTGCCTCAGGGACGTGCTGAAATTTTTCCTGGTCAAGTTCGTGCTCCGAGAGAGCGAAATCTGCGATGCGAAGAGCGGCATCGTATTCGCCAGCAGTAATATATGTCTGGCTGAGATTTCGCGCAAGACGTGCACGAGTAAGGAAGTGTTTGTCTTTTTCTCCCTCGAGAAGCTTAAGGCCAGCGAGCGATAGCCGCTCTGCTTCCTTTAAATTACCTCCATTTGACTCAAAAACTGCATTTTGATCATACAGTTCAGCGACCCATTCTTTTGAATTGGATACGCCAAGATTAACAAGTTTCCAAGCATCGCCAAGTAATCTTGTTGCCTCCTTACGAGGTAGGTTCTTGATGTCTTTTAAGACATCTCGAACAGGTGAGCTTTGCTTGCTGAGCTCTGGGCTCGAAATTTGGTCTTTATAATCATTTTCGTTTGACACAACGTATAATTATACATACTTTTTTCAGAGGTGTCAATCTGTTATACTTGTCGTAATATGAGCGTGAGTTTAGAAGAATTGACCAGTCTCGCGAAACGTCGCGGGTTTATCTATCAAGGTAGTGAAGTCTACGGTGGCTTGAGTGGTACATGGGATTATGGTCCACTCGGTGTAACACTGAAGCGTAATATCATGAATCTTTGGTGGCAGATGTTTGTCGAAGAGCGTGATGATATGTACGGTGTCGACGCTGCGATCTTGATGAATCAGAAAGTATGGCAGGCAAGTGGACATGTGGATACCTTTACAGATCCACTAGTAGAGTGCAGTAACTGTCACGGTCGTTTTCGAGCTGATAAGCTAGATGATCCAAATAAGTGTCCAACTTGCGGTAAGACTGACACTTTTGGTGAAGCGAAGCAGTTTAACATGATGTTCAAGACGAATGTTGGACCAGTTGCCGATGAGAATTCGGTCAGTTATCTGCGTCCTGAAACGGCGCAAGGTATCTTTACAAATTATAAAAACGTTGTAGACAGCTTTTATCCTAATCTGCCATTTGGCATCGCGCAGCAGGGTAAGGCATTTCGTAATGAAATCTCGCCACGTGATTTTGTATTTCGTTCACGTGAGTTTGAACAGATGGAGATCGAGTATTTTGTCAAAGAAGATACTTGGGAAGAAAATTTTGAACATTGGCGTATGCAGTGGCATGCGTACTTTGAGGCGCTTGGTCTAGCTAAGGAAAGTATTCACGAGCTTGAAGTTCTAGAGGATGATCGTGCTCATTATTCGAAGCGCACAGTTGATTTTGAGTTTGATTACCCAATTGGCAAAGAAGAGCTTGCTGGTTTGGCATATCGGACTGATTTTGACCTAGGGAATATCGCACGTGAGAGCAAGAAAAACATGGAATATCAGATAAAGGGAACGAATGAAAAATTTATCCCACACGTGATTGAGCCAACGATTGGTGTAGAACGAGCCCTTATGGCGGTGCTAACTGCAGCATACCGAGAGGATGAGCAAGGTGGAGAGAAGCGAGTCTATCTAGCGCTGCCTGAGAATCTAGCACCGGTAAAATATGCAGTATCGCCGCTGCTCAAGAATAAACCAGAACTGGTTGAAAAAGCGCGTGAGGTCTATGCTCTGCTTAAGAAGAAATACGGAGCTGTCATGTGGGACGATAACGGCAATATCGGCAAGCGCTATCGTCGTCAGGATGAAATCGGTACACCTCACTGTGTAGTAATTGATTTTGATACACTCGAGGACGATACGGTAACGATCCGAGATCGCGATACTACTGAGCAAAAGCGTGTAAGAATCGAGCATTTAGTATAATAACTGGTATGCGGCTGTTGCTAACATCGTCAGGCTTAAGTAAGCGCAATATTGGCGAGGCTTTGCAGCAGATGGTGGGCAAGGCGCCTAGCGAGTGCAAGGTTGGCTTTATTCCGACAGCAGCAAATGTTGAGTCTTACAATAAAGACTGGCTTATCTCTCAATTCGGTCAATTGCAACGGTATGGCTTCTATCAGATAGATATAGTTGATATTAGTGCAGATGGAGTAGATTGGCGCACGAGACTGGCTGACTGCGATATATTGTGGCTTAGTGGTGGCAACACTTATCATTTGCTTGATCAGGTGCGAAAAACTGGTTTTGATGAATGGCTTAAAGATGCTCTGAAAACGAAAGTGTATGTCGGTGGCAGCGCAAGTACGGTCTTGATGACTCCGAGTATCGATATTGTCGGAGAGATGGATGATAATTTTCTTGGACTTACAGACCTAGCTGGACTTGGTTTTGTTAATTTCGAGATAAATGTACATTGTGACGAGGCGGCATTTGAGGATACAAGGAACTACGCCGCATCACGCACGAACGCTGTCTATGCTCTCGATGATCTTAGTGCAATTAAGGTAGTTGATGGAGAGATTGAGGTTCTGTCAGGGGGAGCATGGAGACTATATGAGCGATAAAATTTTCAAGTCAGGAAGAGGTGGTAATTTCCGTGTCGCGTCTACATAGCTACAGTCAGCACTTCTTGAAGTCACCGCGATTAGTGGCCGAACTGATCGGCCATAGTAATATCAGGAAAAATGATGTGGTGTACGATCTTGGTGCTGGGAGTGGGGTGATTGCAAGTGTGCTTGCAAGGCGAGCAAAACAAGTGTTGGCAGTTGAGATTGAGCCAAGCAGTCTCAAGAAATTGCGTGAAAATATGGCAGATTTTGATAATGTTAAAGTGCTTGAGGAAGATATCCTGACAATTTCACCGCCAGAAGGACGTTATAAGATATTTGCTAATATTCCTTTTAATCTCAGTGCTAATACAGTGCGAAAGTTTGCTTTTGCCGAGAATCCACCAACGAGTATCTATCTTGTAGTGCAGAAGCAGTTTGCTTGGAAGCTTACGCCAAGCGATCGCCGTTTTAATTCACTTCTTGGTGCTCAGCTGTGGCCATGGTATCAGGTACGAGTAAGGAAGCCACTCAGAAAAACTGACTTTACGCCACCGCCTGGTGTTGATACGGTACTCTTAGAAATAAAGCCGCTCGAAGAGTCACTTTTACCTCGAGAAGAAAGTGTAAAATACCGAGAATTTGTAGCAAAGTGTTTTGAACTGCAAAAATTCTTCACTGCGCTTGATAGGGAAAGTGTTGGCATATCATCAGAGCGAAAACCTTCTGAACTAAAGCCTGACGAATGGGTGAGGCTGTTTCGCTCTAACTAGTCTGCTATTTTGCTATTTCCCAAAAAGCATCAAAGATTGCGCGCTGTTGGCGGGCGAATTTTTCTGAGTGTATCTCAACCCCAAAGATATCATCATGGTCGTAGCTGAGTAGGCTCACGACATTATCATAGACGTATGTTTCAAATTCGATAGTAAATATCTGTGGATCGATGTACCTTATGTGAGCGTTTGGCAGTTCTGCGCCAGGTTCACTCTTCCTGTTGGGACGATTTGTGAGATCGTAGGTTGTTAGGCCGCGCTCAAGCACGCGTTCGCGCATTTTCTCGGCAAAATGTTTGCCGAGGTGTTTGTCGAGTCCAGCGAGCTCGAAAACACGGAACTCTTTTTCGGCTTTTGTGAGGTTGAAGTTCATTTGTTTCAGTCCATCAATGCCGCGGTATTCTACGATACGAGTACTTGAAGGTGAGTCTAATACGAGTGAGGTGAGGATACTCTGAGCGGCGGGAAGACTTTTCCTTAGATTGTTGGACTTTCGTTCATGCTCTGAGACAAGAAAGTCGAGAGTCTGAAGGTCCTGTGCTTCGTATGTGGTGCCATAATGCCGCTCATGAATATGAATGAGTTGTTTCTCGGCTAGATCTTCGAGGAGAGGATATAGCTTTGTGCGACCTGTTTTTAGCCCGCGACTCATCTGTAAGACTGTACTTTGTCCGTGAGAAAGCAAGAAAATGTAAGCTTCAGATTGCTCGTGCGTCAATCCTAATTGTTTGAGATAGGCGACAACTTTTACGTTATTGGATTTTTCCACATTCATAGAAAAAGTGTATCACAAAAATGTCTGCATGTTCAGACAACTTTTTGATCCAATAGAAATAGTAATATAAAATTGAATTATGATTAACGAAAATTGGATCTTTGTTGGTGCAGTCCTGAACCTGATAGGTAGTACTAACTACTGCTTCAATACAATTCAGGGTAAAACAAAACCAAATCGAGTGACATGGTCCCTATGGGCGCTGGCGCCTTTGATCGCTTTTGCTGCAATGTTGGGTGAGGGAATAGAACTTAAACTTGCTCTGATGACATTTATGGTTGGATTTGGGCCATTGCTTATCTTTATAGTTTCATTTATAAATAAAAAATCGGTATGGAATATTACTCGTTTTGATGTAATATGTGGGACTCTATCTTTGATTGGTCTCGTTGGATGGGTTTTTACTCGTACAGGTGACGTAGCGATCCTTTTTAGCATTGTTGCAGATGGGTTAGCGCTAATCCCAACACTTATTAAAGCTTGGCGTGAGCCAGAAACAGAAAGTCCACTTGTATTTTTCTTTGGTGCTGCTAGCGCTACAATAACCTTACTTGCAGTGAAATCATATGACTTTACGACTGTTGGATTTCCAATATATATTCTGACAGTCTGTATATTGCTATTCTTACTCATCCAATTTAAGCTAGGAAAGAAAATTAGCGGCTAGTAATTAGAGAAGGCGACAGGATGAAACCACGATTTATTATTGAACAAAAAATCACAGCAATGGTGAATAAATATAAGATACTTGCCTCAGATGAGCAGGGGAATGCTGGGCAAGTTGTAGCACTAGCGCAGCAGAAGCGGCTTGCTTTCAAAGAAAAGGTATTGTTTTATACCGATGAGAGTAAAGCAGCACTTAGTTTTACTATGAGAGCTGAAAAGGTACTTGATATTCACGGAAAGTTTCTCGTGGAAGATGCAAATGGTGGATATATTGGTGGTTTTAAGAAGGACTTCGGTCAGTCGCTCGCTGTCAGTACATGGCATGTACTTGATGCGCAGGATAATCATCTCTTCACAGTGTCGGAAAGCAATCGAACGGTTGCAGTTCTAAGACGCTATTTGCAATTTGTTCCACTGATTGGTGATATCGCTGAGCTTGTGATGGTATTTTTCCGATACCACTTCAATTACGTGCGGCCGGGCACTGATCAGCCAGTGGCAAAATATGAAAAGACAACACTATTTCGCGACCATTATCGTCTGTCGATGACAGATGACGCGTATGCCCAAGTTGATTGGAGAGTGCTCGTGGCAATGAGTGTAGCACTTGATGCATTGCAGGGTAGATAAGTATACATCCGTGTAACACGTCGTTGTCTCGGAAATGTGAGCAAGCTCTCATTTCGCTCGGCTCCTAGTGTTATACTAATAGTAATGAAGTTGCTAAAAAATGTGCGGATATTTTTCTATGCGCTACTGCTCACAGGGGTTGTAGTTGGCGTTAAATACATACTGCATGCTATAGGATTTGAGCCGATTGAACAAACAAGCCTCCATAACGCGATGATTTCTAGCGTTATCTTTGTTATCGGATTTGTATTATCAGCTACAATCGCGGACTACAAAGAGAGTGAGCGTATACCTGCTGAGTTTGCGTCCAATGTCGAAGGGATGTATGAGGACGCAAAGGAGATTCGCAAAGCATACAAATTTGATCTAACATTTTTCAGGAAAAACTTGATTGATATTCTCGGTGCATTTCGTGAAGGAACACGAGTAAACCGCAAAGGTGCGCGTCGCGAAATTGCAGATCTGAATGTAACTTTTGGTGAAATGGAAAAGGCAGGGGTGCCGGCGAATTATATCGTAAAACTCAAGCAGCAACAGTCTTTGCTGTTGAAAAGTATGTACCGGGTAAATTATATTCAGAAAATTAAATTTATTCCGTCAGCGTTTTTACTTGTACGCTCAATTGTTGTACTTGCCCTCGGTGTACTGCTCTTTACTAATATTGATCCGTTCTATGGTGGACTGGCGCTGACGGGTACGATCTGCTTTATCATGACCTATATGCTAATCTTGATCCAGACAATTAGTGTGCCGTTTCACGCAGAAGGTAAAACACGTGATGATGTCAGTTTATTCCTTCTGCGAGAGACAAAGACCTATCTCCAAAAAGAGACAGAAAAGTAATATACGGCAGCTAGTCGGAGTATAATGGATAGAATGAAGCTGTGGCTTAAGCAGAACTTTCTATTAGTTGAGTGGCTTCTTGGTGCCTTTGTGTGTACGCTTGCTTTAGTTGTCTGGATTGATGAACGGAGCATAGGGAAGGAAGCGCTTGGTGTGTATGATTTATTTCCAGTCTTTGGGTTGCTGGCGTTTGGCCTAATGTGGAGTCACTATACGTTTGGTTCGCTGAGGCGAATGTTAGGAAGAAAAAAGGTAGCTCATGATTCATATTGGGTTGTTTCATCCGGGATAGTGTTGGCTTTGATTGTTCTACACCCGCTGCTACTGAACTATGGGCTTATCCGCGATGGCCTTGGTTTGCCGCCGGCAAGTTACGCGAGTGCATATGGAGGTGATGCTGTATATCTACTTCTTGGAACCACGGCGCTATTTATTTTCCTATCGTACGAGCTTCATCGATGGTTTAAAGACAGAAACTGGTGGCGATATATCGAATGGGCGCAGATACTTGCGATGGTGCTGATTTTTATACATGGTACAAACCTAGGAAGAGAAACCGCGGAAGGCTGGTACAGAGTTTTCTGGTGGCTACTCGGTCTGACTTTGCTGCTCTCATGGGTGTATAATTGGAGGTACGATAAGCACATACATGATAGGAGGGAACGTGGAGTCGAAGAATAATGCAGTAGCATGGATAGTTGGTGTAGTAGTTGTACTTGCTCTTGGTGGAGTGGTTGCGTATGCGCTTACAATGAATAAGGATGATAAAACGGACCAAACGGTTGGTACGACGGATACTCAAGAAACTAGCAAGAATGAGAAGCCTGTCGAAGAAGAAGCTTCAAAAACTGATGATGTGATAATTAGATTTACGGGCAAAGGTACAGGATTTGAGCCAAACTCATATGACGTCAAGAAAGGCCAGAAGGTGACCGTGAAGAATGAGTCAAATCAACCTGTACAGTTCTCGAGCGATGATCATCCGGCACATACAGACGAAACAGAGCTTAACCTTCCCGTGCTCCAGCCTGGTGAGTCTGCCTCGTTTACACCTAGCAGAGTTGGTGAGTGGGGTTTTCACGATCATCTAAATGATAACTTCGTAGGGCTTCTTAAGGTCACAGAATAGTCATGAAAGGACTTGTAATTGATACTGCACAGAGTGCGTGGGGAGATTCAAAAGGATTTTCACTCGTAGACTTAGAGCAACCACATCTTGACGAGAAGGCGAATCCAGACGACGCGACATCTGTGATTTTAAAGATGCAGTATGCAGGTGTATGTGGCTCTGATCGCGGGCTATGGTATCGGCAAGCATTTAAAGATCTTTTCCATGATAGTCTGGCTCGTGAAAATAAGACCCGACGGATTGTCGGACATGAATTTGTGGGCGAAATTGTCGAAGCAGGTTCGGCGGTGAAGGGTCTTTACTCTGATCCTGACCCTCTGAATAAAGCAAAGATTGAGGTTGGCAGTATTGTGTCTGGCGACTCTCATGTCACATGCGGACGTTGCTATCAGTGTCGAGTTGGTGAGGCAAATGTGTGCCTCAATGAAGCGATTCTAGGTATTTCAATAGATGGAATTTTTGCTGAGTATGTGAAAATTCCTGCAAAAAACTTATGGTCAGTTGACACTACACGCGTGAGGCCAGAAATCGCTGCAATGTATGATCCGTTTGGTAATGCAGTACATGCACTGACAAAAGTTGATGTGCGCGGGCAGCGCGTGGCTATTTTTGGTGCAGGGCCAATCGGATTATTTTCACTCTTGCTTGCAAAGGATTTTGGAGCGGCAAAAGTAGTTGTGGTAGATGTGAATCCAGCAAATCTTGAGCTTGCTCGGCAGATGGGCGCAGATGAAACGATTGCGATTGAGCCATCTCAGAAAGAGCATAGCTGGCAGTCGGATCCGGCTGTTATCGAGAGAATTATGGAGTTGACGTATGGAAAAGGTGTCGATGTAGCTATGGAGATGGCAGGCCCTCCGTCATCTATTAATAATGCGATTGATAGTGTGCGTAGAGGTGGCGATGTGGTGCTCTTTGGTATCAAAGATGGTGATCTGACCATCCCAAGTTTCCCAAGAGTTATTACCCGCGGCGTAACAATCCATAGTATTATTGGGCGTGAAATCTTCAAGACTTGGCAGATATCACAGCGAGTACTTTCGAGTAAATCCAATGGCATACAAGACAAGCTATGGAATGTTCTACTTGCGCAGGGTGAAGGGACAATATTGCCGTTTGCTGACTTTGAACCGAGCAAGTTTGAGGCAGCAATGAATGAGCATCCAAAAATTATCTTTAAATTCTAGGAGAGAAACGTGTACGGAAATCTACAGAGTATTTTGAAGGACGAAATCCAGTCTATCCATGATCAGTCTTTGTATAAGACAGAGCGGATCCTCAGTTCTCCTCAAGGTCGAGAAATCGAAGTTGACGGTAAAAAGCTACTAAATTTTTGTTCAAATAACTATCTAGGTCTTTCGGGTACGGCTGAACTTCGAGAAGCTTCCGATCGAGCCTTGGAGCGTTGGGGGTTTGGCCTTGCGTCTGTTCGATTTATCTGTGGCACTCAAGAGCTACACAAGCAGCTTGAGGCGAAAACGGCAAAGTTCTTAGATACAGAAGATGCAGTGTTGTACAGCTCATGTTTTATGGCAAATGTTGGACTATTCCAGACATTCTTTGGTCCAGAGGATGCAATTATTTCTGATGCGCTCAACCATGCATCAATTATTGACGCTGTGCGTCTCTCGAAAGCTGATCGTCATGTGTATGATCATATGGATATGGCAAGCCTTGAGGAAAAGCTACGGGCTACGCAAGATAAGCGTCTTCGCGTGATTGCAACAGACGGCGTCTTCTCGATGGATGGAGACATAGCACCAATGAAAGAGATTTGTGATTTGGCGGATAAGTATGATGCGCTAGTGATGGTTGATGACGCACATGGGGTTGGCGTACTCGGTGATCGTCTACGTGGCACGATGGAACATACCGGCACGACTGGTAGGGTAGATTTTATAACCGGTACATATGGTAAGGCTCTCGGTGGAGCTGGTGGTGCGTATATTGCAACGCACAGTGAAGCGGCAGATTTTCTTCGTCAACGCTCAAGATCGTATCTTTTCTCAAATGCGCTTGATACAGGCATTGCCGGAGCGGCAGATTTCGTGCTTGATTATATCGATGAGCACCTTGAACTTGGTGAAAAACTAAGAGGAAATGCCCGAGCTTTCCGCGACGAGATGAAAAAAGCCGGTTTCTCAGTAAGTGAGAGCGAACATCCAATTACGCCAGTTATGTTTTCTGAAGTAGAGGCGATGGAGACAGCCAGAAAATTGCTCGAGGAAGGTATCTTTGTGGTTGGATTTTCATACCCTGTAGTACCAAAAGGCAAGGCGCGTATCAGGGTGCAGGTCTCGGCAGCGCATACATCTGAGGACATTCATAAGCTGGTCGAGGGCTTCAAGAAGGTTACGAGCTAGGAGGGGGCGATGAGAGCAGTCTGGAATAATACGACTATTGCTGAAGCACCAAAAGAAGCGTTAATACGCATAGAGGGGAACTGGTATTTTCCACCAGATTCTCTGAAGAAAGAATATTTTAAAGACTCAGGTCATCACACGACTTGTCATTGGAAGGGTGAAGCAAGCTACTACGACATATTAGTTGATGGAAACACGAATGACTTCGGCGCGTGGTATTATCCAGAGCCAAAAGCTGGCTCCACGGAGCGTGTGAAAAAAGACTTTGCAAGCTATGTTGCATTTTGGAATGGTGTAGAGATTGTAGAGTAGACTAAAAGTACCCACGGCTCAGATGCTATACTCTAGAGGTGGCTATTTCAACCATTAAAGACTGTGAGCGATTACTCGCACCATATATACCGGATCTGAATCACTATCACGAGGGTGGAGTAACTACTGATCGTGCACTATCGCTAGCAAAAGCAGCAGGATCGCCACATGAAAAATTACGAATTATACACGCCGCAGGAACTAGTGGCAAAACATCTACCTGCTATTTTATTGCATCATTACTAGGGGCCGGTGGGTGCAAGGTCGGATTAACAGTTACGCCTCATATTACGAGCATCACTGAGAGGGTGCAGATCAATGGTGAACCACTCCGCGAAGGGCTCTTTGTTGAGTATTTTAGTGAATTTTACAAGATTGTTCAGAATGCCAACGTGGAGGATCTTTCCTATTTTGAATTTTTAATGATATTCTCACTGTGGGTTTTCGAAAAAGAAAAAGTTGACTATGCGGTAGTAGAGACAGGATTAGGTGGTCTTCATGATGCTAGTAACATTTGCACCAGGGAAGATAAGGTAGCTGTAATAACGGATATCGGTCTTGACCATACTAATATTTTGGGTGATACCTTGACTGAGATTGCCGGGCAAAAAGCAGGAATTATTTGGCCAGGGAATCACGTATTTTGCTATAGGCAATCACCAGAAGTTGATGATGTTATTGCGGCCGAGTCAACGAGAAAGAACGCGACACTTCACAGAGTTTTGTCTGTAGAACCTGACGAGGAAAGTGATGTGCCTGTATTTCAGCAGCGAAACTGGATTTTGGCGAAAAGCGCCTATGATTTTATAAGAGATCGAGACAATCTCCAGGAACTATCTGCTGCAGAGCTTGTGAGGACGCTCCACACAAACGTGCCAGCTCGCATGGAGCTACATACACTGAATAACAAAGTGCTTATTGTCGATGGTGCGCATAATGAGCAAAAGATGACAACATTCTTTAATAGCTTTGTGAAACGATTTCCTGGAGTCGAGCCAGTGATTCTTTTGGCGCTAAAAGAAGGTAAAGAACTTCAGGCTGTTGCGCCAATTATTGCACGCTTCTCCAAAGAGGTGATTGTTACAGAATTTACAAAAGAGCAGGATATGCCACTTGGCGCAATGAAAGCGAGTGTTGTTGCCAAAGCTTTGGAAGCGAGTGGTGTTTCACGTGTTGTAGTGCGGGTGGATGTGAACCGAGCGTTAAGCGAACTGCTTGCATCAAAGAACGATACGTTGCTTGTTATAGGCTCATTTTTCCTAGCGGCAGAAGTCCGGCCTTTGCTGCAGGAGATATCGATTTCTCCCAGGATGATGTGATACAATTTATCACTATGAGCGATGAAAAAACTACTCCAGATTCTGAAAATGAGCCAACTGATATCTTTAATTGGGCGAACCAAACCGATAGTGTAAAAAATGACTTAGAGATAGAACTTTTTCTCTTTAATAAATTCTACACACCATTTGTAATGAAATTTTCTAGCGAGCTTACTCAGCAGATTCGCGCGCTCTTTCTTTATGATCCAATTAGCTTTGCTAACCTAGGCGCTGGAACGGGCCTAAGCGTTCGTGAGTTTGAGATGAGCGAAGCAGAAGAAAATGTGTTACTTCGTACCGAGCTTGGTAAGATCGAAAAGGCATCGAAGTTGCTTCATGTGATTGAGAGTGAGCGAACGGATATTGCCGAGTTTAATGAAGAAGAACATGAATTTAAGCGTATGAAAGGCATTATTGCTAGGTTTTCAAAGAAGGATTCTAAGGAACCAAGCTTTTATATCGCTAAATTACTTCAAACGAGTGCTGCACTCAAAGGTGCGGTAAGTTGGGAGATCAACGGTGGCCGATTTGACCGTTTTAAGGCTGACGTAGGTCTAAAGATTCCTGCTGACAATCAGGTGCTGATCGTCGATAAGGATATCTTTGTGTTTAGTCAGTCGAAATTTGAGCGGTTATTTGAATATGACTATAAGAAGCAGGCGCTAGCGGATAGAAAAGTATCAGAAATTGAATCGAAATATAAGCTCAGTTTTCCAGAAGGCGTAGACTTACAGAGTCTCGTGAAAGACCGCAAGAAAACAGTGAACAAGCTGCAGAAACTTGATATTGGCGAAGTTACTCAAGAACAAGCACTTGAGTATGCGGATGACATGCAGCTTGAGCTGATGACTGACGAGGAAGACCGAATTATTATTATGGACGGGAATGATCTCGATACGTTTGTAAGCCTCATTAATGAAGACTACATTACGTCTGCAGTGACAGGGAAGCGCTACGAGATCAAAAGTAAGAAATTACTTGACGAGCCAGCTGGCGGCGAGCCACCAAGAGGATAAAGTGCAGCTATAAAAAAGATCCCTCAAATTCGAGGGATCTTTTACGTTTACTAGAGGTTTACTCTGCTGCGAATGCCTTAAGGGCTGCATCTACAGCATCGCTGTCAGGCCTTGCATAGTACTTTGGATTACTCTTGTCATAAGTAACAAAGAACGGGCAGCTTGTGGCTGGGCCATTAATATCAGCAAGTGTCTTGATGAGCTTGCCAGTCTTTGCTTCGCGTAGTGTGAGTGTGTATTTTACTGCGTAGTAATCTAGAGAAATTGTCTTACCATCTGACTTGAAATCACAAGTTTTTGATTTAACGGCTGAGCCTGCTTTTTCGTCGAGACATGCTACAACATTGACATCCTCGAACTTTTTATAGTCGGCTGCGTAAGTAGCTTTGTAGGCGAGTGTTACCTGTGAAAAGCTTCTGCTTGTGCTATTTTTAGAGAAAGCAACTACCTTGTATGGCTTAGTAAATGTAGCAGCGTTGGCGATTGAGCCATTCTCGCAGACTGCATCAAAGTTTGATAGATACTTGGCAGTCTCTCCATTCGCTTCACGCAGAGAGTCGTCGGATGTTTCTGGCTGGTCTTCTTGGTCTGACGTTTTTTGAGTGTCAGAGTTTTTGGATGTATCGCTGCCTTTATTGCTCAGAACGATAGCCAAAATAATACCTACAACGACAAGCAAGAGAACAACTCCACCGACTACGAGGCCGATGATGAGTCCTTTATTGCTGCTTGGTGTTGGTGCTGGGTTTGGTGTGTTGACTGGTGGTTGTGGCGCTATTGGTGGCGTCGGTGGTGTTGGTGCTTGTGGAGTTTCGTCCATATCCCTATCTTTTACCTCACTTAGATTGATACGCTTAAGTATAACATCAGCTTAGAGAATGCTACAATAACTTCGCTGATGTACGTCCTCACTCAAAAAACCGAGCAAGCTCAGTTTTCTCTCGTTTCGTAGTACAATAAAGCATAATGAAACAAGCTCTTGCACTCGAGATCATGCTGACTGGCGAGCACGTGTTTTTAACTGGTCCAGCTGGGGCGGGAAAGACATTTGTGCTCAACCAATTTATAAGGCTAGCAAAATCCGAGGGCAAACATGTATCGGTAACGGCAACTACGGGTCTGGCGGCAACGCATCTTGGTGGTACGACTATTCATAGCTGGAGCGGGATTGGTGTGCACGATGAGCTCCCAGGGCATTTTGCTGAAAACATCAGCAAGGGACGACGTGAGATTATAGAAAAAACTGATGTACTCATCATAGATGAGATTTCGATGCTGCATGATTTTCGTCTCGATATGGTTGATGAAGTTTGTCGGCTTGTGCGTAAACAGCCTGATGTGCCATTTGGGGGGATTCAAGTAGTAATGAGTGGAGATTTCTTCCAGCTGCCTCCAATCAATCGAGGTGATTCAAGAGAAGGTAGCTTTGTAGTAATGAGTCGAGTATGGCAGGAACTTGACCCGGTGATTTGCTATCTTGAAGAGCAGCATCGTCAAGATGACGATACACTGAGTGGTATTTTGGCAGCTATGCGAGCAGGTGATGTCCGACGTCGCCACGCTGAAACGCTGCTTGCTCGCGCTGAGGTGGCTGTACCAGTGGATGTAGTACTGACAGAGCTCCATACAGTAAATATTGATGTTGATGCGATTAACGAGGCAAAACTTGAAGCGCTTGAGGGGGATGAAATTCAGTACACTCAGACGACAACAGGTGCGGCAAACTATGTAGAAAATTTACAGAGATCAGTGTTGGCGCCTCGCACTTTAAGACTTAAAAAAGGTGCGTTGGTGATGGCGGTAAAGAATAGCCTTGAAAAGAAATATGTCAACGGTAGCATCGGAGAGGTTGTTGGGTTTGAGCCAGGGAGCGAATACCCAATTGTTGAACTAAGCAGTGGGAAGGAAGTAATATTTCAGCCTGATACTTGGGAGTTGCGTGATGGTGACAAAAAACGTGCATCAATTACGCAGATCCCGCTTCGTCTCGCATGGGCTATCACAGTGCATAAATCTCAAGGTATGACGCTTGATGCTGCGCGAATTGATCTGAGGAAAGCATTCGTTGAGGGCATGGGATATGTGGCGCTGAGTCGAGTAAAAAATGTGAACAGTTTATATCTTCATGGTATCAATCAGATGGCACTGAAGGTGAGTCAAGTTGCCCTCGATATTGACGATATGCTTAGGACGAAGTCTGCTAATGATGCCAAACGACTCGCACATTTAGAGAAAAATATTGAAACTCGCATGAAACAACCAGCCAAAAGTAGCAGTAAAAGTTCGTGGAGCGATAAGATAGCAAAAATGCGTCTGACATACCCAAACGCCTATAAGCCTTGGGGTACACAGGATGACGCTACTCTCAAGCAAGATTTTCAGAACGGCGAATCTATCGAATCACTTAGCAAAAAACTTGGTCGTCACGAAGGCTCGATCAAGATGCGTCTACAGAAGCATTTCGGTGAAGATGTTGTGACTTGACTTTTATTCACGGTAGTACACAATAGTGAATACTATGGAACGAGAAGGCACAACGACTGAAGCACCAGAACTGAATAAAGATAGAATGACAGTCCTAAGGGATCTACTTGCTCTCGCGCAGCAAGCACCTGATAACTCTGTATGGTACGGCATTGAGAGGGGGGATGGTGAAGCCGCAGGTATTGTTTTTAAAATTATCAATAAACACATAATGCGGGAAGGAAGCGAGCCGTTTGCAAGCTTT
This sequence comes from Saccharimonadales bacterium (SeqCode), assembly GCA_036405235.1. Taxonomy (GTDB): domain Bacteria; phylum Patescibacteriota; class Saccharimonadia; order Saccharimonadales; family Saccharimonadaceae; genus JASLCR01. Next base: position 111,098 of record DASWYA010000001.1, read on the forward strand.
ATACTACATGTATTGCAGGACATGATTAGTGAAGAGGAGCAAAAATCGATTCAAGACGACGTACCAAAGAAAGAGTCGCTGACTGTACCTGAGGCTATTTCGCCAAAGTCCGATAGCTTAGATGCAAAGATAAAAGCTGCACTTGGCCGCCATAGTGCTGGCCGGAGGCAATGGTCAAATCAGCATAGTAGACCTCGACGCTGATAAGAGATACTTCCTAGTGCTATAATGGGACAATATGCAGAAAAAGCCGAGTCTAACATTTCCAAAGCGATTTCTCTGGGGGGCAGCAACATCAGCACATCAGATAGAAGGTGGCAATCATAATGATTGGACTGTTTGGGAGCTTGAAAACGCAAAAGCTAAAGCGGCTCAAGGCGAATACCGCTATCACGATCTTGAAGTATATGAAAAAGAGAAGGTCAGGGAAGAAATCAAGAGCCCGGATAATTACATATCTGGGAAACTAGCAGATCATTACAACAAATATGAGGAAGATTTTGATCTGATAAAAGAGCTTAATCTCAATGCATTTCGATTTAGCGTAGAATGGTCTCGTATCGAGCCGAAAGAAGGTCAATGGGACGCAGAAGCGATTGAGCACTATAGGGAATATATAGCTAGTCTCAAGAAGCGTGGTATTGAGCCAATGATGACGCTGATCCACTTTACGGTACCGGAGTGGTTTAGAGAAAAAGGCGCTTTTGAAAAGCGGTCAAACATAAAATACTTTGTACGATACGCTGAGAAGGTGATTAATGAGCTTGGTAAAGACATTCGCTATGTCATTACAATCAACGAACCAGACACTGTCATTTATATGGGCTATTTACGTGGTGAGTGGCCACCCATGAAGCAAAGCAAATGGTTGGCTTGGCGAGTTGCAAACAACCAGATTCGTGCACACAATCTTGCGGCGCGGATGATTCATAAAACCAATCGGCGATTTAAAGTGTCTATTGCTAAAAATTCATTCTACTTTTTCCCAGGTGACGATGCTTGGCTTTCGGGTCTTAGTGCGCGTTTTTTCCAATACGTGCAAGATGACTATATATTGAAACGAGTCAGAAAGACCTGTGATTTTATCGGTGTAAATTATTACTTTTCTTCCAGAGTCTATGGCTATAGAATTCACAATGAGGACGAACGACTTAGTGATCTTGGTTGGGATATGCACCCAGATCATCTGCAGCATGTTCTGGAGCGGCTTCATGAAAAATATAAATTACCACTTATTGTGACAGAGAATGGTCTAGCGGATCATAGTGACACATACCGAAAATGGTGGTTGATGAAGACGATGATGGCACTTTCCGAAGCGCTAAAAGAAGGTGTTGACCTAAGAGGCTATTTCCACTGGAGCTTACTTGATAATTTTGAGTGGGCACACGGCAAGTGGCCTGATTTTGGGCTCGTAGAGGTAGAATACGATACTATGAAGCGTACGATTCGTCCGAGTGCATTGTGGTGGAGAAAAGTCTTAGGTAAAATACAGAAAGAGGCACGATGAACGATACGAATGTAAAGATAGTAGTACTAGGTGGTGGAACTGGCAGCTTTATGCTGCTTGATGAGTTGAAACATCATACGAGCAATTTGACTGCTATTGTAAACATGGTTGACGATGGAGGCAGCACTGGAGTGCTAAGGGATGAGCTGGGCGTATTGCCACCAGGGGATGTGCGTCAGTGCTTGGTTGCACTCAGTCGCTCGCCGGATATGCGTGATCTTTTTAACTATCGATTTGAAGAAGGCACTTTCAGGGGGCACTCATTTGGGAATATGTTCCTTACTGCACTTGAAAAAACCACAGGCAGTTTTGCTGACGCCGTACAGACCGCATCGGATATCTTGCGAACCAGTGGCCGTGTGTTGCCGGCAACACTCGATAATGTACGGCTTGTTATGACATGGCCGGACGGTGCAGAGTTGCGGGGTGAAAAGGTGATTGATGCAGAACATTTTTCACAGAATCCTCGTGAAGCTCGTCTGAGCCTTGATCCAAAGGGGCAAGCAAATCCGCATGCGCTTGAAGCGATCGCAGAGGCTGACTTGATTGTAGTTGCGCCTGGTGATCTCTATACGTCGATCGGACCTCTTCTTGCGGTTGATGGGATTGTCGATGCCGTGAAAGCTTCATCTGCAAAGAAGCTATATGTATGCAATCTTGTTACAAAAGAAGGTCAGACTGATGATCTCGCGGCTTCAGGTCACGCGGCTGAAATAGAACGTCTCGCAGGTGAAGAGTTCCTTGACTATATGATATATAACGACGCGATTCCAGACGTCGGACTTGCTGAACGCTACAAAGCTGAGGGCTCGTATGTTGTTGAGGCGGATCAAGCTCAGCTCAAAGAAGCGCACTACATACCATATGGCGGTGATCTTTTAGGTGGTATTGATGCGAAAGAGACAAGTGATGTACTGCCAGTGACTCGCTCGTTGATCCGTCATGATGGCGCAGCAGTTGCGAAGTTAATCCTTGATGTTTATCATAAGAACAGATGACACTTGAAATGCAGCAAACACCTACAGACTTTGAAAGAGAACCGGTAGAAAAGGTTGATTCTTTAGTCTTGGTTGACCTAGACCGTACTTTGATTAAAAGTGACGAATTAGTCGACGTGGTGGCCGAGTATCAGATTGCACATTCAGACGATGACGCGCAAGACAAAGCGATTCTTGAGTATGCGGCTCGTGTTCACGAGGGTGCTGGTGGTGCGGTATCTCCGTATGCTTATATGCGTGAGGCATTTGGACTTGAAGCAGATCCAGAGCAGCTTGCACAAGATATGGTTAGGTTTTTCGGAGAAGAAGAGCTAGTAAAACGTATAGTGATCAGCGGCGCAAAGGAATTGGTAGATTTTCTTGATGAGTCGACTGAGCAGGGGATATGCGCGTATGGTTTGCAGACATTTACCGAAGATGTGGTAGGCCAAGAGTTTAAGATAGCCCTTCTCAGGCGATTACTTGAGCCTAAACACATGAAACAATGGATCGTTAACCATCAAGCGAAAGCGACTAGGCTCGAGGCACAGATTTCTGGTGATGGATCGCAGCCATTTCATATGGCTGATGGAGAGGTGCGGATTGAAGCACAGCACGCGATAATTATTGATGATAAGGAAAAGAATCTTCTTCACAGCACACCCGAGCGTTTACGGTCTATCCATGTATACGCTGATGACGTGGCGCCAAGTACGCCGAAAGATGCTGTTTCTCTTGAACAAGCTGTTGAGATCCTGAAGATGAATCTTGCAGCTTGAACTTAGTAAGTGGTTTATGCTAGCATTAGCAATATGAAGAAGACAGCAAAAAATACATCAAAGTCGGCAAAGAAATCCCTGGTAGTTTTTGATACGGGTAGGGATGCTATGGCTGCGCTGCTTATAGTTTCGCTCCTTATCAACCTATTTTTTGTTTGTTTATGGGTTGCGCTGCGTTCAACCACTCAATATGACGAAGCACTTACGGCATTCTTCCTCGGTAGGTAGATTGTCGCGTAAAATAAAAAGTCCTCTCGGGGACTTTTTTGTTTTCCCCAAAACTGTGGAAAACTATTGATTTCATAGAAAAGTGTAAAAATGGGGGTTGCAGTGGGTAAATGTGGAGTGTAGACTAAATCCAGTGGGTAAATAAAAAACAAACACCACAGCAAATTAAATCCACACTGTAAACAAGCTATGGTAAAAGTAGACTACTTCACGAGAAAACTCGACGACAAAAACCGACTGACAATACCGGTCGAACTTCGCGAGGAATTCGAGAGCGGGGTAGTGATCACCAAAGGATTTGGTGACTACTTGCACCTCTATCCGCTTGAAGTCTGGCAATCAAAGATTGAGCCAGAACTTGAAGGAAGCTTGCTTGATGAACGAGTTGCTGATCTCAGCGTACGTTTTCGTACCGGTAAGACTGAGGCTGAACTCGATCAAAAACAAGGCAGAGTGACTCTGAAACAAGCTCAGCTCGACTTTGCACATATCGACAGAGAAGTTGAAGCAATCCGTGTTGGCAGCTATTTCAGAATTGTTGCACATTAACATCTAGAAAATAACCTCGAGACCACCTACCTGGTACTATGTGAGTGGTAGAAACGGCACACATTAAACAGCCGACGAACCTTCCTCAAAACACACCTCCCAAAAAAACTCCACCTCACAGAGATACCTTTCTAAAAGATATCTCACACATAAGTCTCTCAACCTTCACATTATGACTCACACAGTGAATCGGTGAAGGCAACTTATACAAAAACAAACACATGCGAAAACAAACAAAGACGCATAGTACCGGGGTAGGTGATCTCGAGCGATTATTGTACGCACATGATATTTAAGCTATGCGAAGATACACGTGTCGCGATATAATAATCGTCATGAGTATTAAAGAACATCCACCACAGGTTCATATTCCAGTTTTGCTGGAGAAAACACTCGAAATTATGCATCCTAAGCAGGGAGAGAACTATCTTGATCTTACTGCCGGCTACGGAGGACATGCGAGTCAGTTTTTGAAAGCTACCGGTAACTATGAAACTTCTGTTCTTGTTGATCGCGACGCACATACGCGTCCTTTCTTAGAAAATCTACTTGAAAAAGGTGTAGAATTTCGCGGATCTGACTTTCTAGCTGCTGCAAAGCAGCTGGTGAGCGAGAGGCGAACGTTTGACCTTATCTTGGCAGATTTGGGGGTGTCATCACCGCAGCTTGATGAGCCGCAGCGAGGTTTTTCCTTTAACAAACAAGGTCCACTGGATATGCGCATGGATAATACCCAGGCAAAAACAGCCAAAGATGTTGTAAATACATACTCTGAAGCTGATTTAGTCGATATTATCTGTCGATATGGCGAAGAGCCGCGTCCAGTAGCTAGACGGATCGCAAAGGCGATCGTAGAAGCAAGACCTTTTGAGGCAACGGATCAACTCGCAGACGCAATTCAAGCAACGCATCGTAGCGGATTTTCTCATCAGAAGAGAAGAATCCACCCAGCTACGCGTACTTTTCAAGCTCTACGGATCGAGGTCAATGATGAACTCAAGCAGGTTGAAGATCTGATGCCGCTTTTGCCGAAGCTGCTGAATGCAGGCGGCAGAGTTGGAATCATCAGCTTTCATAGTCTTGAAGATCGTCTGGTGAAGCGATATTTCTCGTCTCAAACGGCGAGTGGATACGAAGCTGAGCTAAGCATCCTTACAAAAAAACCGATCTCAGGAGCACTTTACGATGTTCACAATCCGCGTTCGCGAAGCAGCAAGCTACGTGTCGCAGTGAAAAAATAAAACAAAAAGGAAGGGGAAAGAATGCCAATTCACATCCCAGTACAGAGCCAGGAAGTTGTAACGAAAGTTGTCGTACGACACAAATAGTTCCTGTGCCGAGGAAGGCGGGGCTCTCTGAGAGAGCCCCAAACCCTCTCTAAAAAAATACAAACAAAAACGAAAATAAACACCACACTCATGTCTTATCAACGATCCACCACATTCAAGCGTCGCGCCTCTACTCAACAGACCATGCGTCGCAACCAAAACACAGTCGCATTTGCTTCTAGTGTCAAACTTGGCCCAGTGACACATACAGTGCTTGTAGCACTTATGATTACTGTGCTCGGCTTGATATATCTTACTCAGGCAACAAAAGCGACGAGCTATGACCATCAAGCGCAGAAAATTGATGATCGTATCGCGGAGCTTACAAGCGAAAAGACAAATCTCGAAGTAGAAAATGCTCGTCTTACATCACTCGAAGCTGTCAGCAAGAGTGAAGTTGCCAAGGAGATGACTTCGCCCGATAATACGACAAATATACGGTAATGTCGGAGGCGACTTCCAAGCTTCCGCACAGTAGAATACAGCTTCTAGTCAAGCTTGTATTTGTGGTTGTGGCTATTTTTGTAGCCCGTTTGTTTTATATGCAGATAATCGAGCACGAAAAATACGTCTCGCTTGCGGTAAAGGAGCAAGTAAAGAGTCTAGTGATCCATGCTAAGCGTGGTGAAATTTATGCGATGGATGGTACGACTCCAGTCAAAATGGTGCTAAATGAAGGTGTCTTCACGGTATTTGTTGATCCAGTCGACGTGGACCAGCCAAATGAAATTGTAAAAGCTATTCATAGTGTTGCGGGAGGTGAAGCAGTCGAAGGAATCGAAGAGCTTGTTCGCGCCAAGCCAAGCCGATATAAAATCGTTGCAAAAAATATCTCAAACAAACAAGCAAGCATATTGAAGAGTAAAAATCTCCGTGGGCTTGGTTTTCAACCAACTACTAGGCGTGTCTATCCTGAGGGTAAGCTTGCTGCTCAAACATTGGGATTTGTGAATGCTGAGGAAAAAGGCCAGTACGGCATTGAAGAGGGTCTTGATGGCGAGCTGCGCGGCAAAGATGGCATCCTAAAGTCGGTAACTGATGTGAGAAATGTGCCACTTTCAATTGGCGGCCAAAATACAAGGATCCCAAGTGAGGATGGCAAGAATGTGGTGCTGACACTTGATAGGAATATTCAATCGTATACAGAAAAAGCTCTTGCCAGTCAACTACGAAAAATTGGTGCATCGGCAGGGAGCGTGCTTGTGATGGATCCGAACAATGGACATGTGCTTGCGATGGCAAATTCACCAACCTATAACCCAGAGAAGTTTACTACAGTTAAAAATCCTGCAGCGTTCAATAATGCTACTGTGACTTCACCCTATGAGCCAGCATCAGTCATGAAAACCTACAGTATGGCGATGGCTGTCGATAAGGGCATCATGACTCCGCAGACGACTTATGTAAATAATGACTACATTAAAGTCGATGATCGCACTATCGAGAATGCGTTTAAGGGCATCAGGGGGACAATCTCGATGCAGACTGCGCTCAATAATTCGCTCAATACAGCAACAGTTACTCTGTTGGAACGGCTTGGCGGGGGTTCGCGCATCACCTATGATGCCCGCAAAACAATGTACAACTACTACCATGATAAATTTGGTCTTGGCGAACGAACGGGTATCGAAGTAGCAGGGGAAGCAAAAGGCCAGGTTATTTCACCTGATGAAGTTGAAGGAAATGCTGTGCGCTATGCAAATATGACATTCGGTCAAGGTCTTGAAGTGACTATGATGCAAGTGTCAGCAGGATTCTGCTCGATCATCAATGGCGGATCGTATTATAAGCCAACGATCGTGGGCGGATATGTAGATGCAAATGATGTCTTCAAGAAGAAAGCCAACCCGAGTTCTGAGCAGAAAACGATTTCTGCTAGCACTTCGCGCACTATGCGAAAAATGCTCTATGATGCACGACGTACCACATCTCCTGGGATCGATAAGAAAGGGTACGAAGTGGGCGGCAAGACTGGTACGGCACAGACTATTGTGAATGGTAAGTATAACTCAGGCCAAACTGTGGCAACATATCTTGGCTACGGTGGCGATAGTAAGCCTCGATATGTCATAATGGTACAGGTATCAGGTCCTGGTAAAAATTACGAAGGCGGCATTCACGCCAGGCCTATCTTTACCGACATATCTAACTGGATGATCGATTACATGAAACTGGAGCCGAAAGGATAATATGGCATCTCACATGACTCAGGCAACTCTAGCAAGCGCATTAGGCGATATTGTGCTTGTGAGTGTCGTTGCATTCTTGATCAGTATGGCACTGACGCCTGTGTATACATTTTTAGCATATCGCTATAAGTTCTGGAAAAAGCAGCGACAGACGAGCACGACAGGTGAGAAGCTAGAAGTTTTCACCAAACTTCATGCAAAGAAATTTGAGCGATCAATCCCGACGATGGCCGGTATCATCGGTGTGTTGTCAATCATTGCAGTGACATGTGTGTTTAACTTAGATCGCGGACAAACATGGCTGCCGCTTGCTGCACTTATTGGCGGTGGTGCGGTTGGACTACTTGATGATGTCATAAATATCAGAGGGAAAGGACTTGGAGTTGCAGGGCTTCGTTCAAGTATCAAGTTCCTGATGATTATCACTATTGGTGTTGTGCTTGGCTGGTATTTTTATGAAAAGCTTGGTTTTACAAGTGTGATGATGCCGTATTTTGGGTCGATTGATATCGGTGTGTGGATCGTGCCGTTATTTGCATTCGTTGTCACAGCTACTGGGAACGCGGTCAATATAAGTGATGGTCTCGATGGCTTAGCTGGTGGTCTTTTGATTACAAGTTTTGGAGCTTTTGGATTGATTGCGCTACTCCAAGACCAGATGTTCCTGGCCGGCTTTTGCTTTACTGTTATTGGGGCTCTGCTGAGCTATCTATGGTTTAATATTCATCCAGCGCGGTTTTTCATGGGTGATGTCGGAAGCTTTGCGTATGGAGTGGCACTTGGTGTGGTCGCGATGTTGACTAATTCGCTACTATTGTTGCCTGTCATTGGCTTTCTCTTCGTGATTGAGGCAGGATCAAGTTTGGTGCAGATTACCTCAAAGCGTCTATTCAAAAAGAAAATATTCCTTTCGGCACCAATCCACCATCATCTAGAAGCAGTTGGATGGCCCGAAGTGAAGGTGACTATGAGATTCTGGGTAATCAGTTCTGTGACGGCATTCTTTGGTGTCCTTCTGGCGCTCGGTGGAGGGCATGTATAGCCTTATGGCTCGGGCAGCATCTTCACTGCGCCAATCAATGAGCGGTGTCAGACGGCACCGTCCTGATTATCAGATCATATTATATATGGGGCTTCTTATGATGCTCGGTCTTATCGTCATGTATGCTATTGGCCCTCAGCGTGCGTATATCCTCAATTTTGGAGGCGGAGCAAACTTTAGTGACTCGCACTTTTTTATTAGACAGGCAATGGCGCTTGGACTTGCACTTGTCGCATTCTTTGTTATGGCAAAAGTTCCGTTTTCTTTCCTGCAAAAGCACGCGATGCATATATTGCTACTAGGGCTTGGCGCTTGTCTGGTGCTTGCTCTTGCTGCATTCTTGGGATTACCACTTGCTCCAACAGTAAATGGCGCTGTGCGCTGGTTTGATCTGGGGCCACTTGGCAGTGTGCAACCAGCTGAGTTTCTGAAGTTTGCCGTGGTTGTCTTTGTGGCGGGGCTCCTCGCTGTTCGTTACAAGGAGGCAAAAGTAAACGACCGTGACATGACGCTGATACCGATTGCCGCCTTATTGGCGCTCTTGATTGTGTTTGTAGTTGTCTTGCAGAAAAACATGAGTACAGGCGTTATATTGATTTCCATAGTGATGGCGATGATATTTGCTGCTGGGCTGAGTAGAAAGGTTGTCTTGTTTATTATTGCAGGCGGTTTAATCGCAGGTACATTGTTGATTGTGGCTGCACCTCACCGACGGGATCGTGTTGCAACATTTTTTCAGGGTGACACAACTCTAACTTCCAATACAGACGAAGACCTACAGGCACGCCAGGCGCAGATTGCTGTCGGAAGTGGAGGGATGTTTGGGGTAGGAATCGGCAATAGCATACAAGCGACTGGCTATCTCCCAGAATCTACTAATGACTCGATCTTTGCCATTATGGGTGAGACATTTGGTTTTGTGGGGCTTGTAGTGATCCTGGCGCTTTTTGGTGCACTACTGGTGCGCATCCTGAAGATTGCTGATCATTCCTCCAATATGTGGGCAAAGCTTGCGTGTGTAGGTATTTTTGCGTGGCTAATGGCGCATGTGTTTATTAATGTTGCGTCAATGATTGGTCTGATTCCACTGACAGGGGTGACGTTGCCATTAGTTAGCTTTGGAGGTACGAGTATGGTATTTATTGCTGGCGCACTTGGTCTCGCATTTCAACTTTCGCGGTATACTGTAAATGATACTAGTGTGATAGGAGGGGCAGATGAAAGTTCTCGCAGTAGGTGGGGGCTCGGGCGGACACGTGACGCCAATCGCGGCCGTCGTTAAGAGTCTCAGGAATTACGATTCGTCACACGAAATACGCATGTGGTGCGATAAGGCATTTGAGGCGCAAGCTCGTGAGATAATCACAGCAATTGATCCGGACGTACGTGTCGATATCATCTTGGCAGGGAAGTTTCGAAGATACTACGGTATCCCACTCTTCCGGCAGTTGCTGCGATTTAGTGACATTGTGCTGCCAAATATTATCGATGCGTTTAAGATACTTGCAGGATTCGTACAGTCGTTTGTAAAGATGATTGCGTGGAGGCCTGATGTCGTGTTCTGTAAAGGTGGATTTGTCTGCTTGCCAGCTGGTATCGCAGCATTCTTGCTCAGGATTCCTGTGGTTTTACATGACTCTGATGCGCATCCAGGCCTTACTAACCGAGTACTTTCGCGTGTAGCCTCATATATTGCAACAGGTGCTTCGCTTGATAACTATCAGTATCCAGTTGAAAAAGCGTCATATGTTGGCATACCAATTAGCTCTGACTTTCGTATGTTCTCAAAGCCAGAAGCAGATGATTTTAAGAAGAAGCTTGGTTTTGATACACGCGCGCCTCTTGTTGTTGTGACAGGTGGTGGACTTGGCGCTAAGCCGATAAATGATACGGTGGTGGACGTAGCAGGGAAGCTCACAAAAGATATCAATATGATTTTGATCACAGGAACAAATCAGTACGCAGAAATTAAAGAAAAACTAGCGACTATTCCAGCAAAAAAAGTAAAGATTTTTGATTTTGTCAGTAAGGGTATGGTTGAAATGCTTGGTGCGGCAGATGTTGTTGTAGCACGCGCTGGCGCTACTACGCTGCTCGAGCTGGCTGCACTTGGAAAGCCTACAGTGCTTATCCCGAATCCAAATCTGACTGGTGGCCACCAGCTCAAAAATGCCGAATATTACGAGAAGAATGATGCATGCGTTATGGTTTCCGAAGAAGCAATGCTCGCTAGTTCTACAGTATTCTTTGATGCTGTTCGCAGCCTAGCAATGGACGCTAAGCATCAGGAGCGATTGTCGCTCAATATCCATCGCCTTGCGATGCCTCACGCTGCAGATGACGTAGCTCGATTACTCTATAAGGCTGCACATCAAGATATGCGCAGGAAAGAGGCTGCATGAAAATGCGTGGATTTTTAAAGAAAGAAGCAAAGCCACAAGCCGGTCTACCGAATAGGCGTCGAATGAGCCAAAACAACACATCAGACTCTATGTCTACGGAGCCTCGAGCAAGCTTCAGGCGCAACCAGACATTGACAGGAAGTAGCTCAGGAAAAGTTAGTAGTACTAATGAACTGAGCGCGACTCTCATCTCGCCGCGTGCACACGTCCATCATCTAAGTCGTAAGAGAAAGCATCTTTTTCTAAAGCTCATTGCTGTTGTGGTCTGTTTGCTTGTGATATATCTCCTTGTTAGTCAAATTGTTGCCTCGACTTCTGTGCGTGTTAGCCAGGCTTCGGTAGATCAAGCTGCGGCTAAAAGCTACCAGAAATCAATTGATAATTACCTTGAAAGCCATATCTTCGAACGATACTATCCCTCTCTCAATCAGAAAAAACTCCTTGCCTATATCCAACAAGACTCTCCAGAAGTTACCTCGATAGATGTGAGTCTAACTGGTGAGTTTGGAAAAGCTCAGACTACACTCAAGCTCAGGAAACCTGTAGCGCGCTGGGTAGTAAATGGCGAGAGCCAGTTTGTTGATGAGGCGGGCGTAGTATTCTCGCACAATGCATACACTAACCCCGGGGTTATTATTGAAGATAAAAATGCTATTAAAAATGTTCAGACGGTAGCAAGCCATCGTTTTCTAGGGTTTGTTGGACAAGTGGTGGGCGCTCTAAAGAAGGAGGGCTACACTGTAAGCAAGGTGAGTATTCCGCTTCTCACAACTCGCATGTTGGAGGTAAAGGTTAGTAAAGTGCCATATGTTATAAAAATGACTGTGGACCGGAAGGCAGGGGAGCAGTCAGAAGATGCGGCACGTGTCATTCGATTCCTAAAGGGAAAACAGAGTCCAAAGTATATAGATGTGCGCGTGGAGAACAAGGCGTTCTATAAGTAGGGCCGAGCAGCCTTCTCTCCTCTAGTTCTATTTTTGTTCTATATTCAAGTTATTTCAAAAAAATATACAAAAATATACAAATCAAGAAAAGTCAAACAAAGTCAAATTGAGAGAAAAAGGCAGGGGAGACAACAAAAAATAAAAAATGCAAATCTTGCCAAGAAAGCTTTGAGTGGAATGTCTGGCAGACATTGTTGGCCCATAGTCACGATGTGGAAAACATTACAACTATGCCCAGAGGGCTATAGGTTGGCAGTCGGTAATGTGTACCAGTGTGTATGAGAATTGTATGCAAACAGTAGAACAAAAAGATAAATACGAACACAATTAGCACGATGAGTGCCCCACTAGGGTCTTATGAGATGAGTATTGATTCAAGGTGTTTATTTATAATTAATGTCGTAAAAGATATATTGTGCGACGTATAATCTATATATACAATATGGCCCATAACACACTCACCTGGCGCTATGATATGTTTGAAAATTCACATTTCTCTCACATTCACACTCCCCGTTTGTATGTGCGCTGCTTTCCAAGTATTTTGTTCTGGTTTTTCCTGTCATGAACTGATTCTTGGTATTTGTCTAATTACTTAATATAAATCTGACCTCTATATCTACCCCTGTTATGATCCATAACTTAAGTTCTATTTTTGTTCTATATATTCTTATGTTATACAAAAAGTCACCTCTGCTGTATAAGAGGTGATTAATGTGTTGTGTCTTGGCTTAAAGATTACTTATCTTCGCGTTCGACCACGATAGTGCATTCGGTCACGAGTGCTGCTATAGCTCCTACGGCGGCTAGGAGCGGGGCAAGGGCGGCTCCAATTAGGCCGATCGCCAGAGGTAGCTCTACGATACTCTTCCCTTCTTTGTTCTTTATGGTAATCTTGCGTACATTACCTTCATTGATAATAGATTTGACCTTTTTCAAAAGATCTTCGCCGTTTACTTTGAACTCTTCGGTGCGTTTTGTCATACTACTAGTATACAATGCAAATTCTTCTTCATTCATCCAAGACTATGCGTATCCCAGAGCAGCGGCGACAGCCACTTGGCGCTCCTCGGCTGCTCTTACGGGCAAATACCCTAGCAGATATTTGGAAGCAAGCCTCGCTGAAGGACATAGAGTCTCTGATGAAAATATCCGCCAAGAAAGCGGTCGAAGTTAGTGAAATGTACCAAAAGTGGTCTAATGATCCTGCTTTGCAGGTCCCGGCGATCGATATATTTGTCGGTGATATTTATAGCGGGCTTCAGGTGCAAACCTGGTCTGATAGCGATCGCGCCTATGCTCACGAGCACCTAATCATATTATCCGGTCTCTACGGCGCGCTGCATGCTTGTGACGGTGTATTGCCCTACCGTCTTGAAATGGCATACAAACTGCCAGACGGGCAAAATCTCTACAAGTTTTGGGGCGATTCTATTGCTTCCCTACTTCCTGCGGGTACTGAGTTTATTATGAATCTCTCAGCGGTTGAGTACACTAAAGCAGTGCTTCCCTTCTCCGATCTGCTGGTTATCACGCCAAAATTCCTCACTATGAGTCCAAAGACTGGAGAGCCGACCTTCGTGACCGTCCATGCCAAAATCGCCCGCGGCGCTTTCGCTCGCTGGCTTATTCAGTCGCGTGTGCAGGACCGAGTCGAGCTTTCAAAATTTACAGATCTGGGATATAAGTATGATGCATCACTCAGCACGCCAGAGCAGCCGGTGTTTGTGTGTGAGGTATTTGGCGGCATTGGTCTAAGCGTGAGACTCACTCTATAGCCAGGTAGCTCATTGGTAGATGCTGACTACTTAAAAATAGAGAGTTCGGGTTTTATCCCAAGCTGTATCGCTACGACGGTTAAAGCGATCAATACGATGGCCTGAATGAACCAGTATACTAGCTTATTGATGTGCCTGTTTCGTGTATCAACGCCCATTCGCTCCATCACTCCGATTGGTATTCGTAAGATTCTTGCAATGATCCAGATTGGATTAAAGATAAGAAATAAATATCTTTTCCATGCTCTGGCGTATTGCGCTTCAGCCTGGATAAGAATGTGATCTAGTATAGCGAACTTGCTGCTGGTCATCCTTGGAAGGTTTAGGCACGCCATATCGACGACAATATTATATTTTCTAGTTATATTCTTTTTTACGTATTTTTCTTTCTCCTCGTCGTATACGTCATCAACTTTACTGGTTACCCATTCAAGGGGCGCGTTAATGAGCTTTAGACTATGGAAAACGGGGATAAATATCTTATCGATTTCTTCCTGAACTAATTTTATTTTAACTTTGTCTTTTGCGAAAAACTTCTCATATCTCTTTTTGAGGTTTTCGCGTTCCTCGGAGTCGATGTGAGCCCATGCGCTGAGTTTGACGTAGTCTCTAAACTTTCTGATACGATACGATGCAAGAATTGATTGAATAAAGCCAAGTGGTTTTTGGTAGGGTCTATCATCAGTCTCTGATTGATTCGGCTTGATCTGCTCTTTGGTCATTGCTTAACATTTATACCATAAAAAATATAATGCGTCGACAAACCGGTACCGTAATGGATAATTGAATCAGGGTTATCGTTATCGTTTGGGCATTCGGCCGCCGGCAGACAGACAAGATGATAGTGAGCGATAGGACGTATAGTGAGTCGTACGGTCGTAGTAAGTGGTGCCTGGAGCATGGCATATGCCAGTTCTGCTCATCTTCACCGCCCCGCCTGTGTTGGATGGTTTAGGCGCTGATGTTGATGGTGCCGTACTGCGTGGTTTGGGCGTTGCAGCTGCGACATATGTTCCGACAAGAGTGACTTCATCGACTGGCTTCTTGGTGACTTTGGTGCTAACTTCTTTGCGAGCAGTTTCCTTGCCTCGTACATATGTTACCTCGTAAGTGATGGTACGTTCGCCTTTGACTCCTGCGGTAGACACTTTTTTCTGTCCAAGTGGCAAGGTATTATCTTTGTTCTCGACTGCCTTGAAAGCAATTGCCTCAGTCTTGGTTTCAGTTTTAACTACTGGCTTATTTGCCTCTTCTTCGGCTTTGCGAGCTCGCTCTTCCGCTTCCCTCTTTGCATCGGCTCCTTTTTGTTGCTGGATTTGCAGGGCTTTCGCCTCGGCCGCTTCCCTTGCGAGCCGCTCTTGTTTCACGCTGGCTGGCTCTGTGGCTGCTAGCACAGACGAGAGTCCGACAAAAGACACCAGTACTGTAGTTACGCCGATTTTTGCGATCTGCTTGCGAGACAATGCAGTCTTGATGATGCTGCGATTGTTGATGAGATGAGGCTTGATAAGTGCTGCGATGATTGTAATCACAAGAGCTGGCATGCCTAGTATAATGAGAATTCCTGATATGTAGTAAAGCGCGTCCATAATTACCCCTTAAATTACAGATAATGATAGCACATGGCTGTTCTATTTCATAGCGTACCTATGCTATACTTCCCATAAGCGGAATCTTCCGTGAACAATTTAGTATCGACCTAACCTGAGTAGCTCATACAGAGCGAAAGGCATGGTTGTAAAGACCTACTAAGCATACTAACCCCGTCGTTAGGATTGCTTAGTAGGCCATGGCTGGAAACGGTCATGGGACTTCGGTCCACCTAGCGGCGGGTTTTGTGTATCTCGGCGCTAGCTACTAACTATTTAACTAGGGGGCACGAGCATGCACAAACAGAATAGAATATTGAAACTATCTGGGTTTACCATTGTCGAACTTCTAATCGTCATTGTGGTGATTGCTGTCTTGGCGGCCATATCTATAGTGGCGTATAACGGAGTGCAGGAACGAGCACGTTTTGTTGCTATGCGCTCAGATCTATCGAGTCTTAATAAAGCGATACAGTTATATTACGCAAAGTATGGATTATACCCAGTAACGCCGGCCAGTGGAACGGGTTGCAGTAGTGGTAACTGGTGCGGTTTTGATCAGGCAACGAGCGATAATTTTATTCCTGGCCTTGTGCCTGAGTTTATATCGGCTACCCCGCAACTGCCAAGTACAAATACGAGTAATGACACATACCTTTATCGATCACCGACAGGTACGGACTACAAATTAATAAGATATTATGGTGTTGCCATGACTGCTAGCGAGCAGAATTCAATGTTGGATCTACGAGCTGTCTGTGGTGGAGCTCCTCAGACTGATCGTTGGGGCTATTGGAGTAGTGATACGTCGAAGTGCTGGTAGCTGACCTTATCTATGTTCTGTGTCAAATATCGTTGTCTTCGCGGCTTCTCGCCTTGTCGATGATTGCTCGTTTCATACTGTGCTA
Source organism: Saccharimonadales bacterium (SeqCode) (assembly GCA_036405235.1). GTDB lineage: Bacteria > Patescibacteriota > Saccharimonadia > Saccharimonadales > Saccharimonadaceae > JASLCR01. The sequence goes on from DASWYA010000001.1 coordinate 127,321, forward strand.
GATCGACCTGGTCTTTATAGAGAGTGCTCGGGAATTCCGCCAAAGTCGCCATTTAAATACTTCTTCTTAATATTTTCCGTATTACGAACCCCAGGGAAAGTATCTAGTCGCTTGACTGTCGTTATATTCTCTCCCTTGCTTTTGCTAACAAGTTGTATCTCATACTTGCTTAATAGGTCAAAAATTGCGACATCATGTGTACTGAAAATAAGCTGAGCGCCGCCTATGTTAATTTTCGGATTAGTGAATTTACCGATAATACCTTTGGTAATAAGTGGATGTAGATATGCATCAAGCTCGTCAATCACAACTACGCCGCCATCTTTCAGCGCCCGTTCCATCTTTCTATTAAGTACAAGAATTTGTAATGTCCCAGACGACTCCTGATCTACTTCGAGGTCGAAATGGGTATCTCCATAGGTATGCTTTATCTTGCCATTTTTACCGAAGCCTTCAATGCCAAGGTCGTATTTTTTGATATCCGTCTCCGCACTCTTGCGTTTTTTAGGGTGTGTATCGTAGTACCTCGCTGCTCTATAAGCCTCAATCTGGTAGGGTAAAAATCGCTCTTCTACGTCAATATTCGTAGAGACACGCCACCAATAGTCTGTAATTTCTTTTGCATAGTCATTGCCAAAGCGAGATGCTGCTGCGATAAGACTCGTGTTCTTGAGTTCATCACTGGTCCAGTAGCCGCCCGGGAGCTTGAATTCCTTATCGTTGACACTGTATATTTTGGTACCATCATTCCATTCGCGCTCAAATATAGTCTTGACGGTTAGTCGTTTTTGAGAGAGTGTTCGTATCGAGAGGGTCTCTTTATATACACGATTATCATCAAATAGTAGCCCATATATATGCACTCTGCCCTTTAGGCTAAATGTAACCTCTATGGAGGTTGGAGTTTTTGTGCTGTTGCCTCCTGCAAACGGACGCACGGGTATGAAGTTGTCCTCACTGAATGATGCTACGAGCATCCATCGCACAAGTGCTATGGCGCGCAGTGAAGTTGTTTTGCCTGATCCATTTGCTCCCATGAACGCCTGTATAAGACTCGCACGCGGTTCACCTTCGGGCAAAGCTACGAAGCTGCTGACGTCGGGTGCTTGCTTGCCTACAGTGAAATCAATATTCACGCTGTCACGCATAGATTGGAAGTTTTGTAATTTTATATCCAGAATCATAGTTGTATGATATCACAAACGCTTGTGCATTGCTAAAATTGTATAATTTTACTGCAAAAACGAACTTAGGTATTGACTTTTTAAGCACGACGTGCTAGACTAGTAATAGTACTAGTCGAATCCTCGACCAATACAAAAAACTCACGCAAGTGAGGGTAGAAAATAAGGTGAAATTAAGGGAGGTTGGGTGACCACTATACTCAAGAATAAATAAAACACCACGAAGATCAAGTTCGCGGTGTTTTCCAAAAATAAGTAGGTACTTTCTTTTGGTCTTTTGCTATTGTATCAAGGCCAAAAGAGTTATACAAGAAATAACACTTTTAGGAGATATACAATGATTGAAATTAAAATTACAGGCATTCGCAAGGACAACGGTAACCATGATAATCCCCATGAGGCGGTAGAGGCGTATCGCTGGGTGCAACCTGGAACCAATAATAGCAGCATTACGTCACGGCAGACTGTTGTTGGTTGGCTCGACAATGGTCATAACGGAGAAAAGGTTCAAGCGTATGTAGAGCAGGTGTTGCCACGCGCGTACTGCTATGTTAATCAAAGTGCACGTGGTACACGCTTCTTGCAGACACGCGCCGATGCTATTCAGGGCAATAATCTGCTTAACTTACCGGAGTGCTAAATATGGATGAGCATTTCGAACTACTCCACGATCACCTAAAACTAACCCCCGAGCAGCGAGCTGATGTAAAGAGAAAATACAATGGCGTGTCACGTTCGCTGTATGAAGAGTTCTATGGAGGTGAATACAGCTCCAAGACGAGACTTATTATAGGTTCCCACGGCAAGAAAACAGAGACGCGTCATCCGGTAGGCGATATTGATCTGATATTTAAGATATCTAAGTCTGATCTTGAGAGGTATCAAGCGTATGAGAGTAATGGTCCATCCGCTTTGTTGGAACGTGCAAAAAACAAGCTGGCTCAGACATATTCCACATCTGAGCTTCCGCGTGCATGGGGCAAGGTTGTTTTAGTCAAGTTTGGTGATGGGCAACATGACGTCGAAGTGCTCCCCTGCTTTGAGAACGAAGATGGAACTTTTACCATCCCAAACACCGAAAATGGTGGCTCATGGGATATCTTTGACCCTCGTGAGGAGATGAAAGCAATAGCCGAGTCCCAAAAGATCACTGGCGGCCTGACGCGAAAAATGATAAAAATGACTAAGAGATGGCGTACTAAAAGCAATGCACCTATTAAGTCTTACCAGATTGAATTCTTCTGCGTTAGCTTTCTTGACACCGAGTACTCAAGCGAGAAGTCTTGGGCGCAATTAATCGAAGAATTCTTTGTCTGGCTAGAGTTACAGTCGGCAGATTATGACGAGGATGCGCTGAGCAAGGTTATCTCTGCAAGGAAACGTGCTGCGAAAGCGCGTGATTACGAAGTAGAGGAGAGTTACGAAGAAGCATGTCGCGAGTGGCGTAAAGTATTCGGACGACAGTTCCCGTTATATGACGAAAGCCTAGCAGCTGTCCGTAATCTACATCGTCTATATCCAGTTGAGGGTGAGGAGTTTATCCATGATAGATTCCCTGTAAAAATTGATGACACGATTGAACTAAAGATTATTCCGTCGTTGAAACAGAATGGATTTCGTGATTTTCATCCATTCGGGCAATTTTTTAGGTCTGGACACCGCTTTATTCCGCATGCAGCCTCTCTGGAATTTGCGATACGATCAAGCTTAGGGCGACAAGCTAATTATTACTGGAAGATTCGTAATTTTCACGACGAAGCACAAGAGAATGATGATTTGCGAGGTGAAATAATCAATGCAAAAAGCAATTTGCGTCACACTGAGAACTCTAAGTACACCGGTACGCACTACGTTGACTGCTATGCAGTAGTGTCTGGCGTGGTTGTTGCAATGGCGCGGCGTTTTGTGCCGATAGGAGTAGAGTAGGAGATGAGAATGGATGAGAAAAATTTAGCGATTATTCGACAGTCGTTTGCGAATGCAGCCCTCGGCCACAAGATACAAGAAGTGGCTGCAGATCGCAAAGATGCGATTGTTGCAAAACTGAAATGGTTTGACCTGGTCTTAGTCAGTGCGGTGTTAATACTATTTATAGTGCAAGCACAAATACAGGATAACTTACTCTTCAGTTATATTGGTGCGGGACTAACTGTAGCGGAAATCTTATCACTTCTTATCAAGCAGACGTTTCATCTTGACGACGATGTTGTGGCACATAAGAATGCTGCGTCAAAACACCTGGGATTACGCGATCGATACCGTTCGTTGTTATCTGATGTCATTGAAGCCGCTATTGAGCCGAAGGAATTGCGGCAGCAGCGAGATGCGCTGCTGCACGAATATCAGCTCATCGTGAGTCTCTCATTACCAACAACCAGCAAAGATTACGATGAAGCCATGAGGCGAATGAAATTAGAGCAAGATGGTGAGAATGTATGGTCTGATAAGCAGATCAATCATTTACTTCCGAAAGAGCTCCGTAAGCAAACGGGACAATAAAAACATATGTCGAGAAAATCCAAATTAGCATATGAGAAAATCTCTGACGGAGCAAGATTTCGTGAACAGTACAGATTTGCCTTTTCGGCTGCCATCATTGCAACTGTGTTTGTGGCGCCAAGTGGAAACGCTCTTGAGGTATTCTTAAAAGGAGCTCTTGGTTTTTCCGCATTGTTTGCCGCTTTGTTTCTGATTACTTCAGCGGCAAAGGTTAAATATAACGAGCCTGGGCGACTTTATGCAGTATTCTATGCGGGTGAGCGTTTCCGTATGTGGGCATTTGATTGGTCGGTGCATGTATTTGCGGTGGCGCTTCTCATTTTTATCGGGATAATAACCGCGGGTCTTGTCGACAATATTCCGGGCGTTGAACTGGGAGATACTGGAATATTGGTTGTTTTGGTTATCTCAATGCTTGTGGTTGGAATAACAATTCTGTTAGCCACAAACAAAATTACATCGAAAAAATCTAAGAAACCACTTCCTAAAATTTAGTTATATAATAACCCTATGAAACTCCTCGGCCTGATCTACAACCCGCATTTTGGTAAGGTGGCATGGTGAAATACGTGATGCTTCTGCGTGGCATGGGGCCAGGCGATCCAAAATTTAATAACCAGACCGTATGTCGATGTCTGGAGAAACTTGGTTATAGCAATGTCCGTTCCCTTCAAGCCAGCGGTAATTATTTGTTTGAGGGTAATGAAGCTGACAATGCCAAGCTGGAAACAGATATTGAAGCAAGTATTGAGCAAGCAGTGGGGTTTCGGCGCGCGGCGATTGTGCGGAACTCTAATGAGATTGCGGAGCTAATGAAATATGATCCCTTTAAAGGAATGACACATAGCAGCGGATCGTACCTGCTCGTCACATTCATGAAGCAACCGAAGAAGCTGGATTTTGCCCTGCCCTATCAGCCACCAGACAAGCCATACGAAATCATCGGAGCAAAGAACGACATGCTGTTTAGTGTGGTCGACAACACCACTGGAAAGACGCCTGATCTGATGGTGTGGCTTGAGCGACAATTTGGCAAAGATATCACCTCGCGGACCTGGAATACAATTCAGCGGATTTATCAAAAAATTTCATAATGACCGCAATATAGCTCTGTTGTATGTCAGGAAGTCTTACTGATCTTACGCCATCCACCCTTTTCGTTGTTGGCGACGACGGCTTTTATCAGCTCGGCAAATGCTTTCTCATCGGGAAAAGAATCTTTCGTTATCTGTATTGAACGAGCCGTCTGGTTTTCGTGTCCTTGGTTGATAATTCCGCTAGGGTCAGGTGCGATCGGGTCGTAGATAAATACATTAACATGATTTTTGGCTGCCAGGAGTGCGCACACATTACCTTTGTGGGTAAAGTATGGGCGGTTCGTGAATTTTATCTCTTCGACAATGTTCGGATCAGCTTGGTGGATGAGGAGACGGGCTTTGTTGCAGATGTGCTGCTGCCAGTCTGGGAGTGCCTGGATGTAAGTATCGATCTTGTCCGCTGCGTTTGTATCACTCATACGTTAACTATACCAAAAATTGAATTCAGGCTCGAAGTCTTTACCGGGCGTATAATTGATACCAAAGGAGGTGGCGTGAGAAAGATTATCGTTTTATCATTTATTACCTTAGATGGAGTTATGCAGGCGCCGGGTGGGCCTGAGGAGGATCTGTCTGAGAACTTTAGCTGGGGTGGCTGGCAGGCGCCGTATGGAGACGATAAGTCAGACCAGGAAATGACCAAGCAGCTGAGTGAGGAATATGATTTGTTACTCGGGCGTAAAACCTACGATATTTTTGCATCGTATTGGCCGAAGCATCCTGAAATCGAATTTGTCGCTACACCATTCAACAAATGCACAAAATATGTCGTGTCGAGTGATTCAGATCTTACCATGCCGTGGGAACATTCGGAATTAATCACTGGCGATGTCGTCACTAAGCTGAAAGAGCTGAAGTCTAGTGATGGACCAATGCTGCAGGTGCACGGTAGCGGCAAGTTGGTACAGACACTACTGCAGAACGACATGGTAGATGAACTGTGGCTCAAAATATATCCGTTAACACTAGGTACGGGCAAGAAGCTGTTTGCCGAAGGCACTATACCAGCAGCCTTTACGTTACTGGAATCTACCGTAACATCAGACGGTGTGATCTTTGCCAACTATAAACGTGCAGGAGAAGTAAAGACAGGCGTCGTAGGAGAATAAGCCACTAACCTTCTCTGCTATAATGGTGTTGTAGGCAAAGGAGATTATCTACACATCATGAACAGCTAGCATTCATCCGACCAAAGAAATCGTTTAACCTCTAAACGAAAGGATGTTTGCATGGCAAAAGGCATGAATCGGCCTAAGCGTCAGGTGAAAAAGCCAAAGCAGCAGAAATAGTATATTTAAAACGCCAGCATGCCTACCGCTGGCGTTTCTTTATTTATGCCACGTCGCGTTCGAATTTGCGTGAAAGTGCAGCACCCAGAAGTGCGTAATCCGTAAGGTGCCCATGAAATCTAGCCGAGCTGACCCGGATAACTTCTGCGGTACGTGGAGTTTGCTCTTGAAATTCCGCACACGAAAGGTCGAAATGCTTTTCCAGATCGCGAGGATCAAAGTGAACTAGTCGTAGGGCTTGGTTGTGCACAGGAATTGAGTCTGATACCCTGGCATGGCCATCTACCATGGCTGTAATGGCTTCGAATGTGGTAACGCCGTGATCGAGTGCAGCGAGACGGCGTGCGTCGTCAATGGCATGCCCGACAGCGGTATTGATACTTTTATGACTGACAACAAACATGTAGGAGAACTGCTCTAATGCAGCATGGCTGCGCATGACAAGATCGGGATTCGCCATCATTAGTTCAAGTAATTCGGCATTGCTCTCGGATAAATCTTCGACTGGAAAATTTGGCTGATGCATAATGCCCGTGATTAATTCTCCCATGATTGTGCCATTGTATCGTCAAGCTAGTGCATAAGTAAAGCATAAGTATGTTGGCGTGATCCAAGGCTAAAATAACATTTTGTTATGCTTGATGATTAGGTCTGTTGACAATGCCAAACGCAGAAATGAGCCCGCCAATGACCATGAGGCTCGCCATGACAAGTGTGATAGCATGAAAGCCTGAGAGATCGAGTGACTGACCAACGATTGACCCTATAGCTGCGACAGCTATAAGTCCTGCAACACGTGTGACCGCATTGTTTACCGCCGATGCGATGCCGGACTGGCTATCGCTGATTGAACTCAAAATAGCTGTGGTGAGCGGCGCTACCGTGATGGATAAGCCTATGCCAAATAGTAGAATACCTGGGAGAAGTTGCCAGTACGCTACAGACTGGTCAACAAAATACATAGTAGCGAAGCCAACGCCAGCGATAAATGGTCCGGCTGACATGAATAACCGAGGGCCGAGCAGGTCTGCTAGTGCGCCGAAGCGAGACGACAAAAAGAACATGATGATAGTGATCGGCAGCAGCGCCAAACCAGCCTCAAGGGCCGAATAGTTCCCTACTTGCTGGACGAAGATGGCAATTGCAAATGTGGCTAGCGCTAAGCCTGCGTAGATGGCGAAAGAGGCAATATTGCCCACCCAAAAGTTGCGGACTTTGAATAGTCCAAGTGGTAGCATTGGCTGTGTTGCGTGGCGTTCGTGCCAGATAAAGCCGACGAGTGCCAGTGTACCAATAATGAGCGTGCTGTAGACGGTAGGATCTGCCCAGCCGAGCCGCCCCTGCTCGATAAGGCCGTAGACCACACCGCCAAGACCGATAACTCCGAGTGCCGCCCCTGCGAGGTCGAGCTTTACCCGACGCTGCAATTGCTCGGTGAAATCAAGCTTTGATAGCATGTATAAGTTGATGATGATTGGCACGACATTGATCGCAAATACCATGCGCCATGAGGCAAAATCTACCAATAGACCGCCGACGAGTGGTCCGACGATGAATGCGATGCCCGTCCAGGCTGTCCAGCTGCCAATTGCCTTGCCGGCTTCGGCTTTTTTAAAGTATGCCATGATGAGCGCTAGTGAACTTGGCACCAGTAGTGCTCCAGCTACACCTTGCGCTGCGCGCGCCAGAATCAGGGACAGCCCGCTTGGCGCTATAGCACATAGTAGCGATGTAACGCCAAATAGAATGAGCCCAATCTTCATGACGCGCTGCCGGCCGTATAGGTCGGCCAGTGAGCCCGCAATCAGCATAAACGCACCAAGTGTGATGGCGTAGGCATTGACCACCCATTGCTGCAAGGCAAAGCCGCCGCCCAGCTCGTCTGTAATAGCTGGCAGTGCGACATTGACTACCGAGCCATCGAGAAATGGCACAAACGAAGCTAGTATGCAAATCCAGAGTACAAGGCGCTTTGTAGAGCTCATACTCTCAGTATAAACCTAGGCGAGCTCCCCTGCTCTATTTCCTAGACGAATTGATACGGCAGGCGCTTCCACTTGTACCAAATAGCTACTAGTAGCAAGACGGCAAGTAGTGGCACTCCGCCGTCGAATGGGAATGTAAATATGCCGATGAATAGTGTACGTAGTGTATAGAAAAGTAGACGCTGAACAGTACTGCGCTTTTTGTCGTCGTGGTTGAGTCGGACGAATCTACCACCAATTGACCAGCCGTTTGAAAGATATGGAATAAAGGTGTGGATGGTTAGAAATACGACTAGATAGAGCATGTCTCTGAGTGTGAGAGCGACTTCGTTGCCAAAGACGAAATACACCCCAAGTATGACAAAGATGAAGCTCATGACGACTAACATCTGGTCGATGATAAAAGCTACTGCATAGCGTAGGAGCCCGGCGTGCCTGACGGTGGCGTTTTTCTCGGCCTTTTCAAGCTCCCTACGTGGAATGGCCATGGCGAGCACATAGCCACCGATACCGCCGAATGTATTGAATAGTAGATCATCGACATCGAATAGTCGGTAGCTGCATGGGTAGATGCCGAATATTCCTGTGAGCTGAGCGGTCTCGATAGCAAGCGAGAGGCCGAGGCTGAGGAGAATAGTCGGCAATATCTTCCAGCGGAAAAGTATCCGTGCGAAGACACCGAGCGGCAAGAAGAAAATAATATTCATGACGATTTGCAGGATCGCCCGCTGCCCTTCTGTTTGGATGTCGGCGATGAAATTAAAAGGAATGAGCTGTGGCGACAGTGCGTAGGCTTTGCAAAATTCAGCTGGATTGTCTGGCATTGGGTAAAGTGTGAAACTAATGAGCCCGAGGCTGAAAAGCACGAATAGATAAGTCATGACTGCTCGACCGAAAAGGAATTTATTATACCTACGGTACTGTGCGATCAAGATAGGTAGCGTGAGAAGTGCTGCTAGAAATGGCCACGCAAGTAGCGCTGCGATAAATGAGGTGCTAAATGACGAGAGAAAGCCAAACATAGGTCTAGTATATCAAGCAATGTTTATTGGGAGCTTCTTTATCAAGGCACGCGCGATGTTGCCAAGATGCCCTGACGAGCGTAAGATGATTTCTCGCGCATCTTTAATCTGACTATGGTCTGGGCTGACGGTACGATCTTTTTTGGAGTAAATCGTAGTGATGTGTGACCTAGCTTCTTGACTAAAATTCTTCACTGCTTCGTCGACATGCGGCATGAGCAGGTAAAAAGCCGGATGCTTGTATTTATGGTATCTATGAATGTCTGCTGCGCCATGATTGTAGCCGCAAATCGTAACAACTCGACGTATTTTCGTCTGATGCCGAGAAAACACAAACATTGCCATTGCACCACCAGCGCTTTCGCCAACTAAAGTCACGTTTTTGCCGCTCGTTGCTTCGATCACATCTGCAACTCGCTGATACTTTTGCTCATATGTTTCACGCTTGTCTGACCAGTGCATTGGTACGAGTGTCACGCGAGTATTTTTATCTCGCCATCTCTTCAGGGCAAGCTTTCTGAGCGGGTCGTAATGATCGCCAAGCCCTGGAAGATAGATAATGTGACGCATGACTTAGTGACCCGCGTAAATCTTGAGAGCGATCACACCAATTCCAAGAGCGATCTCAAATCCGCTCGTAATTGTGATCTCGGTCCAGCTGCTGCGCATGCGTCGTCCGGCTAGTAGTGAAAAGCCGACAAATGAAAGTAGCAGGACGATCAATGACGCGAGAAGTGCTGCTTTGAGACTATAAAGACCTGTCAGGCTACCCAAGATAAAAATAACAACTGGAAACGCTGGGGCGAGAAGTGCGGAATGATGGCGTAGTATAGTGAAGTAAGTCTTGGTATCCATACGTTTGCCGTGAACCACCTGATACGACATGCGTGAGGCGATGCCGATAGCGAGCCAGAGTCCTATAACGGTGCCGACGATACTGACGATCACGCCTTTAGCTGTAAAATGATCTGCCGAGTGCCACAGTGTGGCGAGTAGCGCTAAAAGCGTGATAGTTGCATAGATGCGCTCTTTGAGGAACTCGGTGGCTTCTTCAATATTGATGCTGCGAGACTCTAGCCTTTTGGATTTTTTCGACATGATCTATCCTAGCTGCCTTACAAGCATACCGATTAGCATAGGTGCGAATGTTATGAATAAGAAGATTGCGACAAGAGTGATAGCGAGCGGGTTCATGCGTTGTTTGAGGCGCTGCCCTGGTTGCGCGATCACATCTTGACCCCGATCCCCTACTCGTTTATCGGCGTAATAGTCGGTTTGGTCGAGTAACTCGGTGCTAATTTTACCTAGAATCGTCAAGATCTTGGTGAGCTCTTGCTCTGAGTCGATGCGTACCGTTTGCGAGCGGTATAGAAATAGTTCATTGCCTATAATTTCCATATCGTAATCTTTACCAGCATCAATAATCGCCGCCATGACATCAGGGGTGAAGATGTAGAGAGCATCTGTCTTGTAGGCTACTGGCGCGTATAAGGTAAAGTGCTTGTCGAAATCTCCCTCTAGCGAGAGTACTTGATTGCTCTTCATGCTGTTTGGCAGACTTGTGAATGTGCCAAATAGGTTGTTGTGCTTTGAGTCAAGCAGCATATTTGGCAACTGACGTTTTAGGGGTGCACGAGCATAGGTCCATAGATGTACCTGGGTGCTTTTTCCACTTCCGGTTGTGTATTGATAGTTGCCTATCTCGCTACCGTCAGGAAATGAAAGCGCCTGATCGATCATTCGTGAATGACCTTCATCAAATATAGTGCCTGCATAGCCAGGGCTGGAGACGCCTGCTTTAAGTTTTAAGTTATTTTGGGTAGCGAACTTGTATAGCTTAGCAAGTTTCTTTGTCTGTATCCTTGTAGCAATAATAGCGATGCCAACAATGAATCCAAAAAATCCAAGCATCATGGCAGCAAATCCAAAATTGCCGGACTGGATACTGCCTGAGGATGCCAGCTGTATTCCGAAAACTACGCTCAGTATGAAAATAGCCATCACCACGACGCTCGTCACTTGGAGTACGGGCCGGGACTGCCGATGTAATGACTGCTTGTATGCGCTAATATCTGAAGCGGTGACAGGTTGATGGAGTGCTGAATAATCAAGCTTCATTGTTGATCATTATAGCATGCGGCTACATCTGTTAACGAAGCTTGACGATTGTTTCGTCAGTTGGAGCTGGCGAGTCTGATGTGGTTGCTGTCGACTTCTTCTTACGTGTACGAGTGCGCTTTTTCTTTGGTGCAGCCGGTGTTGGTGTCTCACCTGTGACTGGAGGTGATGTTAGCGGTGAACCTACAAGTGATGGCGGTTGTTCTTTAGCGGTGGTTGGAGCTGTTTGTGGTGAGTTAGCTGATAGCATGAGGCTCGCAATTTGCGCCTCTACGTCAGCACGGTTGCGGCTATATAGCTGACGAGTGTGAGCGATTATTTCCGGAGTGTTATCAGCCTGTTCGGGAGGTAGATTGAGCGTGCGCGCACTAAATGCCGGCGTCTTTTCGCCGCCTATGACCATATTGATAATAAAGTTGCGATTGTGCATCTGGAGGAGATCAAGTGCTTCAAAGTTCGGCTCGAATTGTTTGGAAAGAATCGGTGCATCATCGGCTGATACACGGAAGCAGATCATACTGCCGACGTTTCCAAATACTGCATCGCGTACCGTATCGCTCATCTGGGAAATATACTGGTTTGCCACGGTAAGATTGAGGCCGTATTTTCTCGCCTCGGATAGGATGGTCGCGAAGCTGTCTGTTGCGAAGTTTTGGAATTCGTCGACATACAGGTAGAATGGTCGGCGATCCTCTATATTTGGAATGTCTTGGCGGCTCATGGCAGCGAGCTGGATCTTGGTGACGATAAAGCTACCGAGAATCGCAGCATTGTCCTCACCTATCAGACCTTTTGAAAGATTAACAACCAAGATCTTGCCTTCGTCCATGATCTTTCGGATATTGAAGGTGCTCTTTGGCTGACCAATGATATTTCGAATGATAGGATTGGCGGTAAATGCGCCAACCTTATTGAGCACTGGTGCGATGGCCTCTGCCTGGAACTTATCATTCCAGCTAGCAAACTCGACATTCCAGAATTGAAGAACTACGGTATCGGTACAGTAGCCAAGTGTTTCTTTGCGGAATTTCTTGTCGGTAAGCATGCGTGTGATGTCGAGCATAGTTGTGTCTGGACGATCGAGAAGGGCTAAGATGGTATAGCGCAAAATATACTCGAGACGTGGTCCCCACGACTCACCGAACATACGCTTTAGGACGCCAATCACCTCTGAAGAGATGTTGGTTTTCATGCTTGGGTCGGTTACCTCAAGTGGGTTAAATCCAAGTGGGAATGCTGTGTCGGCTGGATTGAAGTACACAACATCCTGGAGGCGCGAGCCAGGGATAAATCGAAGGTTATTGATCGCGAAGTCACCGTGCGGGTCGATGATCGCGTAGCCGTGCCCATGAAAAATGTCGGAAAGTGCGAAAAGCTCGAGCGTACCACTCTTTCCGGCGCCGGTCTGACCAATAATATAGACATGCCTACTGCGGTCGCTCCTCAGCATGCCAAACTGATGATTGATACCACGGAAATTTGTCATACCAAAGGCTGAGATATTTTCATCGATGGCGTCATTTCCTGTGATGATCGGTAACTTTGCCGGCGGTTCAGCTGTTTTTGAACTTGCCCAGACGATGTTTGGTGTTTCAACATTTGTGTGTGGCAAGTGAAATACGGACGCAAGCTCTTCGATATTAAGGACGAATCCCCTGTCGGTAAAGGTCCTTGTCTTGTAGCGCATGAGGTCATCTTTTTGGTAGCTAGCGCCGACTCCCTTGAACCCATTTAAATTAGTACTGTTGAATTGTTTGAACGTACCAATAATTGCTTGCATCTGAAGTTTGGCATTTGTCTGGCTCTCTCCAAGATACGCTAGGCGGATTTTAACTTGGTAGCCAAGCTTTGTTGCTTTCTTTTCTGCTTCTGAAATACGTGTTTTGTCACGCTCGGATAGCTCTTTTGCGTCGCTGCCGCCCGCTCCTTGCTCTGGTGGTCGCCATAGTGCAGCGAAAAACGTACCAAACCAACGCGCGTCGAAGCCTTGGCCACCGAACAGTGCATTAAATGGATTACCTCCTCTGACGGACTGGATCCAGCGCTCGGAGGTTCGGTGCCATTCGTCGGCAATTGGGCGCGCGAGCACCTGCACCCAGATTTCTTCACCAGTAGTTTCAAGCTTAGCAAGAGTTCCGGTAATACCCGCAAGTGGATCGACCTCAAAGCTTTGGAATGTCTTGATCGGCAAAGACTCGCTATCGGTCAATGCAATCTCACTGGTGTAAATGACGCTATGATCTCTATCGTGCGAGGTATAATCCTCGTCAGCTTTATGGATCTGAACGCTTGGATACTGAGAGTAAATCTGGCTTTCGACAAAACTCTGAAGACTTTTTGGCACCCATACGTAAAAGCGAATTTGGCCATTAATAGAAGCAATTTCAAAGCTCAAATGCTCCTGAATTCCCCGATTGGCTCGAAGTTCCTGCTTGTCTCGAAGAATACCGTGAAGGCTGGCAAAAAGCTGCTCTGCTGCAAGCTCTGACTTGTCGTTTGCCTTTGGTATTTCAAGGATGAGGAGCGTACTCTCCTCTATTTCTTTGATATCCTTCACTTGATAGTTGCGCCATGTGAGGAAAAGTAATATCAAAACCAGTGGTATCCATACATACCACTGCAATAATGTCGTAAAAAACCATGAGAATATCTCCATAGGCTTACCCCTTATTGTCCCACCTTATGGTTTTGCATGCAACTTACGCTTTCCGGGCTATTTACTAGCAGGTTCGACAAGCTCGTAAGTGGCTTTTGAAACGCGCTTAAACTGCGGCTTGCTCTGAAGATTCAGAAGAATTGTTGTTTCCTTGACCTGTCGGCTTTTTAGAACGGCTTTGACGATCTCGTCTCGATGCATTGGTGCACCATTTTTCTTGAGTACATCTGTGATGATATCTGAAACAGTACCTTTGCTGTAGCCCCAGCTATCGAGTGCGTAAATACCACGTCCGATAAGTACGAAGCGCTTGTCTTTGATAAGTTCGTTATGGATTGCCTGTGTTGTGACATCTTTACGCTTGAAATCACTGTCTTTTATCGCTCCAGCAATCTCTGAGAAGTGCATAGGCTTGCCGTTTTCAGCAAGGATGACATAGATCTTGTCGCGAATATTCTTTGGGTTAACTGTTGGCCACTTCGTAAGGCCCCAGTGGTCGTTTAGAGTCGCAAGATTCTTTGATACACTAGCGAGCGCACGCACATGGTCTGGGTGCTCATAAGTAAGCTTCTCGTGAAGTGCTTCTGCACCAATAGGTTCGCCGTGTTCTTTGACAGCTTTAACGATTTGGTCAACATTGCCCTTTACCTTTTTCTCGTCGCCGTGTTCTTTGATACCAACAGCGTGATGGTAGTGGTCGTTCTCGCTTACTACGGTAAGGTTTGGTGCGAGTTCTGCTACGAAGCCAAGATGAGCTTTAGTAGTTGCATCAGCCTTACCATCAACGAGCTTATCGCTTAGATCAGTTACGCGTGCTACTCGACCATTCTCTGAAAGGTGTCTTGTGATAACTCGCTCAACGTCATGTACAGAGCTGACTTTTCCTTCTTCTGCGGCCATTTTTAGGCGGATCAAGATGGCTTTTTCAAGCTGGCGAACACGTTCGCGGGTGATACCAAGGAGTTCACCAATTTGCTCTAGAGTTTCTTTTCGGTCGAATAGTCCGAAACGACGAGTAACAATCTCTTTTTCACGATCCTGCTCAATAATGCCGAGTACGTCGTCGACAGCCTTCTTTAAGGTTGCGGGTGCATCATTTTTTACAGTTTCGTCCATGCTCTTTCGCCTCTCTGTCCCACCGATAATACGTTTTATGTAATTAGCATTTTCATAAATTATAGAACATATGCCATAGAATGTCAATAACTTTATGATCTAAACATAATTATAGCACATATTAGACGCTTATGGTAAATCATATTTTCGGGCTTTATCTATTAACAAAAGATGACAAAGCTAGGTTATGAAACTCGAAGATAACTATCTTATGGATAGTAGTGTAGATCAGGATTATCTGGGCAAGGGCCTTGGGAAATCTCTCGTGACGCACTAGTGCTGTGATAGGCGATGTCGGTGAAATCACCTGCTCTACCCTCGAGGCAGTACTCGCTAGCAACTCCATTTGGCACCTGGGTCGGCTCAGGTAATGAGGTATTTGTGCCACTCAGTACGAGCGGAAATGAGCCACCTTGGACTTCAAACTGGGAGATCATTGTCTCTACGTTAGAACACAGGCTGCCGCAATTTGCACGGAGATAATCGGTGGTAATAGGAGATGGGCTCCAAATCATGTTGGAGCTACTAGTGCCTTTGACGTGGATTTTGGCGCCGCCATTCTTGCCATTGAACACGCAGGCGGTGTTGTCGCTACTTTCGAGGTTGGCGTTGCAGGTATTGAGGAATAATTGAGCGTTTTGGTCTGAAGTAAGTTCGTCGTATACACCGACTGACGGTGCATTTGTGTATAGTGTGAGAGCGACATTTTCGGAGCTGGCAAAATCTGTACCAGCCAGATTTGGAGGGTAGGTATTTTTAAAATTCTTATAAGAACTCAAGCCTGCTGTTGCTTGCTGGATGTCACTTTTTACGGAAGTGTTAGCGGTATTGTGCTGCCAAGAGCCGTAGCTAATAATCGTGACGCCTGCAAGAATGCCCACAACTACAATAACCACCAAAAGCTCCACTACCGTGAACCCAAGTACACGCTTCATAGAGTCATTTTAACATAAGTGGGATGATTATTTTTTGCGGGTCGTCCGTCGTCCACGGCCTTTTTTGGCGGGAGCTTCGGCAAGTATTTTCTTTGCTTGCTCGTGAGTGATCTTCTTTGGATCCTCGTCTTTAGGAATCTTGGCATTTTTAGTGCCATCTGTGATGTATGGACCGAAGCGACCATTGAGAACTTTTATGCCATCGCCAAAATCAGCAATGTTTTTTTCTGCTTCAGCCTTTAGTTTTTCAGCATATAGCTCGAGTGCTTTCTCGAGAGTAATATCGTGCGGGTCATCTTCTTTGAGGCTGACATAGAGTGGTTTGGTCGTTTTGGTCTTGGTGCCGATCTGAATAAACGGACCGAAGCGACCGACATTTGCGCGGATATCTTTCCCGTCTGCAGTCTGACCAACGATTCGTGGGAGTTTAAATGCCTCAAGCGCTTCTTCTAAAGTAACCGTATCAAGCTTTGCGCCTTTAGGTAGTGGCGCAAATTGTGGCTTTTCTTCGTCATCCTGATGGCCAAGCTGAAGCATTGGTCCGAAACGACCAAAGCGTGCAAAGATTGGCTTTGAAGTCTTTGGGTCGATACCTACTTCCCTATTTGTGCCGACGGTTGACCGATCGATGCCGCCTGATTGCTCAATAAGCTTGTGGAATGGATCGTAGAAATCTTGTAGCATTTTATTGCGATCTAGTTTGTTGTCAGCGATATCGTCGAAGTGCTCTTCGACGCTTGCGGTAAATCCGTAATCAACAACTTGTTCGAAATGATCCTCTAGAAAGCTGGCAATAAGCTCGCCGCTTGGTGTGGGGATAAGTTTGCCACGAGTTGCACCGGTTTTTTCTTCGACTTCTGAGCGTTCTACTCCGCTGTCGAGGAGTTCAAGTACGATGACTTGGCGCGGGGCACCTTCTCCATCGCCTTTTTCTACATAGCCGCGCGTCTGAATAGTGTCGATAATAGTAGCGTATGTGCTCGGTCGACCAATACCAAGATCCTCTAGTTTTTTAACGAGACTTCCTTCTGTGAAGCGGGCTGGCGGCTTTGCGAAGACCTGACGAGCGGTAATTTCACTTTTTTCTACTGTGTCGCCAGATGTAAGCGCTGGAAGAATTTCTTCTTTAGAGGTGCCGTAAACGCGAAGGAATCCGTCAAAGACGATAACTTCGCCCTTTGCCTCAAAGACATGAGAGGATGTAGAAATAGCAAGCGTGATGGTGGTTTTTTCAAGCTTTGCTGGACTCATCTGGCTGGCGAGGGTACGCCTGCGAATGAGATCGTATAGCTTCTGATCATACTCGTTGTTGCTTGCTGTCTCAAGCGTCATATCAGTCGGGCGGATTGCCTCGTGAGCTTCTTGGGCGCTGGCATTTTTCGTTTTGAATTTGCGTACAGTTGAGTATTCTGGGCCATACAGACGTTTAATGAAGTCAGTTGCAGCCGCAATGGCCTGGCCAGAGAGGTTGACGCTGTCCGTTCGCATATAGGTAATCTTACCGTCTTGATAGAGCTTCTGTGCGGCTGTCATGGTTGCCTTTGAGCCAAAGCCAAGCTTGGAGTTTGCTTCTTGTTGCAGTGTACTTGTAGTGAATGGTGCACCCGGGTTGCGAGTGCCAGGGCTTTTTGTGACGTCGGTTACGCTAAAACTAGCATCTTTAAGGCTCTCGAGGAACGCTTTCGCTTCCTCCTCGGTGTCAAAACGTTGGCTAAGCTCTGCTTTGAACTCCTGATTGTCGTGATAAAACACTGCCGATACCTTAAATTGGCTGCTACCTTCAAAGGCTTTGATCTCATTTTCACGCTCGACAAGTAGACGCACGGCCGGGCTTTGTACGCGACCAGCGGATTTTCCGCCCGGCACTTTCTGCCATACAACTGGCGAAAGCTCGAAGCCTACAATACGATCAAGGATCTGGCGGGCCTGCTGCGCTCGTACAAGGTTCATATCTACTGTACGTGGATGCTTGATAGCTTCTTCGATAGCTGGCTTGGTAATTTCATGAAATACGATACGCTTAGTCGTTTTTGGATCAAGCTTCAGCACTTCACAAAGATGCCATGCAATGGCTTCCCCTTCGCGGTCTTCATCGGTTGCGAGCCAGATAGTCTCGGCGCTTTTTGCAGCCTTCTTTAGCTCTGTGATGACTTTCTTTTTCTCAGGATCGACTTCGTAGGTTGTCTGGAAGTTATTCTTTATATCAACTGGCGGTGTGCCGTCTTTAGTCTTCTTAGGAATTGAGCGAATATGGCCAATACTTGAGAGCACGTGAAAATCCTTACCGAGGTATTTCTCGATCGTTTTGGCTTTTGCCGGACTCTCTACTATTACTAAATTCTTGCTCATGGTTATATTTCCTAGCTAATCACAATTAGCCTATACTACGCAACTTTGAAAAAAATGCAACAATGAAGATATTGACAGTAAATCAAACCAGTAGCATTATAAGTACAAGCGCGTTATTCGTATCTTGTTAAATCAATTGACGACATACAAATAATACGCATAGATATCTGTACATAATTGCCAAGTTCGGTCCTCGGCCTATTTGACGCTTATTAGCAGATATTGACAAAATATAAAAATAATGTATAATAGGGAGTTATATGACAAGTCGATTTGAAGGTCCAACACCAAGCTCTGGGATTTCACGCGACCCAATAGTGGTAACAAGTGAAGTTGCGGAGATTAGAGCGCAACTTGATCGCATGGGACAAAAAGATCCAAACTATGAACCACGAAGAGATTACTATTATGTGGTATCTCAAAATGAGACCGAGCATAGCGAGGCGCAGTCGAGGGCGCTAGGTGGTAATGCATTAAACAAGCTTCAAGGTAGTCCAGCTCCTCGCCTTCCAACTTTATAACCTAGCGAATTGTCCACTGATTTGCACCGAGACTTCGTATAGTTCCGGCCAGTTCAAGCATCGTCAATGTTGTTGATAAAGCCGTGGCCGATATATTTAATTTTTGCTGTAAATCATCTCCATCACGTGTGCCTTCTGCAATAAGAGCGATGACGTTAGATTCTAATGGTGAATTTCCGAGAGGCAATGTAGTCTGTGTCTCTGCTAGTGTTGGAGCAATAACTTCGAGCACTTCACTGCTGCTCGAGATAGGTGTAGCTCCTTGTTTTATAAGCTGATTGCAGCCAATGCTCATTGGGCTGGTGATATTGCCAGGCACGACGAATACTTCTTTACCCTGTTCGAGAGCATGCATGGCAGTGTTGAGCGTGCCGCTACGACTAGCTGCTTCTGTAATAATAACTGCGTCGCTAAGTCCACTGACGAGGCGATTTCTCTCAAGAAAGTAGTGTGGTCTGGCTTGTTCGTTTTCTTGGTACTCACTGAGTACTGCTCCGCCTTCTTTGACGATTTGCTCTGCGAGCGCCTTGTGAGAGCTTGGATAGATTCGTGGTAGACCACAGCCAAGAACAGCCAGTGTCGTGCCGCCAGCTTCGAGTGCTGCTCTGTGGGCGATGCTATCAACACCGAGTGCAAGACCACTGACGATTATGACACCACGCTTTGCTAGCTCGTACGCCAACATATGCGTTACCTCTTTACCATACGTGGTTGGCTTGCGTGTGCCGACGATCGCGACGCTGGGTTGTCTTTGTTCTGGCAGAGATCCAATATAACTCAATGATTGTGGTGGCTTTGCAATAGAATGTAGTATCTGGAGGTAGGGGCTGTCTTGGGGAGAAATTCTATTGATTTTCATAAGAAAAGTTTCGAAAAGTATTGACACAGTGTCAAATGTGTGTTAATATGGTGAACGATTGGCTGGAGAAACCCTGCGAGGTCCAGTCAAACGCACCTTATACCCCCTATTCTAACTTATGTTAGAGTGCGCGTCATGTGCTTCGTGGTATTCTACCCTCCACCATGAAGTCGCTAGAAAGCATGACGGGCATACTAACCCCTTTAACCCTATTTCATGATGGTGCATTAAAGTGATTATTCAGTAATGAGTTTCGGCTCAGGCGTCCAGTTTCCGTGGAGTTATCTGCGAACGCTTCACTTGCACGATCAGGGTGGTTGAAGGGTAAAACGAGGCCAGGTGATGCCCACCCTTACCTGGTCTCTTTTTATTGTCTAAAAAGAATTTTGTATTATGATAAGATTTTTTGCGTATTCCTGGCACTTTTCACTGAATACGACCCTTCTAGCTCCTGTTCGCTAATTGGGCGGAGTCTTGTTGAAATAAGGTAGATAACGGTCCATTCTTACACTCATTGCAAATATTATGTATTTATGATATAATAAACTGATATGTCAAAAGATACTGTGTCTGAGGCTCTTAGTGGTATTCTCCGAAAAGGTGACACCCTTGATGCTCATGATAAGCGACTGAGGATGCGATCGCAGATGGGAAAAGCTGGCTTGTGTGGGGCTATTCCTGGTGCTGTGCATGGACTTTCTAGCTGGACAAGTTTTACTGCTGTAGAGGGCTTAGTTACACCGGCGCTTCTAGCGGGAGTTTTGGGCGCTGGTGTGTCGTATTCGGGACATCGGGTGACAAAACGTAGAATAAAACACGCAGAGACGCTTCAACAAGCTATACGCAATGAAATAGATGAGACTGTAGATGTGTTTCGAGTATTTCGGCATCAATCGGGCAAGCGTTTTTCGCAGGATCACGAACTGGTGTTGCGCTGGTATGGACTTGACCATATGGGCAAGCAAGCGTTGTCGTCGGATATGGCTGAGCGCATGCGTCATGTGGCTGATTTTGCGGATAAGCACGAGATTCCTTGCATTCAGGTAGACGCTAAGCTATTCCCTGACGAAGAGTCGGAGGAAGGTGGAGCACTTACAGAGTATACTTTGATTGAGGATGAGTATGCGCCAGATGCAACTGTCGATGTTTCACCAGATACGTTACGTGAGTTGGCTGCCGAGCTAGTCAGCGACCAGCAAAGCTTCTTGGCTGATGCGATTATTAAGCAGCTACAAGATCCTCTTTTAGATAAGCTTTTTGCGCAGTACAAGGCAACTAAGCATCCTGAACTGCGCTCAAAGGTGCTCGCGCATGTACGTGCAGCGATCGAGCGCGACGGCGATACTATCGAGATGCAGACCGAGATGGTCGGTATGGATCGATTTTCTAACCGCGCTATTGTGCGTCACCAGCTAAATGGTGGTACGGTACAGGCATTTTCGGAATCAAGGCATCCTATGACGGGGCTTAATGGGGTCCGCTACACTGGGGAGCGATCACTTGCCTCTTTTGCTGGTTTCGGATCGCGAGAGGAAATGGTAGCAATGCTAAAAACTACCGATATTGCTACTATTTCGGACAAGCAGCTCCTGAGAGCGGCACTCTATGATCTACTTTACAATGCCGCTGACACAGCTGACATAGCTGCTCTGAGTCATAATACTAGTGATGTCGCACCGGATGAGACAGCGTCATTATTTATGCGGCTGGCTGACAGAGATAAGTCTGTTGATACTATAACGCGTGGCAAATTGGTTCGTGCATTTGCTGGTATAGCTATTATTGGGGGCTCATTTGTTGCAGGGCATCTGGCGGGATATGGTGTCTACGAGCATCAAGCTGCCAATCGGAAAGCAGAGGAAGAAGCGTGCAAAGAGTATGCTGGTACGCATTATGATTTTTTCGAAGATGGTGGAAGTGTAGTATCTTGTGAAATCGACGAAGATGTACTGCGGCGGTATCGCGAGATTTACCCAGCAAGTAGGTTTCAACTGGGGGCGGAATCACTCGTGAGTGGAGTGCATGAAGCAGACATGACTGTTTCGTCGCAGCTAGCCACTTTTCTTATAAACGGTATCGGCGTAGAAAATCTCACGAAGCTTTTTCCGATATATGATGGTGATGTCTCACAAGAATGGATTGAAGAGGTTGGGAAAAAACTGCATGGCTTTGTGCCTGAGGTATATGCTTCGTCAAGTAGTGAAAAGTTTATTGGCGATGTGAGCAATACCTCAAATAAAGTACTGTTTACCGTTACTTCATTGTCTGCGGATGTGTCGACTAAAGGATACTGGCAAAATTCAATGAACGTTGCGTTGAATGCCAGTAGGACTCTCCAGGACAGAGGGCATATACGTTTTAGTGGCGTGCCGATAGGCGGTGAATCGGAACTGCCTCTAAACCTTGCGTCACAGCAGACTGATATCGAACAGCTTAATCCTGAATACATGGTAGAGACGCCGTACCTAGGCTTTGATGAGTTTGGAACACAGGACGTGGACCTCCCGGTTATTATGGGTGGCACGATCGTGGGCGCGCGTTATGTTGATAAAGCGAATCCGTCTGAGTATATTCCGGCGGATATATCTCGAATAGGCAGCCAGTACTTCACCAATACAGAGCAAAATATTGTAGATCATGTGAAAAATATGGAGCAACCCGTTTTGCAGTACTGGGTAAAGTCTGATGGTGATCAAATTCACGCCCAGCCGCTTCGAGTATACGATGACAACCAAGAAGGGTTGAGTAAAAGTGATCAGCGCGAAATCGCCAGTCAGGTACGACAAGAGCTTGGGCTTGCCAGTGATGCCTCTGATGAAGAAGTGTATAAGGTGATTAAGTCGAAACTGTATGCGTATGAGCCGTTTAAATATGCAGGCGTAGACCAGTATGTTTCGTTGGCTCCTAAAGCAAAAGGTAAAGATATTATCGAAGAAGTCGGCGCGGTGATTGCTCACCTAGAAGCGCTCAACTGTAATGTGGCTGCAGCAAGCTTCCTGACTGCTACACTGGACTCGTCAGAAAACTATAATCTCATGACTGGCTATCGTGATAATGGAGATGGTAAGTTAGTTCAACAAGAAGCGCACGCGTGGGTAGTGGATGGAGACGGCTCAATCGTTGATCCGACTCCAAGCACATTTGCTCCAGGTGTTGAGCCGCGCGAGAAGATAGATGAAGCTTTGCCTGAGTCATCATCCAAGAGTGGTGATTTCCCTTTTGGCCTGAGTGCGGGCGTATTGCTTGGTGCGGCATGTATGGCGGTGGGCTGGAAACGTCGACAAGATCTTCAGCGGATGAGTGACAGTGCGCGAACCAAGCTCACTCTTGCCTACTCTGGTGTGCATGAAGCACATGAAGCGATCCAATTTGCTCGCTATGCGCGACCGGGTACGACATCTCTATCTGCCGATTCGCAACGACGCTATACCGTGGATGAACTGCTGCGTGAACCGCCAGTGTTAAAGACGGAAAGGCCTGCCTCGCGCTTTAGTGGCCGCGCACTGTTGAAGGTCAATCGAAAAGCAATGGCTAGACATCGCGCGACACAGATGGGTGAAAAAGCTCAGTAATCCAATATTGCATGAGGCTTATCTTTCGTGCTAGTATAGAGCTAATCGCTGCAAGAATTTCTGATATTGTCCAATTGTAGCCACCGACTATCGCCTTACAAATTTGTTCACATAAAACTACAAAGGAAAAATAACTATGGATGTACTAATAGTACTCTTTTGGACACTAGTAGGAAGTGTCTTCTCGCTAATCGGCGGCATTGCGCTGGTTGGAAATAAAAAATTACGTGAAAAAGCAATCCGCTACGGTATGCCTTTTGGAGCTGGTGCTCTTCTGGCAGCGGCATTTTTAGGCGTACTACCTGAAGCGATAGAAGGAAGCAGCGTGCATACGGCAATGGTATATGCGCTTGGTGGATTCCTAGGCTTCTTTGTGCTTGAGCGACTGCTCAGCTGGTTCCACCATCATGAGAGCCATCATCACGATAAAGTGCACGGTGCTCGTAACGAAACGCATCAATGGCTGGTGATCATTGGTGATACTCTGCATAATGCGATTGACGGTGTAGCGATTGGTGCGGCATTTCTCGTTAGTCCTGCTGCAGGTATTGGCGCAGCGCTGGCGGTTGCGGCACACGAGATACCGCAAGAGATTGGTGATTTCAGTATTTTGCTCGGTAAAGGCATGAAACCTCGTAAAGTTGTTCTCGTTAACCTTTTGAGTGCTCTTGCGACGGTGGTGACGGCAATGGCGACATACTTACTTGGAGGACTTACCGAACTCAATCCCGCTCCGCTACTTGCGGTTGCTGCTGGATTTTTCGTTTACATCGCAGCGAGTGATATCGTTCCGGATATTCACGAGAAATCACGACGTGAAGGCAATGTACAAGCAGTCATTCTACTCATAGGAGTAGCTGTACTTGCATTTGTGATTCAACTTACACCGCATTCACATGCTCATCATGAAGAAAGTACTGAGTCTGTCCATGGTCAGCACCAGGAGATGGATGTGCATGATCATCATGAAGCGGATGAATCTCACCATGAGTATGAAACAGAGCATTCACACTAGATGAGGTTGGGTGTGCTTGTGGTGGCTACTAGCTAGTCTTGATCAAGAGCTGGTGTCGTCACGAGTTTGACGCTATGAGGTGCGAAGGAGCCAGCGAGAAACGACTGCACAAGTTCGATAGCCCCAGGGACGATGATTTTTGTTAGCTGAGTTGTTTCGTCTAGGGAAAATCGTGCTAATACAAAGTTAACATCTCCCATTACCGCTCGCTGACTACTAGCAATACCGATACGTAGACGATTGCTCTGTTCGCCGCCGTGCTGATTGATCGACTTTATGCCATTGTTGCCTGCGTCGCTGCCGCCAATGCGGGAACGTACAGTTCCAAATGGTAGTGCGAGATCATCGTGAATGATCAGGGTGTTTTCGGGAGTAACCTTATAAAAATCCATGAGCGGGCGAAGGCTCTCGCCGACCTCATTGTAGTAAGTAGTAGGCTTTACGAGCAAGATTTTTTCACCATGTACGACTACCTCTGCAACTTCGGCTTTGAATTTATCTTTTTGCTGGAAAGAGGCATTGTGTTCTCTCGCATATGCATCGATAATTTCAAATCCGATATTGTGCCTAGTCTGTTCGTATCTTTTCTCTGGATTTCCCAATGCAAAAATAAGCTTCATATCTGTAGAATAGTATAGACTATTGATTATTTTACAAAAATATGATAAAATATACCTCGATTGTCCCTTGCTCTGGATCGTCTAGGGCTTCTTCCCCAAGGAGGTACAATCATGTCCAAGTATGAGTTGGACGGATACGAGCCGCTACGGCCGTGGCAGAGGTTGGTGTGCTACATCGACTTCATCGCTATCTTCGTGGCAGCAAAGATCCTCATTTTCCCGGGAGCACCGGTGCTTCGCACTGTCGTGTTCACGGGAGCGATGATCCTGACGTTCTCGTGCGCGCTCCTTGCGTACTGGGATGCTCGGGTGACGGCGCACCTTAAGAGAAAGGCGCGCCAGCGCAAGCGTCGTCAGGTGGCGGCTACTCGACAGGTCGTTTACAGGCCTGTATACCCCGTCTTCGCTGTACAGGGTGGAGCTGAGTGGCACTACTTCGACGACAAGGCGCCAACCAGCAGCTAGTCTGCGGTGCTACGGCCTCGCCGCCTCTCCCCTCTTCTCGGGGTGAGGCGGCGAGGCTTCGTCATTTTCTGACCTTCTATAACGTTGTCGGTATATTGACTATAAAACTTAAAAATGTTATAATTAAGATATATATTGAGATAAAACTATACCACTCATGAAAGATAAAGACGAACTAACGCGTAAAGAATACATGAAGCATGGAGAAGGTATCGTGCGGAATATTGCAGTAAGCGTTGTCGCTCAGGCTGTAGTGATAGAGGGCTTGAACGCTGAGCGTGATACTGTCCGACGCGGGGATATAATTTTTGCAGAGCACACTTCTTTCCTTCCTAAAGGAGTGCAAGGCTTATGCTTGCTAGCTAGGCAGCTGAGTGAAAATGTAAAGATCACCGCTGAGAGTGTTGAGTTTAGAACTAAAGTCAAAGAGTTTATAAGTGAAAGCCAACGATCTGATGACGGAGGAAAATTTTTATATTGGGACGGCACAGGTGATCAAGACTTTACCTGGCATTTTGCGCCGTGGCTCGTGAGTCGATGTATGTATTCGTTTGTGGAGCATGGCGTACTGTCTCAAGATGCTCTTGAGACGCTAGACCTAAAAGATGTTGCAGACATGATGAGACAAGAATGGTTCTACGATCTTGTGCGTGACATGGCTTTTGCGGGCAATGGAACATACGGCACTGTGGGTACGCGTGTCGGGGATTTTGCACCGAATTTTGGTATGATGTCATTATTTGGCGAGACCGAGGAAGTGTATAGATACGAGGGGTATGACTATCCTGATGCGCTGGAAGTGGAAATTGACAAATCTGGTATAGCAAAGGCTCGTTTGCAAAAAGAATTTAGAGAAAAAATTCGGGAGACGATGAAAAATGCAAACGGAGGCTCTATAGGCTGTCCGGTGGCCCACGAAGTGTTTCAGGTTGAAGGCGATACGCGACAGTCGCCATATATAGCACAGCTAGTAAGAGACGGACGCATCGAGCAAATAGATGGACATCGGTATCGTCAGGTTTCGCCTCTTATAAGTGAGACGCTAGACCTAGTTGCTGATTATATTGAAGATTACGGTGTTCGATATGGGCAGCCGTTTATCGAAAGTGATGAGAATGGCCTGCGAGTGGCTCATAGGCCGCTTGATGTAGCTTAGCTGTCTGAAGCTGAAGCTCGGGATTTGTTGATTGGTGCTTTGCCCTCGGCGATGCGCTTTTTATTTTCCTTGATCTGCTTTTCGTCACGGAAGCTGAATTTGATTGGCGTACCAGAATAGTCGTAGGTTTCACGAAGGAGACGCTCTAGGTAGCGCTTGTAGCTCCAATGGACAAACTTGAGGTTGCTGCCATAGATAACAAACCATGGCGGCGCGGTATCAGTGTGCACCATGTAGCGAAGCTTTGGGTGGGTATTTTTTAGGCCAGCCGGTGGGTGCTTCTGGAGTGCTCGCTGCAGGAGATCATTAAGGATGCGCGTCTTCGTCTCTTGCTTTCTACGCGCATCGATATCTACGGCAAGATCGAATAGCTTGGTGACATTTTGACCTGTTTCGGAACTTGTAAAGATGAGGGGCGCCCATGGGGTGAATTTGAAGTTGTAAGCGATTTTTGGCGCCAGGGCATCGCGCGTATAAGCATCTTTGCCTTCAACTGAATCCCACTTGCTGACGACGATCACGAGTCCCTTACCTGCCTCGTCAATGAGCCCAGCGAGACGTTGATCAAGTGCTGTGTTTAACTCATTTACATCCATCAAAAGGAAGCAAATATCTGATTCTTCGATAGCCTGCAGTGTGCGAAGGACTGAGAACTTCTCGATCCCAACTTCTTGCTTTCCTTGGCGGCGAACACCAGCGGTATCTAGTAGCTCAATGACACGCTTGTGGTAGCTGACTTGTACGCGGTTGACGTCGCGAGTTGTGCCAGCGACGTTGGCGACGACTGCTTGCTGTTTACCGGCGAGAGTGTTGAATAGATAACTTTTGCCTGCATTTGGCCGACCGATTAATGCGATACGGAGTACATCGTCAGCAACTTTTTCTGTAACTGGAGGTAGAACTTCGGCGAGAGAGTTGAGAACATCAGAGATGCCTGAATTATGCTCCGCAGAGGTGCGAATAATTGGCTTTATGCCGAGGCGTTTGAATTCATCATCATGAAGACTAGCCTTTAGGTCAGCTTTGTTAGTGACGAGAATAACTGGTTTTTTGCTCCTTAGAGCTTTTTTCGCCACTGTTCGATCATCATCTGATGGATATTGAGTCGAGTCAACGACTACAAGGATCACGTCGGCCGCAACAGCTGCTTCCTCAATCTGTTCTTGGATGCTGGCTTCAAATTCGTCGGCTGGATCCTTGAGGCCTGCTGTGTCTACTAGCCAAAATTGTGATTCTGAACCATCGTTACGATAACTTACTCTGCCGATAACGTTATCGCGAGTCGTACCAGCTTCACGAGCCACGATAGCTTGTTGCGACTTTACCAGACGATTAAAAAGCGAACTCTTGCCGACGTTCGCTTGGCCGATGATAGCAACTGTGGGAAGTTTTGAAGCCATAAACTAGAGCATATTATAACAGAGGTAGCAAAGATATGCTACTCCCCAGCTAGACTTCGATCAAATAGATTTTCGTCTCGTCCGCAAATAGTGACGACACTTTGAAAGAGCGGCTCAATGATTTTTGCACGATGCGCAAGACATACTCTCTCTGCTATCTCGTGACCTTGGTCGATACAGTCAAGCTGCGCCTTGGTTTTTAGGAGGTTAATTTCTGGTACTTTTAACGCTCCGTCTTGTATTGTCCATTTCTCGTACGACTCTGGTTCAGCCGGATAATAAAGAGGCACAAGGCCAAGCTCGGTTTCCATGCGTCTCGTCGTCTTGTTGTCTTGGGTGAGTAATAGTTCAAGTGTTGCAAATGATTCGGGATTTCGAAGAACTTCTACGAGCTCTTCTGTTGAAGTGCTATCTTCCCTGCCAACCAGCGAAGCAATATGACAGTAGCGAAATAATACGGCTGTACCGTGAGGCATTGGTGGTTTCACCACCTCCCTTCCGATTAAAGGATTTGCGCGTTGTATATCCGTGATTAATGCGTCATTGGCGCCGTTGTAGCGGAGAAATTCATCTGCCGGCTTACGGGTTGCGGAACGGCTTCTTGGCCAAGTCTCAGCGACCTGTTGGCTTGTGGCGCGTAAAACAGCATAATGATTTTTAGACATGATAAAAATAGTAAAATATTAATCTAATTTAGTCAATATCACTATAAAGCGGCCGATGTTTCTGCAAAATGTCCAGATGCTAAATCATTCAGTTGGTAGTTCCCAAATTGTTCTCTATGAAGTCTTGCCACACTATAGCCAAGCGCAGCAAAGGTGCGACGGATTTGGCGATTGCGACCCTCTGACATGGTGATTTTATATGTTTTTGCCTGCTCAGTTTTCTCTATGAGGAATTGGCTTTTGCCATCTTCTAGTATGACGCCGAAGTCGCTAATCATCTGCTGATGGAGTGGCTGCAAGGGATTGTCTAGTGTTACCTCGTAAATCTTTACTTTGTGGAAGCTAGGATGGGTCATCTGGTGAGCAAAGTCACCATCGTTGGTGAGGAGAATCATCCCTGAGGAGTCTTTGTCGAGGCGGCCGACTGGCTTTAACTGATGGTATTCTTTTGGTAGAAGCTCGTAGATTGTCGGTGTATCACCTTGCCTTTTGCGTGAGCAAACATAACCTGCAGGTTTATGCAGTGCTAGATAGACAAATTGAGTTGAAGAATCAATTTGCTTACCGTTAACATTGATGATATCGCCTATTGATACACGCTGGCCAAGTTCTGCGATTTGATCATTGATTTTGACTGACTTTTTCTCGATTAGATCATCAGCTTCACGGCGTGAAATGCCAAGCTGAAGCGCAAGGAATTTATTGAGTCGTTGATCTTTATCTGATTGCATCTAGACTAGTATAGCAAGAAGTGGCTAAACTCTACGCCATAGGGGGTGTAGGAGCTGATGGAGCGCCTGGTGCTGGCGCTGGAGTTGGGGCTGCGCTCGCTGGTGGAGTCTCTTCGTATGACATGGCTGGCGGTTGTGGCACCGGTGGTGTGATAGGAGCTGGAATAGGCGCCGCTGGAGCGACTGGACTAGCCGGTGCGACAGCAGTTGTGTCATTTTGCGCTTCGGCTGAGCCACCGAGTTCTTTTGCGATCAGGTCGGCAACTTGCTCGGTAGATGATTCTTCCGCTTTTTGGATAGGCTCAATAACACGACCTAGAGAACTTGAGGAGCTTGGGCGAGGTGTCGAGAATGGTGCGGTTGGCTCTGGGAGTGAGCTTGGCTGAGGCACGGCTGGCGCTTGAGGTGCGGGTTGTGGGGCTGGTATTACCGGCGCAGGTGCCGGTGGTGTGATAGGAGCTGGAATAGGAGTAGGCTGAGCTGTTGGGCGTGGCTGTGGTGCGACCGGAGCAGCTGGACGTGCTGCTGGAGCTGTGTTGCTGCTACCAAAAGCTTGCGCAGGTACTTGAGCTGGCTCTGGTACAGCTGATTGAGTCGCTGCTGGAGCTCCCCCGGCAACAGGTGCATCACTGAGAACTTCATGGACAGCTCTCACGACATCCTCGATTCCAACCTGCGACTTTACAAGATACTTATCTGCACCGAGTTCTTCCCCTCGCTTCCTCTGGTCTTCAGACGAAAGTGCGGTCATCATGATCACCTTGATATTCTTTGTTTCTGTCGTAGAGCGAAGGATATCGAGCATGTCAAAGCCACTGATTTTTGGCATCATAACATCACTGACAATAAGACCTGGTCGTTCTTTGATTGCCATAGCGAGCGCTTCCTCGCCGTCGCCAGCTGAGATAATGTCGTACCCCTCGGCAAGTAGCCGAACGCCATAAATTTCGCGCAGGCTTTTGTCATCTTCTACGAGTAATATCTTGGTCATACTTGCTCCTACTATACCATAAGCGTTTTAGAAAACGCTATATACCTTTCTGTATTATTGACTGGTTTTTTCACTGCCTTGATCTCTGACGGGAATTTGGACACCTGGTGTGGTACGAAGTGTGTATGCGCCTGGATTTTGTTCAATGGAAGCGAGTGTTGGCGCCGGAGCAGCCGGGGCGGATGGCGCTGGTGTTGCGAGTGGCTGCGGTATAGGTACCGGTGGAGCTGTTGGAGGAGGTGCAGCTGCTAGCTCAACAGGTGCTGGAGCTTGCTCGGAGGGAGCGTTAAGGACAGGAGGAGCACTACTCTCGATGCTCTGAGCTGCCAATGGCTCTTCTGATAGAAGCGGGTCAGTTGTTTGTTCAGTCGTTGAAGTGTCTATATGCGAAGTTCCAATACTATCGGCGGTAATCTCTGATGATTCAGCCTCAAGCATTCTCATGGCATCCATGCGATCTGTACGTGGCAGCTCCAAATTGAAGGTACTCCCCTTTCCTGGCTCGCTCTCGACCCATATTCGACCACCCATAACTTCAGCTAGGCGCCTACAGAGGTAAAGCCCAAGCCCAGTGCCACCGATTTCACGGGTGGCTGAATTGTCGATCCGATAAAACTTCTGGAATAAGTGTGCGATATCTTCTTTAGCTATGCCGATGCCGCTATCTGTAATGCTAATCGTGACGTGGTCTTCAGTGCCGGTGACATCGACGACAACATCACCCTTCGGGGTGTATTTGATAGCGTTTTCGACTAGGTTTGCTACAACTTCACGCAGATGATCGTTGTCGACATTGGCATAATAGACTGGCGTTACAACGCGGTTTGAAATACTATCATCTGTTGCATTGGCATCTGGCTGAGGCTTGTAAAAGAGTCGCAATTTTTTTTCATCTGCTTTTGGTCTCAAGCCTTCAACGATATCTACAAGGTAGTCAATGACATCAACGATCTTAGGGTGATTTGACAGCCTTCCGTCATCTGCTTTTGAAACATCGAGAAGATCTTGGAAGAGTCGTCCTAAATGCTGCGCCGATTCGTGTGCTTTCGTGATGAAATCACGAGCCTTTTCGTCGATGGTAGCTGTATTTGGATTGAGTGCTAGTCCAAGATAGCCTTCGATACTGGCGACCGGAGTGCGCATCTCGTGGCTGGCTGTTGAGATAAACTCAGCTTGCTCGCGCTCTTCGGCTGCTTCTTTGGTAATATCTCGAAAGACAATGATAACGCCCTCGCCGAGTTGGCCAATAGGAGAAACAGTCAGCGAAAGCAAGATTCTCTTGCTGCCACCAGTAGTGGCGTAAAATTCTTTGGTGTGAACGTCATGGTTAGTTGCTAGAACTTTCGCTATAGGGTCATTGGCGTCTGTGAGCGCCTGATTATTACCATCAGATAGCTTTAGTACTGAGGGATAATTTAACTTCAGCGCGTATTTATCGCCCCATCCTAAGATACGTTGTGCGGCAGGGTTCATTAGCTGAATATTCCCTTTGCTGTCAGTAGCAATAACACCATCGTCAATCGCGTTAATTACGACATCTGATTTGTTGCTGACTTGGCTTAACTCTTCTGCTAGCTGGTGGTATGCTGTCTCTTCTTGCTCTGATTTCTTCGACTTCGCATGAAAGATGATAATACTCGCAATTAACGGTGCAACAGTTGTCGCGACAATGATGACAATCTGTGTGATGGGTAGATTTACACTTGTATATATAAGATATCCAATGTACGATGCGGCTGCAACTGATATTGGAGCTACTCCCCATATGCCAAATGCGCCCGCAAATACAGTAATGACAACCCATAGTGAAATAAAGGAGGAAAATGCCCCGCCTGTAGCTATAGTCAGAGTGGCTGCAAGCGTGACAGTGAGTAGATAGACGCTGAGGCTGCTTGGAAAGAGCGTCTTGGGCGGTACCCAAAGGTAGAGTACGAAGCTATAAATAAATGTTGCTGCAGCGAGGGCTGCTCCCCAATCTGGCATGACGAGCGAGTCACCAATCGGCCCAAGTGTCATGAAGAATGGAAAAATATAGAGTGCAATCAGCAGGCCAGACACAAACATAGCCGCCTCTGAAATGCGCCTATGCCAGAATTTTGTCATTGCTAACGGTTGGATTATTGCCCCCTATTTCTCTTCGATTTTATTATGTCAAAAAACGTTGCAAAATGCTATTGTTTTCTGCAAAATTTGAGCGTATGCTGAGGAGCAGAACGGAGTGAAACAAACATGAAGCTGCTACCGGACTCTCGATCGTATATCGCAATGGGCTATTGTGACTCAGGAGAGCGGCATGTCTGTTGAATTTTTAGCACCTGAGCAGCGAGTAGTAGACAGTATAGGTATAGATGGCCGACGCAGAGATGTGTCGGCTTTTGCTAGCTGGACCGCGCCAGATTCCTCTGGACAACTGGAGCAGTTAGTTGATCCGGATCTGGAAAGTGGAACTATTGGTGTTTGCAGGGTAGTACACGATGTTAAGCATGGCTACGACACTGGCCGCACCCTAGAGTACCCAGTGGAGAGTGATATATATTTGCCGCCAGGCTGGCCAGATAATGTAGCGCCACACCCTGTTGTTATCAACACGGCGTTCTTGACGTCAAAAAGCGGGAAAACCGCGGAGTTTGCTAAGAGTGCAAGTAGTACAGGTTCGCTTGTGATTGTGACTGGCGAAGCGTACGGTACGGCCGATAATTTCAGCGGTGAGATTATGCAAGCTGGGCGCGCGCTGCGTGAATTCGGCACTGTGTCGCTCGAGCAGAAAGCAATGGATTCGTTGGCAATAACGAGAGCTATACTCGATGAGCTTGGGTATCAGGCACATGATCGTTCGATTATCACCTATGGTATGTCGCGAGGTGCAGACTTGCAGCCACTGATGGCGACCCATGCCGATCGCTACGGCCTTGATGTTCATGCTATGTTGATGAACGACCCAACCGCAGGCAGACCACTCTATACTCCAAGCGAAGCTGTGAAAACTGGCCTGTGGGTGGCGGACGAACTGATGACGTTGACCTCACAGCTTGTAAGAAGCATCGTAAAACTTGATACTAGCGGTATCAAGACGTTGGCTCAAACAGCCGAATCA
Organism: Saccharimonadales bacterium (SeqCode); assembly: GCA_036405235.1. Lineage (GTDB taxonomy): Bacteria > Patescibacteriota > Saccharimonadia > Saccharimonadales > Saccharimonadaceae > JASLCR01. The sequence continues at coordinate 160,660 of DASWYA010000001.1, forward strand.
CGTCCATCGCGACTTGCTGCGTATATCGGGCACAGTTTGCCTGGTCTGGCGCTTGGGCAATCGATTTTACGTTCAGGCTACAATATTGCGCCGGATACGATTGTTGCGGTTCAAACGATGGAGAGTAATATGATTGGTCATGTCGAGGACTTTGCGCGTGCTCTTGGCGCAGCAGCAATGCCAGATTGCTTAGTAGATTGTAGACGTCACGGTAATCATTTGGATATGATGCGAGACTCAGTTGTAGGTCTTTTTCAGGAAGCGATCGTTACGCTCCAAGGCGCTACTGAGGATGGTGTTGGAAAAGCTGAGGTACGCGGAAAAGTTCAAGATATCTTCAAGCATCCAAAGGCTAAGCCTCACCTTTCGCTTGTGGCATAGCGGCTAGACTTTTACTTAAAAGTGACTCTGCACTCGGTAGCATTGTAGCTTGGTACATTCTGTGCTACCCCGCGTCCACACTTTTGATTCTGTCCAGGGACATAATATATGAAAAAGCCTTCATCGGTTGCACCGGTGAGATTATAGGAAATACCTCGTATTTCTGTACCACCAGATTTGATACTTATGTCTGATACGTCCGGCAAATTACCAAGTACCGATGAGAATTGTGTATTGAGTGTTGTGTTTGAGAAAGCTGCATCTGTGCCGTTGCCGTTCACGCAAGAGTTTGCACCAAACACTCCTTTTGCTGGGTATGGTCCAAGACAAGCTAGAGTCACGTTGGAGCCTGGCGTGGGATTAGGAAAGTTGCCGTTTGTACTTTTGTATATCTGTACTCCTTTGGTATAGGCGTCAATTGCGGCTAACATTTTTGCCGAACGTGCCGAGTCTTGAACTCCATTAAACGCTACCGTACTTATAGATGCTAAAATGGCTATCACTACTATTACTACTAGTAATTCAACAATAGTAAAACCAGACTGTTTTTCTTTAATTAACATAAATAGACTTACCTTATTATAGTAAATCTAATGGCTTTTTGCTAATGCTTAAGTAGGCTGAGGAAAGGCATCAAAAAAGACCTTTCTGATCAAGAAAAGTCCCTTATGGTGAACTACATTAAATCGAAATGGAACGAAATCTGTAGTGAGTTACGCGTAATATACAGCTACATGCAAACAATAACAGTAGTTGATAGCATCCCCGCTCTGAGTAGAACGTAGTATTGTGCTTGATCTTAGGTATTCTGACTATTTTTTAGGCGTTGGCGTGGCACGAAAGTGCCGAGTATCAAGTAAGAATACATTTCCACGTAATTTGTGCCATTTATCGATACACCTCAGAACTTCAGCGATTGCTTCTAGGAGCAACTTTCTTCCGTCATTATTGGCTAGCATTGGAAGCGTATATTCGACTCGATACTTTCCGACGTTTATATCGTTAAAAGCAGCCACGACAAATTGATCAGTCTTTTTTGTCTTTGCCATAAGTAGGTATCGATTCTCGAATTTGTTAACACTATTAAGTTCATTTCCGTTGACCACTTTATATCTATCATTAGGTTCGCCATTTGCCTTGTAATAGCGTGGCTCGGTGGCAATCTCAAGTTGCCTTATGGCACTTATGAGACGTATGAAATTGTTACGCTCCTCGACATTCAGATTGTTGTAGGTTAACTCGCTAGAAACAAGGTCATTAATAGACTTCTCGCTTTGAAGCCAATCCGTTGCTAAGAAGAAAGCCATTACACTATTTGTTTCAATGTTCTTCTGTATTTCTTCCGGTGCCATTTGTAACAACTTAAGTACCTTATTTAACCCTGGGGTCGGAGTCCCTATCACTAACGGAGCTATGTGATTCAATAGAGTAAGAAGTTCGCGATCAGCCTGCATTTTCACGTAATCAGATAAATCTCTATTCTTCTCTGCTTCCGCCTTCTCTCTCACCTTTTCATATAGGAGAATTACAATTGGTATAACGACAAGACTGGCGCTAATATTGACCAATAAATCCGATAACTTTCTGTCAAAGCAAAGTGATACCAAGAACAATATAATACCCGCCACCAAAGGCAGTAGATAGGGGTACCTATTTATTATTGATTTGAGGGTATTCATTGTAAGCTAGGAGCCCTTAACGACATTACGATATTCCGTGTAACCTTTAGCAACCAGTTTGTTTGCTAAGTCTATTGCTAATTGTTTTACAGTGTCATCACTTGAGGTATACGCATTCTTGATGATGGCCGTGGCATTCTTATTCCAACTCGATACAGCCCAACGCTCTTTGGCTCCATCTACCATAGCAGATAAAGCTTTTAGAGATTCCATCGGGTATCTCTCCACTAACTTCTCCATATACTCAAGTGCAGCAAAATCTAGATGAATTTTACCCGCCTTCGAGGAGACATAGGTAAGCTGCTCTAGGGACCACTTCGGATCAAACTTACCAGAGGCAAACCAAGTGCCAAACTCCTCCAGAGCTTCCAGCTTACTATCATCCTTCTTCGTCAAATCGACTATAGCCTCCCAAAGTTCAGATAACTTCTTAATGTGTGCCTCTTCTGTTTTTTCACCTTTGCTTTTATAGAGTCTAAAGCCGATGAAATTCGCTAGCTCTTTAATATATGTTTTATCGGCGGTTTTTAGTAGTGTAGTCATCATCGAGTTTTTGGATACATCCATATCGGTATACCAATAATGTAAGGCGAGATGCTGTGTAAAACTCTTTAGTCCGTCATGACGCGCCTTGGTCTTGTCATCTGGTGGAGCAGCGAGCCTAGGTAATTGTCTTTTAAATACATTACCTAGTATCCTTAACGCATCTTCATGAACGCGGTTAAACATTACATACGCATCAAAAGCCGCTTTGCCTAATTTGTCATCCGAGAATATAACATCTATATTTCTTGTTGCCCAGTCTTCATCGGCGCCATATAGCACCTCGAAGCGCCACCCGTATACGGCACGCATTGCAGCCGAAGGGTCATTCTTAGGGCTTAGGTGCCAGTCTAATTCGTCGAATATTAACTTGTATTGTGCTTTATTCGCCTTGCTCCTGTTCATCCAAGCTAATAAATATGCTGTTGCATGCAAAGCATTACCTCTATTGGAGTTAATGGAGAGATCAACTGGCTCAAAGTTGGAGTCGCTTTTATCGACAGGGTCTCCGTCTCTACATAAAAGTAATACCAACTTGATTGCAGCATCAAGGCTTTTGTTAGTCATCCGTTCTGTTTTATCTTCTTTTTTGCCTGCTAGTTTTTCAACTAATCTAAGAGAGCTTGCCTTAGACCACGAATAATAATCATGCTGCTCACTCTCCTCAAGTTCATTGTTGGTCTGGTAGATCTCTGCCAAGTCTACGAGTATATTTGCGGTAATATTTTCATCTAAATCATCTATCACTTCTTCAAATGCTTGAATGGCTTCATTCAGGTACTCATTTTTAGTAGTAGCTAGTTCTTTCAAAAGAGATGCGAAACGTTCCGGATTGGTCTTAACTAACTGCCCTAGTTCTTTGGCTACAGAATCCCTCTCAAAGAGCCAGCCCGTTTCATCTTTATAAGTTTTTAGTTTCTCTATGAGATCAACGTCCGACAGGCCTTCTAATACTTTGGTCGGCTTTTCAGTAACAATGCCAGATCTGACTTTGCCTACACCGTTTTTTTCGCCCTCTAATATACTTTTTAACTTCTTATCACTGATTAACGAATCATAAAATAGCCTAAAAGCTCTCACATCCTTATAATTACGGAGTCCAAACTCCACAATCCGCTTAAAGATAGAGTACTTATTGACTGCTAGCTGTTTGAGTTTTGCCAGCTTATCTAGATCACTGATACTATCATCTTGCATCAGTATCACAACACTGTCACGTAGCGCAGTTGTCAGTATGTCGTCTGGATCATCACCATACTCGTTGTCTTCTGCAATGTTTGGTCGTGAAATAAATGAGAAATCGTCAACCTTCTCCTTCAAAGCAACTTTTTCTCCATCCTCTTTAAAGAACGTTAACTCATAATCTATAGCCTTTTGTAATAAGTCGGCATACATATCGATTGTTGCAAGTGGCGCGGCTTTTACGAGTGATGGAGTGATTTTTTCGACTACATCTTTATAGTCATGATCTCTATATTTTGTTGTTGGCTTGATCATTACGTAGTTAGATTCAAGTTTTTCATCTTTTTTAGGATCAGGTAGCACTTCAAGCATTTCTCTAGCCAGACCCAGAGCCGGCCTATCATAGCCACCATCTGCAAGCTTACAGATAAATTGAGATGCTGCTTGATGTAGGAGTAGAAATTGCGAGCTATTAGTATACTTCTTGACGGTTTCTGTCATCCTAAATACCTTAACAACATCGATTTTGAGTAGTATGTTAACAATATCGTCCATAACCCTCTCATTATCTGTACTGGGAAGAGATTTGATTATATCCAAGACCTCATCTGGTGCCTTATCTGCGATGCGCAACAGATAACCACTCTCTGGCCATACGGGAAATTGTATATAACCATCCTCACGTATTGCAGGTGGTGGTGTGGTAAAAAATCCCTTTTCCTTTAGTGGCAGTAGCCAAGCGGGACTATTAATACTATTGAAAAAATAGCTATAAGCAACCGGAGTCTTATTTATCTTCTCTAGTGTTTTGTCCATTAGCTCATCAGAAATCATATAGCATCTCCCTCCGCTATAAGCATGTCTAGCTCCTCCAAGTCAGGTATTGGCTCAGGGTTAATTAGATTCAGTAGACATTCTTCAAGGTTAATTATGGCCTCTTTAACTTCGTTTATCGTTGTTTCTGGCTTGTTATGGTGAGCAACGGCCATGAAAAAATCTCTCAGTGGCCAAAGTATATTCAGCTGAGTCGTTAGAAGCTGTGCAGGCGTTTGGCTAGATCCATTAAATGTTTTTATAAGGGCGATAATCTGAACCTTTCGTGTGCTGGGATCGTCTTTCTCGATTGGTACTTCGGGGATGCGAAGAGGCGCTTTCTCAATTAGCTCACGCATAGAATGACAAACCTGTGGTAACATGTCGGGATTATCAGTCGAATTAAGTGTAGTCCATGATCCTTTGAGCATATCAGCGAGGTCTTGGGATTTTTCCGATAACAATTCAAGCAAACGTAAGGTGCGCGAATCAAGGCTAATGGCTTGAGTAGCACCATTGGTTGTATTTTTGGCATCCTCATTCACAACTCTAATTATGTCATAAAACAGGATATAAGTACTGAGGCGACAACGCTATAATAAGTCTGTCTAGATTTTTTCAAATACAGCGCAGGGCTGTTTTAAACCCCTAACTTTAGAAATGGGCAACCGTTGATAGAAGTTAGGTTCATCCCTGCTTTGAAAAGTCTAGACAACCTTTAATGCACTTTACACCTTAGCGAACATCAAAAAAGACCCATCCATGACGGATGAGTCTCTTGTGGTGACCTCACGGGGAATCGAACCCCGATTGCCAGGATGAGAACCTGATGTCCTAACCGTTAGACGATGAGGCCACAACGCTTCTTACTCTACCAAAACAGAGGCGAGATGTCCAGATTATGCACCAAGTTGTTCAACGATAGAGAGGAGTTTTTTGGGTGTAATGTCTGCTTTGATCAAATATGCGTCGACATCGTGTTCCATTGCCATACGTGATTCTTCGTCTTGTTCGAAATTTGTCAGTACGACTACTTTTGTATTTGGAATGAGATTTTCTTTGCCTCCTCGAAGTGCTGCCAAGATCTCGGAGCCGCGTAGCTCAGGTAGCATGATATCTAGCAAGATAAGATCGTATGGTTTATTGCGAGCAGCGACTAGTCCGTCATTGCCATCAACCATCCAGTCGACGTCGTAGTTGGCTTTTTTGAGGCTACGCACATACATCTCACCAATGAAACGGTCGTCTTCGATAATGAGAATTGATTTTATTGCCATGTGTTACCCTCTTAGTTGTCCATGATTTCTTATCCAGCCGCCAGAATGATTCCTGATTAGCGCCTGATTATTGCCATCGTTCTTTGCTATTTTATCAGCAACTGATGCATATATGGGCAAAGTAAAGCTAAATGTAGAGCCTTCTCCCTCGATACTTCTGGCTTCCATGGTGCCGCCATGTGACTCGACGATACCTTTTGAGATATAGAGTCCAATGCCGGTACCGGCTACCGTTTCACGTGATCTGTGTGATCGATAGAATTTATGGAATAGATTGGCGACGACATTTGGCGGCATACCGATGCCGTTGTCTTTCACGGAGACTTCCACGAAATTGCCTTGTACTTCGGCTGTAACAGATACAGCGCCACCCTCATTACTGTATTTGAGTGCATTGTCGATAAGGTTGCCAAAGACCTCAGAGGCGCTACCCGGATCGGCAGCAATAGTTGGCAAGTCTACAGGCAGATCAACGCTGAGGAGTCTGTGTTGCGAGCTGGCGCGAAGCTGCATGTCGTCGGCGATTATTCCGTAAATGTCACCTACGGTTGTTTCGATTAGATTTACGCTGAGATGTCGCTGATCGTAGCGGGCGGAGTTTAGAATGTTGTTTATGTAGCTTGCGAGACGATTTGCCGAGACGATCAATCGATCAAAAAGTTCGCGCTGCTCGGGGTCGATTTCCCCATCAAGCTCGTCGACTAGCGTATCAAGATAGCCACGGATTACTGTGATAGGTCCTCGCAGTTCGTGTGCGGCAAAGGCGATAAAATTAAGGTCATCTTCCTCTGGTGTGTACTCGGGACTTTTTTCAACAAATACGGCCACTACAGGAGCGCTTGCGCCTTTCTGGTATGATGCAACGATGTCGTAAAGCTTTCGACCCTCTTCTCCGGCAGGTTTTGAGGCTACGCGTACCCATGTTTTTTCAGCGTGAACGGTCTTTTGCTCACATTCTTGGATCCAGGCCTCGATGCTTGTATCTGTGTAGAATTGGACATCTAATGTCGTTAGGCCATCTGGATTTTTATGAGTTGGGACGGCATCGTTGTGAAATATAAGCTTGCCATCTGCGTCAAACATAGCGATTCCAGTACTGCTGCGAAGCAGGCTTTCCTCGGTGTTGTATGAAGTTGTTTCTGGAGAGTCATCTTGCTTTTTCTCTTCACCTCCATCAGCTGCGAGACTGTGTACCATGTCGAGAACAGGTTTAAGACCGATTCGTTCGATCGATTTTTGATTGGGGTTGCTTGGCAGTAGCGGGGATCGTTCACCACTGGCGCGAGAGAGTGCGGCGATTATTTCTCGAAGAGGCGCATTAATGACCTTTAAGAGTAGCAAGTTGATGGCGCATGCGACGACAAAAACAGCAGCACTTGCAAGCCAAAAATGGATAGTAACGCTAATGTCCCCAAAGACGAGGAGTAATAAGACAATCGCAAGCACAAGGATCAGCTGCATGCATATTACAATAAAAAAAGTTCGCTTCTTGTGGCGATTCCAGTAGGAGTGAATGCTCTCAGGAGGTTTTACTTTTTCCATGAGACACTTCCCTTACCGTTTGGAACGGCTGTGATCCATGTCTGACCCCGTGCTAGAGCGATCTTTTCGCCGTTGCTGTCAGTAAAGGATAGTTGATCATTTTGGGTTGATTTTTTCCAAGTGGCTTTGATGGCTTGCCCGTTTTGGAAAATGACAGCTTGACCAGTGCCTTGGGTTTGGATACGCTCACGCCATGTTTCTTCCATGACTGTGCGTTCGTTGACTTTGAGTGCGATGACGACCGTCGGACTGATCGTGCCCTTTTCACGATCTTTGTGAAGGGCACCACCTTGCGAGCGGGTGTATGTATTCGACTTCTTGTTGTAAGTGTAGCTGCTATTAAAGAGTTCACTGCTGACTTTTATAGTTACTTTACTCGCTGTGGCTTTTTTGGCTGGCGTAGGATCTGCGCGTTCAAATGGCTTTGGTGAGGATTTGGTATATTTCTTTTGGCGATTCAATGCGTCAAGTCGTTTGAAGCTTGTGTAGACGTTATGAGGAGCATAGCGGTCACTGGCACGCCAGTAGGCGCTGTCGTTGAAAAATTGGTCGATGTCACGAAAGTTGCCCCCGCGAATTTCCTTGAGTGCACGAGCACTGCCACCGACATGTGCGACACTAGCATCAAAGGGTCTGATCCAGTCTGGGTGGTAGCTGCGCACACTCCGTACTGGACCGATAAGTGTGGGTTTATTTTGCTGGTAAAGCGCTAGAAAACGTGTAATGCCACCTTCGGCGATAGCTTCATAGACGATCTCGGCATCTTTAATACCAGATTGTGGACGCGCATCGGGACTGTTTTCGATAATGATGGCAGTGACAGGTTTTGTCGTGTCCGATTCTTTTCCTGCTTTAAGACCAGTGAGTGGTGAGTAATATACTGGATCTGGTTTTTTTACTACGATGTCTTGAACGATTGCTGGCAGCGGTGTGCCGATTAGAGCCATAGCGACATTGGCTACAGTAGCTATGCCGAGCGCACTTGTAATGAGCAAGCTCGCCAAGCGATGGCGATTGATAAACGCCCGAAACTTCTCTAGATTGGCTGAGATCATCTTTTTTATTTTCATAGTGTGAACTCTTGCTTTATTATACCATAAGCACGTTTGCTCATATTGATCCGAGCGCCAGTGTTATACTTGAGGATATGAAAAATACACCTTTACGATCAGAGCAAACGGAATTATCGCATTATTTTCACACGCTAGCAGGTAGTGATCCTGATGTAGTATCGGTAATTATGGATATCGCTTCAGCGAGTAAGCGTATCAGCCATGAGGTTGAGCGAAGCGGGCTGTATGAACTTCACGGTACAGTGGGAGCAACAAATATTCAGGGTGAAGAAGTTCAAATTCTAGATGATAGGTGTAACCAAGTCGTCAAAGACTATTTGATGAGTAATAATTCAGTGGCGGCATTGGCTAGCGAAGAAGAGGATGACGTCGTACCATGCAACAAATCTGGTCGACTGGCAGTTGCATTCGACCCAATTGATGGCAGCAGCAATATTGATATAAATGCTAGCGTTGGCACGATATTTTCTATCTTGCCGGCAGACTCTCAGGATGAGTCGGTGTTCTTGCAGCCAAGTGGTCGGCAGCTTGGGGCTGGGTATGTGCTGTATGGAAGCTCGACTGTGCTGGTATTTAGTCTTGGCGACGGGATCGTGACCGAGTTTACGCTTGATCCTGATAATGGTGACTACTTTCAAACGATAGAGAGCATAAAAGTACCCAAGTCTGGTGGGTTTGTAAGTTTTAACCCTTCTCTACTGCCAAAGCTTCGTCCGGCTGATGAAGAAAAATACAGAAGCATGCTCTACGACGATGAGCGGAGTCATCGATATATAGGTGCGATGGTAGCCGATGTCCATCGCACTCTCCTAAAAGGTGGAGTATTTGCCTATCCTGAATTTAGGAAAGACACTGAATATGTCGGCAAATTACGTATGCAATACGAAGTCAAACCCTTGGGCTGGCTATTTGAGCAGGCTGGCGGCAAGGCGATGATTGGTGATATTCCTTGCGGCGAATTCCAGCCTGCTGCTCTTCACGAGCGTGTGCCAATTGAGCTTAGCTGATAGACGCTTGGTAGATACCGTCAATGGAATCAGAAAGTATCTGGTTGAACTCTTCGTCGGATTGCTGAGCAAATAAGCCTTCTGCTAGTGCACGACTAAAGCTTGCAATCATATTGTGATTTTCTGCGAGTTTTTGATTTGCCTCATCACGAGAGTAACCACCAGATAGCGCAACCACGCGAAGGACATTTGGATGGTTAATAAGATCAGCATAGAAATCAGGCACGCTTGGGATGGTAAGTTTGAGCATGACTTTTTGATCAGTGAGCTGGTCAAGGTGCTTAGTAAGCTCTGCTTTTAGGAGTGCCTCTGCCTCTGCCTTGTCTGGGCAGTTGATGTCAACTTCTGGCTCGACAATTGGCATGAGTTCGTGGGAGAGAATCTGGCTAGCTACTTCAAATTGTTGCTGAACCACGGCTGCAACGCCTTCGGGATTTGCTTGCTTGATGAGTGAGCGCATCTTGGTGCCAAAAATACCGGCTGATTTTGCGCGTACCAGTAGGCTGTCGAGCGTTGGCATTGGCTTTAAAATCTGTACACCATTTGCTTCATCCGCGAGACCAGAGTCCACTTTGAGAAATGGAACTACGTGCTTTACGTCCCAGAGGAACTGAGCAGTTGGCATGCCGTCGATGAGGCTGTCCATAGTTCTTTCAAAGAGAATTGCGCCTAGAATTTTATCACCGCTAAATGCCGGCGCTTTGATAATGCGTGTGCGCATTTCGTGGACTTTATCGAACATCTCAGCTTCTGAGGAGTATTCTGATTCGGATACGCCGTACGCTGCGAGCGCTTTTGGTGTGCTGCCACCGCTTTGATCGAGCGCTGCGATAAATCCTTGGCCGCTGTGCATTTGTGTTGCTTGTTCTGTGTTCATGTTCCCTCCAAAAGTAAATTACTCTCCTACTATAGCAAAGATATAGCATATTTCAGTGCTGAAAACATAACCTTCTTATATGGATTCGATTGCTTGGGAGAGCCGAGCGAGCGATTTCTCTTTTCCGAGTAGTGCTAACGTGTCATTTAGTTGCGGACTAAATGGCGCCCAGGTGGTCGCAATACGAACAAGACTGAAGAGGATGCCCGGTTTTTGGCCGGTTGTTTCCAGGAGCTGATTAAGACTTTCCTGGATCTCTATCGGATTCCAAGTCTCAACTTTAGAGAGTTCGTCAATAGCAGCTGAGAGCAGTACCTTCTGTTCGCTTGAATCAAGCTTTTTCAGCTGTTTGTTGATAGTGATAAGTTCAAGGTCTGAGTGCGGCTCCTCAAAGAAGTAGCTGGTGAGGTTTGGTAAATCGCGAAGTGTCTTGAGGCGATCCTGAGCGAGTGTGAGCACTTGCTTTTTATAACTTTCAGGAGCTTTTTTGGCGCTTTCTGGCCAGAAAAATTCAACACGCTTGTAAAGTTCATCAAGAGATAGTTCGCGAATGAAATGTCCATTCATCCAGAGTAAGCGCTTTTCGTCAAAGCGTGCGCCGCTACGCTGCACCCGGTCGAGACTGAATTTTTCAATTAGTTCGGCCATTGTAAATACCTCTTGCTCTGTGCCGTCATTCCAGCCCATAGTTGCGATGAAGCTATCGAGAGTTTCTGGCAAATAGCCGTCGCGGATGTAGTCGAGTACGTCTTTTGCGCCATCTCGCTTGCCGAGCTTTTTGTTCCCTTGCTCATTCATGATGTGGGGCATATGAGCAAATATTGGTGGCTCGAGACCGAGCGCCTCGTAGAGCGCCAAGTAGTTTGGCATGCTACTAATAAATTCCTGACCACGAATAACATGAGTAATGTTCATTTCGGCGTCGTCGACGATATGAGCGAAATTGTAGGTTGGGTAGCCATCGGATTTTATGAGAATGAAATCGTCGACCACCTCTGGGCTTGTCGTGATATCGCCCATGACCTCGTCGTGATAGGTATAGCTTTTTGGTTCGCTCTTAAAGCGGAGTGGTGTCTGGCCATCCCAAGCTGGCGGATTTTCTGGCCGATGGTCGCGATAGCGAAATGCACGCTTCTCGGCCTGTGCTTGTTCACGGAACCCCTGGATCTCTTCTTGGGTGTAAGGATCGGCATACGCTCTTCCCTGTTCAATTAATTTTTGCGCCCATTCTTTATAAGTAGCTAGACGGTCGGATTGTTTATATGGACCATATAGTCCACCAATATCAGGGCCTTCGTCATAGTAAAGTCCGAGCGATTTCAGGCTTGCGATGAGGTGTTCAGCACTTCCCTCAACTTCTCGAACCTTATCGGTATCTTCAAGCCTGAGAACAAATTGACCATCGGCCTGTCTAGCTACTAGAAAAGCAAACAATGCGGTGCGAATACCGCCAACGTGTAAATAGCCAGTAGGGCTTGGAGCAAAACGAGTGCGAACTGTCATTGAGATAATTATAACAGATAAGATAGTGCCATGAGGCTATAATTTCAAACTACAATAGAAGGAGTTAATCTCTCCTTCGTAATCACATTGATGCTGCTATTTTGCGGATCTGGTCTTGAGACAACGGCGCGTCGCCGTTAATTGTATATAAAATGCCACCGTTAACCCAGGCCGCATTTGAGCCAAAGGTATAGATAGTGAGGCCACCGTCAGACAAGACATCGTATTGTCCGTCGGATGAAGGCATAACATAGTTTTCGAGGAGTGCAGATGAGTCCCAATTGGTCTTTGACTGGTCAACGGTAAAGTTTTGCGGACCAACATTGGCGGCAAATTTCATGCTAACTTTCCCGCCAGAGTATGCAACGGGTCCGTTGAGGCTATAGCCGGACGGCTGATATGAAGGATAGTTCGCAGCAATGCCTGCCTGGATTGCAGCTACGCGTACTGAGAGGCTTGGTAGATTGAGGTAGGTTAGATATCCAGCAAGTAGTACCACTGCCAAGCTAGCCGCGCTCGCGCTGACGAGGCGTGGATGGCGTTGTGAAAATGAAAGCTTCTTTTGTTTTTGTGGTTTAGCTGCATGTAGTGCTTTGGCGATTGCTTGCTCTTTCACGGCTTGAGCGCTTTGGTGATGTGGAGTGGCTGCCTGATGATGTGTCTTCTTTAGAGCAGCGGCTTTCTGCGTGGCTGGATGAGCCACTGGAGCAATATCGTTGACGGTTTTTCTCTGTGAGTGTGCGGTCGTAGGTCGTGTGGTAGCTGGAGCGAATTTATGAATCATAGAACTCTTTAGATGAGTTCGTACGGGTGTAGCAGCGGCAGAGTGATGTGCTTTTCGAGGATGTTCGGGTGTTTTAACATGAGATCGGCTCAGTGTTTTTGTGCGTTCAGGAGTTTTATGCACATGAAGCGCATGGGTTGTTTTTCTTTCTGTAGAAGACGGAGTGTCTACCGTTTCTGTCGTCGATGCGCGCAGACCCGTCACGGGATCATACTTGACGCCATTTATTATTACTACTTGTTTGTTCATCTTATCTACCTTACCCCTACGCCTTCTAGGCGCTCCTCTTGCTTAGACTAATTATATAATAATCATTAGCATGACGTTTCGCAAGTCCTTTTTATGGTCATATCCTATATAATCTAACTATGAGTCCAAAGAAGACTAAGCGTTCAGAGCTTGCTTGGCGAAGTGTTCGCTACGGTATGATGGTTGTCACGATCGGTGTACTCTCTTTCGTGCTGCTCTTTGTCATGCTTGGTTATCGGTTCAATAGTGACCGAGGCACATTCCAGCAAGGCGGCCTAGTGCAGTTTATTTCGAAGCCAGACGGTGCTCGAGTGACGGTAGGTTCGGCTAATCTCGCGAACAGGACACGCTCGAAAATCACACTCATTCCTGGCGACTATCTCGTAAAAATGGAGCGAGATGGCTATGAGTTATGGCAAAAGAATATCAGTGTCCACGCTGGCAAAGTGCTGTGGCTGAGCTCGGCAAGGCTTGTGCCGAAAGATCTCAAGACAGAGGATGTGCTTTCGCTCAAGGGACTTGCGTCGAGTTCTACGCGCACGAATGGAAGATACATGGCACTACTTGAGGACGGAACGAAGCCCATTATTAAGAGAGTTAGCTTGAGCGATGGTGATCTTGCAACACGCGACATCATACTACCTGAGGAAAGTTATCAGGCTGGCAAGAAACATGTATTTCGTCTTGGTGATTGGAGTTCGGATGATCGTCATATTCTACTGAAGCATAGTTATGATAAGCGAAACGAGTGGTTGCTTGTAAATACTGATTCGGTGTCGGAAACCATCGCTATTCCAGCTATTGGCAAGATTGATCCAGTCGATGTGATATACGATCCGCGTAGCGACTCTAACCTAGTAGTTCGCTACAGTGATGGTACGGTGCGACTCATTGACGGTAGTAGCGGGAACGCTACTGAAACAATCTTGAAGAATGTCGACACCATACAAAGCTTTAGTAACTCTATTCTCTATACAAGCTCACCAGAGCCTGGAAAAGTAGAAGTCGGATACCTTACACTTGATAAAAGTATTCCTCGTGTTTTAGCAACATACACTACTAAAAAGCCAGTGTATGCAGCTATGAGTCGGTATTTCGGAGATTTCTACCTCACTACAAGTGTAGGTGCCGATACGACGATTGAGGGAATTTCGCAACTTACCTCAAGTGATGATACTCGGGTATCTACGCGTACAGTTGTAGCATCATTTAAGACTCCGAAAGATGTTTTTTCTATCAGCGTAGAAAATGCTGGTCGTTTCATTGTCTTTTCTGAAGCCGAGGCGACAAGCGTATATGACCTAGAGCTTGAGAAGCTTACCTCTGCGTCGATTGACGGTGCAAAGAAGCCACTCGTGGAGCCGCTATCTTGGGTAGATGATCAGCACTTCTTAAGTAGTCAGTCGGGCTGGTTGCGACAGTACGAGTTTGACGGTGCGAATCAGGCGAACATTGTACAAGTCGTAGACGGTACTAGTGCTGGCTATAGTCCAGATGGAACGTATCTGTATAGTATTGCTAAGGTGGGGCAAAGCTTTACCCTTCAGCGTACGAGAATGATCCTTCAGTAAAATCTAGTGTTACCTGCCGCCAAACAATCGTTCGATAAGTGTTGGATCTTTACCTGCGATTTCCGGCGTAGCTTCAGTTGAACTAGCCTCGGGCGCTTTTGTGGCTTTGCTTGGTGCTGGGCTAATTTGTTCACCGATGACGAGCAATCGATCAGGATTACTGACGCCAATCGGTACGCATGTTATGAGCGTGGCGTATGGTTTATCTCGACCGAGATCAAGTTTCGCGGCAGCATCTTTACCAACTACTAGCTTTTTTGTGACGCTATAAGTGTAGCGCGTACCCTTATAATTTAGGTAAAACACATCACCTTTCTGCATACTCTCAAGTCGTACAAAGACGAATTTCAGTTCTTGGTCACCTGTTGTATACCACTCGTTGCTGCTATGTCCTGCGATACCAAAATTACCAAGCTCGCCAGGCTTACTGGTAACTCCTCTGAATCCACCAAAGTACGCAACATTCTTTTTCATTGCTTCAAGTTGTCCGTTTGGCCCCTCATTTTGTGGTTTGGCATTGTAATCGACGCCAACATCAATGTTGAGCTTTGGAATAATAAGACGAGGTGCTGGATTTACCTTTACGGAAGTGGAAGGATCGACAATGATATTTCCCGGATCAATATTCCCTGGACTTGTATAAGCTTGGACATAACCAAAGATCACGGCATTGTACTGCAGGAATCCAAACATCAGGAAAACACAAGCTGCTGAGACAAGTGGGATAAAGTGTCGGCTTTTTCGGACTTTCTTTGCAGAAGTGCGGACTTTTCCTAGTAACTGAGAACGGAGATCGTCGAGTGCTTCATCTTCAGACATTGATTCTTTTTCGGAAACTTGTTTGGCTGCTAGTTCTCGATTTTCTTCTTGGAGTTTTTCAGCATGAGCTTTGAATGTTTGGTTTGCTGATTCGACTGCGCCAACATAATATTGCTCATAATATTTTTGGTAATAGTTTTGCCATGAACTATGGTATTGTTGCCATTGGTTTTTAGCGACTGTATGGGGATTGTGTTGAGTATTGTGGTAGATGGCCGCTGCTGGTTGTTCGGATTGGCCCGAGACTGGAGCTGCTGATTCGGGTGCTTTTTGCTGGTTGTAGATTGCATTTATCTGCTCACGTGTCATTTGCGCGACAGCATCGTGCTGCCTGGAATGATCACGAAGAGGAGGCGTGATAGAGCCACGCTGGTCATCAAGGGGTTGTGTGGTGTCATTTGGTCGCATACTTTTCTCTAGTCCCACTCTTCTAGAATCAGCTGGCTACGTAAAGTGCTAATTCGCTACACTTTATTGTACAATAAGAGGAGTCTTTTGACACCTAACATGCCGCGGTGGTGGAATTGGTAGACACGCAAGACTCAAAATTTTGTGTCCTTACGGACGTGCCGGTTCGATTCCGGCTCGCGGTACCAAGAATGAATTCAAAAACTGTCAGATCCTTATGATTTGACAGTTTTAAATTAACGACGAAGGCTTAACGCCCCAGCATTGGAAAAAGTTTTTCTTTCACTGTTCTCTTTGCGGTCTGAATACCAATAGGCTTTACCGCATTATCGTACTGAGGTACAAGACGATGAGATGCTTCGGCCTTTAGATTCAAAAGGAAATGTGGATTGTAGAGCTGTGTGGCGGCATGCTTATTTCCATGAAGTTTTAGAGACTGCATATAGTCACGTGCCACCATACCTGGCCAGGCTACGGGTTTTGTTACCGATTTTCCAGCCTCGGTTCGTGTCCATGCTTTACCGCCAAGATCCTTTTCTGCATCGACAAGTAAGACTCTAGCCGGATCATAACGATCGATATCGTCTTGATGAACTTTCGTTTTTGCCTGAACCCCGGCTATTTCATCTGTTGACTTGTCATAGACAATAAAATCTACATTGAATCGATCATCGGTGTCTTCGAATCTTCGAGGTGCTGGTACTACAATTATGTTTGGATCATCGCGTGAAATAGCAAGAAGAATGATGCCTGTATCGAGTTCTGCCATGATTCCAGTTCCGTGTGCACGACCATCCGATAGTTCTTCGCTGAAGTACCTATGATTATTTAAAATATGAGTCTGCTGTTGTCGCCACCTTGCGTACTTTAATGCGCTAAATGCAAGGCAAAACATAGAGACATCGATGCCAAAAGATCGATCGGCTTTTGATGGCTCCAGGCCCCAGATCATTTCCGCCCACGATGTTATCATCACTTGCGACATCCGATGGAAGTTATGCGCCATAGAGAAGCGATACATTAAGGCATGCCTATCTTGTTCGGGAATGGATACATCAGATAAAATAGTTTGCTCAATATTTGGCAAGGCTGCCTCGGCGTTTTGCGCTTTGGTATGCTGGACGTACGTCTTAAGTAGAGTTCTTTCTGTCCCATCGGGGTTGCGGTCGTCAGGATGAGCTTCTGCCATAAGTGAATAAAGCTCATCGCCAAAATACTTTGACCACACTTCAAAAGGTGCAACCAGCTTTTTGACAGCCTCAGGCGAGTCAGAAATATATTTCTTTTCCGGGTGATGATTATATGGCTGCGCAAACTCTCTCGGATTCATAGAAATATATAGTACAATAAAATCTGCTTATAAGCAATACGTAAAACGTGTTCTAGCATAAGGAAGCTGTGACGGATTGAAGTGCAGTACTGGAGTTCCAGAGCCAATAGCTTGCTGCCTTGGTCGCTACGCTTCCTCGCCAAATTGCCATGGTATTTGTCCATTCTTGGGTAATAACTTTTCCGTCGCTTGCGACGATGATGCTATCTTTGTGAAGAGTCGCGATTGTCACGGGATATGTGATGGTAAATTTGTGCAGTGCCTCGACGACTTGTAAAAGCTGCATGCTGAAAGTAAGCATCTTTGGGTAGTAGACGCCTTGAAATAGCTTTTGAACTTGAGCAAAGCTTGCAACAATAAGGGTTTTTTCTCTTTCGACCAGGAGCTGAGGGCTATTCTTGATCAAATCTATAGCGTCACGGCTGATGGTTACGGGTCCTTCGTGGTTTTCAAGGAATTTTTCGTAAGTAATAGCTGTTTCAGCATTTCGTCCAGCATCGCCTATTAGGAGTACGCCATCGGCCCAAGCGGAAGCTGCTTGCAACTCTGTGAGCGCGTCTTGACTTAAGCTCCCGGAAGGGTTGCTGGCAGCAAAAACTACATCTAGAAGTGTCGGAGGAATAGACTTTTTCAAGGCGTCGGGTAGTAATACACGTACACTTCCAGCACCAAGTTCGAGTGCATACTGATAGCTTTCTGCGACCGCTGAGAAACCAAGCTTGTTGCCGCCAATAATAAGTAACTTGCCTGCCTGGTCTTTTCTCTCAGGCTTATTCCACTCGATATCTGGAAAAAGTGGCTTAGAATCGGTCTGTTTTTGCCAGTATGACGTGTCCATCCGTACCTTTCTGTAGAGTATAGGCAATATTTTTGCGCTCGACCACAATCTCCCAGCCTTTTTCAAGTGAGGCATCCAGAAGGTCTTCGTTGGGGTTGAACGCTATTGGGCGATCCACAAGCTCAAGCATCGAGATATCTCCGCCACTGTCACCGATGGCGATGCTGTCTTTGAGCGAGAAGTCATGAGCCTCTACGTACTTCCTTATGTGTTCGTGTTTATTGCCAACGGTAACACGAAGCGTCTCGCCAGTGAAGTGATCGCCTTGCCTCTCGTATAGCCAGCCGATGCAGTCGTCGAAGCCATATTTCCTTGCAAACGGTTCGGCAATTTCTTGCTGTGAGCCACTGATAGCGAGGAGGAAGTATCCGTCTTTTTTAAGATTTTCAGCAAGGGTGCGGGTAAAATGATGTACCTTATGGCCAGACTGTGCGAGGACATCAGCTACAGCTGCTTCAAAATCCGCAGTGTTGAGGGTCGGTAGAGTTTTTACATAGATATCGAGCGCTATTGCTTCGAAATCATGAAAATGTGCTTCTCTTGACTGCCATTTATGAAACGCGTCAAGCAGTTGTGCGGTATGGCTTTCCGAGAGCTTGCCCGTGCGTGCCAATGTAAGTTCAAGTTCATAGTATAGCTGCCAACGAAATAATGTGCCGTCAAGATCAAAGATGGCAAGTTTTTGCGTACTCACAGTCTACACCTCGATACTTACTGGACAGTGATCTGAGCCCATGACATCCGCGTGGATCTGGGGATTTTTTACCTTCTCTGCAATCGCCTTAGATGCCATCCAGTAGTCAATACGCCAACCGACATTTTTCGCACGTGCCCCACCCCACGCTGTCCACCAGCTATACATATCGGGTTTGTCAGGGTAAAACTTACGGAAAGTATCGGTGTAGCCTGCTGAGACAAAGTCATCGAAGCGTTCACGCTCTTCGGCGGTAAATCCGTGCTTGCCAACATTTTCTTTTGGCCTAGCGAGATCGATTTCCAGATGTGCAACATTGAGATCGCCACAGAAAAGTACTGGCTTTACTTTTTCGAGTCGCTGCATGTATTTAAGGAAGGCTTTGTCCCATGCATTGTAGCGGTACTGAAGGCGGCTCAGATCGCCCTTGGAGTTTGGCGTATAGACAGTCACGACCCAGAAACTGTCAAATTCTGCAGCGGTGACTCTTCCCTCTCCGTTACCGTCGCCATATTTGTCTTGGAGTTCGTACTTGGCTGCTATGTCTGCCGGAAAATTGTCGACGACCTGTAGGGGTTCGACCTTAGAGAAAATTGCCGTACCAGAGTAGCCTTTTCTGATAGCGCTATTGAAATGCTCATGGTACTGAGGAAAATCTATCTCAAACTGGTCGCGGTTTGCCTTGGTTTCCTGTAGGCACAAAATGTCAGGGTCGTGCTCTTCAATGAATGTTTGCAGTGCGCCTTTGTTTAGGACGGCGCGAATTCCATTGACATTCCATGAGTACAACTTCATCTTAACAGTATACTATGCATTGACACATGGTACATATTAGGGCATTATATTAATTACTGTCCCCCTACATATACGAGGAGTATCATGGCAGTTAGCGTCAAGGATTGGCTGGATAAAGTGGTCGGTGATCACCAGTTCAGCCCGAAGAAGACGTACGGCAACCAGAACGGCAACATCGTGCTCCGGCTGAAGCGTCCTCTGATTCTCGAGAGCTTCATGGGACGCGAGATGCGGCTCGGTGGCGCGGGTATGGAAGTCTGCATCTTCCGTCACTACAGGAGCAACGGCAGCGAAACGCTGGCGACCATCTTCGAGCCCAACCGGCAAGTCTCGATCCTCGCTGGAGGGGTTGTGCGGGTTCGCCCGTATCCTTCCGGCACCACCGAGTAGTAGGGACAGTCCCAGGCGCTCTTCGGAGCGTCTGGGCAGTCCAAGATTTTAGTGTGACCCGAGCTGACGTTTGACGTCACGAATCTCGTCACGCTTTTTTAATGCATAGCGCTTATCGTAGGTTTTCTTACCTTTTCCAAGAGCGATGACAAGTTTGATATATCGCCCACCCGTGAGAAGTTTGGTTGGTACTATTGTCATGCCACTGGCTTTTTTCGCGGCAAATGAGTCAATTTGCCGTCGAGAGGCAAGAAGTTTACGCGGACTCGTGTCGACGGTACGGCTATTTTGCCCTTTTTCGTTTAACTTCAGGCTAAAGCTAGCGTTATTGAGCCACAGCTCGCTATCTTTTAGACTTACGAAAGATCCCTTTAGCTGTATGTGACCATCACGTGCAGCGCGGACTTCTGCTCCGGTCAGACTGAGGCCGGCCACGATCTCATCGCCGAGCTCATAGTCAAAACGAGCTCGTCTGTTGACGAGACCACCTGGAAGTTGTTTTTTAGGGTGACTTTTCTTCATCGTGAATTCACTTTCTATAGACTATTGTACCAGTGGCTGCTATAGTCGATCGAGATGGTTGAGAAAAATCTCCCAAAATTGATTACTTTTGACGGCGAGGCGCGCTCCGGTAAGGGTACGATAGTTCAAGCAACGAAAGACTATCTGCGTGATGAATCTGGCTATAAAGTGATGTTGATTGATGCAGGACAAGTATTCCGTGTACTTGTAGTAGCTGCGACCCGTGCTGGAATTAACCTTGACGACCAAGCAGCGATTGATGAATTTTTGGCTGATGAGGCTGAGGTAGAACGGTGCGTAGAGCTTGTGAAACAAGTCTACCGTATGTCAAAAGATGAACGCGACAATCTTCTTTATACCAACGAAGTCGGTGCAAATAGCGCAAAGATTGGCGCAAGGCCACTGAGTCAAGCTTTTAAAGATGATTTACTGAAGAAGTGGCTGAAGAATGCTCAGGCTGAAGGATATGAGATCGTACTTCTCGATGGTCGCGCTCTCGAGGAAGTTGGGAATATGCTTGAGAACGAAGGACTTTGTAGTTATATTTTAGGGCTTTACTTCATTTGTAATCCTGAAGTAGGTGCACGTCGAACTCTGGGCTACGCTAACAAGGAGTATAACCAGCTTGATGATACGGAGCGAGCTGAAGTTGACGAGCTTGCGGCTCAAATAAAGGCGCGCAACGCGGCTGATGCGGAACGTACAGTGCAGCCGATCGTTCGTCCAGCGGGAGCCAAAGTGCATCACCTCCCAGAAGTGATTACTGTAGAACAAAAAATGCACTTGATTGATACGAGCGCCAAAATGTCGAAAGTTGATATGTCTCGCCCGATTGAACAGCTTGTTGCCGCCACACTCAAGTAACATTGCGCAAATATATAAATGATGTTATAATATAAGCATTATGACACTAAAAGATCACTTCCCAGAGCTATATGATAATAATCTATGGAACGAGCAAGATGACGAGGCATATGAGCGCTTCAATCATGATTTTACGCCAGAAAAATTCCAAGATGCAGTTGATGGCGCAATAACAACGCGCGAAGTCGGAGGAAGAAACTTCAGGGTGTTTGTTGATACTCCAGTCGAGCATAATGGCTCGAGTATTGCAATTCCTGGCGAGTATGCAAATGGTACAAAAGAAGCGGGATTTGATAGGCCGAGCGGTGCTTTCCGTCGTGGATTGGCTATACGCGCTATCGTAGATCCGGCGGCTCGACTGATTGTATTGCCAAATGACACATTATTCGAAAATAATCTTAATCTGTCAAAAGACGAACGCAGAGTAATTGGAAAAGGCGGTCTTACTCTTCCGCTTGTTGATCGTCTACGCATTGCAATTGAGGATACTGATCGTGTTACTATGGTTGGCTTCTCGCAAGGCGCAGTGGTTGCTAATGACTATGCGGCGGTAGGCGCCCCGCTTGACGCTCTAGCTATTGTCGAGGCACCAAATGTCGTAGAGAGAAGTAAGCTGAGTCTTGCGCTGGAATTTCCTAAGTCTGGTGGTCATTTACATGACAACTTTGCCGTGAGTGGCCTTGCACCTCAGACTGCTAAAGAGAGGAGCCATGGTGAACGTGCATACGGTCTTGATATCTTGACACGGTCAAATATAGCTCTTCTTAACCCTATGAGGCGTAATTCTATGAGTGATGGCATCGCGTCTGCTTTAGATGCTCATGCTGGTGTCGTGCACACATGGGCGGCTGACACGGATGTGTCACCAGCAGATGTAAACAAGCGCATTGCTAAGAAATTTCAAGATGATGAACTCTATCAGTCTTATGAATTTGCCGGAGATTTTGCAGATCATAGTATTACAAACGTATATCCTTTAGGCGCTGCGGTGACTCGTCGAGCAATTCAGCTCGGAGATACGTCAATATCAGATTAGTAACTTGTATAATAGCTATAAGTGAAAACAATATACCTCCATGGCTTTACTGGCGATAAGCACGGTCTAGAACCGCTTGCTGCCGAGCTAAAATTCTCAGACAAGGTGCTTATTGATTTGCCTGCGTTTGGGTTTAATAAGCAGACGTATTCGTTAGACTGGGCGAGCTATCTTAAAGCGGTCAAAAAGACCATAGATCCTCACTTAGGTAAAGGGGGTATCCGTCTCATTGGTCATTCGTACGGATGCATGGTTGCATATGGGTTGGCTGTGAGGTATCCAGAACTTGTGCGAGAACTGATCTTGATCTGTCCGGTAGCCAGAGGGAGTATGGTGCAGCGACTATTTCTTGGGTTGAATACTGTACTTCTTTCTGCTGTGAATGGTGACGTTGTCACAAGGCTATATAGTCTGCCTGTGATGGTGAATCTGGCTTCGGTAGTGTCATGGCGGCCATCGTGGCCACGAGGTGCACTGAGTCGCATTATGAAAATGCGCAAGGCAGAGTCAAAACAATATAGTCCTAAGCAGCTCGAGCTTCTTGGGCTTGTGAAAGAGTTCAGGAAGACATTTCAGACAGCTCACGCGGAAATACCTGCTGTTATCGTGCACGCATCTGCAGATGCACTTGTAGCAAAAAGTGATCCCGGATGGTACCAAAAGAGACTCAGAGGAGAGATCCTACAGGTAAAAGGTGGGCATCTTGCTCCTATCGCAAGAGTAAGCGAGACTGCAAAGGAGATTACAAAGCGTTATACTGCTATTATGTCTCAAGCTGCATCTAAGCCCAAAATTGGTCTCAAAATTATCATAATGACAGCAGCATTTGGTGCTGGGCATAAATCGGTTGCAAGGCATCTTGCGGAGCTTCTCAAGAATCTTGATAAAGACGCCGATATCAAGACTGTAGATGTAATTGCTGATGCATGGCCATGGTTTGGGAAGGCTTCCTCGGACACGTACGCGTCATCGACAGCCAACTCTTCATTCCTGTTTAAGGTTTACTATCACTTGACTGACAGGTTCCCTGCTCCGCTTCGCTGGTTTGCAGGCGCGGCCTTTCATCGCTACGCCAAGGAAAAATACGCCAAAGAGCAACCAGATTTGATCGTGTCCACTTTCCCGTTTTTGGCAGATGTGGCTGTGGCTGGGCGTAATGCAAATCAAGGCCATGCGCCCGTAGTGGTGGTGGTGACTGATGCGGGCAATGTGCAGGGTATATGGATTTCCAAGCATGCAGATATGACCTTTACGGCTACGCCCGACACTGTCGATTATCTTAAAAAGCGCGGTATGAAGAGTGGCAAAGTTATGTATGCTGGGTTCCCCCAGCCTCCTGAAAAGCCGAAGTTAGACAAGCAATCTCTTAGGGAGGAGTTAGGCTTGGAAAAAGATTGCTTTACTGTCCTGCTGACTGCTGGCGGACAGGGCCTTAGCCCGACGCGTGCGCTTAATATGGCGAAAGCACTGGCTGATATTAAAGACCCGTTCCAGGTAGTCCTAAATGCAGGCACGAACGACGAGCTCAAGCGGGAGTTTGAGAAATTATCTTTTGACCAGGCAAAAAAAGTTATCGTGACGGGCTTCACTGATAAGTTGCACGATTACATGAGAGCTTCAGACGTGGCATGCACGAAAGCGGGATGGCTTACTATTCAAGAAGCAATCACGCTTGGGACGCCTCTTGTCATCTACAATGCAATCCCCGGCCACGAAGAGCAGAATGTGCATTTTGCGGTGTCGCGCGAGTTTGGCTTCTTCTCTGATGATCCGAGACAATGTGTTGAATTTATTGAGCGTGCAATGAAGCAACCGAAGCTCCTAGCTGCATATCATAAGAATATGCAAGCATTTATGGCTGAAAGTGATCCAAATGTGTTTACTGCGGCGATTAAAGAACTACTTAACGATACTTAGTGGTATACTAATGCATAGTATTTATGCAAAAACAACCAACAGTCTCTATAGTTATACCCGCATATAACGAAGAGGAATCTATCGAACGGTGTCTTATGAGCTGCGCTGAGCAGTCTGATATGGCTGATGAAATTATTGTGATCGATAACAATTCAACCGACGAGACGGTAGAAATCGTAAAGGCATTTGCCAAAGCTCATCCGGCTGCACGCATCAGCCTCTTTAAGGAGAAGAAACAAGGTATTATTCCAGCACGTAATACCGGTATTCGAAAAGCTAGCTGTGATGTTGTAGGGCGTATCGATGCCGATACACGACTAGAGGATGGCTGGGTGACGGCAATTCGCGAAACATTCAGCGATGAGTCTGTGTCAGCGGCATCGGGTCCAGTGCTTTATCATGATATGCCGCTTAAGAAATTTGGTTTTAAGGCTGATGATCGTATTCGAAAAACATTGATAAAAAATGCTAAAGACCACCGCTTTTTATTTGGCAGCAACATGGCTGTCAGAAAAACTGCATGGGATCAGGTATTCAGACATTTGGCTCTGGACGAGGCGGACGAGCTTCACGAAGATGTAGATATCGCACTCACTTTTTTCGAGAACGATCTGGAGATTGTGTATGCGCCGGGCATGATTGCAGGAATGTCTTCTCGTCGATTAGAAGATTCGCCTCGTGATTTCTACAATTACGTCATGCGATTTGAGCGAACTTACAAGGCGCATGGAGTAAAGAGTGCACGAGCGCGTGTTCCTATCTTTATCTATCTCATGATTTACTTCCCTGTCAGGACAATTCGAAAGTTTTACGATGGTGAGACGAGTAAATTTACACTCGAAAAACTACGTGAAGATCTCAAAATTATAGGTGGTCGCGAAAAGTAGTACGAATCTACTCGTCGTGGCGATAATTGCCGAGCTGCTCGTTAAATGCCATCACTATTTCGCTTTGTGAAATAGCGTTATTTCTTCTCGCGGTATTTACAATGACGGATAACGCTAACTCTCTAAAATCGATAGACTGTGGCAGGAGCCTATCTTCGTACATGCGCAGTAGTCCACCTTGGACATCTGCACCGAAGTGTAATTTTTCATTTACTGTTTTGTCGAGATTGTACGTGCCCAGTTCCTGAAGAAGTGCAAATTGGGTGTTGCTTGCCGTGCTGTAGCTGGTTTGGCCGATGAAGAAAACTTTGCGTGCGGCTGCTTGACTTTGTGGAGTTGGGTCATAGGCATTTGCAATGGCTTGATGTATGATTGCCCAGAGTTCGCAACCGAGAAGAATGTTATCATATTGCTCATTTGTAGGTAGAGGTACGCGAATGTGAAAAAAGCCGCGACTACCCTCGTCTACGTATGTGATGTCAGCTTTGTCCTTACCTTGCTTAGTTATTGAGATGCGTATAGAATCACCGTGATGCACTGGATCAATCTCGAGGTCTCTGGCTAAACACACGCCGGCGAGTAGGCTGCGCATTTGCTTCATCGGACTGAATGGCCGCTTAGTTTTGCGATTATCTGGACCGAGCTCTACATACGCTTCAAATGAATTGTTGCCTGTTGAGTCTTCGACGATTTCTATCTCACTTGCAGATATTATCTCAAGACTTCCCCGGTACTCGTCGTCAAATACGCGCAGTAGACGAGTCGTTGTATTCCGCTCTTTGGTAACAGGATGTATTTCTCCTGGAAGATTAAACTCTTTGTCGTTGTACGGAAAAATACTCAGCCCTATGACGGGTTGTTCGATGGAATTCTCGGTGTAGCCGCCTTGTACGGCAAGCTCAAAGTTACGGGACATCTTGAGGAAATAATACAATCTAAACTGTATTGAGTCAATATACTTTGATCGATTGCTGCTGATTATTCATTGATTAATGAGCTGAGCGCTTCCTCGAATCGAACAGACTCAAGTAATGAATGTGTGGAGATCAGCCTTTTTGATCTATATGCAAGTGTGATTGCACGTTCTATGACTCTACGTAGCGCATCATCTGAGTAATCTTGAAAGTGTGTATCAAGTTTCTCGTATTGAAGAGTGGGAGCGATACGAGGCAGCGGCTGTTCTAATTGCAAGTTGTCGAACGCCGTGAGGCCTTCAAGGAGTGCGATACCGAATCGACAGGCGTCGGGGGCGCGTTCAAGACCGACCTTTAGCGTCTTATTGACAATATGCTCGTCTAAGGATTGCTCCTCTAGTAGGGGGTGTACTGCCTTTGTTCCGAAATTATGAAGAAATGTCCAAAGTTCAGCGCTGAGTTCGGCGTCAAAGTGTCGTTGTATCGTCGGCTGTTCGGGATCTGAGTTTAAGATGAAGCGATATTGGATAGAGTCATCTAGGATTTTAATACTGATGGCAACTGGCTCATCCGAAACGATATCAGTTACAAAAATAACTGCTGTGTTTTCTTTAGGGTCATATGAAAAATCAATCTCACAATTCAGACGAATAATCTGGTCGAGTTCATGCATTAACTCGATGCCAAGTGTTTTGGCATTTGGTATTCTCCGTCGTCCAGACATGGGAAATTTACTTTCTACTATACCAATGAAATAATCAATATTATCTTCTTCTTGATCTTCAACTGGAAAGTAGTAAAGCTGCGACTTTATGAGAGCTGTGTCTGGTGTATCTGGAAAACTATAATCGGCAAGCAATTGCCAGTGTCGCTGTCCATTGCTGTCGATGTAGTCGAGGTTATAATCTGTGTCGCATTGATCAAAAATTTGCCCTGAAAATGGTCCGGAGGATTTGTCAAAAAACGTATCACCTACTTCACGCATAGCGCGATGATAGCGAACATAGTAGTCCTTTGCAAGCATAGGAAGGATTAGCGAGCTTATCTCTGGTACAATTGATAGACGTGATTGCAGATATTTCGATTAGTGAGAAATCATTTGGCTCTAAGATTTTGATGACCAATGTAAAGTTTTCGGTAGACGACGGCGAGAAAGTCGGCGTTATTGGTCGTAATGGTGTGGGTAAAAGTACATTGTTTGGTATGCTTATCGGCGAAGATCTGGATTATTCTGGTGATATTATCTATAAAAAAGGCACCAGTGTGGTCGCGACAGCTCAAGAGCATGACGGGTTGAGCGATCAGACGGTGCTCCAGTATATTCTTGCTGGCTTGCCTGAGTACGCGGCACTATCTCACATTGTCGAGACGTATCCACTGACTATGGGTGATGACATGCGAAAAATTGATGAATATACAGAGGCACTCGATCGATTTGAGCAAAAAGGATTCTATCAAATCGAGGAGAAAGTAGAGCGCGAGCTCGATACATTTCAGCTTCCGGATGTAGCACATCGTCCATTCACTTCCCTCTCTGGTGGGCAAAAACGACTTGTCGAGGTAGTGAAAGTAATGCATTCTGACGCACACCTGGCGCTTATTGATGAGCCGACTAACCATATGGATTACGTGGCAAAACAACAGTTCATCGACTGGATGAAGTCGGCACGTGAAGCGATGCTGATCATTACGCATGATCGAGATGTCCTCGGCCAAGTTGATAGAATTATTGAGCTGAAGGATGGTGGCTCTCAAAGTTTCACGGGTAATTATGACGCGTATCTAAAGCAAAATGCTCACAGCACCGGCACCGCAATGAACGAATTTGAGTTGATCGAAAAGCGGATTCGCAACCTCAAGCAGAAAGTGATTGACTATCAGCGCCTAAAGGAGAAGTCGCGAAATCCAGGTACAATCCAGAAGTTTAAACGCCTTGAGCAAGATTCTCGTAAAGAACTTGCTGAGCTCTCTGCTAAAGAAAAGCCAACTTTTTGGATAGATAAAGAGTCGACTGCCGAGCTAAACTACAAAGTTGCGAGTCAGTACAAGAAGTTTAAAGCAAAGAATATTCGTATGAACATCAAAGATGATGCCTCTCGGTCAAAACATGTACTTGTTGAGGCTCGAGATCTTAGTCTTGGCTATGAGTCATCGCTTTTTGGTGACATAAATATTGACCTTCGTGAAGGCGAATCTATCGAGCTCAGAGGGCGAAATGGTGCCGGTAAATCGACGCTGATTAAAAGGCTACTTGGCACCGAAGACGTAAAAGTCTTTGCGGGCGAGATAAAGCTTGATCCTATGGTGCGTGTTGGTGTGTATGAGCAAGAAGTAAGTCCGACCTATTTTACGCTCAGTCTTCATGATGCGATCGAGCGAGTGTATCTGGATAAGAATTTGCCGGTTGGTGAAACGGTCATTCGCGGGCTTATGAACGATTATTTGTTTACTGAAGGAGACGGACAGGTGCCAGTCTCAAAACTGTCTGGTGGGCAGAAGGCTCGTTTGCAGATTATCGCAATGCTTGCCAATGATCCGCAACTTCTCGTACTTGACGAGCCAACAAACCATCTTGATCTGCCGAGTATCGAAGAACTCGAAACAGCACTTGAAAAGTATTCAGGTGCGATACTGTATGTTAGTCATGACGATTATTTCCGTCAGGCGATAGGTGGTGAAATAGTCCGTGTTGGCGCCGAGTAATATATCAGTGAGACTCAGGTTTTGCTCGTGTAAGATGCCAGAATCGGCACACTGGGCACTGGTAAACCCGGAGATCGAGCGAAGGATTTTGTAGTTCACTAAGATCTGCTGCCTGCTGCGCTTCCCGTTCGCTTCTGTGCTTAACTTTTCGAGTACATGACGAAACATCCCCTGAAAAGGGGATGTGTTTCGGGGGTATGTGTCGTCTTGGCATTAGGCTGCTGGCACAAGATTGTTCTTGTCGAACGCCGCCTGGAGCTTTGGACGATCAAATCCTAAGACAATTTCGCCGGCTACATCAGTAACTGGCACGCCTTGGAAATTGCCGCCGATTTTTTCAAGCAGCTCTTTATTAGCGTCTTCGTCTTCCTCAATATTCTTAGAGACATACTTGACGCCAAGCTTGTCCATCCACTGCTTTTCTGTAGCACAAAATGCGCACCAAGTCGTGCTGTAAATGGTGACTTGTGGTGTTTGTGTATCGCTCATGATTTAGTATCCCCTACCTTTTCATTAACTTTATTTACTATACATTATACACTAAATTTTCAGGCTATACCATAGTATTCCAAAGTGCTATTATAATCATAAGTATTTATGAGAGAGAGTAAAATACGTGACTATCAGCGAGGGTTTGCGCTTCCAACTGTGCTTATTGCTTCCGTTGTCATGTTTATTGTCCTGCTCACTGCTCTAGGTGCGACAAGTTCTATATCTGAAGGCTTGAGAAATCAACATCTGGATCGAATCTCGCGCGAGGCTGCCCAGTCTGGTGTGGCTATGGCTCAAGCGTGCATAGATGGTGGCAGTAGTGCTGGCACTTGGACAAGTGCTAAACCTCTAAAACCAAATACAGATTGTGTCGGTGATGAGACTACTTCTTGTCCGACTACGAGCACTGATGGTGCTTGTTATGTTCTACAGAACGGTAATTTTCGTACACTTTATAGAGTTACGGTTATTACGGATTCGGGCGGTAATCCAACAGGCATCTCATCTGAAGGAGTTGTTCGCCAGGTCCGTACGTCCAATGGTGTTGTCTCAAAAGAAAGTACGGTAACTCTAAAGGCGACTTTAAAAGGTGAACCATTAACATGGAAGCAGATCTCAGCGGGTGGTTACCATGCGTGTGGTATTGCCTCTGATAACAAAGCTTACTGTTGGGGGCGCAACACATATGGTCAGCTTGGTGACAGCACTACAACCAACTCCAGTACGCCTGTCGCCGTTTCGCAGGGCGCTATGCCTGCAGGTGCTACTGTGTTACAGATATATGCAGGTAATTATCATACCTGTGCGATTGCTTCCGACAACAAGATGTATTGTTGGGGCTACAATTTTAGCGGTCAGCTTGGTGACGGTACTACTACTAATCGCACTAGCCCTGTTGCTGTTTCGCAGGGCGCTATGCCATCTGGTGCTACGATACAGCAGGTATCTCCCGGCGGCTCACATACCTGTGCGATTGCTTCCGACAATCAAGCCTACTGCTGGGGTCTTAATTCCTCTGGTCAGCTCGGAAGTAATTCGACGACTAACTCCAATACGCCTGTCAAAGTGGTCACTTCATTCTTCGGCGGTCTTTCCTTCCGCCAGATTTCAACAGGAGTTTCAAATACTTGCATTATTGCTTCCGACAATCAAGCCTACTGCTGGGGTAGCAATGCTTATGGACAGCTTGGCATAGGGTCAACTACTCAATACTACGGGCCTGTTACTGCTGCTGGCGGTGCGCTGGCTGGTCAAACGGTTCGTGAGATAACGGTTGGTGCAACTTATGCCTGCGCCGTAGCTTCCGATAATAAAGCGTATTGCTGGGGAGCTGGTAGCTCAGGTCAGCTTGGCAATAATTCTACAGCCACCTCCCTGAGTCCTGTCGCCGTCTCGCAAGGCCTCATGCCGGCTGGAGCTACGGTACAGCAAATTTCCGCTTCGATCTCCTCAAGTTCGCATACCTGCGCCATCGCTTCCGATAATAAAGCCTACTGCTGGGGATACGCTGCTACGTATGGTCTTGGCAACGGCTCAAGCTTTCAGCGTAATACTCCCGGCTCCGTCTCGCAGGGCGCTATGCCTGCCGCTGTCACTGTGAAGCAGATCTCTGCTACAAGTTATGGTTACGGCTGCGCCATCGCTTCCGATAATAAAGCCTACTGCTGGGGATATAATAGCTATGGCCAGCTTGGTGATGGCACGACTACTCAACAGACTACTCCTGTTGCGGTTACAGGAGTATCCTCTGCTGGAGTTGGCTCAGCGACGGCGAATAGTGTAGCTGTTGGTAGTAGTCATGCCTGCGCCATCGCTTCCGACAACAAAGCCTACTGCTGGGGGTCTAATAGCTATGGCCAGCTTGGTGACAGTACTAATACTACTCGCAATAGTCCTGTGTCTATTGTCCAGGGCGCAATGCCTACAGGTGCTATTGTCCGGCAAGTATCGACAAATGCCGCTCATACCTGTGCTATTGCCTCGGACAACCAAGCCTACTGCCAGGGTTATAATGGCTATGGCCAGCTTGGTGATGGCACGACTACTCAACGTAATACTCCTGTTGCTGTTGCTCAAGGTGCTATTCCAGCAGGTGCTACCTTCCG
Source organism: Saccharimonadales bacterium (SeqCode) (assembly GCA_036405235.1). Lineage (GTDB taxonomy): Bacteria > Patescibacteriota > Saccharimonadia > Saccharimonadales > Saccharimonadaceae > JASLCR01. The sequence continues at coordinate 191,855 of DASWYA010000001.1, forward strand.
CCAGATCTCAGTTGGTCTTGGCAATACCGCAACCCAAACTCACACCTGCGCCATCGCTTCCGATAACAAAGCCTACTGCTGGGGATATAATGGCTATAGTCAGCTTGGTGATGGTGTCACTACTACTCGCACTAGTCCTGTAGCCGTCTTGCAAGGCGCAATGCCAGCAAGTGCTACATTCCGCCAGATCTCTGCCGGAGGTATCCATAGTTGCGGCATCGCCTCCGACAACAAAGCGTATTGCTGGGGTTACAACTTTAACGGCCAAGTCGGTGATGGTACCAGTACTACTCGCACTACTCCCGTTGCTGTTGCTCAAGGCGCAATGCCTGCGGGTGCTACATTCCGCCAGATTTCAACAGGTGGCAGTTATAGCTGTGGCATCGCCTCCGACAACAAAGCATACTGTTGGGGTTTCAACAGTAGCGGTCAGCTTGGTGACGGCACTACTACTACTCGCACTACTCCCGTTGCTGTTGCTCAAGGCGCAATGCCTGCGGGTGCTACATTCCGCCAGATTTCAACAGGCAGTACCTATGCTTGTGCCATCGCCTCCGATAACAAAGTCTACTGCTGGGGGTCTGGTGCCTCTGGAAAGCTTGGTGATGGCGCTGCTCTTAATCGCACTAGCCCTGTTGCTGTTACCCAAGGAGGTATGCCATCTGGCGTAATAATACGGGATGTTTCTGCTGGCAACTCAAGCGCTACCTGCGCCATAGCCTCCGACAATAAAGTCTACTGCTGGGGTCTTAACTCGTCTGGCCAGCTTGGCGACGGCACTACTACAAGCACTACTGCACCATCTGAAACAAAACCGTTTCCTGGTGCGTCAGCAAGTGCTGGGGTGATATACTAAACTTACGCTAAGTTTTTATGTGTGTGATGTGTTTTCAAAATCTTCTGTAAATGGTATACTGAAGCGGATGAGTACTTCGTCCGATAAGCACGATACTCCCGCCGCGCCGCCGGATCATTCGACGGTCGTTTTCATGCTCGGTACTATTGCGGACACTACATGGAGAATGTTTGTGCCAACTGTAGGACTGATGTGCGGTGGATACTGGGCGGATCAAACGTTCGGGACAAAGCCTTGGCTATTTATAGTTGGACTTGTCGTCGGAAGCGGGATAGCGATACTACTTGTCAAGCAACAGTTAACGAAGAAAAAAGTATGATACAGAATTTTGCTGCAGCAGGACCACACATTGAACTCAAAGCAGAGGAAATTTTCTCGCTTGGACCAGTGCATGTCACGAATGCAGTTATCTTGGGGGTAATTGGTTTCGCTATTTCTCTTATCTTGCTTTTTTATGTAGCCGGACAGCTGAAGCGCGGTAAAAAGAAGTCATTTTTGACGAAGCTCACCCAGTGGGCATTTGAGGGATTCTACAACCAAGCAGTTGAAGTAATTGGCGATAAAAAGCTAGCTCGTAAGATCTTTCCGCTTGCGATCACGATGTTCTTCGTCGTTCTCGTGTGTTATTGGCTCAGTGTACTCCCAGGCGTTGGTTCAATCACCTACAACGGTGTTCCTGTATTTCGTGCACTGCCGGCTGACCTGAATTTTACATTTGCACTCGCTATCATTACTCTCGTTACGACGCAGATTTATGCGGTAAGACAGCACGGCGCTTTTGGCAATATTGGGCGATACTTCAAGAATCCTTTCAAAGATCCAATTAGCGCATTTGAAGGTGTTCTTGAATTTATCGGTGAGTTTAGTCGTACGATTGCGCTTTCCTTCCGTTTGTTTGGAAATGCATTTGCTGGTGAGGTGCTCCTCATTCTGATTGGATTCTTAACGAGCTATGCGGCAAGTGTAATTTTGCCGTTCTTTATGTTGTTCGAGCTATTTATCGGCTTTATCCAGGCATATGTGTTCTTTGTCTTGACACTTATCTTCACTTCCCTTGCTATCGCTTCTCATGGAGATCACGGGAGCGACCACGATTCTGATCATTCTTCTGCTGAGCTTACAAAGAAGAAAGCTGATGCTCCTGTGTAGTGACTTGTCTTATAGCAAGTCCCTCCATGGGAACATCAGCTCAGTAGAGAATGATACAATAACAGTAATAATAAAGGAGTAATAATAATGGAACAACTAGCATTCGGTCTTGCCTATGCCCTACCTGCACTCGGTGCGGCTCTTGGTATCGGTCTTATTGGTGCGGCTGCGCTCAACGCGCTTGGTCGTAACCCAGAGAAACTATCAGACATCCGAACGCTGATGATTACTGCGATCGTCTTTGCTGACGCCCTCGCTATCATTGGTATCGTTGTAGCCTTTATCGCTAAGGGCTAATCTGATGCAGGCGCAATTTATACAATTTGCGAGCGCCGCTGCCGAGCCAGAGAAAGAGACGATCTTAGAGGGACTTGGCATTGATTTCACGCTTCTTATCTTGCAGGGAATTGCATTCCTTCTGATGGTATTTGTGTTGGCAAAATGGGTGTACCCGGTTTTTATGCGTATCATTGACGAGCGCGAGAAAAAGATTGAGGAAAGCACTAAAGCTGCCGAGAGCGCAAAAGAAGCTGCCGAAAAGGCTGAGGCAAATGTTGAGGCTGAACTCAAGAAAGCGCGGCGTGAGGCAGCTGATATCGTAGCAACTGCAAAGACTGAAGCTACTAGTATGGTGGAAAAAGCTAGCGTTGATGCGAAAACTAAAGCTGAGCGTATTGTAGCTGAAGCTAAAGAGAGTATCGAGAAAGATGTCATCAAAGCTCGTGCGGATCTTAAGAAAGACACGCTCAAGCTCGTAAAGGAAGCGTCAAGCCTTGCAACTGCTGCTGTAGCTGATAGCAAGCTCGATGCGGCACTGATCAAAAAATCAGTTGAAGGAGCCGAAAAGTAGATGGCACAGACAATTTCTCGACGTAAGCTCGCTGCCCAGGCGGCTTCTCGCCTATCAAAAGGTGAATCTGTAAAGAGTGTCATGCGGGAGCTTGGCGCGTATTTGATCGACCAAAAGCGAACAAAGGAGCTGAGTCTCATTGTTCGTGATATCGAGACAGCGCTTATCTCTGGCGGCACAGTGGTCGTTACGACAACTTCAGCTCGAGCACTTTCTGCGGAGGCGAAGCAGACGATTGAGAAATTTATTACGTCTCAGTATGACGATGTAAAGAAAGTTGTACTGAGAGAGAATATTGATGAGTCAGTTATTGGCGGTGTGAAATTAGAAACAGCCGACCAAGTACTCGATGGAACAATTAAGACGAAATTAGAAAAGTTGACAGCGTAAGCTAGAGAGGAAAAGATATGGCAGATATTGCAGTCACAGAACTATCAAAAGAACTCCAATCAGCTATCGCTGGTTTGGATACAAAAGAAGGCCTCAAAGACGCTGGCGTAGTCATCCGTGTAGGTGACGGCGTAGCGTGGATTCACGGCTTGACGGGCGCTGGTTACAGCGAGGTACTCGAGATCGATACACCAAATGGTGTTGTCGAAGCCTTTGCCCTCAACCTTATGGAAGATGAAATCGGTGCCGTGATCCTCGGTAATGATGCAGATGTTGCCGCCGGTAATACTGTACGTCTCAAGGGTGAAATCCTAACCGTACCAGTTGGCGAAGAACTGCTTGGTCGCGTAGTTGATCCACTTGGTCGTCCACTTGACGGTGGTCCAGCGATTAAGGCAAAGAACCGCAACCCAATTGAGCGTGAAGCCATTGGTGTGATGGGTCGTAAGCACGTGCACGAGCCGATGATGACTGGTATTATGGCAATCGATGCTATGTTCCCTATCGGTCGTGGTCAGCGTGAGCTGATTATTGGTGACCGCCAGACTGGTAAGACAGCTGTGGCGATCGACACTATGATCAACCAGGCTCGCAACAAGTCTGATATCGTTAATATTTACGTAGCTGTTGGACAGAAGCTTTCAAAGGTTGCGGCACTCGTGGAGCGCCTCAAGCAAGAAGGTGTGATGGAGCAGACTATCGTAGTTGCGACTGGCCCGTCTGATCCGGCTTCCCTCCTCTACCTCGCACCATATGCAGGTACAGCCATGGGTGAATACTTCCGCGACAAGGGTGGTCACGCACTGATGATCTACGACGATCTTACAAAGCATGCTGTTGCCTACCGTCAGATGTCACTTCTTCTCCGTCGTCCACCAGGACGTGAGGCCTTCCCTGGAGATGTTTTCTATCTTCACTCTCGCCTTCTTGAGCGTTCAGCGAAGCTTTCTGACGACCTCGGTGCAGGTTCACTCACAGCGCTACCAATCATCGAGACACAGGCCGGTGACATTTCTGCTTATATCCCGACTAACGTCATCTCTATCACTGACGGTCAGATCTTTATGGAAACCGACCTCTTCAACCAAGGCATCCGCCCAGCGATTTCTGCTGGACTCTCGGTGAGTCGTGTTGGTGGTGATGCACAGACAAAAGCTGTTAAGTCAGTCTCTGGTCACCTGAAGCTTGGCCTTTCACAGTTCCGTGAGCTTGCAGCATTTGCGCAATTTGGCTCTGACCTCGATGATGCTACAAAGGCACAAATCGACCGTGGTCAACGCCTTACAGAACTACTCAAGCAGCCACAGTACCAGCCGATGAGTATCTGGGAGCAATGTGCATCAATCTTTGCAGTTGATTCTGGTGCGTTTGACGCTGTACCTGTTGCTAAGATTAAGGGCGCGCAAGTTGCGATGCTTACAAAGCTCTGGACTGACCATAAGAAGGATATGCAAGAGCTTAACAAGGGTGCAGAAAAAGTTGAAAAAGAATCTGCAGTAGCAAAGCTTATCGAAAAAGTTGCAAAGTCTGCTGCGAAAGGATTTGAAAGCTAAACTATGACTGCACGCATGGAAGGAACACCTATGAGCGGCGAAGCCTCTAAGCGGGAGTCTTTAAGTGCTGAGATTGTCGAGGGACTTCCATTCCTGAGCATTGTTCAGCTTCAAGGTGTACTGACTATAATCCGTGCACGCCGCAGTCAGACTAAAGGAGATGTAGATGCCTAGTCAACGTCAACTAAAGGGGCGCATTCGCTCGGTAAAAAGTACCAAGCAGATTACTAAGGCTATGCAGATGGTCGCGGCGAGCAAGATGCGTCGAGCACAAGAGGCCACCAAGGCTACAGCTCCATACACACAGACTGCACGCGCAATCCTAGCTCACCTAGCAGCACAAGGTGCAACTGACGGACATCCGCTCTTTGAGTCGCGAGAAGTCAAGAAGCGTTTGCTCATTGTCGTTGCAAGTGATAAAGGTTTGGCTGGTGCATACAACTCAAATATTGCTAAAACGTATGTACGCGAACTCTTGGCCGATGATCGAAGCGGTGTAAAAACCAGTTCGATCGCTATTGGTCGCAAGGTAACACAATTCGTAACTCGTCTAAAGGATGCTGAGCTAATCGGTGCATATGAAGACCTGCCAGATGTACTTGAAGGAACGGAGCTTCGCGCTACGCTCGATACAGCATTTGCGATGTTCTCTAGTGGCGAAGTTGATGCCGTTGATATGGTATATACCGAGTTTGTCAGTAGCATTACGCAGACAGCAAAAGTTGAACGACTACTGCCAGCGGGTACTGGCCTTGACGTAGAAGATACAATTCCTGAAGAAGCACTATTTGAACCAGACACTGAGACGGTGCTTGCGGGTGTCGTCTATCGTCTGCTCGGTGCACAGCTTTTCCAGGCATTCCTCGATTCACGTGCCTCTGAGCATAGTATGCGCATGCTGGCGATGAAAAATGCGACTGATAATGCATCTGACTTGATCGACGACCTGACGCTAGCAATGAACAAGGCTCGACAAGCTGCAATTACCCAAGAGCTCGCAGAGATTAGTGGTGGTGCGGAGGCGATGAAATGAGCCTCGTAGATCCCGATCTCCGCTCACGGCTTGCGGCGGAGTTGACAATAGAGCTTGGTAGATCTCCAAGCAACGGAGAGGTCAAGGACAGAGTGACGCGACATCTAGCAAAAGGAGCAATACAAGAAGAAATTCAACGAGACCAAGGAGAAGATAATGAGTAAACAACAAGGAACAATAACCCAAGTCGTAGGCGTGGTAGCTGATGTCGAGTTTACTGACAAGAAGCTACCGGCGATTTATGACGCCCTAGAAATCAAACGAGGCGACAAGACGCTCGTATTTGAGGTTGCACAGCATCTCGACGAGCATACTGTGCGCGCAATTGCTATGAGTAGTACTGATGGCCTCAAGCGTGGTGACGCAGTAGAAGCAACTGGAGCGCCAATTTCGGTGCCTGTCGGTGATCAGACACAGGGACGCATGTTTGATGTTGTTGGTAACGTCATCGATGGCGGCAAGCCGGTGACTGGCAAGCGCGCGTCAATCCACCGTGACACTCCTACTCTTGCTGAGCAATCAAATAAGACTGAAATTCTCGAAACCGGTATCAAAGTGATCGACCTCATTGCACCACTCACTAAGGGTGGTAAAGCTGGTCTCTTCGCTGGTGCGGGTGTCGGTAAGACCGTCCTCATCCAGGAGTTGATCAACAACATCGCTGCGTATCACTCAGGTAACTCAGTGTTCGCTGGTGTCGGTGAGCGTACTCGTGAAGGTAAAGATTTGTACGAAGAGCTTGCAGACAGCAAGGTGCTGGACAAGACTTCACTCGTCTTTGGCCAGATGAACGAGCCGCCTGGAGCACGTCTGCGTGTGGCGTTGGCTGGTCTTGCAATGGCCGAAAGCTTCCGTGACGAAGGAAAAGACGTCCTTCTCTTTATTGACAATATCTTCCGCTATACTCAAGCTGGTGCCGAGGTATCTGCCCTACTCGGTCGTTTGCCGTCTGCGGTGGGTTATCAGCCAAATCTTCAGCAAGAAATGGGTCAACTCCAAGAGCGTATTACTTCTACTAAGAAAGGTTCAATCACTTCAGTGCAGGCTGTCTATGTGCCAGCTGACGATATGACCGACCCAGCTCCAGCGACTACTTTTGCTCACCTCGATGCGACAATCTCTATGAACCGTGCGCTTACTGAGATCGGTATCTACCCTGCTGTTGACGTGCTTGATAGCTCATCAAACGCACTTGACCCAGAAGTAATCGGCGAAACTCATTACTCTGTGGCTCGCGAAGTGCAGCGTATCCTCCAGGAATACAAAGACCTCCAGGATATCATTGCTATCCTCGGTATGGACGAGCTATCCGAAGAACAGAAGAAAACTGTCAATCGTGCTCGCCGTCTGCAGCGTTATTTTGCACAGCCATTCCATGTTGCTGAGCAATTTACTGGCAACAAGGGTGTGTACTGCAAGCTCGAAGATACGATTAAGGATGCTAAAGATATTCTTGATGGCAAGTATGATTCTAAGCCGGAGAGCTGGTTCTATATGGCTCCAGGCCCACTAAGCGAGAAGAAGGACTAACCAGTGAATCTCCAGCTTGTTACCCTTACTGGTGTAAAAGTTGACTCAGATGTCTACGAGGTTCAGCTGCCAACCGCGGCTGGACCGATAGGTGTATTCCCTGGTCACGAGCCACTTGTTTCTATGGCCGTACCGGGTGCAATTGCTGTACGCTATAAAAAAGGCGATCCAGAGAGCCAGATAGATTACTTTGCTATCGGTGGTGGTGTGATAGAGATTAATCAAGAGGCTGTAAAAGTACTAGTAGACGAGGCTGATCATGGAGATGATATCGTGGAAGCTGAATCAAAAGCAGCCCTCGATAAAGCACTTGCTATGCAAAAGAGTGCTAAAAATGCTGTAGAGCTTGAGAAAGCGACCGCCTTGGTAGATCGTCACCAAGTACGCTTAAACGTAGCTGGCCTACGCCGTCGACATCGTCGCTAAATAATGGCTACTCCGACAAGATAGCGCGGACTTCGTCCGTGCTTTTTGTATGCATGAGTTTGTCGCGAAGTTCAGCAGCGCCTTCAAAGCTATTGACGTAGATCTTGAAGAAGCGTTTGAGTGTGTCGAACGGTCGCTTCGTGAGGTCGGAGTATTGATCGTATAGATCGAGCTGAGTTTTGAGTAATCCAAGAAGTTCTTCTTTTGTATGGAGTTTTGGCTCGTGTTCGAAAGCGTATGGATTGTGAAAAATACCGCGGCCTATCATGATGCCGTTAACGCCCGGATGTTCGGCGGCGATTTTTAAGCCTTGCTCTCTGTCTTCGATATCACCGTTAATAGTAAGTAGTGTGTTCGGTGCGACTTTGTCGCGAAGGGCGACAATCTCTGGGATTAGTTCAAAGTGTGCAGGCACTTTACTCATCTCTTTTTTAGTGCGCAAATGAATAGTAAGATTCTCGATATTTTGCTCAAGCAGTACACGCAGCCAGTCTTGCCATTCATCGACGCGCGAGTAGCCGAGGCGAGTTTTTACAGAGATCGGAAGGCCACTAGATCTAGCAGCTTCGATCATTTGACACGCTACATCTGGTGTGCGAATCATACCTGCTCCGCCTCCGGCTTTTACAGCACTGGCATCTGGACATCCCATGTTGATATCAATTCCCTTGAAGCCGAGATCCTTACAGTGAGCGGCTAGTTTTGCTATATCGTCAGGTATGGCGCCCCAGAGTTGGGCTACGAGGCTCGTTTCATCCTTGGTTTTAACAAGTCGTCCGCCAATCGCTTTTTCTCCAGCGTGTACCCAGCCGGTAGCATTGGTAAATTCACTAAAGTATAGATCTGGCGCTCCGGCTTTTTCTACGACATGACGAAAGACGACGTCAGTCACTGCCTCCATTGGAGCGAGGATAAAAAATGGTTGCGGAAGGTCGCGCCAGAAAGACATATTGGAGGTTATTCTACGCCTGGAATAATATCAGTGCCATCACGATTTTCGCCAAACTCTTCGTGAAGTGATTCGAGCACACTCACGGTCTTCCCGAGATTACGATGTTGCCGTGCGTCTGCAGAAAGGTCTACTCCACGCATTTCTTCGTCTTGTGTATGATATGCTTCCATGGCATAACTCCTTTTGTGTATGTAGATTGTATTGAACCCTCAGTATATCACGTATGATATGAAAGGAAAATCTCACAGAGCCCACGAAAATATTTCATGAAATCTGTGAGATGACAGAGATGCTGTCTGAGGCGAGACGGTGAGTCTCGAGCCTCGGATGTTAGCAATGGCTTGAGATGCGGTGATTGTGAGACCACGGGCAAGGTGTTGTGACGAAGGGGGCTACGCCTTACACCCTGCCCGCGGCCGTTTTGGGGCGACGCCCCCTTATCCCTCCCAGCTCAGAGGGCGCCGCCTGATTGGGGTGGCGGGACCTGGTCTGCGGAACCAGATCCCGCCTGTTTCAGAGCTTTGGCGGCCGTAAGCCGACCATCTTCCCCGGTTTAGCCATGACGATCTGCGTAAGTCGTCATCGCTCTGAAACATCCTCCGTTTCCGGAGGAGCATCTAAAGTATCTCTGTCATGTGCGTTGACAGGAGTACTCTATGTTGAAGCAAGAAGACGGTGATTCATACTGCAACATAGAGCACTCAACCACCAAACATACTTATTATATCGTAAAATAGACTAATCATCAAGAGATGAGATAATATCATCTTCGAAAGCAAGGATTCCCTTATGATTTTCTGGATACTTAGAGGTATCCGGCAGGTCGAGCGTGATGATCTTTTGCCATACCGCCTCTATGAGACGAGAAAAACGTGTCAATTCGTCTTTATCCCAGTCGATCTCTAGAGATACGATAGTGCCGCTTTCGGTTGGCTCAACAAACTGTAGATAAGACCTGTCGACTGTGTACGGGCTATAGTCTGCAGAGTGTTCGACAAGCAGTTTGTAAAACATTAGCTGCTGACGATATTTGTGAAGCTTAATCTTCTCAAAATCAGCCTTGCCTTTCCAGCTCAAGGATGGCTTACCAGTTTTGTAATCAACTACGGTGATCGACTTTGCTTCTTGATCGATATCGACCACGTCTAAGGTGCCAGTGAGTCGTGCATCTCCTACTCGACTTTGCTGGTATGAAAAATTAAGTTCAGGAAGTTGTGTAGTGGTAAAGTTTTCATATTCATGACTTAAGAATTGTTGGAGATAGTCAACTCCTCGCTTGTGATAAAGATTGAAATCCCCTTCGCTTAGCTGAAAATCTGCCAGGTTTGCTTCAAAATCTATCAGCAAATCTTCGACCGGTCGACGCTTACCTGTGCTTACAAGATGAGAGTGTGCCCGCTGAAGGGTGCGATGAACAGCTGAGCCATATGCGGCATTTGGACTCATCGCCTGAGGAAATCTGAGTAGACTACCGAGCAAAAACGCTTCGGGGCCGCCGCGTGTTATGTCGAGGAATGTACCTAGGTGTGTTGCGCTGAGCTTGTATTTTTCGAGAGTTGAAGCAAGCAGTGTTTTCATGTCGCCACGAGGGAGTTCTGTGAGCGGCTGATGCCACGATGTCTGTATTTGCTCAATGCGAGCATCAACCGAGGATGCTTTCTCGGGCAAAAGAGTTGAGGCTTTTTCGGATAGAAAGCTTGCCACAAGTGTAGGACTTCCATTGTCGCTGGTGAGGCTGTATGAGACATGAAGATTAGATCTTGCTCTAGTCATTGCTACGAAAAAGAGCCGGAGGCGCTCATCATAGGTGTTCCCTGACGGAGCAAGCGGGAGATTTTCTGGATAGTTGATTGACCGAGACCGGCTTCGTACTCTTTCACCCCAAGTGCTGTCGATTGAGCCGTAGATATAGACGTGTTCAAACTCAAGACCTTTTGATTTATGTGCAGTCATGAGATGTATGTGGCTACTCATCTCGGCGCTTGGGCTTCTGGTGGAAGTAATGACTGAGCTGAGTTCTTTATGGAGGCGAATAAATTCAAGAAAGTCTACAAGTTTTGGCTTATCGGACGAGGCGTGCTCTCGGAGCTTGGTCCGAATAGTTCGAAGTGCCTCGAGATACTCTAGATAAGCTTCTGGTGTATCGTTCTGCTTTTGATTACCGAAGAAATAGCTATATAGTGGCGATGAGAAGTCTGAGGTATCGACATGTGGGGCGCCAGTAAGCTTGTCAAGCATGGGCTCAAGTGGCGTGATAAGACTCAGACTGGCTAGGCCGATGAGCCAAGTATGAAAATCTGCAAAATCTGGATTGTCGCTCATTATCTCGAGCCAAGATATTCGCTCTTTGGATGCTTTCAAGCTCAACTTCCAGAGTTTGGACGGCTCAATTCCCCAGGCAGGATGTGCTAAAAGATTTGGCAAAAGCGAATTCGCCGAGAGGAAGTCTGAAGTAGCGAGTGCGTGAACAATCTGAGCTAGCAGCTCTAGTTGTATGATAATGTCGCTTTCAAGCACATTGTCTCGTCGTTCGTAATTGACTGATAGATTATGGCGTGTTAGGTATGGCAGTAGATCGAGCAACTCTTGGTGTTTACGAGCAAGTACGGCTATTGATGAAGCTGCTACACCGGCATCTATTGATTCTCTTATGCTGCGAGCCAAGGAATCGCGTTCATCACTGGCCGTGTGAAATGATGTAAAGTTAACCTTACTTCCCTGATTTTCGTAGTGTGCTTTGAGTGTCTTGTCTAGTTCCGGTAGGTAATTCTCGAGTCTATCTTCTCCCTGCGTGATGACATCTCGTGCCGCATGGAGAATCTTGTCGGTTGAGCGATAGTTGTCAGTTAGAGTGATTACTCTGGTCGTTTCATAAAGATCTTTAAACTGCAGGATGTTGCTAATCTCGGCGCCTTGGAAACTATAGATCGCCTGATCATCATCGCCGACAACCATAATATTTGGCGCACCCTCACTTGCAGGACTATTTGCGAGACTGCGCAGCAAGCGCGACTGTGCAAGGTTTGTATCTTGGAATTCGTCAACCATGATGTAGAGATACTTTTCTTGTAAATTGTATCTGAGATCATCAAATACCTCGAGCGCATGAACGACTCTCAGTACCATGTCGTCAAAATCGTAAAGTTCTTTTTCCTGCATGCGCATAAGGTACTGATAATAGATAAAGCTGACTGCTCGGAGTTTCTTCGTGCGTTTTCGGTCTTTAAAAACGAATGCATCTTGATCATTTTTCTCAAGCCATTTATTCCTCCAGGCGGTAATTGGCTTAGTGGAGTCTGCTAGACGTGCGCTATCGACAGCATGGGAGATGCTGAGCGCTAGAGTATCGACAAGCGAGTTGATTTGCGGCGGGAGAGTGCCAAGCTTAAGGCTTGCAATACTGTGCGCAATAGGTACGAGCTCGTCGGCCGTTGTCTTTGAGATTCGGCGGGAAAAAACAGTTGCAAGCTCTGACTCGCAAGTATCAAGAACACGTTCATTATCATCAAGTACCTGGAGTAATTCATCGCTAGTTAAGCCGCTTTTTTTCAATTCTGATATAACTCGAATCGTATCGCTCAGATGTGTAAATTCGCCGTTCATAGTGCTAGCGAGTGGATTTACGTGGTCAAGTTCTTCAAAGATGCCGCGTAGGATTTCGTAGACATTAAGATCGCTTGCTGGATGAAAATCTGCACCCTGGTAAAAATAGTCACTGTTTTGGTTGATGATCTCACTCCCAAAACTATGAAATGTGTGGATTGCGACTTTGTAGGCGTCTTGGCCGATGATGTCACTTAGTCGTCTCCGCATGGCATCAGCGCCACTCTCAGTAAATGTCAGGCAGAGAATATTTTGCGGTAGAGTGTCGGTTTTTTTCAGTATGTTAGCGGCGCGCATGCCGAGTAGCTCTGTCTTTCCGGTTCCTGGTCCGGCTACAACCATGAGTGGGCCATCAATGTGGTCGACTGCTTCCCTCTGCTGTGTATTGAGCGCTTTATAGCGCTTTTCAAACTCCATAGCTTAATTGTATCAGAGCTTGAGTTCCTTGAATGCCTTGAGCATGATAGTGAGAAATAGTCGATAGTCTTGTTCTTGGGAGCCACTTACCTTTTTATACAAATATACTGTGTTGTCGGCGACTTCGATCGAAGCATTTGAGTCAGTATCGTAGAGATATGCCATAAATCCAGGATTGAGCAGCTCAAACGTAGCGAGTCTATCGGCATTGGTAGCGTAGACATCGTAACGTTTGTTGAAGTCGGGCCATTCAAATTCATACTTCTGGTAATTGCCAGGCCGGCCGCTGCTCATTCTTTGCCAGAGGTTTTTGTCTCGCTCGATAATGATACCACCGTAACTTTTAGGTAGCTGTAGCTGAACAACGAGATAGTTTTCAGGCGCATCGTCGCTTGGGTTTGCTACGAAGGTGTAGAATTGCACCAGATGACCGCTATAGGTACCGATAACGTGATTATTTACATCGCTGGTGCCGAACTTGCCTTTTTTAAAGAGGACACCGCTCTTTGGTAAAAACAGCCAACCCATATCAAGGCTGTAGTACATATGATTATTTCGAGCAAAAGTTGCCAGCGCATTGTTGCTCGAGCGGATGTCTGCAGTAGATTGATCGATCCGGCCAAGCAGCCAGTTATCGCCAGAGCGGTTGAATGTCCAGTATTCTGTAAAAGATCTGGAATCCTTGAACAGTTCGGTGTTCGAGGCGATATCAATTAAGCGATCGTCAGCTTTTGCTTCAAACGCAACGGTGAACGAATCTTGAGAGTTGTCTGTGTGGTCTTGAGCGTCAATGATGAGAGCATTTTGAATTGTTACATTGTCCATTTGGTTGCGTCTGCCAAGTTCGGCAAGAGCGCTAAGCATGAGCGCGGCATGCGTAGCGTATGAGGGTATCATGTATGAGTGCATACTTTGACCATTACCCGTCGACCAGTCAGCTTGATACTGCATAAAGGCGCTTTTTGCCTGTGCCAGTAGTTTCTCTTCATTCCAGGCACTATCGTTCTGTCCAGCTACGGCGATAGCTTGCTTGGTCTTGGCGGCTTGCTTCTTCAGTTGTTCCCATAGACTAAAGAACGCTGCGATCCAACCGGTCCATATTCCGGCAATGATAACAATCATTGCTAGTTCGCCAATAATCCCGATAAACCAGCCAACAACGAGCAAGACAATACTAGCCAGAGAGGCAATGCTGGCGCTGACGATGAGTTCAGGGTTTCTCGGTAGTAACTTCTTTATCAATTTCCCTAGATAGTAGCTCGGGAAGTAGCCAATGAAAAAGAGCAGTAAGACAATTCCACCGCCTCCGCCGCCACCACCGGATCCTCCTCCGCCGCCTCCGCCACCGCCAGAGCCGCCTCCACCTCCGCGAGCGAATTGTTCTAGTAGCATGAAGAAATCAGACATAAGCATTGAAAGTATCATACAGCTATTCCAGACCCATTACAACGGTGGCGATGATGACACGTAGTATACTAGAGCTATGAACGACGAAGTCTATGATGACATGGCGCTTGAGCAGAACGCTAAAGCCTTGTTCGGAAAGCAACTTGAGGTTGAGCATGTTGTAGCTCGGCGCGTGCCAGTGAGTCATACGGCTCACGGAACGGTATTTCTCACGGCTAAAAAAGAATTGATGGTATATCTCGATGGTCAAACGAGGTTTCTTCTTGATGACGTACGTAAGATTTTGACACGAATGGGGTTGGTTGCGGAATTCTACTTCCCACCCAAGGGCAAACCGCATTACTTTGATGAGGTTGCTCTCGCAAAATATAGCGTTGTATATCCAGGAAGACGAAATCCATCTGATCAGGATCTTGAGTACTATAGAGGGCTAGCACCCTATCAGCCAGCACTTGTGCAGATCCTAGAAGTGCGCGACTCAAACATCTATCAGTTTGATACAGATAGCAAAAGCGGGTGGCGTCCAGTCGTGAAATTTGCGTATCGTCGTATCAAGACGAGCTAATTTGAACCAAATACGCAAGGCTGGATAGCGCCTGCATTCGACTCAATTGTGACGGCGCCCCTATTTGACCTATATATTATCCAGCGATCACTCACATGGCTATAGTAAGCTAACGCATAGGCTGTAGATCCTATTCCTTGACCGGCAAGCTCAACAGGAAAACTAACCTTGCAGCCAGAAGAACCGATATTGAAATTATATATTGATCCGTTAGTCGTATCCTTACTCATGAAGTATATAGCGTTTTTTTCGGTAATAAGTGCAAGCCCGACTGATGCAACCGCCGGTATAAACCTTCTTTGTTCGTTAACGAGAGAGTCTTTAGCGATACCAAGTTTTTGCGCTAAACTATCATACTGAGCATCGCTGAGAGTTGAGCCATTTACACCACTACCGACCATATCTCGAGATGATAAGTATTCGCCGTTTTTGTCAAAATACTTTTCTTCAAAACTCATGACCTGTTGAGATAAAGTCTTTGTGACATTCTCACGGGCCTGTCTTTGATAGCCCAGATATGCAAGTGTCGTGATTAACGCCAAGATCACTAGGATAAGGATGACAATAAGAATTTCTACTAATGTAAAACCGCTTATGTTTTTTCGCATAAACTTACTTTACTACACTCAGTGCATAATTACGAGTGTGTGCGGTCGTAACGCGATGCTGCGATTGAGCTGGCAATTGAAAGCCCAACGATGATAAGACCTGCTACTCCAGCGATAACTTCCGGGATGTCAAAGAATAGCCCCGCAAGCAGTACGAGAGCAAGTACGCCAATTGTGTAGTGTGCACCATGCTCGAGGTAACGATATGCATGCAGTACGTGGCGTCTGACCATGAAAATTGTCAGTGAACGAACCCAGAGTGCCCCAATGCCAAGACCGATTGCGATCAAAATCACATCTTTCGTAACAGCAAACGCACCGATCACACCGTCAAAACTAAAGCTCGCATCAAGAACTTCAAGGTAAAGGAATGCCATGAACCCAGCTATACCTGTTTTTACTACGATTCCCTTTGAGGCAGATTTAGCTTCCTGTCGACGTGTGAATAATTCTGCAAGACCATGAATGATGATGTATGTGGCGATACCGACGAGTCCGGCCTTGAACGTCTCCATTTGGTCGGGGTTCCACGGAAGCAGTGAGATAACAGACAGTACAACGACACAGACTGCGGTATAGAGCCACCAACGACTCATGTCTTGGAGGGGCTTTTCTATAACGTTGATCCAGCGTATCTTTCGCTTTGTGTCAAAGAAGAAATGCAGGCAGAGCATCAGTAGGAACATGCCTCCAAATGACGCAATGGCAATATGCGCTTCATGTAGTTCATGGGCGTACTTCTCTGGTTCATTGAGCGCTAGACCAATCACGTCACCTGCAGGAAGACCTGCTGTAATCATGACAATTAGTATTGGGAAGACAAGACGCATGCCAATAACGGCAATAAAAATACCTACGGTGATAAATATTTGTTGCCAAAATCGACTGACGGTTGCAAGAACTTTCGCATTGATGATTGCGTTTTCAAAACTAAAGGTAATTTCTACTAATATCAAAACAAGTGCGATGAAAAACGCTGCTGGCCCCATAAAATAGCCGACAAGCCCAAGGCTGGCGAGTGTGATAAAACCACTAATAAAAAATATACGGAACGGGTGATGTGAATGAAGAAGTTGTTTCATGCTCATATAAGTATAACGGATTTGTGCTATATTCTATAAATAGAAGGCTATGATACATAAACTATCAAAAGTAGAACTTGTCGAAGCGCAAATCGCATTGTTTGTGGCGGTGCTGCTGCAGTTTGTGGTGTGGCTCATCAATGATCATATTTTTTCTGTACCGCAATATATTCTGATAGCAGTAGAGCTTGCCTTGGCGTTGTCGCTTGGCTTTGCAACGAGCGTCAAGAGCTTACGAGAGCGTACGCTGCACCATACGATTGCGACACTACTCATCGGACTCATTTCACTGGCAAATATCGCATCACTTGCCGTTGTCATCTATGCGTTGATCGTTGACGGCAGTGCAAGCGGTTTTGAGCTTCTCGGTTCTGCACTTGCAATTTTCGCTACAAATGTAATTGTCTATGCCCTATGGTATTGGGAAATTGATAGCCCAGGTCTGACGAATCGACGCTGGACAAAGTCCGATAAGGATTTCCAATTTACGCAGCAAAGTATGCCGCAGGAATTCCCTGACTGGCGGCCAGAGTTTATCGATTATCTGTATATATCCGCCATAAATTCAGTAAATGGAGCGACCACGAGTGCTCACCCTCTGACGCGTCAAGCAAAGATGCTGATGGCGACACAAGCGATGATTTCGATCTTTACACTTGCACTCGTAATTGCTCGTTCAGTAAGTATCTTAGGATCATAGGTATGGACAAGCACGCTCTTCGTGAGCAGCTGAAGGCTATCCGCTCAGGTCTCGATAACGATTTTGTCCAAGAAGCTAGCCAGATGATTGCAAAAAAATGCCTCGATATTTTTAGCAGTCATACTATTCGCCAAGCGCATGTGTATCAAACAAATCCGAAATGGCATGAAGTTGATAGCGCTCCGCTGGTTGAGATACTCAAACTGGCCTACCCTGAGTGCGAGATAGAATACCCGATGATTCATAGCGCGGCCAATTTTCCTGATCGAGAGTTTGATCTCATTATTGTACCGACACTTGGTTTTGATGGTGACCGCTATCGTATAGGGCTTGGAGCTGGCTGGTATGATCGTTTTTTGCAGATGCAGCCGAATGCGTTTAAGCTTGGCGTAGCGTATGAGGCAGGATTCGTGGAGCATGTACCACGAGAGACCCACGATATTCAGCTTGATGTAGTTGTTACTGAGGAGCGTGTTATCACTTAGCTTCCCAAGGGAAACCCGCGTGTCCAAAGTGCCCATAGCGAGCCGTCTCTTCATAAAATGGCCGCTTTAGATCGAGAGCTTTGATAATACCTTTTGGAGATAGATCATAGCTTCCGACTGTCTCTTGAACTCCGTCAACCACCACACTTGCTTCAAGAGCCTGGTCGTAGCCGATTGCGTAGGCTAGGTGGACATACACCTCCTCTGCATTTCGCTTCTCAAGATAATCAAGCGCAATCTTTCTAGCCATGTATGCCGCAGAGCGATCCACCTTTGAAGGATCTTTTCCACTAAACGCACCTCCACCAATTGGGACTCGAGGCCCGTAGTTATCGACAATGAGTTTACGACCAGTAAGTCCAGCGTCGGCATCAAAGCCTCCCTGTTCCCAGTCACCTGCTGGATTTATAAGGTAGTCGATATTATCGAGTGGTTGCGCATGCTTAGAGGCTTGTAGCCAATCTTTTACTGCAGCTTTCAGCTTGTCGTGTGGGGCGTGTTGGAAACTTGCTACAACAGATACGATCTCGTCGCCTTTTAGCGTGACTTGTGTTTTTCCGTCGTAAGGCCAGAGGCTATATAGGTGTTGATTGAGATTACGCGCGAGTACTACTTCAAGCGGAAGTCGCTCGGCTGTTTCGCGACACGCATAGCCAACCATTATCCCCTGATCGCCGGCTCCACCGGTGTCAACACCTTGGGCAATTTCTGAGCTTTGTGCGGCGATATGTTCGATCACTTGTACATCACCTGCGATCCTCTTTACGATTTCGGTCACATTGATATCGGATGCGCTTGATGTAACTTCTCCAGTTACAAACACAGTTCCGTGTCCGCCGGCTACATCAATTGCTACACGTGCGTCAGGATCCTTGGCGAGGTACGCATCTAATAGCGCGTCAGAGATCTGATCGCAGATTTTGTCTGGGTGCTTTGGCGACACGCTCTCAGCGGTGCGATATTGCGGCATAAAAATAACTCCTTAATGTTCCAGACACTTGCTAGGACAAAGGAGCTTTTAGGTTCATTTATCTTCCCTGCTCTCACGCAGGCTAGAAGGGGCACCGAATTCAATCGGTTGCCGACAGATCATCGAGCTAGATCTCTCACTGTCTCTGGATAGTATATTGTTAAAGTTTGTCTTCTAAGGATAGTATCACGAGGGATATAACTTCGCAATATCACCTCTGGAAGAACTGATGAGTATTCTATATAGTATATAGACGTATGAATCCAGATCTATTTAATACTATCAACCAAGAGGTTCAAGAGTTTTTTACGCGGCCAGACGCTTATCGATCCGTGTTGATACTCGTTATTGCGGTGGCGCTTTCGTATGCCGTCAGTAAGTTTCTGGCAAATGGTATAGTAAAGCTGGCTCAGATTATTGGTACAAAGTCTGATGGGATATCGAATCGTCAAAGACAGATTCGCTACAGACAGATTGAAACCTACCTTAGTATTGCAGTAGCAATGGTGCGAGCACTCGTTGTGGCGGTGACCGCATATGTAGTCTGGAGAATCTTTAGTCCGAATGCGAGTAGTAGCGCTGCTGCGATTGGAGCTAGTGCTTTGTTTATTGTCGTAGCTGGCCAAACACTTGGCCCTGTGCTGCGTGATATCACGGCGGGTGCGGCGATGATTGCGGAAGGTTGGTTCCACGTTGGAGACTATATCAAGATTGAGCCGTTTATTGAGATGGCAGGAGTGGTGGAGCGATTCACTCTCCGCTCTACGAAACTACGTAGTTTGAGTGGCGAAGTGATTTGGGTACATAATCAGCAAATCCATGCCGTGCACGTAACCCGTAATGCGGCTCGCACGTATATCGTAGATGTATTTACTCATGAACCATCTATCGCTCAGGCCGCTATCCAGGAAGTGATCGATGCCGTACCGTCAAATAGTGCTATGGTGCGCAACCCTATAAAAATTGGTGAGATCGAAAAGTGGGACAAACTATGGCATATCGTTGTCCACGCTAAGACTGCACCTGGTCGTGAATGGCTCATTGAAAGCTTTTTTATCAATGCTCTCAAGCAACTTGATGAAAACAAGCAAAAGAATGAGCGTATTTTTGCATTTGAACCAACAGCGAGATATGCAGATCCGCGTGCAGAGAAAGAATTTAAACGTTCAATTCGTTAAAACTGGAAAGCTCTTAGTGCCGAGCTTTTTTCGTCTTAGCAAAATAAAATGTAGTAATTAGTCCAATGAGAACCAAAGCTATAAGTAGCCAATTTACTGTGGTCTCCTGCAGAGACGCCACCCCACTGTCAGGCGCTAACACGGTCGCCTCGCCTGCCTTGACAACTACACTGTATGGCCCAAGCTTCTGTACGCTGTTATCTGGATTGGTGATTTCTACGTAGACAGTGTGCTTGCCAGCTGGCAAGTCTTCGGAAAGCGTGCAGCTCCACTTACCGTTCGCATCAGCTGTAGTGGTGCAAGTGACTGGATCAGAGTGAACAGTGACGACTACTGTTGCTCCTGGTGTGGCTACCCCACTAAAGGTTGGGAGTGATGGAATAGTCGGTGTCTTAGTGATAGCCTTGTCGCCATTAACGGCAACAGTTGGACTAGCGTTTTTATGGTAGGTAAAGGTTAGTACATTCTCTCCGGGCGTAAATGTGACAGTCTTGGCACTTGGCGTAGTGTAACCGGCAATGCTTGGCGGAGTGAAAGTTTTGGTTTGGCCGGAGCGATAGTACTGAGCGAAGCCAGAAGCAAGTTCACTTGCTTCTTGAGGGGTCGGGTTGGTAGGATCCAGAGGTGCTTTAACGGCAGAGTCTACGATACCGTAGTTGGTGAGGTTCGTACTGCCACTGGTGCGGACGCCAGTGTATTGGGCTGGCGCTTGTAGCTGATTTCCCTGCTCATCTTTGTAGTGAATGGTAACTGAAGCGGGGTTGATAAGTTGGCCACCGGTTGGATCATGCTGATCTCCGTTTTGGTTGACATCACCTGTCCACCACCATTCGCTCATAATACCGTCTGGTATATTCTGCGGGTTTGAAGGGCTACTTGTGTAGAGGCGCGTATACCACACGTTGTCGAGAACATTTTGAACGATGGAGAGGTCACTGCTGTAGATATCATGTGCAGGGTCGCTTGAATCTTCTATTGACCTGCCCCAAGTATTTTGGCCAGCGAAAGCGGTTGGATCGATAGATTGAACAGAAGTGGGAATTACTACCACTGTAATACGGTTAAATATAAAGGCGCCCTCATCTATGGTGGTAAGCGAAGTAGAAAGGACAACCGACCCAAGTTGATTACTCTGAAATGCATACTTCCCAATACTTGTTACCGAGTCTGGGATATTTACAGACGTAAGTTGATTACGGGAAAAAGCGCCAGAACGAATCGTTGATACACTATCTGGGATTGTTAGCGAGACGAGCTGGTTGTTTGAGAATGCATAGTCGCCAATACTTGTCGTTGAGCTTGAGATGGTCACAGAAGTGAGTTCATTGTTCATGAAAACGTAAGCGCCAATATCTGTTACAGAATTTGGGATAGACACGGATGTGAGCTGATTATCGCTGAACGCCTGAACTCCGATATTTGTTACCGAATCTGGAATGATCACAGAGGTTAGTTTATTGTAAGAGAACGCGGCATTTCCGATATTCGTTACCGAGTCTGGAATAGTCACAGACGTAAGGTCTTTACCTAGAAATGCCGAGTAGCTGCCGTAGCTAATAGTCGTTACTGCGGTTCCATCGATGCTTTCGGGTATTTCAACATCCCGGCTACAGGTCGGTTGCTCAGGGTCATTATTCTCGTTGTTGTAGTATCCTGTTATAGCACCCATTGCACTATTGAACTGAAAACAACTGTCTGGAGTGGCAGCGGCATATGCTTGTTGGTATGACGCCAAGCCAACTATACCAGCACTTACGCCGATCACTAATGCTGTCTTGACGAAAAATTGATGCACCCCTATTGTCCCCTCGCTATATTGCTACTTGAGACTATAGAGTATAAAAGAACAGGAGTCAATCCACTCATGGTTCAAGCTGAGTAATAATGCAGCCTTGAAATAATACATCAAGCATGTGAACGTTGTAGTATAATTGCTCTATGAGTGAGCCAATGGGATTGAGGGAACGAAAGAAAATACAGACAAGACAGGCCATGCTGAAAAGCGCCTATGAACTATTTGAACAAAAAGGATACAATCAGACCTCAATTGAAGAAATAGCCTCGAGAGCTAATTTTGCTCCACGTACTTTTTTCCTCCACTTTACTTCTAAGGAAGATCTTTTGTTTCCTCAGTCAGAAGAGCTATTGCAGCGATTGGTAGAAACATTTGAGAATCGTGGCAAGACATCAGCTGTTGAGGCGTTTAAGCAGTGGCAGGCCGAAGAGATGACCCCTATGTTGCTAGAAAACAAGCAAAAGGAGGCACTCCGTCGGCGCTTAATCCCCGAGAGTCGGCAGCTGCAAGCTCGTGTGCAATACTATGTTGACGAGACTCGACGTCTTCTTGCTGCAGAGATTGCTAAAGATAGAGGTCTGTCGTCTGTCGATCTTACTTCAAATATTGTCGCAACCGCTGTTGTGTCTACGTTTAGTAACATTTATGACAATGGCATGCAACAGCTTTCTCAACATGAGATCACGAAATCTATTCGTGAGGCTCTGGAGGTACTTGGCGCAGTACCGAGCGTATAACTCGCCTGCTCTACTTTAGCTAGTATTATTTGATGTCGGAGATGATGGTTTCACAGGCAATCTTGCCGGCAAGATGAGCTTTCTTGTCTTTCGCCGCTTTGTATTTGACCTCGCAGTTACGGTCGCCAGATAATCAATTCATTGTAGATCCAGCACACTTCCTGGACCAGTGTAGTCACCGCTAACTATATGCTCACCCTGATTTGCCTCATGATCATACTGCACGAACTGACTCTCGTCCTCGCTCCAGTATCCGAATAAAGTAGACATAAGCACGTTATTCATCCTTAGAATTGGAGGTTCTACTGAAGTGTCTAGTTCGAGTCTGCTGGATGTATCCGTAGGGTCAACTACAGCGCCACTTAAGGCGATATTGCCAAAATTATTTACGACGATAGCGCCATCAAATACTTCACTTGCACTTGGAACATGATCTGCGGCAGTGAATAGTACTCTAGATCTCATACGATTACATTAGCATAAATATTATAAAAAGTCAATATGCAGAGAGTGAGAGATGCTGCAATCAAAGCGTGCTTCTTCACCTAGCCTACTCGTTGCGCATATACAGCTGACACCACACTCGTTGGCCATCGTTACCAGGTACAAACTCATCTGTATTACCGGATGGAGGTTTGCAATCACTTGAGCTTCCTTTCACATACCAAGTAATTAACGCTCGACCATCTACTAGAACACCCCAGTATCTAATACCAGCACTCTTTATGCCGGACGTTCCTTGTATTTGATCTGTAATCACATTTGGTAAAGTGCCGACTGTTCTAAGCTTGGTTAATAAGGTGGGATTAACCTCTGTGCTTCCATCTTCACCGCAGTCTTTTACGCCATTACCGTTTGTGTCGGTATTGTTTTCACCTAGACAACCTGATTCAGTGGGCCACTCTCCATTCTGGATCTTATACAATCTCAGCATCTTAATATATTGAGCGGCAGCACCTGATTGACTGACATTCTTTGCTCTTGTTTGAATACCGTTGAAAGCAACGACTGTTGTAGCCGCTAAAATTGCAATTATTACGATCACAATAAGAAGTTCAACGATCGTAAAGCCTAACTGTTTTTGTTTTGCCCACATAGATCTTCTAATTATATCAAAAAAGACTTCAGGCGAGGTCTTGCATAATGCTTATGCTTAGCTGGGGCTAGTGGATGTGTTTCAGGAAGAGGGTCTAGCTTTAATGACATTAAGGATGTCATTACTGACTGAGTTAAGAGATCTAGAGGCATCAATTTTGTAGGTGCAATCTAAGTATTTTTCATCTAGTTTCTTTTTTCTAGCTAGAATAGTGTTAAGTTCCGAGGACTTCTTCCCATAGTCGTTATCAATTCGTGAACGTAGACGCTCCTTAAGTTCATCGTTACCAATAAGTAGGTATATAACCTTGTCAAAGAGATCCAGTATCTCACTATCGTTCTCTGAAACGCCAAAAACTATAATATCTTTGTTTCGAGCATCTTGTTTTAACAATTCGAAAGCGTTCTTATACAATCGCCATTCATGTTTATCAAACCAGTCAGACTCTCGTGCTTCGGCGGGCGGTATATCGACTTTCTTGCCACTTACTTTATTATGAGCGCCACCAAATTGTGAGTCATCAAGGTCATAGACCTCCATACCCTTACCTTTAAAACTTCTTTGTATTGTTGTTTTTCCTATTCCTGGTGCGCCAGTTACATATATAAAGGACATGAACTAACTATAACAGAAGCTCCCGCCTAAGTATTTCGTAGTGCTTATGGCTGGCTGGAGTGGAGGGATATCGGCTAAGACCTCCTCCGCTTGCTCGAAAAATAAGCAAGCTAATTTTTCTTCACTGCACTACGCCGAACCCCGCGATGTTTTGTTTCACAAAACCGGGGTTTCAAATCTTCAGCTCTAGAAATGAAAATATCCCGACCAGAAGGTCGAGACATTTTCATGGCTGGGGTGGAGGGATTCGAACCCCCGAATGCCGGAACCAAAATCCGGTGCCTTACCACTTGGCGACACCCCAATATGTGTAGCGCGTCTACCAGCATAGCATATTTACTGGGGTGAAAAAAGCCCGCCTGTGGCGGGAGTGGCGGGCTTTTTTCGCTTGCGAGAGGATTCTATGCGATGCTTACAAGCTGCATTTGACGATTCTTGAGGCCGCTTCCCCACTCGATCGTCTCTTTAATCGTCTTGCCAATCAGGCTCCTGCCGAGCGGACTTTGTGCTGAAATGCGTCCGTCGCTTGGGTTTGCTTCGATACTATCGACAATCGTATAGCGCACGATTCGGCCTTGCATATCGATAAGCTCGACGACGGAGCCAAGAGCTACCTTTAGAGCGTCACGCTTGCGAGGAAAAAGCTTGGCGCTTTTTAGGACGAGCTGTTTGTCTGCAAGCTCGCTCTCGATGATTTCAAGCTGTGCGAGTCGTTCGATACGGTCAAGTCGTTCGTCATGGCCATCTATCTTGTCTAAGTCGCGCAGGTCGGCAATTGCCTGAGCTTGTCGGCGTTCTAGTTTAGCTACAGATTTCTTGAGTTCTTTCATGCCTTTTTTGCTGAGTAGTGTGGTGATTTTTTCTGTCATAGTACCTCCTTTTAGCTGTCTGGTAGCCGATTGTTTTGGCTACTGAGAGTAGTATGTATGTAAAACCTGAAGGCAACCTGAAAATTCTAGTGGTTTTAGGCGCTTTTTTTGAACACTATAACAACAGAGGTAGTTTTGTCGGGTATACTTGTGATTTTAATGTCTGCATCGTGAAGGTCGGCTATCTTTTTTGCAAGGCTCAGGCCGAGCCCGTAGCCACTTGAGTCTTCGTTTGATGTACGTGATTTTTCTCCACGGTAGAATCGCTCGAAGACATGAGGTAAATCATCAGGTGCGATACCCTTGCCTTGGTTTATAATCTCTACGGCAATTGATCCACTTCGATCTTTTGTGTAGATATCTATCGGCGAGTCTTCGGGACTATAGCGGAGTGCGTTGTCGACGAGGATCATTAGAAGTTCCGTGAGGCTCGCTTCGTTGCCAATGATATGATTCTTGCTCTCAAGATGTAGTTTGATCCTGCCGCCGCCGTCTTTCTTATGAAGTTTGGTCACAGCTTTTACGCTGTCGTTAAGCGAAGCTTTCGTAAGGCTTAAGCCGGAGAAATCCTGCTTGGAAAGCTTAAGTAGAACATTTGAAAGATCGCTTAGACGATTAACTTCCTCTAAATTACTCTCAAGCAACTCTCGCATATCTGACTTTGAAAGGCTCTTATCTCTGAGAGCAACCTCAAGCTCACTTTTCATGACAGCAAGTGGCGTACGAAGCTCGTGGCTGGCATCTGACGTGAAGCGGCTTTGTGCTTCATGCGACTCTTCGATTGGCTTAAGGCTCCGGCGTGCGAGGAGGTAGCTTCCGCAACCACCTGCAACGAGTATGAGAAGGTTTGTGTAGAATAATGCAAAGAATAACCTAGTCTCACTCTCGTGTAGCTGAATAGTGCGGAAAGTATCAAGCTGTCTTAGCTCGGCGGGATCGGCGTTTCTGCCGTGTTCAACCCGACTTGAAAAAGAATTAAAACGAGTGTCGAGCTCGGCTCTAGAAATCTGGTAGATAATGGTACTAAAGAGCAAACTGATCCCTATAAGGATCAGCAAGTACCAAGCGGTTAGCTTGACAGTGGTAGACTCAAACATTTGTTTCACGACTTAGTATTCAGACGATAGCCAAAGCCGCGTACTGTCCCGATGAGGTCTTTTTTGAACGGTTTATCAATCTTGTTACGCAGATACTTTATATATACCTCTACAGTATTTGGCAGGATGTCTGCGTCATAATCCCAGACGTGTGCAATGATAGAATCCTTCGAAAGTATACGATTTTTATTGCGCATCAAATATTCTAATAGTCCAAATTCCTTTGAGGTTAGCGCAATATCTTTACCACTTCGCGAGACGGTGTAGTTGGCTGTGTCCAGCGTGAGGTCATCGGCTGTCAAGATAGTGCTTTGTTGCTCTGAAGGGCGTCTAAGCAAGGCCCGTACCCGTGCTAGCAGCTCCTCGATGGCAAATGGTTTTACGAGATAGTCGTCTGCTCCGCTGTCGAGACCAGCTGTCTTATCTTCTGTACGGCCGAGTGCTGTCAGGAAAAGTACTGGCGTGTGAATCTTTTCTTTCCTCATGCTCTCAACGATTTGCAGGCCATTAAATTCTCCAGGAATCATCCGGTCGATGATCGCCACGTCATACGGCTCGGTTGTTGCCATGGCATGACCTTCATCACCATCAAAGCAAATGTCTACAGCATAGCTTTCTTGCTCAAGCGCACGCTTCAGTGCACGTGCAATTTTGTGCTCATCCTCTATAACAAGAATTCTCATAATACAAAGTATACAATAACTACACTGAAAGGAAGCTTAAGTAGTTGGGTCACCGTATTGCTCGGACCAATCTTGCATGTTTTGCAGGATTGGTAGAAGTGCTTCGCCTTTTTTAGTTAGGCTGTATTCGCAGCGTCGGTCAGTGGTGGTGGGATGTTTAGTGATAATTTCTTCATCTTCAAGCATTGTTAGGCGTGCAGATAAGGTGCGTGGATTGATGTTGCCGACAAGGTCTTGGAGCTGGCAAAAACGAACAACTTTTTCGTTGATAAAAAACCTAAGCAGCTCAGGCGTCCATTTATCGCCTATAATGTCGGCAGCCGCTCGTACGGAATCAAGTTTTACAGTTGCACTCATGTTTATACTATACATTTTCTAGCGAAGATAGTCAAAGATACTAAGGTATAATAGTGGGAGTATGAAAACTATCATTCGCCGCTTTGACTCGACGATTGTAGAGTGGGTGCGCCACATTCCTCGTTCGTGGGATCCATTCTTCCTCTCGGTTACCCACCTGGGTGATCCTATTGTGGTGGTCTTAATATCTGTAGTGGTTGGCTTGTGGGCGTTTGTCCAAACTAACATCCGATTGGTCATTAGTGCAGCCGTTGTGCCGGCAACTCTTGCTGTTGGTGCTGTCTTGAAGTTGCTTTTTGAGAGAGCAAGACCTGTAGGTGATTTTAGTCACCTCTTAAAGCTCGATACGTTTAGCTTTCCTAGTGGACACTCGAGCGGGTCAATGGTCGCCTACGGGCTACTGGCATTTTTAGTATGGAAATTAGTTCCGGCGCCTTACGGGTATGTGCTTGCCGTGATACTCATCTGTGTGCCGCTGGTCGTGGGTATCTCTCGCGTGTATTTGAGTGTTCATCATCCGAGTGATGTGCTTGCGGGATGGCTGCTTGGTTTAATAGCACTCGGGATTATCATCTTTGTCGTGAGGCCACTCTAGAATGGAGATCGTTGTAGTCTACAATCCAAAATCTGGGAGTGCACCGGCGAAGTCAGAGATTATTTCGATGTGTAAGGATACTGGCGTAGTACCGAAGAAATTTATTGCTGTAGATGAAAGCTTTGACGCTAAGATTAAGAGCTTGGCCAAGCAAGATAATGTAAAGGTCGCTGTCGTAGGAGGCGACGGTACGGTTAGCAGTGTTGCGGGTCATATAGCAGGCACGGGTAATACGCTGATACCTTTGCCTGGCGGCACGTTAAATAACTTCACAAAAGATCTTGGCGTTCCGCAAGATCTAGAAAAGGCGCTGAAACACCTCGCGAGTATGAAGGTGCGGAAAATAGACGTTGCAGTGGTAAACGATAAGATCTTCGTCAATAATTCCAGTATTGGGCTATACCCCCTTAGCCTTCGTGAGCGTGAACAAAGTGAGAAACATGTTGGTAAATGGCAAGCTGCCGCGTATGCTGTCTTTAAGGTGTTGCTGAAGTTTAAAACGTATACGGTTACTGTAGACGAGGAAACATTTCGCACGCCATTTATCTTTATTGGTAACAATCGTTATAGTATTAGCTCGGGTGGCGTGCCCGAACGTTCTCGGCTAGATGGAGGCAAGTTGACGGTATTGATCGCTAAGACGTCAAAGCGATGGCAGCTGATAAAAATATTCTTCCTTGTCCTAATCGGGAAAGGTCACCTATCCGAGGATTTTGAGGAAAAACACGTTTCATCTATTGAAGTGGGATCGAAGAAATCACGAATAAGTATTTCTCATGATGGAGAGGTTTCAAAGCTTGAGACGCCACTGAAGTATAAGATAGAACCTAAAGCGCTAAAGGTTATTGCATGAGTAGTTTTTCGTTTCAGGTTTCCAGAGAGATTCCAGGTGCGCACGGACGATCTGGCGTACTCAGTACTCCACACGGTGAGATTAAAACGCCCGCTTTTATACCTGTCGGCACGGGTGCGACATTGAAGGCATTAACGCCTGAGCAGCTTGACGCGACTGGTGCGCAGGCTGTGCTGGCAAATGCCTATCATCTCTATCTTCGTCCTGGTTCTGGTGTCATAGACGAGGCTGGCGGCTTGGGTAAGTTTATGAATTGGGCAAAACCGACATTCACTGACAGTGGCGGCTTTCAGGTGATGTCGCTCGGTGTTGGCTTCAAGAAAGTTATCGATATGACTGGAGATGAGCAGACGCCTATACAATCAAAGGAGAAACTCGCCTGGATTTCTGACACAGGTGTTGAATTTAAGTCTCACATTGATGGATCGAGGCACGTGTTTACACCCGAGCTTTCTATGAAAATTCAGCATGAGATTGGCGCCGACATTACTTTTGCATTTGATGAGCTGACAACGCTCCATCACGATCGACCGTATCAAATCGAGTCATTAAAGCGACGGACACATCCCTGGGCTGAGCAGAGTTTGGCTGAACATCAAAAGCTCAATAAAGAGCGTAGTCATCGACCTCCGCAAGCGCTTTTTGGCGTGATTCAAGGTGCGCAGTATGAAGATCTGCGCCGCGAGTCATCTCGTTTTATGGCCGCGCGGGACTTTGATGGTTTTGGATTAGGTGGCGCGTATACGAAGAAAGATATTGGCGTGATTGTTGGCTGGATGGCTGAAGAGCTCCCGGAAGATAAGCCTAGGCATATGCTCGGGATTAGTGAGCCAAACGATATATTTGACTGTATAGAAAATGGCGCAGATACGTTTGATTGTGTCTCTCCGGCTCGTGTCGCGCGTAACGGTGCAATTTACACGCCTACTGGCCGTGTAAATATTAGAAATGCAAAATATAAACGAGATTTTTCACCGCCAGACCCGACATGCGATTGTTACACGTGCGCTCATTACACAAATGCATATCTCAATCACCTTTTTCGCTCCGGTGAGCTACTCGGCTTGACGCTCGCAACGATTCATAATGAACGCTTTATTGTCAGGATGGTCGATGAGATCAGAGATGCTATCGAGAACGGCACATTCTATGAGTTTAAGACTCAGTGGCTCAACAGATATTATTTTTCAAAGTGAAACGGATTGAAGTCGGTCTTCTTGTCGTAGACTTCGAGGTTCTCGCGTTTTTTGAGTACGCGAACAAGCTTGTACGTGATCGGCATGACTGCAAATTCAACCAATACTTTGTAGCACACGCCAACGAGTATGTAGTTAAGTAGTGAGCCTCCGCTCAAGATTCCGTAAAATGCGATTACGCAAAATATAGTTGTATCAATGAGCTCACCTGCAAGTGTCGATGCGCCTAGGCGGAGCCAGAGCTTCTTGCCTTTTGTGCGGATTTTTAATTTCGCCATAACGAACGCATTGATGAATTGTCCGGCAAATAAGCCAGCTAGACTAGCGAGTACGATATTTGGTACAAATCCAAGTACTGATTCAAATGCTGCTTGATTTGTGTATTCAGCAGCTGAAGGAAGGTGTTGTACTGCGAGGAATGTGAGCGATGCTAGAACTGATGCAAAGATACCGACGTAGATTGCTCGTCGAGCAGCCTTGTAGCCATACACTTCTGTGATGACATCGCCAAATACATATACGAGCGGGAAAAGGATAGCGCCGCCATCAAAAATGAGTGGCCCGATTGCGACGAGCTTTGTTGCGGCGATATTTGATAGCAATATCAGTACGGCAAAACCGGCCAATATAATATCGAAGTAAATAAGTTTTCTAGCAGTTCCCATAATGTTGTTCTGTAGGAATGATACCATAAAGTGTTCGAAACAGTGTATACTACCACTATGAAGGTAAATATTCAAATAGATACACAAACGTTTGTACGCTTTTGGCTGGTGATGATTGGCTTCGCGCTGGCAGGACTAATGATTTATAGCGCAATGAGTGGCCTGATAATTGTAGGTACTGCGCTCTTTCTTGCTTTGGCGCTGAACGGCCCTGTTACGCGGCTTGCTAATTTTCTTCCAGGGAAAAGTCGTGTTGGAAGTACGGCAATCGCGTATCTTCTTGTCATCGCGTTTCTTGGTGCGTTTACGTTTCTAGCGGTTCCGCCTATCGTGCAGCAGACAGCGAAATTTGCCGCGACGGTACCGGATCTTGTCGATAATGCGACGAATAGTTGGCATAGTCTTGATAAAGCGATCGACGACTATAACCTGAGACCACAGGTTGATGAAGCACTTGGCACGCTGAAGAAAAATGCTACAACATGGGCGTCGAATGTTGGCTCTAATGTTGTCTCTGGTGTTGGTTCTTTCTTCGGATTTATCACATCGCTCATCTTGACTCTAGTGCTCTCTTTCCTAATGCTCGTTGAGGGTCCGGAATGGATGAAGCGAATCTGGGGCTTGTATCGTAATAAACGTCGTATGGAGCATCATCGAAAAACCGTGACTCGTATGAGTAGCGTCGTTTCCGGCTTTGTAACGGGCCAATTGACTGTGTCAGCCTTGGGGGCTACGCTCGCCGGATTGGCTGTGTTTATCATTGCACTTTTTGTCAAAGAAGTACCGACGAACTTAGCGGTGCCGACAGCCGCTATTGTCTTTGTCTTTTCGCTGATCCCAATGTTTGGTGCAGTCATCAGTGCTGTGCTCGTGTGTCTCCTTATTGGATTTAATTCGATCCCGGCAGCGATCGTGTACGGCATCTACTTCTTGATCTATCAGCAGATTGAAAATAATTTTGTATCACCGGCAATTCAGTCGCGAAAACTTGAGCTCTCACCTCTTCTTATTTTAATCGCGGTGACGGTAGGTATTTATGTATTTGGCATCGCTGGTGCTATTATCTCAATACCTGTAGCGGGTTGTCTGAAAGTTCTTCTGGAAGAGTATCTTGTTCATGCGCGCGATGAACGTGAAAAGCAAGAGAAGCCAATCGAAAAACTCGTCAAAAAGATTAAACAAGTCTAGGCCTGCTACAGAGGTAGTATTGTAGTGCGTTCAGTGCTATGATGAGTTCATGAAAAACGGTAAGCTTTTGGGCTATGAGTACTGGTTTGAAGTGTATCTCCGCAAGAGTACGCTTGATGGTGTTGCGTGGGATTTTACGCTAAAATCAATCCTCCAACACGTAGGTTTAATACGCAGTATTAAAGTAATCATACACATTGACGGTAACCTCGTTCACTACTACGTAGGCGCAAACAAAGACCTAAGCGGTCTATCGAATAATCTTATGCAAGTTGTTCTCAGGCCAATTGATGCATCTAAGATTGCTTTGCCGCAGATTAGTAAATCTGAGCGGCTCGTTGTACTCGTTCCGGGTGGCAATATTCTTGATCTTAGGGAGCGCTATGAGCTCAAGCGCCAGAAAGTTCTCGAGTGGGGTGTATTTACAATGCGTGGTACGTCAAGTGTATTACACTCTACAGCAAGTTATCTTTTCCGCGGGATCAATGGACATCACAGCGAATCAAGGAAGCAAGCTTTCTCGTCGCCGGGAAGTCTCATTGCTATTAATTTCAGGGAAAATGAAAAGTATGACTACATGCGTCACTCGAAACATCTCGATATCCAGAAATCACTTCATATTCTAAAAAGTGATCCGACTGACGCTTTGTTTGAAGTCGGCACATTCCCTTATCTGCCGAAAAATGCATATTTATCACTTCCGAGCTATGATTTTGATAAGCATTCTTTCATTGTCGGCGCGTCTGGTAGTGGTAAGTCGAAATTCATTAGTCTTTTTGTTGATCGTCTACTTCGCTCGCCGATGGCTTCAAACTATCGAATTGTAGTTGTCGATCCGCATGCCTCACTCGAGCAAGATATTGGCGATTTTCCAGACACAAATGTAATCAATTTTCGCTCGAGTAGTGATAGTACTGAGCTTTTTTCGGATGCAAATACTGATATATCAGCTGCTACGGAACTAACTGGTACTCTTTTCGAGTCGCTGCTTGGAAAGAATTACAATGGGAGTGTTGAGCGTTTACTAAGGTTTAGTATGCTTGTTTTGATGACGGCTCAAATTATGAGCCTTGATAATCTCAAGCGTCTTCTTACCGATGATAGCTTTAGGGTTGGTGTGCTTGATCATGTTGAGCAATATGCGCCAGCCAATGTGATTTCATTTTTCAGGAACGAGTATGTAACGCTGCAGAGAGAGCATTATCAAACAGCTATCTTCCCTATCGTTGAGCTTGTTGATGAGATACAAGTGCAACCAGCGCTATCTGGGAAACACGGTCAAGCAAACTCACTCGCAAAAGTCATAGGATCAAACCGCATGACACTATTTTCGCTCAATAAAGTTGGTATGGGCGAAAAGGTTATCAAGACTGTCTCGGGGCTTTTGATCCAACAACTCTTTCTTTTGGCTCAGGCGCGTGCTTTTAACGAAAAGATTATCTTGATCATTGATGAAGTGAGTGTCGTGCAGAATCCGACAATCGCGCAGATCTTGGCTGAAGCGCGAAAGTATAACTTGTTTGTATTTCTTTCGCAGCAGTACTTTGGACAAATTGATGAGAAGCTTCAGAATGCTATCTTCTCAAATGTGACGAACTACTATGTCTTTAAGGTCTCGGAGCACGATGCTCGTATTCTCGAGGGTAATATTACTATGGAGCTTCCAAAGAAAATGATAATGGAGGCGACTCGCGTGATGAATAAAGAGGAAGACTTGCGGGTGCCGATACTCACCGAGCTTGATCCGCGCGACTGCGTTGTCCGAGTGTCTGCTGGCGGCAAAACATTGCCTGCCTTTAAGGGTACGACGCTTGATTTCTCACCGTCAACTAGAGAAAGATCTGCTCGACTTGTTGAACTAAGTAATCCAGATCGACCGGCGAAGTATGTTGAACCAGATGCTGGCGCTTCGGCAAATGTAGCGGCCAACAAACCACAGTTTAGCACTGGAGAAGGTACAGTTAATCTTATGGAAGTTCTCGCAAGCAAATCATCAAAGCGTAATAAGCGTCCAGACTAAACAGAAGGGATTACTATGAATCAAGCACAGGCAAAAGAACTTTTGGATCAGATAGTAGGCGCGGTATTTGGATACCAAAATCCGCTCGATTTAGAGAAAGCGATGAATAAATTTGCTTTCGATGTGCGCCTTCCACAGCAAGTGTATGAAGTTGATGAGAATAAGCAGTCGTGGGCTGCGTCTATGAATTCGCAGGCCTATCGTACGTATGAGAATATCAAGAAAGACCTTGATAAGACGGATGGTCTGCAGCCTTACCAGGCGCTTGGTTCTGTTGAAGATGTTATGAAAGCATGGCAAGCGGTAAACTTTGCCATGAGCGAACGCCAGATAAATTCAAGCAATGTCTCTGAGAGCGACGGAGTGTACTCCTCAAACGGCGTGTATCGATCTGTTAATATTCGCAAGTCAAAAAATATACTCTTTTCTGACGGGCTAGATCAATGCGAAAGCGTTGTAGCTGGGCAAACGTCAAAATCTTGTAAAAATTCAATTCGAGTCGAAGATAGTAAGCACGTTGAAAATAGCTTCAACGTTATCTGGTCAAACAAAATTGTAAATAGTTACTTTATTCAGGATTGCTTTGATCTTTACGAGTGTATGTTCTGTACGCATTTAGCGGGAAAGAAATTTTGTATCGCCAACATACAACTTGAAGAAGCTGAATATCGAGTGGTAAAGGATAAGATTACCCGCTGGATTTTGCAAAGTTGACCAAGCTCTAGACGTGATACCAAATTGAGCCAAAGTTTGTATCACGAATCGCAATAGACTCTTTGAGGAGTTCATCGCGTAGTTCATCGGATTTTGCCCACTCATGGTTGTCTCGAGCGTGACCGCGCTCTAGAATGAGTTGTTTAGCATCGTCTGAGATATCTGGAGTTGAATGAAGAAGCTGCAAGCCTAATGACTCGTCAATCCATTCTAGTAGTGACACGAGTGCTGTTTTTTGTAATTTCGCTGGATCGGCTTTTTCGATGCGATCAAAGACTTCCTCGATGTATGCAATGGCTTCTGGCGAATTAAGATCATTCTCGAGTGATTCACGTGAGGCGTGCTTTACGGAAAGTATCTGTGCATTTACAGAGTGTCTAGAATCCTTGTCGTCGTCATTGGCGAGCGTGTCATTGATCTGATGACGCAAGCTGGCGATACTTTGCCATCGTTTTAACCGATTTGCTGCTGCTTCCAGGATTTCCCATGTGAAGTTTCCCTCAGTTCGATAATGTTTAGAAAGAACGAGTAGCTTAAATGCCTGCAAGTCAAAGCCTTTACCGGTGATGTCAGCCAATGTATAAATATTACCAAGGCTTTTACTCATTTTTTTGCCATCTACCTTCATGTGATTGGCGTGTACCCAGGAATTGCTAAATTGCTTACCAGTGACGGCTTCTGTTTGTGCGATCTCGTTGGTGTGATGCACTGGAATATGATCAATACCGCCTGTATGGATATCGATTTGGTCTCCTAAGATTTCCTTTGCCATAACGGAGCATTCTAGATGCCAACCAGGAAATCCTTTCCCCCATGGGCTATCCCATTCCATGTCCCGTTTTTCTTTTTCTGGGCTAAATTTCCAAAGCGCAAAGTCGGTCGGATTCTTTTTGCCTGTATTTGCGACACGAGCGCCAAACTGCAATCCTTTGATATCAAGTCGCGCCAGCTTACCATAATCGCTAAGTTTACTTGTGTCGAAGTAGACTCCGTCTGCGATATTGTAGGTGTATCCTTTTCTCTCGAGCTCTTCTACAAATGCAATTTGTTGTGGGATGAAGTCGGTTGCTCGTGGAATGTGCTCTGGGCGAAGCAAGCCAAGTTGATCATATGCTTCGTTGTCTGCGATCTGTATATATTTTTCGGCCACATCCCAAGCAGTCTTTCCCTCGCGGAGCGCACCTTTTTGCATCTTGTCTTCACCAGCGTCACCGTCATCTGTTAGATGGCCAACATCTGTGATATTCTGCACTCGTTCGACGTCGTATCCGCTTTCGCGTAGTGTACGTACCAATAGATCCCAATAAATATAGGCGACCCAATTACCGATGTGAGGTTGGCTGTATACGGTAAGACCACAGGTATAAAGCTTTGCTTTGTTGGGTTCAAGCGTTTGAAGGGTATCTACTGTTCCCGTAAGAGTGTTGTGTAGTTTCACGCCTGCTCCTTCAGCGTTTTCTCGGTTGCTGTCACGAGTTCATGAACACTTGCTTCGTACTCTTCATAGATTCTAAACCCTGCTGCATAGGCGTGTCCGCCGCCACCGAAAAATCCGGCAATCTGTTCAGAGACTGGTGAGTTTGAACGGAGCTTGCCTGTAAGCTTACCATCGGGATATGTTTTGATAGCGCATGCGACCTCAACACCTTCTACGAGGCGCATTTCGTCGAGTACGAGCATACTTGGGTTGTATTTGTCGGAGTACTTCTCGATTTCATCAAAAGGGATATGTACGAGCGCAAGTTTACCGTCTAGGAAGTACTCAATTCGCTCGATTAACCTTCCCTTGTACTCCAAAATCTCTGGTGCCTTTTTCATGAATTCGCGACGGCGCTCTTCTATGTTAGCCGGATGCGCTCCGAGCTCAACGAGCTGTGCGGCGGTATTGTAGCTAGCTGGAGTGACACTTTGAGTGTTGAGGCCAAGCGTATCAGAGAGAAGCGAGCCAAGCAGGTGCTCTGCAGCTCTAGAATTTACCGTCCAGTTGAGTTCATTTGCAATCCTTAGGATGATTTCACTTGTCGCTGCTGCCTCTTCGTATACTGGCGTGACATCAAAACTCAACGTACTCTCGGTTGCGTGGTGATCAACTACCACAACAGGATGTGTCTCAAGGAATGCACGCACACCGGGTGTTTCTAGTACTTTTGAAAGCAGTATGTCTGCTGAAGTGTCGACGATAATAGCTAGATCTGCCTTGACGTTGAAATCGTTTGTTACTCGGTCCCAGCCGGGAAAGTAGCGAAGATACCTGGGAATGTCGACCGGACAATATAGCGAAACGTTTTTTGCCAGGTCGCCAAGGATTTCTTCAAACGCTAGTGCGCTTCCTAGAGAATCGCCATCTGGATTTTCAGCCTGAACAATTACAATATTTTGTGCGTCAGCGACAAGATTTTTGACTTCCTCGTACATGCTAATTGTTTCGAATGAAATCGATGATTAGCTGATATTGGTCTTCGCTGATAGAATCTTGTGCGCGTAACTCATTAACCAGCTCTGTGATAGTGAACGCAGGAACGACTTCACAATTTTTTTCTTGGCGGAGTAACTCAAGTCCGCCTTGCTCGCGGTCGATGAGGACAAGAAATTTGTCTACAACTAGCTCTGCCATAGCAACTTGGTCTATGGCTTCAATTTTAGAGTCGCCTTTTGTGATAAGATCGTCGATCAATATCACATGGTCGCCGGCCTCAAAAGCACCTTCAACAGCTGACTTTGTACCGTGATCCTTTACTACCTTGCGCGGTTGTACAAGTGACATACCAAGCTCGTAGCCAACGGCTGTGGCTAGCGGCACGCCCGCTTCTGGGATACCGGCAAGTTTTACACTTGCCTTGTCTGTGTTTACCAGAAGTTCGCAGAATGCTTTTGTGACAGCCTTTAGTGTGCTTGGATATGATTGCACTTCGCGTAGGTCAATATAAAACGGTGACATAATTCCGCTTTTCAGCTTGAACTGCCCAAATTTAATTAAGCCATGCTCGTGCATTTCGTGTGCGACTTCAGATAATGTCTCTGTGGATATGTTAGTCATTTTTTCCTCCAAGTTCTTCGATAATTTTTTCAAGCGCTGCTTTTGGTGAGCCAACTTCTGCTGGTGGCTGGGTAATCGGGCGGCCTATAACTAGGTAATCTGCGCCAGCTTGAATGGCCATTTTTGGTGTCATAACGCGTGATTGGTCACCACTAGCTGCCCACGTGGGTCGAATACCGGGTGTGACGAGCAGTAGATTCTTTGTTGCCTCGTGAGCGCGAAGCAACTCGGCTTCTTCGGCTGAACAGACCACGCCGTCAAGTTTGGCAGTGGCTGAGCTTGAGGCGAATTGCAGCACTTTTTCCTGTGCAGGAGCACCGTAAATCGCGTTCGATTCATTATCAGAGAGAGACGTAAGCACGGTTACGCCAATAAGAAGCGGAGGCCTAAGTTTGTGGTTGGTAGTTGCGATATTTTTTCCTTCTACGGCAGCGGCTAGAACGTTTTCAGATGTATCAGCCATGACATTAAACATATCTGCGCCGAGGGTCGTGATAGCTTTTGAAGACAGCTTTACTGTCTCGGGGATGTCTTTGTATTTTGTATCGCAAAAGATAGAAAAACCACGGTCGTGAACGAGATTAATAGCTGATTCCCAGCCGATAGCTGTGCCGAGCTGATTTCCGACTTTTATCCAGATATTATAACCTTC
This sequence comes from Saccharimonadales bacterium (SeqCode), assembly GCA_036405235.1. GTDB lineage: Bacteria > Patescibacteriota > Saccharimonadia > Saccharimonadales > Saccharimonadaceae > JASLCR01. The sequence goes on from DASWYA010000001.1 coordinate 229,778, forward strand.
AAGCTCATCAAGGAGAGTTGTAGCGTCTTCTTTTGTGTCAACATCTAGCGCGACAATAATCGCCTGAGCCCAGTCTCGTGCGTCGTGTGTTGTGTGCATTAGATATAGTATACTACACTAGTAAGATAAGGAGTAATGATGACAGCTCAACCGCTACTCTATGATCCACATAGAACCTACGACGAGAACTACGATACTGGTCCATATAATATCGATGAGAATGATTATCGAGAAAAATCAGAACCTCAGGAAACATTTTTAGGGTTTCCAGTTCATCTTCCTTTTGGAGTAGCTGCTGGTACGCTTCCTACTTCCAGGCACACAAATGCTGCGTTTCGTATGGGTTATGACGTGGTGTGTTACAAGACTCAGCGCTCTAGTGATTTTCCATCAAATCCATACCCGAACGTACTACCGTTAGATATCGACGGCGATCTTACGCTTGAGAAATTAGTAGATCCGGTCGTGGCGAAAGAAGCATTTCCTGAAGATATTACTCATCTGAGTATTACAAATTCGTTTGGTGTGCCATCTCGAGGGCCAGAAGTATGGTTTGATGATCTCAAGACAGCGGTTGCCGGTGCAGGCGCGGGACAACTCCTCATTATGAGTGTGGTTGGTACGATCCGACCAGGCGAGACAGCCGACGAGTACTATGATGATTTTGCTCAGAGCGCAAAGCTAGCTGTAGATGCAGGCGCTAAAGCTGTGGAAGTAAACCTTTCATGTCCAAATGTTGCGAGTGAAGGAATTGTCTGCTATACACCGGATGCGGTGCTTGAAATATGTAAGCGCACAAAAGCGGCTATCGGTGATACCCAATTGATCATAAAGGTTGGGTACTATAAGCCGGAGCAACAAGAACTACTGGAGCTTATTGTAGGACAAGTGGCGGAATATGTTGCCGCTGTAAGTGCGATCAACACGCTACAAGGTACTATTGTTGATAAAGATGGCAACCAAGCGTTGCCTGGTGAAGGTCGCTCTAAAAGTGGGATTTGTGGAGCAAGCATAAAATGGGCCGGCCTCGATATGGTACGACGCTTGCACGCTCTACGCCAAGCGAATGGATACAACTATGAAATAATTGGCGTCGGGGGTGTTATGACGCCAGCGGACTATGAGGAATATCGAGCAGCTGGCGCAGACTGCGTACAGGCTGCAACTGCACCAATGTGGAATCCTAAATTTGCACTTGAAGTTAAGGAAAGCCTTACTTAGACACTTTAAGGTAAGGTGGCTTTATAACACCTGCGCAAACTGGCGTGCGGTGACTGCTCCGAGCTTGTTGAGTGATCCAATGACTGGTTTTTTCTGGGTAAATTCTGCGGATCGTACGAGGTTATTAATGCCAAAAAAAGGACCGGTTTGGGCTAGGCCAAAGCCTTCTCTTGTTGTGGTTAGGATGGGCATTTCTGTTGTAGTTGGTAGTAAACGAAGAGCCTCGCCCCACCCCTCTACGCCTAATTCACCTACCCGTGCGTCAGAAAATGGGATTACGTTCGTAAGATTCATAAAAGTAATCATCGCATTATTCTCGCTAAGCGTTTCGGAAAGTTTCTCCATATCTCTGTTGCTGCGAATATCACCATTCCAGCTCGTGATAGCTTTTGCGCGCGCTGCTTTCTGTGCTCTGTCAAACATTTCATCATTATTAAGGGGGTGGTCCTTACCCGAATTTAGCCAGGTCATCACTTGATTGTGAGCTTTGCCACTAAGTTCTCCTGGGAGGTATGCGTCCATTCTTTTGAGCCAATTATCAATATTTTTTGCAGTTCGCAAGGTGTTAACATATGCTTGCATGAAGATACACATATCAGGAGAGATATCCAGCAGTATAATCGTAGACTCTGGGATGTGGTGTAGGTTTGCTATTAGGCTACTCTCGCCTACAAGAAGAGCTACTTGATTTTGGGCTGCCAAGTACTCATGGCTATGCTGCCGCACGGATAATTGCTTGAAGTATGGCTCGCTACATTCGTCATTAGAAAAAGGAAATGTGACGGAGCTTGGTGTGTAAGTAAACTGCGATAGATCGGGATAAGGCAGGTCTACTCCGGCAAGAGGAGGCTTGACACTTGATTCTTCATGCTGGGGCTGAAACGGTGCCAAGACCTGACTTGAGTACTCTATTGACATCGGTAAACAATAACATAATTTTACTTAAAAGTAAAATTACTCGTTCATGCTACGCTTGTAACTAGCGGGGCAGCTGAGTCTCTGAGTCGGGGTAGTTTAGTTCTGAGTATGCTATCCCCTGTTTCGTCATGTCTAGTACGTGCTTCAAGATGGGTACTGTCTTTTCCGGGAGTTCGTTAAGTTTGCACCAGATAAGTTCATCGGCTTTGTCGGGTTCGGCGATGTGAGCGTTGCCGCTAAAGTTGCTCGCTTTAAAGAAAACAGATACTCGTTCGTGGTCGCGGCTGTCAGCTTGGTATATCGACGTATGAATTGCTTCTAGGTTGGCTGTATCAATGTCTAGGCCTACCTCTTCCTTGGACTCTCTGGCAGCTGCGCTCCGTGGTGACTCGTTTCCGTCCATATGTCCAGCTGGTACGGTATACCAGCCGTCACGCCAGCCAGTATTGAACCGTCGAATCAATAGGATTTCGTTATTTTGGTTATAGATAAATACCCAAACAGCGGGAATGATAGAGTGCCGGTCAGGCTTGCTCACAGTGTTCGTCTGCCTTCGAGAGCGTGACTGAGAGTGATCTGATCGGCGTACTCGAGGTCGACACCGACGGGAATACCTCGTGCAAGACGTGACATCGTGACGGTAATGCCAGCGTCAGTGATATACTTCTGCAAGAATAGAGCAGTCGATTCCCCTTCTACTGATGCATTTGTGGCAATGATGATTTCGTTTACGCTATCTTTCTTGATGCGCTGAATAAGCTCAGGTATATGTAGCTCTTCTGGTCCGACGCCGTCAATTGGTGAAATAGCACCGCCTAGCACATGGTATGTTCCCTTGAACTGTCCGGTACGCTCAAGAGCTATGATATCAAGCGGTTCCTCGACTACTGCAACAAGAGATTTATCTCTTGAGGGGTCGCTATAGAGTGGAGATAGCTCTTGGTCGGCGTCAATTAACGCATAGGTAATCGGGCAATATTTTACACTTTCATGTAGGCGATCGAGAGCGCTTGCTAAGCTTTTTGCCGTTTTTGGAGAGCTCCTAAAAAGATAATAGGCATATCGTTCTGCGGTACGTGCGCCGACGCCTGGTAAGTTGCCTAACTCATCAATCAGAGATGTGAGCGCTGCTGGCAGGATGGGTTTTGCCACTTCAGACTCTCTTCTTACATTCCAGGTAGGTTGAGGCCGCCCATGAGGGGCTTCATGGTGTCGGCAGCAATTTCTTGAGCCTTCGCCATTCCATCTCGGATAGCGATTTCAATCCAGTGCTCAAGCTCTGCGATATCGTCGAGATCAACTCGCTCTGGATCAATTTTGATAGAATCAACCTTTAGTTCACCTGTAATGCGCACTATGACCGCACCATCACCGGCTTCTACTTCAACGATTTGTTTCTTTAGGTTTTTCTGTGCCTTACGCAGGTCATTAAGCATCTTTACTTGGTCAAACGCCACTCTTGTATCCCCTTTTACTTCCTTAGTATCTTACTAGTATATCTTAGTTATAGCCATTTTTGTAGAGGTAGAAGCGATTGGCGCTTTCGCCTGCTGAGGATACTAGTATCTCGCTTGGAGGCGTGTTTGCTGCAATGAATTCTCTGCTTGCTATGACAATCTCATCTGGCTTGACTGTTTGAGGAGGCTTGTCGGTAATAACTGGCTTTGCGGAATTTTTCAAAGATGTTGCATAGGTTGTGAAAAATTTCTTTTCAGAAGCCGGAACGATTAAAGTGATTCGTCGGTCTCCTGTGTCTCGGATAGCTTGGTCAACTTTTGATAAATCTCGGGAAAAACTTTGAGATGCCTCTGAGCTATAATGGTAGCCGTAAACAAAACGCTCTAAGCCTGAAAAAGTAATACCGAATACCAGTACGGATAGAGGTAGTATGCCGACGACTCGCGCGTAAGGATTGTGCGGGAAAAGACTGTACCAGCCTTGAATTAAGTAATCTATTCCAAAGGCGACCAATAGCACAACAGGGATAAACGTAAAAGAAGTGATCGAGTTTTGCAGGGCCAGTATAGGTATAAGGCACAGGAACCATATTGATAGGATGTAGCTTTTTGCGGTATATTTTGCAGTGAATAACCTTATAATCCCTATAAGCGCGATTAAGAGGACGGCTAAACTATAGGCAGGTCGAATAACCTCACCACTTGTTGGCTGAATGAAGCCTATGTAATCACCAAGAAGTGCGAGAATATGGCTCCATGATAGGGCTGATAGATCACTTGGGATCCCGAGAAGCTGTAGGCCTAGATGAGGCGAGGCTATTAAACTAAGTGCTAGAGGAGCTGCCATGAGTAGGAATATACAGAGACCAAGCGCTAAAACAATTGGCGACTCTCTAAAGATAACGAAGCGTGCGTGCGGATGCAGTATGCTTGTGAGTCCTAGAGCAAGGAGTACGTATACCATGAGTGGAGAATATAAGCTGAGCCCGCCTATAATCATGGCACCGATAAGCCAGATTGGTCGAAATTTCTTCGCCCGAGCAAGCATTGAAGTGAAGAAAAGTAGTGCTGCGCTCCAGAAGATATAGCTAATCGATGGAGTTCCAAGTTGAGCTAACAGAAGGAATTGACCCGATGTGACTGCGATAAGACTAGTGATGATAGCAGTGTTACGCTTAAACCAAAGACGTACCACTCCGTAAAGCATCAAGATGCTGCAAAATGCCATGACAAGCGCCGGAAGCTTGATCGCTAACTGGTTGAAGCCAAACGCCATGATCGAGAGCTTTTGCAGGATATGGTATGGCAAGTGCTGTACATTTTCTGGTGAGACTCCTTGTATCACATTTGGTGGCGTGTGAACGCTAGTGACAACGGAAGCCATCTCCAATTTTGAGAGACCATTTGGGACTAGGAAGCCAACCACAAACAGCACCAAAATAAGGAGTGCGCCCATAAGCGTAAAACCGATGGGGTATCGCCATCGATAAATGTAGAAATCATTCACTTTTAGTCTACCCATCGTTGTTCTTTTAGTATATCACGGGAGCTTGGTTCGGTAGAGTGTAAACGATAAGCGCGAGGCGTGTTAACTCTCGTTAGTCACTTCCGTGACGCTTGTCGAGTGACATGAAACGTAGACGCTCTGGGTGGAAGTAGAGTTCTACCTTGCCAGTTGGGCCATTTCGATGTTTAGCAATGATAAGGTCGGTAATGTTTTCGAACTCGGGGTTGTCTGGCTCGTAATACCCCGGACGATAGATGAAGGTGACGATATCAGCATCCTGCTCGATAGAGCCTGATTCGCGGAGGTCAGAAAGCTGAGGAATTTGTGGGCTTCTGCTCTCGACTGAACGGGAGAGCTGACTGAGTGCAATAAGGGGTACGTTGAGCTCGCGTGCGATCAGCTTGAGGCCGCGAGAGATTTCTGAGACTTCTTGCACGCGATTACCATCGCTGCGGCCACTCGCTTGCATGAGTTGCAAATAGTCAACGATGATAAGACCAAGCGGCTGCTCGTGGCTGATCCGACGTGCCTTGGTGCGCATTTCGAGTACTGTTAAGCCTGGGGTGTCGTCGATAAAGATGGGTGCTTCTGCCATCTCACCCATGGCCTCGGAAAGTTTTGAAAAGTCATCGTCCGAAAGATTACCAGTACGAATATTCCATGCGTCGACTCCAGAAGCGTCGGCAAGCATACGATCTACGAGTTGCTCTTTACTCATCTCGAGGCTGAAAAAGAGTACGGGCTCTTTGGCGATAGTTGCAACATTGTACGCTAGGTTTGTGACAAATGTTGTCTTACCCATCGCTGGTCGGGCTGCGAGAATCAAGAGGTCGGATCTCTGCAGACCCGCGGTCATGTTGTCTAGGTCGCGATAACCGGTGCGAACTCCTCTGATTTGTCCTTTGTTTTTGTGTAGCTCTTCAAGACGGTCAAAGCTTTCCGTGAGGATACTTTCAAGAGAGATGACATCTTGTTTTAGGGATTGGTCGGATACAGAAAAAAGTTCCGCCTCTGCTTTCTCCAGCAGCTCCTGGGTGGTGGTGTCTTCGTCATAGCCGAGCTCAGAAATGTCTCCGCTGGCTTTAATTAAGCGCCTGCGCACGGCTTTTTGAGCAACGATTTCTGCGTAGCTTTCGGCATGGGCGGCTGTCGGCACGTACGTAGTTAGTTCCGTGAGATAGGCTGAGCCGCCTATTGTGTCGAGCTCCTTTTTACGTTTTAGTTCATCGGTGAGCGTAAGAAGATCGACGGGCTTATGCTTCTCGTAGAGTCGCATCATAGCACCAAAAATAATGCCATGCGATTTGTCATAGAAATCGTTCGATTTCACGTGCTCGGTAATGTCTGCCAAGGTTTCGTCGTCGATTAAAACAGCACCAAGTAAACTTTTCTCGGCATCTAAACTTTGGGGTGGCACTTTGCCGGCGGAAACTTCCTTACTCATCTAAACTCACTTCTTCTCCACCCCCCATCATAGCAGCAACACTCGCGACTGTCGCGTTATCTGACGGCTTTGCACCTGGAATAATGTTTAATTCTCGCTCAGCGTCGGTTTGCTCTGCGATCAGCTCGTGGATAATTTGCTGGAATTTAGATGTCTCAAGCTTTTTCTTATAGAACTCATTACGCCCATAAATTGTCAGAGTATCTCCGTCATCAATGGCGTCGCACTTTGCTAAGACGCTATGAAGTGCAATACTGCTGGCTTTAGTGCTTTCGAGGAAGTCTGCCCAATCTACTTTAGCGCCGTTAGGATTTGTCTTTGTTTTTGGCTTTGGTGATTCTAGTTTCTGTGGGAGTTCTGGAACGTCGGTCTCTATTGTCTTCATCGGCTTACGCTCTTTCGGGTGCTCTTCCGTCGCTTTTTTTGCAAGTGATGGGATCGGAGCTGCAATAGCCGGCATAGTCTTGTTGTATGAAGGCTTGTTTGCCCCTATGAAGTCGGCTAGTACGGTTATGAGTTTTACGCTGGGGAAATGAGACTGGCCGACATCTAGTAGGGCATCGAGGAGCTTCACATACTGCGGATTTTTACTCAGATTTGCTTGCAGGACGTGTATAAGTTGATCAGTGAGGATCTTTGCTTGAATACCTTGCTCGGTGCTTGTGGCGAGCAATTGTAAAGTAACAGGAAGATTGCTTGTATTCAGTGATTCGATGAGATTGTCAACCATTTTTTGTGGAGCCAGACCAAGGCTTGTCTCGATTGTCTGAGTGGTGATTTCCTCTCCGTTACTTCTGCTGCTTGCGAGCTGATCAAGAAGACTGACGCTGTCACGATAGCTGCCATCGGAATGCTGTGCAATTAATTCAAGCGCTTCACTATTGATATTGATAGATTCTTCCTTCGCGATAGAGGTAAGATTTTTCTTTATATCCTCGATTGAAGCGCGACGGAACGTATGACGCTGAGTCCTACTGATGATGGTCTCGGGTAGCTTATCGACGTCTGTGGTAGCAAGAATAAACACGACATGCTCTGGCGGCTCTTCGAGTGTTTTTAGTAAAGCGTTAAATGCAGCCTTGGACAGCATATGCACTTCGTCTATGATGTAGATTTTCTTTTTTGCAGATGATGGCGCAAGGTTTACCTTTTCACGCAAGTCTCGAATGTCGTCGACGCCATTATTGCTGGCTGCATCGATCTCAATGATGTCTAGATGAATTGATTCGTCTGAGTACGGTAACTCGTTGATCTCATGCGCAAGAATCCTAGCTATGCTCGTCTTCCCTACTCCACGCGGACCAGTGAAAAGATATGCATGCGCAATTCGACCTGATTTTAGAGCATTTTCGAGCAAAGTCGTGACGTGCTCTTGTCCGACAATTTCAGATAGTTTCCGCGAACGATACTTGCGGTATAAGGCCTTCCCCATTACTACTATTGTACGCTATCAAGAGCTTATTTAGCACTACTAGAAAGTGGTTTATTTTTCTTGCTCCGTGCGATATCCATGCTCATAACCACAACAAGTGTGATCATGACGATGAAGCCGCCACCGAAACTAAGTGCAAATATAATTGTGTTCATCAACTCCGGAAGACCAATAAAAGTGAGTACAGATCCTACACTTTCTTTGGTATCACCACCGTCAACAAGTGACAGTTGGAACGTAAAAGCCAATGCGTAGTATGTCAGGAGTAGCAACATTGCCCACTCGGACAATTCTCTTTTTTTATTAACAAAAGCCAAAACGACAAGCAGTATATGATATGGGAAGAAGATGACGGCAGCAAGAGGAAGTGTGACAAGAAACATCCAGCCTCCAGCTCCAAAAAATGCACGTCCGAGTGCTATCCAAATCGGCATGACAAGTATCATGGGGATTAGCGACCAATACGCAACTTTATAGATAGACGGTGATTTTGGAAATTCCGCTCTATCTGTGAGTTGCTCTGTCATGATCTCGCCTAGAGGGCCGCTTCAACGGCTGCCCACGTAGCATCTGGATTGTCGGTTGGAACAATGATAGTGACTTGGTCGCCTACGTTGATGCGGAAGTATGTGACGCTTGCAAGCAAGATGCGGTATTCTCTACCGCTTGCTTCCACGTAGTATGCGCCGTCGTGTTGTACGAGTGTGCCAATGACTTGTGTGCGGTCGACTGGGCCGATTTGTTTGTAGATGAAACTTCCATCGTCGGCGATTGTGAGCTTCAAAATATCACCTTCTACAAGCTTTGATTTAGAAGCGTAGTTGGCTGGAATTGGATATTCTTTTCCGTCGGGACCGGCCATTTTCTGGCCGTCAAAAACGCCTTCGACGACTTTTCCGCTAACCTCCTCGCGTGAGCTTGTAGGCGTGACGACTGTGCCATCATCGCCAACGATACTTATGAGTAGCTCCTTGGCAGCAGCTAGATTTGTTTCAGCCTCTTGTATTAATGCATGCAAGCGTTTGACTTGCTTCTCTGGTAATTCAGACATATTCTCGCAGTTTCCTTGTCTGTTTTTAATTTATTGTACTACCCCTATTATATATCAATTCGAGGGCTTCTAGTCAACCCTATTTTTATCCACAAATTTTTCTGGGGTAGCCAGGAAGTTGTTGTAAAATAAAACACCACCTGGAGTTCCAAGTGGTGAAATATTTACAATATGGTCGGATAAGAGTTAGGCGAGTTCTACGCTAGCGCCAGCTTCTTCGAGAGCTTTCTTAGCAGCTTCTGCTTCTTCTTTGTTTACTTTTTCCTTCACAGGCGCAGGTGCGCCGTCAACGATAGCTTTTGCTTCGCCAAGGCCAAGACCAGTGATTTCCTTTACGGCTTTGATGACTGCAACTTTTTGTGCACCAGCGTCAGTTAGCTTTACAGTGAACTCAGTTTTTTCATCGTCACCGCCAGCAGCGCCAGCGTCAGCAGCTGGACCAGCTACTGCTACAGCAGCTGCTGCAGGTTCGATGCCGTATTCGTCTTTTAGGATTGTTTTTAGTTCGTTTACTTCAAGCACTGTAAGTGCTGTAAGTTCTTTTGCAAGTTTAGCTACATCAGCCATGACTTACTCCTTCGTTGTTCGGGTTAATAATGTTGCAGCTTATGCTGCTGCTTTAGCTTCTACGCCATCAAGTAGCGCGTGAAGATTGCCAGAAAGTGCGTTTGTAGTGTCGTGCACAGGGCTAAGTAGCTGTGCGACCACTTCTGCAATGAGTTGCTGTTTGCTCGGTAGACCGGCAAGTGCTTTTACGTCTGCTTCTGATTGTGCAAGACCAGCGTCTGAGAAGCCACCGGCTAGTTCTAGGCTTGGATGAGTCTTTGCAAACTCGTTCAAGACCTTACTTGGTGCAACTTCATCACTTGAAGAAAATGCGTAAAGCAATTGACCTTCAAGCATTGATGTATCAGTACTTTTGAAAGTCTTGTCTTCAAGCATCGAAACGCGTACAAGTCGGTTTTTGACAACTCGAATTGACACATCATTTGCACGAGCTTCTTTACGCAAGTTTTGCATGTCGGCTACGCTGAGGCCAGCGTAGCGAGCAAATGCAACTGCCTTCGCGTCTTTTAGCGCATCACTTAATTCGGCAACTAAAGCTTGTTTTTTATCACGTGTAATCGCCATAAAATTCCTTTACTTTAGATTGATTTCGACCATATTGTTAAGGGTCGACATCACAAGTGTGAAACAAGAGTATTGCCTCGGTAGCATGATTAAATCTGTTGATCGCTACTGTCTTTGGTAATGTCTATTGGATATTTTAGCAAAAAGAGGTTATTTTGTCTAGGCTCGACTTTGATCTGTGAAGTGTTTTAGTGCAGATGTTGTGCGGCTAACCCAGTCGTCTATCTCATGCTCTTTTGAGGTATCGCTTGCACCCGAGATCATTAACTGCTGCAGTAGTAGTTCTCGCCTGTCGTCGTCTCGATGATTTGCCGCAATTGAACCTAATGTTCTGAAGATCATCTCGGCGCATAGGTTATTCCTCACCTCAAGAGTTACATCGAGTGAGTCGAAAGGTCCGGTATCTGTGCGTACTAAAGTATTGAGGAGTGGATCACGGTCAGTGGCGATTAGCGGCATGGGCTGGACTGTTGTGGTAGCAACCTGGACATTTCTGTTGGAGGCAAGTGTGCGATAACCACGAGCCATGCCGGTGGTTCTGTTGATCCTCGTGTCTTGAGCTGAAATGACATTAAGGTTTTTGCTGCTATTTTTGACAATTCCAGCTAAAAAGTGTGCAGCGGCATAGATCGTACCACCATTTTGCACTTCATCAAGCAGTACGAATTTAATATCTTCGTCTTTCAATTCTCCGATAGATCGTTCAAGCGCATGTTGTTTCTGAGGTTTGTTCAGGCCTGATGTCCCCACTTGCGGATGTTGAGAAAAGTGAGTACCGATAGGTGGACGTATCACCTCAGTAGCGAAGTTTTTATCAACACCGGGTAGACCTTCGGCGGCCCAGTAGATAGGCATGGCGCCTCTTTCAGGCGTAACGAGAGCATCAGCTCCGCTGGCAAGTATAGCTGCGCGCACTACCTGCGTTTTTGCAGCAAAATCAGCCGCGTCTTCTGGGGTTGACCGCAGTAACATCGCAACCGTTTCGGCAGGTGCTGTCATGCTATATATTATAGCATAAACATTAGATAATTACAATTACTATTACTATGGAAGTATTTTGCTGATATATTCAGTTTGTATCTCGGCGGCGATCTCGTTGGGAGATTTTGCGGCATCTAATATGGGAAGCTGCTGAGATTTGGCTATCTCAAGATAACCATTGCTAACGCGCTCTTGAAAAACGCCAGTGCGAGACTCGAAGGTGTCAGGATTCTTAACTGATCCTCGCTCGGCTATTCTGCTAGCGCGTGTATCATGGTCAAGAGTGAGAATGATTGCAAGGTCAGGCTTCATGTATGATTCGCTAGTGAATTCGGCAGTCAGTCTCGTGATGAGGTCAAGGTCAAGGCCTTCCCCGTATCCTTGGTACGCGAGAGTTGAGAAATAGTTACGTGAGCAGACGACCCACTTGCCTTCTTCTAGGTCTTTCTCTGCTTGCTTCCAGATTTCATGGCGAGCAGCGGTAAAGAGCAAAAGATTAGTAGCGCCACTGCGCTCGAGCATGCCATTGATGATGACCTCGCGAATCGCACCTGCGATCGGTGTCCCAGACGGCTCCTGGTACTCACTCGACTCAATTCCTTTGCTGGATAGATATTCTCTGAGTAACTTTACTTGCGTTGACTTGCCTGTGCCGTCATTGCCTTCGATGACGATGTACTTGCCTCTCGACATCACTTCATTCCAGCTGCTAAGCCATCAATTTTTGGTGCAGGAACTCGCTGATCTTTGAATGCTCGTGGTAGCATCATCTCTGGTTTCCAGGTGCGAATAAGCTCATCCAAGTCATCGGTATGTTGATATTTACCGCTCATACCGTCGCGCCCTTCTGCGTAGCCGCCTTCAACTGGTCCGGTGTGATGGAATATGAGTTGTCCTACGCGCTCGCCTACTGGCAAGACGACGCTTTCGTGCATATTGAGATTGTATATTTCGAGAGTGATGCGGTTTATGTATCCTGGATCTACCCAGCCAGCATCAAAACAAACTGCAACACCATTTCTTCCCCAGCTAGAGCGGCTCTTTACTTCGCAGGCGCCACCGTGTGCGCGTATGCCAACGAATTCGTGGGTGTGCGCTAGGATGCGCTCACCTGGCTGTAACACAATGATTGGGTGGTCTTCGGGAATATTTGCGAACAAATTAACGCCATTTTTCTCACACCACTCTTTGTGAGGAATTGCCTCAAGCGGACCTTTGAAGTAACGCGCTACGTCAGATTCGTCAAAAGGATTGTACACCCCAGCTGCTTCTGGCTGGTACTCCTGTTTGTAGAAATAGTGACCAAGCGTGAAGTCGAGGCTTGCCTCGGAGACGTGCTTGTCGTTGAACGGCACGCAGACGATTGTTCCGTCGTCTACAGCCGTGCGGATTTCGGTGTTACTGTATACTCCCATAAACTAATTCTAGTGTATCATAAGTAGGTATGAAATCGATTATCGTTGGTATGGGAAAAAATCGTGAAATTGGAGCAAACCAAGACATGCCATGGAGTAATTCCCTGCCTGATGATTTAGCGAATTTTCGCAAACTCTCGACCGGTAAAACGGTAATTATGGGGTATCGCACATTTGAGAGTATCGGCAAACGACCGCTGCCAAATCGGCAGAATATTGTGATCAGTCGAGAGCCAACTGGCGTCCAGGGTGTGCTGACGGCGCATTCTCTCAAGGCTGCTTACGCGTTGGCGCAGTACGATATTGTCGTTATGGGTGGCGGACAGATTTACGCGCAGGCTATTGATGATATGGATGTGCTTTATGTCACGGAAGTTGATGCGGAATTTCCTGAAGCAACTGTATTCTTTCCTGAGATTGATAAGGCGAAATGGCAAGAAGCTTCTCGCGAGCATCACGTGGCTGACGAGCGCAATAAGTATGCGTTTGACTTTGTCGTATATCATCGTAAGCATGACACAAAGATCAAGTAAGGCTAATTTGGCAAAGACGAAAGTAATTTTTCTAAGTGTTCTTCTGTTGTTTATAACTGCTACAGTATTTGCTGTAAAAGTTATTCAGATAGATCCGGTACATCAATGCAGCTACCGCTATACAGATAAAGGCTCGAATGTACTTATGGGACCTCCGGATAAGGAAGTAAGTCGAGAATACATGCCTTTCTGGTCTGTAGGAGCTCGTGAAGAGCGTCTCTACCAAGAGGGTCGCTGTTATCATATAGATTTTTGGTGGGCACCAAACAAAGTACAGGTCAATTATTCATAAGAAAGGATTGACTATACGGCAATAGGTGCTTTGATCGGCGGATCTGGATTGTAATTTTCGAGCTTAATATCGTCAAATGTAAAGTCATCGATATTCTTGATATCGGGATTGAGCCAGAGAGTCGGCAGCTCTTTTGGCGTGCGAGAGAGCTGCTCCTTAACTTGCTCAAAGTGGTTGCTGTAGATGTGTGTGTCAGCGAGTGTATGGACGAATTCGCCTTGCTTAAGGCCTGTTACCTGAGCAACCATAGCAAGAAGAAGTGAGTAGCTGGCGATATTGAATGGTACGCCGAGGAACGTATCGGCGCTACGCTGGTAGAGCTGTAGGCTTAACTTGCCGTCTGCTACGTAGAACTGGAAAAGGCTGTGACATGGAGGCAAACCACCAATTTGTACAATTTCGTCGATCTCTGATGCGTTCCAGGCGCTAACGATGATTCGGCGGCTGTCTGGAGTATTTTTAATCATGTCGATAGCTCGCTCAATCTGATCCACGAAGCCACCCTTGCCATCTGGCCACTTGCGCCACTGGACGCCGTAGACTGGACCGAGATCACCCCACTTCATGGCAAAGTCATGATCTGAGGCGACCTTTTCGATAAACTCTTTCATTTGAGATTTCCATTCGTCAGAATTAACCTCTGGCATTGGTAAGTTATTCTTTTCAAGATACGCTTTGAATGGCCATTCGTCCCAGATGTGGACATTATTTTGCGCCAAGTATTCAATATTACCAGTTCCCTTTAGAAACCATAGAAGCTCATGGACAACAGAATTGAAATAGAGTTTTTTAGTGGTGACTGCTGGAAAGCCTTCGGAAAGATCATAGCGAACCTGGCGGCCGAATACGCTACGTGTTCCTGTACCGGTACGATCACTCTTATCGACGCCGTGATCCATGATGTCTTGTAGTAGGTCTAGATATTGTCGCATGTCTGCCGGCTCCCCTCGCTTATTACTATATTCAGTATAACAAATACCACTCGGCTAGCGAGTGGTATTTGTGGCATAGAATAAGTAGCTATTAGCTAGCGACGTTTTCTACCTTGATGCCAGGACCCATAGTTGTTGAGATGTTTGTAGACTTTACAAACACACCCTTGAGTGAGCTTGGCTTTTGTGACTGAAGGCTATCAAAGAATGCGCGTGCATTTTCTTCAAGCTTTTTAGCACCAAATGACGCTTTACCGATAGATAGGTGGATGATCGCTTGCTTGTCGACGCGATATTCTACCTTACCTGCTTTTGCTTCTGACACAGCCTTTACGACGTCAGCTGCAACAGTACCAGCTTTTGGATTTGGCATGAGGCCACGTGGCCCGAGTAGACGTGCATACTTACCGAGTTTTGGCATGTAGGCAGGAGTTGAAACGAGCACGTCAAAATCAAGCTGTTCTTTGTCGAGCTGCTTAAGGAATGTTTCGTCACCAACGACATCTGCACCGGCTTTCTTAGCGGCTGCGTGGTCGCCTTCTGGTGCAAATACAGCCACACGAATATCCTTACCGGTACCGTTTGGCAGAGATACAGTTGCGCGGATATTTTGGTCGGCTTGACGTGGATCTACGCCAAGGCGAACATGCACTTCGACTGATGCGTCAAACTTTGAAGGACTGGTCTTGGATGCAAGCTCAAGGCCTTCAACTAATGTGTATACTTTTTCCTTTTCGAGAAGTTTAGCAACTTCTTGGTACTTTTTACCGCGTCGCTCTAGGCGAGGGCGTGTAACTGGCTTTGGGCCTTTCTTAACGTGTGCTTCTTCGTCGCCTTGTGCTGAAGTGTCGCCTGCTTCCTTGCGCGCTTCTTTTTCAGCTTTTTCTTCTGCTTCTTTTAAAGCTTTCTCGCTTCGCTTGCCAGCTTTTGCTGGAGCGGCCTCTTTTACTTCATGCTTCTCGGCGCTTGCAATCGCTTCTTCGATCTCGGCGATTGTGTTTTTCTCTGAAACTTCAAGTTTCAATTCTGCTGCTTTTTCGAGCAACTCTGCTTTTTTAGCCATAAGACTAATCCTTTCTGTGGTGCAAACGATAGTTCTAGCTATCTCCCAACATTGATATTGTCCTTCTATTATACCAAAAAACACCTCGGCTGTCGATGGCTGAGGTGTTTTCTTGGTTGGGCTCAGCCGCTACGCGACTGAAAGCAATGTCCAGCTAGCTCCATTTTGGCGCAAGCAGAACGAGCGTAGTCCGTCAGTCAATGTGATCGTCCCTGTGCGAGACTTATCTTTGACATCCACACGAATACCATTGCCCTTAAAGTGATACTCGTGCCCTTCCCATTCCATCCGACTTGGAATCGCACACATGTGGCGACCAAATCGCATAGCGGTGACAAGAACCGGACTGTTAATAGATGTTTTCATAGCATACTCTCCTATGTGGTGGGTTTGTTTTATAGAACCGAGTGATTGAGTATGAACTACAAGACCGCTATGTTGGCTTCACTCGAGGCGCCGAGTAGCGTATGTCTGAAGTAGTGAGTTGCTTGTGATAGGGACGCTTTGCTTTAGAAGCTAGTGTGTATATCGTAGATGGTTTGAAAGTAGAAACCACTTATCGCTTGAAGCGGAGTACTTTCACAACCTGTCTCTATTGTACCGCGGCTATTCGTTGGAGTGTCAAGCTCAAAAATATCGAGTGCTATAATAGTAGTAATGAGTAAACACCAACTGGTGATTGTATCTAATCGCTTGCCCGTCAGTGTGCGGCGCGAAGCTGGTAAGCTTGTATTTGAGCCAAGTTCGGGTGGATTGGCAACGGCCATGACCTCTATAGGAGATAGTAAGAATCGTGTGTGGGTTGGATGGCCAGGGATTGCTTCTGATGATCTGACTAGCGAAGAAAAAGATCAGATAGTAGAAGAACTTAAAGTGCATGGTTGCGCTCCGGTATTTTTGACAAAGAGCCAGGTTGAACAATACTACGATGGCTATGCAAACGATGTATTGTGGCCGTTGTTTCATTACTTTCAAGATACATCAAGCTACAAGGACGAGTATTGGCGTGTCTACCAAGAGGTGCAGCTTGAATTTGCCAGGGTTACAAGCGAGCATGCCGAGCAGGAGAGTACAATTTGGGTGCACGATTATCATCTCATGCTGCTTCCTCACCTGCTCCGTCAAAGCTACCCAAATGCCTCTATTGGCTTTTTCCTGCATATTCCGTTTCCGTCGTTTGAGATTTTCAGGTCGTTACCGCAGCGAAAGACGCTACTTGCTGGACTGCTTGGTGCCGACTTGATAGGTTTCCATATCTATGACTATGCCAGGCATTTTGCCTCGAGTTGTGAGCGTCTATTGGGGCTAGAGCCTCACGATGAGATGATGGAGTATCAGGGGCGCATGATCAAATTTGATACATTCCCTATTGGTATCGACTACAAGAAATTTTATGAGGCTACTTCACATCCGGCAGCACGTCAGGCGGAGCGAACAATGCGTCACTCTAATAAAGGTAAAAAGATACTAATATCCGTAGATAGACTCGACTACTCCAAGGGTATTCCGCAGCGGCTTGAAGGTTTTCAACGCTTCCTCGAGGATTATCCTGAGTATCATGGCAAGGTGTGTCTGCAAATGGTTGCAGTTCCTTCGCGTACTGAGGTGGAGACATATCAGGCGCTGCGCGATGACGTAGAAAAGACAGTCAGTCGCATAAACGGTATGTATGGCACGGCTGAATGGACGCCAATTTCCTACCGGTTTAAGAACTTACCTTTTGATGAAATCGTGGGTCTCTATATGGCGGGCGATGTTGCATTAGTGACTCCAGTGCGTGACGGCATGAACCTAGTAGCAAAGGAGTATGTGGCTACGAAACATGACGGACGAGGTGTTTTGATCTTGAGCGAGATGGCTGGGGCGATCGATGAGCTATCAGAGGCGATTGCCGTGAACCCAAATGATACTACCTCTATTTCAAAGGCAATTTTGCAAGCACTTACGATGACGAAACGTGAGCAAAAAGATCGCCTTCAGATTATGCATAGGCGACTTAGTTCCTATACGGTAAAAGCGTGGACAAAAGACTTCATGAAAGAACTTGATGCGGCAGGACGATATTCTCGGCAGTATAGGCGACAGATGGATGACGGCGAAATCGCGGAGTTGCTTGAAGAGTATGACAAAGCCTCACGTAGACTGCTTATATTTGACTATGATGGCACCTTGCGAGACTACGTCTCGAGCCCGAGGGCATTCATGGCAATGCCATCCCTCAGATTGAGGCGTATGATTAAACGGCTCGTCGCAAACTCCCACAACCAGGTCGCTGTAGTGAGTGGGCGCTCTCGACAAGCACTATCTGCGTGGTTCTTTGATAAACGCATCACACTCGTTGCCGAAC
Organism: Saccharimonadales bacterium (SeqCode); assembly: GCA_036405235.1. Classification (GTDB taxonomy): domain Bacteria; phylum Patescibacteriota; class Saccharimonadia; order Saccharimonadales; family Saccharimonadaceae; genus JASLCR01. Next base: position 247,502 of record DASWYA010000001.1, read on the forward strand.
ATGGGGCATGGATTCGAAAGGACGGAAAATGGGAGCATAGGGCGAATGACTTCCATAAGGTTAAAAAAGAGCTGACGCCAATACTAAAACAATATACTGCTCGGACATCAGGTTCGGCGATCGAAGAAAAAGATAGTTCCACTGTCTGGCATTATCGTAATGTCGTGCCAGAGCTGGCGTACAATCGAGCAAAAGAACTCACTCGAGACATTTTGAGCATACTTAAGACTGATTCAATCGGCGTATTTACGGGGAATAAGATCCTTGAAGTGCGACCGAAAAGTATCGACAAAGGCAAGGCTGTTACGGAGCTTGTAGAGAAGCACAAACCAGACTTCATTTTATGTGCAGGAGACGATTATACAGATGAAGACATGTTTGGGACACTCAAAGAGAATGATAATGCACATACGATCAAGGTTGGCTCTGGTGATACAAAGGCGAAGCATCAACTAGGAGGTGTCGCTAGGATGCTACATTTGCTTAGTGAGATTTCGGCACGTTAGACACAGGTTTCTTCTTTATTAGCGTTAATACGTCACGAGCTAGCAAAGGTAGCCCAACGGCAAGCACTAGATAAATAAGCGGGTTACGGTGCCACGCTCCAGTTGGGTTAAGGTGTAATAGTAGCCAATACGCTCGAGTAAGACCAATCGAGGGAGATGGTATATCGAGTCGCTGCCAGATGGAAAGCTCCGACAACCAATCGTATGGTACTAAGAATACTCCAATAGTGATTATGGCGAAAAAGCACAATCGGCCGCCAGGAGTCTGGAGACCGATTGCGTGAAGTGTGCGTTGTAAAATCTTTCGCACTAGAGCGGCTGATTGCTGAAGCTGTTGAGCGCAAACAGACCAAGAGCATTCATGATGATGCTACTTACGATACCGAGTGCAAAGAGTACGCCAACGATTGTCCAAGCAAGCTTTTTATCTTTCTCGAAGCCTGCAAGGTGATTCCCTTGGGCGTCCTTTAGGTTGTTGGTAAGAACCAGGATTAAATCGATAAGATACCAGATGCCGCATCCACCAAATGTGATGAGCTTCAAGACACCAAGACCAATGTAACCTAGGTAAAATCGGTCGACGCCAAGTCCACCGAGAAAGTAGCTGAGCATAGATGCGACGAGGTACGACTTTTCGCCTGTCTGAGGCTGCGGTGCTACTGGTGCTGGTTGAATTGGTGCTGGAGCCGGTGTGGGTGCAGACATTGGCTGCATGTCGGGCTGTTGGTTTTGTACTGGTTGGTTATCCATGTGAAACTCCTTATGTTTACTGCCCGTTACTATAGCAAACTGGCTTATTTCTGCCTAGCCCTCGACTGAGGGATTGTAGTCTTCTAGTTGCTTTTGCTCATGTTGATACAGTTCATGGTAGAGGTCGGTCTGGCGGATAAATTGGTCAATCATGATACCCGTATAGACGGCTGCAATAATTAGACCAATGATTTGTATGGAGACATACACGGCAGCGATAGTACCGGCAGTCTGGCGATGTTGTTTAACGTCTTTGATCTTATGACCTTCGGCATCTTTCATTTGATCAGTTAGGATGAGTACGATGTCAATCACGTACCATACGCCAAAACCGCCAACTGTTAGAAGCTTAGCAATGCCTGTACCGACTTTTCCAAGGTAGAATCTATCGACGCCGAGTGAGCCAAGCAATAGGCTAAAAAGGAATGTTGGCATGAATTCTTTTTGTTGTGAGTGCTGTGTCATGTCGGTAGTCTAGCATATAAAAATACCCCAAGCAATTACTACTCAGGGTATTTTAAGAAAGGTGCTATTTAGTCGACTACTTCGACGCCCATTGAACGAGCGGTACCAGCAATAACCTTCACTGCTCCGTCGAGGTCAATAGCGTTGAGATGGTCGCGCTTCGTTTCAGCAATCTCTTCGAGCTGCTTGCGAGTGATCTTACCTACCTTTTCAGAGTGTGGCTTGCCGCTTCCCTTTTTGATACCGATCTTGTCGCGAATTGCGTCGTCAACTGGCTGTCCGAGAGACTTCCATGTGAATGTACGATCTTCAAAGACCTGGATGTGAACGATAACGTCCTTGCCCATGTCGCCCTTGGTTGCGTCGTTGAATGGATTGATGAAATCCATCATATTGAGACCCCATTGACCGAGGGTGCTACCTACTGGAGGACCTGCTGTTGCACGACCAGCTGGAATGCGAAGTTTGAGATTTCCTATAATTTTCTTTGCCATGTGTTTCCTTGTAAGTTTACTGCTAAATTGTTGAAGCGATTTTGCAGTGCGTAACGTAGTTATTATATCAGGTTTATAGCTCTATTCCAAGCCCTTGTCGCGTCCAAGCTGCTTGGCTTGAAGTACCATAGATAAGTCTGCTCGCAATGACTGCTGGTTAGCAAGTGCCGTATCTAGTTTTTCGCGCAGGTCTTGGACTTCAACTTGCTGTTCTTTTAGCTTTTCGTCGAGTTCTGTCTGTAAATCGGCAAGCCCCTGTTCACCGAGCCGTCCCAATAGAATTTCCGGAGTTTCCATGCTTGGACGATCAAACAGATCGAATAGGTTTGACTCCCCTTCTCGTGACATGTACTTAAACCTTCTTGACCTGCAAAGCGTCGAGCTCAACAGGCGTGTCACGCCCGAACATGCTCACCATAACCTTGAGCTTGCCCTTGGCTGCGTCAATCTCTGAAATAGAACCGTCAAAGCCTTTAAACGGACCATCTGTAATTGACACTACTTCGCCCTCGGAGAAGTCGATTTGATGCTTAGGATCTTCTACGCCCATACGCTTCTTGATCTTGCTGATTTCACTGTCTGATACAGGTGTTGGCTCTGTACCGCTGCCAACAAAGCCAGTGACGCCAGGTGTGTTGCGTACGATATACCAAGTTTCGTCGGTAAGTTTCATCTCGACAAGAACATAGCCTTGGAAAATTTTAGCTTCAATAACTTTGCGCTTACCGTTTTTAATCTGGATTTGTTTTTCTTTTGGCACCATGACGTCGAAAATTTTGTCAGCCATGTCGACGGCATTGATACGTTGGCGTATACTATCGGCGACTTTTTCTTCGTAGCCGCTGTACGTATGGATAGCGTACCACTGCCTAGTTGAATCGTAACGGTTTTTACTCACTTTGTCGTTCTCCTTATTTCAGTATGAATTCGAATAAATATTTAAAGCCAGCATCTAGTAGAAGGATAAAGACTACAAAGAAAGCGCTGAATGCCAAGACCGCACCTGTGAGTCCCCAGGTTGCTCGTCTAGTTGGCCAATGAACTTGTCGCAGCTCTTTCCAGGCTCCTACGAAGTAGCCGACTATGCCGCCACGCTCCTCAACCTTTGGTTTTTTTGCTGCTTTTGGTGCCTTTGATTTCTTTGGCGCAGCTTTCCCTTTATTGTCACTTGCGGAAATGCGCGTGACAGTGTTGTTGCTCTTGTCGCTCTTTGCCACTGCTCTAGTATCCTCCCAACTAAAATAGTCTGCTGCTGCAGACTGTCAAGTATCACTATACTTCAGGGGGGGTAAATAATCAAGCTTTTACTTTGGCAATCTTTATGTCTTGGCGTGCTGGTAACTCGAAGCTAAATGTCGATCCATGGTTGAGTCTACTCTTGACGTTGATAACTGTGCCGAGTTTTTTAGCAAGTTTGACTGCAACATACAAGCCAAGGCCTGTACCTCCTGTTTCTCTGGTACGGTAGTCTTCTGAGCGGTAAAATTTCTGGAAGATCTTTGCCTGGTCTGATTTTGAGATGCCTATACCTGTGTCTGCTACCGAGAAAGTGATAATATCCTTGTCGCGGGTGATTGTGAGCTCGATAGATCCGCTTTTTGTGTACTTTATTGAATTTGTAATGAAATTTTGCAGGAGTTCTTGGAGATAGAGTCGACTTGTGTCTACATAGCCAAGCTTTCCGTGAGCATTGAGATTAAAATGAAGTCTCTTTTCTTTTGCTTGAGGAGCGTATTCATCATATAAACTGTGAGCTAACTCTTGAATGTCGATTACCTCAGTTTCGTCGGCGACTCCTCGCTCTGCGCGACTAAGGGTACTCAGATCGTTTACCATTTTCGATAGGAAAATAATCTGGTCATGCGCAAGTTTGAGAGTGTCCTTTACCGCTTCCTTTTTGCTACTGTCCTTTTCGAAAATGAGCCTAGCATTGTCGATAGCACCTTCTGTGATTGCAATCGGCGTGCGAAGCTCATGGCTCACTACGCTGATAAATTCGTCACGCTCTTCCTCGAGACTCTTGGCTTTTGTAACATCACGAAGTATGAGCATGTAGTCGGGTGCTTCATCCTTTGTTGTATTGCCGCCTCGAATTGGGGCATACGTGAGTTCTAGCCTTAAGAATTCCTCATCAAGCTTAATCTGATAGGCATCGGTGAGTGTCACGCTCTTTGATTCGTGGAGTAGCTTCTTTAGTGAGACTGGTTTTTCATCCTTGTCGTATAATTGCACGATTGAATCAATATGACGGTTTTCTGGCAAGGAGTTGATGTCTAGTAAGTTGAAAAAAGCAGCGTTATATATCTGCACTGTGCCGGAATGGTCAACGCCGAGAATGGCATCGGTAAGATTATTTATGAGAGTTAGAGTGCGGTCGCGTTGGGCTTGCTCTTTATGGTGACTTTTTTCTACTTCTGCTGTTTCTTGCTCTTTGCGGTTATTGATGACGACAGCAATCAGCGCAGCAAACACAGATGTAATCATCGTCAAGGTGAAACCTAGTATTGCCTCTGTAGGTATGCTAAAGACAAACCATGCCGATATGAAGGTATAGACTAGCCCTGATAGGCTAAGAAAAAAGCCTTTCCACTTGAAGTAAATATGACTAACGAGCATCAGGATGGCCCATGAGACAAGGAACGGTGAACTGAGTCCAGCGATGAGCATGACGTAAGCGTACGCAATAACATGATAAAGAGTGATGCGAACAGCAAGCGCTCCATATGTTTTTGCTTGAAACGCGTACTGGTAGATACTGAGTACAACTAAGCTGCCGATTACAAAGAAGTATCCAGTTGGAGTAAATGCGGGCGAAGCAGTTACGAGGCCGGCTAAGATGAGCGCACCATAGATCGCAAGAAAGAAAGGCAAAAATAGCCCTACATTTTGGAGCATGTACAGAATCTTTAGATCAAACTTGTCCCCACCACCGGCCATAATGATGTTTAGTATAGCGTATTATGAGATTGTTGGCGAGTATTTCTTTAGTGTTTGGCGATGCGCCTTGAAGTCGGGCACAATCTGTGCGACGAGCTTCCAGAATCTCTGACTATGGTTCATCTCTATCGTGTGGCAAAGTTCATGGATCAGTACATAGTCTATTAGTTCAAAGGGTAGCGTCATAAGTGCGATGTTCAGACTGATAGTGCCTTGACTGCTGCAGCTTCCCCATCGGCTGCTGGCGTGCGAGAAACGTACTTGCTCGTAGTGAAAGTCGTGCTTTTCTGCTAGGAACGCAAGTCGCTTCGGAAGATAGCTTTTAGCTTCTTTTCTCAGTGCTTTTATGACTACATCTTTGATGATCGATTGTGCTGATTTTGAGGATACATCGCTATCTGGTGCAGTAGTCTCAATCACTTGACCGCTTAGCTTCGCTGTAATCTTAGCTCCGTGCGTGACATGTATTGAGTGGCTCTTGCCGATCTGCATGCCGTGATAAAAGGCGCTGTCTTCAAGTGGTGTTAATAGGTTGCGTATTGAGTCTCGAGAAGATGTAATGAGGCGCTTGGCGAGAAATATTGGGGCGTACGGAGGCATACTGACGCGCAGGGTGCCATTTGGTGCGACGCTAAGCTTGACACTGCGAGCTTTGGCGGAGCGTCGAACTGTCACTTCACCAAATTCGTTGTCATGGAACGAGGGCATATTATTGAATAGCTATTGATCCAGGCCGTGTTGGACGCTGCTTATGTGATGAGATGTCGCTTCTTGGCGCTGAAAGCCTTTTTAGGACAACTTTTGCTTGAGTTGCGTAGGTATGTTTACCACTAATTACGAGAGGCTTCTCTTGGGCATGTGGCGGACTGAACTTGCGGATTGAGGCATCTACCTCTGCAGGATCTTGCTTGTCTCGCACGAGACGTGCCCGAGCTGTATCTTGGTCGGTCTGCACCCAGATGAGGAGTGGTGTATAGCCCTGCTCTTGAAGGTGTTTTGCAAACTCTGCACGTTCCGCTCGCGTGCCTCCGGTAGTTTCAATGACGATTGACTGCTTTGTCTTGAGGATTTCGTCTATAAAGTGTTTTGTCAGCTTTGATGCGTTCTCGTTGTCGCTTGTATGCTGAGATATGACGCTTGCTTCAACAAACGGTGCACTGAATGTTTCTGAGAATTTTTTAGCAAAGAAGGTTTTGCCACTGCCAGGGATGCCGACCATTATGAGGGCATGAGGTTTAGAAAGGCTAAGTGATTTCATATAGACAAGTATATCAAAAAGTGCTCTGGAGAGCGACATCTACCCTATGATACTGAGTCGCTTCCAAGCTCAAGAAGTGTCTCGATTAACTCTTGTCGTGATAGCTGTCCGGTCTCGATAGCGTCATGCTGAGCGATAAAATACCCTTGGATCAGCTGTTTCATATAGAGAGCGTCTTTGCGCCAAAAATAGTTTATCTCAAAGTGGTCCGTTGAATTCATTACACGTGATGATATAGTCAATGAGCCGAATAACGGTCCTACGCTACAAGCGACATTTAGGATGTCTTCTATTCGGATGCTGATGACTTGTGCTGACCAGAAAAAAGTGCGCTTATGGATCGTTATTTTTGTGCGATCAACGGTTATGGTGTCGGGGAAAAGGTTGACGGGTAAAATGACCGTTCGTACACTTGCCAGCACTTCGTGGGATCTTCGGACTAGAGAGCGAATATCACTTCTTTCGTCGGTTTTTTGCTTAAGGCGCTTTCCGAAAAGTATTGTGTCTGGATTGCTTGGGTTGAGTGTAGTGACATCCTTTTTCAGGAATTCCTTTGTGATGTCATATGTTCGGGTAGCTAATCCGCCCATTTTTCGGCTTTGGCGTATGAGTAATTCGTAGGGATTTGACTTTACGGGCGATTCTTGCGGACTAGCAGGAGAATCGACTGAGATAGTCGGCGGCAATGACTCTTCATCGTTCATGGCGTACCTCCGTTAGGATATTTCTATTATATCAAAAAATGATAAATACAACTAGCTGGCGGATATTGCACTCTTTTCTCTTAACCTCTCGCTGACTATCTAGCCCTAACAAAGCAAAAAGTCGACACTGTGTCGACTTCATACTGTGGCAGGGGCTTAAGGGTGATTATAGAACCTATTGTGTTATAGCTTGTTTTTCGCCCAAACTATTAACAAGTTAGAGCTCCCGAATGCCTGATACATGCTTCTTGCCCAAGTCTTTCAAATGGGATGCTGCAGTGACAATGGCAATTCCTGACGCTAAGGCGCCCGTAATATGGGTAGCTTTGCGATTCCCGGAGCTTGCAGCTAAAGCAAAGGTTGCTGTCGCAAGATTTGTCGCCTTTTGGTTTAATCTGCCTTTTGTGACTTCGCCCGCGATAGCAAGATGTGCGCTATTAAGGACACCGACAAGCGCTGCACGCGTGGCTAGCACTCCGATGTACGATCTTGATTCAGGATTCTTTTTCCATATTTCATACGACACCCGTGCGACAGACATATGGTCAACTACGCCATCCGCAACTCGTCGTACGGGCGTGTCCCTATCAAAACTACGTAGAATAGCTCCATCGGCGATGTCTGCAGCGATAAAGCCAATCATGCCAAGCCCTATAGGCTCATTATTACGGATCTTATCGGCCATATTCTCAGCTAATTGGTATCGTGCTGCGGTAAGAGCAAGGCCTGGGATTTCACTGATAAAGTTCGCATCACTCATTAACTACATATCTTACGTAAAAACATTAGCGATAGAAAGCATGAGCAAACAAAAAGTCGACGTATTGTCGACTTCATATTCTGGCAGGGGTACTAGGAATCGAACCTAGGTCGTCGGTTTTGGAGACCGATATACTAACCGCTGTACTATACCCCTTCGCAGTAATTCATTGTATCAAACGCCTCTTGAAATCGCTATATTTTTCGAATAAATCAATGGTTGACGAGAAGCATAAGCGCCTCTTATAATAGCCATAGATATAAAACAGTGAGGAGTAAGGAGCCGGCTGCCTCCGCGGTGGGATCGATAACGGACGGATGAATATACTGATGCTTGGCTGGGAGCTACCACCGCATAATAGCGGCGGTCTTGGTGTGGCTTGCTATCATATGTCGAAAGCTCTAGCTACTGCTGGTGCCTCGATTGACTTTGTTGTTCCCTATACTGCTGAACATCCTGAGATTACACATATGCGCGTACATGCAGCGACTCCGGTGGAGCCACTTGCCCGCCTTGGGCTTGGTGTGTATGATTCTTCTGCGTTTGAATCTGACAGTGCTCATATGGGGCTTGATACCCTCAGAGGTGTACAGAAACAGTATGGTAAATATGTTGAAAAGCTTGTCGAAGGTAGTTCGTATGATGCCATTCATGCTCACGATTGGCTGACAATGGAAGCGGGCATTCGTGCAAAAGAACTAACAGGCGCACCCCTTATAGTACATGTGCATGCGACAGAATTCGACCGCGCTGGATCAGAGTACGGTAATCCAATTGTGCACGAGATTGAAGAACAAGGCCTTCTTATGGCAGACCGTATCATCGCGGTAAGCAATATTACAAAAAGTATTATCATAAAACGCTATGGCATACCGGCTGAAAAGATTGAGGTTATCCATAATGCACTTGACGTAGAAAGCTTGGCGAATCATACATATGATAAGCGCTCGTATCGCTACCTCGAAGAGCTAAAGAAGCAAGGCTACACAGTTGCAGCTACGATTACGCGATTTACTGTTCAAAAGGGTTTGATCCACTTCATGAAAGCTGCTGCCAGAGCTTCTGAGCGATATGACAAGCTGGTGTTTTTACTTGCTGGCGACGGTGAGCAGCGTGATGAGCTTCTGAGGCTCTCTGCGGATCTTGGTATTGCCGATAAAGTGTTTTTCACCGGCTTTGTCAGAGGTAAGCAATGGCGAGACGCATTTGAAGTGGCAGACATCTTCGTCATGAGCTCGGTGTCGGAACCATTCGGGCTGACGGCGCTTGAAGCCGCCTACCACAACAATGCTGTCATTCTTACGAATCAGTCAGGTGTTGGAGAGGTGCTCTCAAACGTGTATCGTTATGATTTTTGGGACATAGATGCACTAGCAGATCGATTAGTAGCAATTGCCAGCTCGCACGCGCTCAAAGATACACTGAGAGAAAATGTCGCCTATGAATACAGTAAGATCAGCTGGCATACGGTCGCAGAGAAGTGCTTTGATCTATATCACTCTCTTCGAGTACGGAGTACGGCATGAGTAAAAAAGGCATAGTACTTTACATGCACGTGCATCAACCGTGGCGTGTAAAGCCGTATTCGGTGTTTCATGTCGGGAGTGATCATCAGTACTTTGATAGTACTGATCCAGATATGGATAACCGTGTTATTTTAGAGAAAGTTGCTGAAAAATCGTATCGTCCGATGAATGCGCTACTTGAGAAGCTTTTGGCTGAACATCCTGACTTCAAAGTATCACTTAGCCTTACTGGGACTTTCCTAGAGCAGGCAGAAGCCTGGGCGCCTGATGTCGTAGAAAGTTTCAAGCGTCTTGTGCAGACAGGCCGCGTGGAGATCGTGGCTGAAACGTATGAGCACAGCCTGGCGTTCTTCTATAGTCGCACGGAATTTGAAGCGCAAGTGGCTGAACACCAGCGGAAGATCCAAGATCTCTTTGGTGTTACGCCTCAGGTATTCCGTAACACGGAACTTGCCTACAATGATGAGCTGGGAGCGTGGGCTGACAATGCAGGTTACAAAGCAGTGCTTGCAGAAGGATGGGATCCGGTTCTTGGCTGGCGCAGCCCTAACTTTGTATATCGACCACCGGGCGCGCAGCACACTAAATTACTCCTCAAAAATTATAAATTGAGCGATGATGTAGCATTTCGTTTTAGCGATAAAGGTTGGAGCGAGCATCCGTTGAGTGCCGAGAGCTACAACGAATGGGCAAAAGCAGCGACAGACGACGGGCAGATTCTGAATCTATTTATGGACTATGAGACATTTGGTGAACATCAATGGGCAGAGACTGGAATATTTGATTTCTTTGAGCACTTTGTTGGCAAGTGGCTTGAAGGTGGTGAGCGTACGTTCTATACGGTTTCAGAGACGGCAGATAATTTTGAGGCTGTTGATGAAGTAAGTATGCCTCATACAGTAACATGGGCGGACACTGAACGAGATCTTACAGCTTGGCTTGGCAATTCAATGCAGCATGAGATCATGCGCTATCTTTACGATTTGGAGTCAAGTGTTCTGCACTCAGGGGACAAAGATCTCATACATGACTGGCGTAAGCTGCAGACCTCTGATCATGCATATTATATGTGTACTAAATGGTTTAGAGACGGTGATGTTCACGCCTACTTTAGTCCGTACAAATCACCGTACGATGCATTTTTATTCTATATGAATGCAATTCGTGATCTAAGGTATAGAGTGATGGCAGACGAAAGGATCGGAGGCAGTCATGGCTAGGCAGATAGTGTTAAGCAATGGTGAGCTGCATGTCGGTATCAATAACTTTGGTCTGGTACATGATTTTTATTTCCCTCATGTAGGGCTTGAGAATCACGCGGCAGGTAAAGATTTACGCCATAAGGTTGGCGTATGGATTGATGGCGTTCATAGCTGGCTTGATGACGGTTCTTGGGAGTTCCGCTTCCGAACATCTACGGAAGCGCTTATGGGTCACACAAGGGCGAAGCATGCTGGACTTGGGATAATTCTAGAGTTTGATGATTTTGTGGATGCTGAGAAAAATCTTTTCCTGAGGAACATTCATGTCGTCAATCTCAAGGACCAGCCAAGACAGGTGCGACTCTTCTTGCATCAGGCATTTGTGATTGGCGATTCTCGTAGCAATACAGATACTGCGCAGTATTTGCCAAATAGTGACTCTATCGTGCATTACAGGGGGCGTCGAGTCTTTATCGTTGGCGGCAAAGATGAATACAATAAACCATTTGACCAGCGAAGTATCGGCCTGTTTGGCATCGAAGGACGTGAAGGTACGTTTCGAGATGCCGAAGATGGAGAGCTTGAAAATGGTACAGTTGAGCACGGCCGCGTAGACTCAACTCTTAGATTCTCTATTCAGCTTGAGGCGCACAATTCACGTCGTGTTCACTATTGGATCGCAGCTGGTCATACGATGCGGCAAGCACTGACACTTCACAAATACATGCATGAGAATGAGCGCAACTTAGACCTCAGACAAGAGGCAACGGTCGAATGGTGGCATAAATGGCTTGAGCCAACGGTGAGGGCATCCGATAAGCTGCCGAAGGAACGACGCGAGCTTTTCATAAAAAGCGCCATGATCATAAAGTCGCACATCGACAAGAACGGTGCGATTATCGCTAGCACGGACACAGCGATGCTCAATTATTCCAGAGATGCATATGGGTACTGTTGGCCTCGCGATGGAGCCTACGCGTTGTGGCCGCTGATACGACTCGGCTACGTCCATGAGCCTGTCAACTTTTTCCTCTTCATGCTTAGTTCGCTTCATACCCGTGGCTACCTGATGCATAAATATAGGGCGGATGGAGCTGTTGGCTCAAGTTGGCATCCGTACACTCACGGTTCAATAGTCGCACCTCCTATACAGGAAGATGAGACGGCACTTGTGCTCTTTATGTATGCGCAATTTTACGATGCCAACCCAAGTGCTGCGATATTAAACGAATTTTACTCGCCGTTTGTGAAGCCTATGGCTGAATTCTTGAGCTTGTCAGTGAATGACATGACTGGACTACCTAATCCAAGCTACGATCTCTGGGAAGAAAAGTTCCTCACGACTACCTACACTACTGCTGTAGTGCATGCGGCACTTCTTGCGGCTGCCGATCTTGCTGATGTCAGAAAAGACGCCGCATCAGCCGTTAAGTGGCGCTCAGCTGCTGAGGCAATTGCCTCACACGCAAAGAAATACCTTTACGATGAGGAGCGTGGTATCTTCAGAAAAGGAATTTTGGCTCATGATGAAGTTGTCGACAACGACAATACTATTGATGCCTCAAGCTTCTATGGGTCATTTATGTTTGGGCTTTTTGACAGTAGTGGTGATGAACTGAAGCGAATGTTTGATGCTATGACAAATACGATTAGGGTTAGCGGCATCGGTATGCAACGTTATGAGAATGATTCTTATAGGCGAAAATCTGATTATGCTCCAAGTAACCCTTGGCTAATCACTTCCCTCTGGCAAGCCCAATACTATTTTGAAACTGGTCGCCCGGATGAGGCGAAAGAGGTTGTCGACTGGGTTCAAAGAGCAGCTTCAAGTACCGGTATGCTTTCGGAGCAGGTGGATCCAGATGATAACAGCCAGGTATCTGTAGCGCCTCTAGTGTGGAGCCACGCTGAGTTTATGGCGACAATGCTTGATAGTGTGTCTGGAGATGAGCAGTGAGGCGCCTCGTAAAACGCATCTCTCATCATCTATCTCCTAAACGGCTAGTTCATAAACGAAAAACAAAAGGCATCGTCCAAGATTTTGCTAAGAAATTTGGCCTCGTGTATTTTGGCGGTGTGTCTAGGAGTGACGAAGAATACCGAATAGTACGGGGCCTTACGGTTTCGAATCAACATAATGATCTACATTACTGCGTTGGTACATACGAAGGTTACGATGTTAGCTTTGTCGAGCGCTCTGATATGCTGAAAAAAGCTGGTGCTACGCAAGTAAGAGCACACAGATGGCATATTCTGGAATTTGATCTACTCGAAGCAAAAGGATTGCCGCATGTGTTTGTAGGCATGCATAGCAATAGTGAGTCTTTCTATCTTCAGCTTTTTAATAAGTTTCCTCACTTGAGATCTGTCACCTTAGGTATGCTTGGGGCGCACAAGTCTGAATTTTTACATAAGTATCGCGTATATACCTCTCCGAGTGACTTGCTTGATGTAGAGGCTCTACTGTCGCCTCTTGTGACCGAGATGGTCTCAAAACATTTTGGAAGCCTGGCTATTGAAATAGTAGATGCATCTTTGTATGTGTATTCGGAGAACACGCATCTTAGCGCAGCACTTCTTGAGGCTATGCTCAAAAATGGCAATTGGTTGGCAAATCATATAGATGTGACAGCTCAAAAGCTAGTTAACGGCTAAGCTTGCTGGGCGCTTAGCGTGAATTAACGAGAGTATTTAATTTAGCCTGGAAAACAAACAGAGGGGCTTTCGCCCCTCTTCGTGATTATCCCTTGCGCGCTTTTACTTCGTTGCGGCCGAGATTCTTCTTTGTTTCCGTGTATACAGCGTGCTTGCGTGCGATAGGATCATACTTTTTAATGCTAAGTTTGCCCTTGCCGCTCATTTGCTGTTGCTGAGTATTGACGGTTGTATAGTAAGTACGGTGACCACTCAGTGAGCTCACTAAACCAACTAATTTACGCTTTGTATTCTTCTTTGCCATAGATCTCTCTTAAAATTGTATTGTAACTTCGATCAATTATAACAAAGAAAAAAGGTTTTTTCAAGATGATTACGCAACCTCGGTGTGATGTGGCTGAACAGCCAAGCTCTTTGTCGTGGGTGGCGTGAGCTTGACTACGTCAGCGACCTTCTGAGCGCCGAGTGCTCTAACTAGCTCTATTGCTTCATCCCGAATCTTAAGCCTCTCCTCACTTAGTTTGCGAGGGTTATCTACTGAAACATCCGCTTCCATTTCTTTTCCTTATTTAAGAATTATGATTACCAAATCGAATAATACTCCCAGTTATTTCAGAATGCAACAGTTTTTGATAAAGTTCTTTAACTTAAAGTGCTTCGAAAGTGCCGCTATCGCAATTTAATCCAGAATCGTCTCTTTAATAGACCTTCGGGAGTTTCCAAGATATTTTCTAGCTTTCCATCGTTACGCTCAATTACGCTTGCAGATGCAACATTGCTTGCGTCACAGGTAAGTAGAATATCGTGTATTCCGAGTGTTCTGGCATGTTCGAGGGCTAACTCGAGCATTTTCTTTCCATAGCCTTTTCTCCGCTCAGATGGTCGAATGCTGTACCCAATATGGCCGCCTACGTTGAGCAGGTGGTCATTTAGTCTATGTCTGAGCTGAATAACTCCCACGACTTTTCCTGATTCTTCATCAATGGCGATGTATTGAGTGGCGTTTACTTCACCTTCTTCAGGTTGCGTCTGCACTCTGGCTATATGCTCAAGCCACTGTTCGTACGTGTCACTTACGGCGAGCGCGCGAGCGCCAGGAATGTGATGCTCATGGTAACTGTCTAGGAATTCTTGCCGAAAATCCAATACACGCTCTCGGTCGCTTTCGTCAGGGATTTTCAATATAAGTTTCATATCAAAATGGAGCCACGACTGGGATTCGAACCCAGGACCTCATCCTTACCATGGATGCACTCTAACCGACTGAGCTATCGCGGCAACAGAAAGAATTATAGCATGAAAAAAGCTACCGCTCTAGCGGTGACTGCTTGTTGATATCATCAAGATTCACATCGATAGTGACGTATACTGGTCCTGTTTCGAGCATATCCTTACTCTGGGGTTTTGGCCAACGCGTGCCGTATATTATCGAATTACGTACCGCCGACGTCTCGATACTCACGCGAATATACTCACCTTTGTCATTCTTGTAGTGATCTTGGCGGTGATAGAGGCTGGCGCTTGAACTGCTGGTCTTTGTGAAGCCTGCTTGTGTAATATGTTTCTCAAGATCATTGAAGGTTTCAGAACGCGTTGCATCTTTGCCGTATTCGGTCACTGATGACTCTATACCATGTTCCTCGGTGGGGTTAACTCGCACATCACCGAAGATGTCTTGTCGTGCGATGCGATAACTATCGCCTAACTTGAGGCTGTCATAGATAGCTACGATACGCATTTCGCGAGCTTGCTGCTGTTGAGTGTTTATTCGCGCCAAGATAAACGTGACACATGCAAGCGTAATCACAAGTAGCAATGCGCCAAGCAAAACATAGTTCAAAGGACTTTTTGCTATAACGATGAGACTATCAGATTTTTTTATACGATTTGACGTCCGCTTTTTCATGATTAGTTAAGAGGAATATTAAATACAGTTCCGCTACCCATGTAGGTTGGCATCTTGCCATCCCATTTTTCAATTGCCTGTTTCTGGAGATATTCACGTGTGAGGGTCTCACTCTGAGCCTTTTGTGCTTGCGCATCGGTCTTGGCTGCATCGAGGTTGAACTTTGCTCGTTCGGCATTTTGCTGTGCTACTTGCTTCTCTTCGATTGCTTTTGAGAAATTCTCGCTGAACTTAAAGTCGACAATACTCAGCTCGCTAACCTTGATACCGTATGGTTTGAGTCGATTGGCTAGCGTTGAAAGCGCCTCGGCTTTGAGCTTGCTGCGCTCAGTTATAAGCTGTGCTGCAGTATAACGTGCGCTGGCAGCCTTGAAGATTTCATTAATTGCAGGTGTTACAACCTTGTCGACGTATGTTGCGCCGATTGTTTGGTGAATTTTGCTGACACTACCGCGCTCAAGCTGGTAATTGAGTACGATTTCGCTTGTCACGTCCTGAAGGTCACCGCTTGCGGCACTGCTTGTTACGGACTCTTTCTGTACTTTGATGTCGTATACTGTTACGTTATTGAGCCCCCATGGCAAAATGAGGCTTAGGCCTTCGTTGAGTTCACGACCTGTAACTTTTCCGTACTGTGTGACGACTCCAACTTGCCCTGTTCCAATAGCGCGGACACTCGTAAATGCTGTAATAAGCAAGAAAAGACCAATAATCACACTAATAGTTAGCTTCTTTGATCGTGACATCGTTGTTTTCTCCCCTACAATTTGAGCTTTTTTCATTGTATTTTAAGTATAGCATCAATAATTCGCCTCATAATAAAAAATCCTAGTCAGGCAGACTAGAACATTAATTGGTGCTGGAAGTAGGACTCGAACCTACGAAGCCTTACGGCGGGAGATTTACAGTCTCCTGTGATTGCCACTACACGATTCCAGCATATGGAGCCGCTTCAGGGACTCGAACCCAGGACCTGCTGTTTACAAAACAGCTGCTCTAACCAACTGAGCTAAAGCGGCATACAATAGTTTAGTTTACTGTATTACGCCCCTGTTGGCAAGTAAAAAGATAAGTTTTCTACGAATAATCTTAAACTCTCCAAGCTACATGACTACACGGCGTGGTTGTCGTATACGACGCGCTTTATTCTCGGGTTTTGTCATTTTCTTGGCCTGCTCACGAAGTGTGTTCGCGAGATCTATTTGCTCTGTGCGCTCGTAAGCGTCTGCAAGTATCATCAGCGTCTGAGGATTCTTCTCCAGCTCCACGGCACGCTCAAGAGAAGCGACCATTTTCTTTGGATGTTCAAGCTTTTCCTGAACTTTTGCGTATGCAATATGACGTGCGGCTAGATCATCTTCGATGCCGAGTGCTTGCTCAAAAGCAAGTGCAGCCTTATCGTACTGACCAGTCTCGTAGTAGATTAGACCGACGTTATGCAGGCTTGAGGCACTTGGCTCGAGGCTTTGCGCGATCTCAAAACACTCAATCGCATCATTGAATGCCTGTTGTTTCGCATACAAAATACCTAAACGGTTATATGCAGTTGCATTGCGTTCGTCAACGCGAAGAATAGTGAGCAGTGCTTTTTCGGCACGAAGGTACTTTTTGTCACCAATTGCTTCTTGGGCAATTTCCCATAGCTTATCGAGTTTATCAGAGAGTTTAGATGGCAAATCAGCTACGACTTCACCAATAGTTTGTCGTTGATTGATAGCCAGTGCGCCAAAAAATGCTACGAGTAAAAGTCCTAACATAAACTTACTACTATTGTAGCATATTTGAAGTTAGTTGAAGTCGCACGTTGCCCCCTGCTTTGATGTGCTCATATGCCCTTAAGAGGTGTTTAGTTTGTCGAATACTCTGCGCTGTCGGTTGCAAGCTAAGGATGTGGATAGCCTTTTCTATAAGAGTTAGAGCTTCAAGGCGCTGAGCTTTTAGCTTTGAAATAGTGACCAGTCTTTCGTATGGAGTGCCTTGTATTAGGGCTTTTGCTTGCGCCATCAGACTGGCGGTTGCCTGAAAGTACTCTTCGTCGTGTGCAAGACGAAGTAATTCAGCTGGTAGCCCGCTTGCTGCAAAAAGAAGTTGCTTACGCTTTACATCACTTAAGCTGGGGATAGAGTCAAGTAAAGTATTTGTCATAGCCTCTGAAATGGTGGGTACATGTATTGTCTGGACTCGAGAACGAACGGTAGGAAGGAGTGCTTCCGGATGGTGCGAAGTCAAGATAAAGTGCGACGATGAACTTGGCTCTTCGAGAAGCTTCAAGAAACTATGCTGCGCTGACTGACTCATAAGATCTGCTTCGTCAATGATGACAAGGGTGTCTTTTTGTGACTTTCCGCGAGTCTGCTCATATAAAGAGCGAATTACATCTACGCCAATTTGCGGTAGAGTACTCGTCTTGGTTAGTAACTCTGGGGCTACGGCAGGAAGCTGATTGTAGTTTTTTGCTATTTCAAGTGCAATTGTTTTTAGCCCCACTCCAGACGTACCTGTGAGTAGTGTGGCGTGAGAAAGCGGACGTTTCATGGCATCTTCTACGGACGTGTCTATGTAGAGTCTCACGCTTCAAGCTCCTGCTCGAACTCTACAGGAAGTGGAGCCGTGAACGTTATGCGTTTGCTGTCAGGGATGGTAATTTCGAGCTTCCATGCATGTAGAAAGAGTCTCTTTGCTGACTTTCCGTACACTCTGTCGCCGCGGATCGGTGTATTGAGGTATGCCATGTGCACACGAAGCTGATGTGTCCGACCAGTGCGAGGCATGAGTTTTATCATTGAACGGTTTCTAGAGGATTTGATAAGCTCGTAAGTTGTCTCTGCTGACTTGCCATTAGGGTCAACTCTAAAAGTACTCGGTGCTTTCGGGTTACGTCCAATCGGCAAATCAAGTAATGCTTTTGGTTCCTTGGGTTCGCCGTCAACGATAGCTACATATGTTTTTTTAGCTTTTCTGTCTTGAAACTGCTTTGAAAGAAGCCTGGCTGTTTCTGAGTTTTTGGCACCGATTAGTATGCCAGACGTATCCCTGTCGAGTCGATGAATGATTCCCGGACGATTAGTCTCGGTATTGTAGCTGGTTTTGGCGCGGAAAAACTCGGCGACTGTAAATTCTTCATTTAACGCGCCTTTCGCATGTGTTAATACCCCGACGGGTTTATTTATTACGATTACATTTTCATCTTCAAAGATAACGGGCAATGTTTGCCCTGAGAAGTCCGGTGCTTTGACTTCAAGAGCGTCCACGCTATCATTCTCGCGAACTTCATGTTTCGGTGAAGTAATTACCTCGCCATTCACTGTCACGTTGCCCTGCTCTATCAACTTCTGCCATGAGGAACGAGAGTGTTCTGGCCAAGCCTGTGCACAATATGCATCAAGACGCATGGAGGTTACGCTCGTGGACGCAGGCCGACCGCTTGCTGTGCGCTGAGTAGCGTTTGATTTGCTTGTGTGTTCATTGTAGTCTCAGAAGACGCAAGTTTTTGCATGACAACAACATCATCGACTGCAGAAAGTTTTGCCTGAAAGTCCACTAGGAAGCTACGTACTTCTTCGGCAACTATCTTTTTGAATTCTCCATACTGAGTCATTCCTACAAACTGTTCTTTGAGTTCTTCGAAATTACCACCTCGAAGTAGGCCGAGTATCTGGAGTAGATTGCTAATTCCGGGTTGCCCTACTGGACTGTATCTCACAGTTGCCTGGTCATCTGTAGCAGCTGACATGATTTTCTTTGCGGCTACTTCCGGGTCATCTCCAAGAAAGATTACACCTTTGCCCGTGTCATCTGACTTGCTCATTTTCTTGTCGGGATTTTGTAGATCTTTAATTCGTAGTCCCTGATCTTTTCCAAAGAATTCGTGCTGCTTTATTACCGGCTCGGGTACTACAAATAGCTCACCGAAGCGGCTATTCATACGTTCGGCTATATCGCGAGTATACTCAAGATGCTGCGTCTGATCATCACCAACTGGTACGTACGACGCACCGTAGAGTAGGATATCGGCAGCCATGAGCACCGGATAGTTGAACAGCCCAACGCTTACATCGTCTTTGCCTGCAGACTTATCTTTAAATTGTGTCATGCGGCTCATTTGACCAAAGCCAGTGAAGCAATCCAAAATCCAAGTTAGTTCACTATGTGCCGGTACATAACTCTGGCGATAGATATGGATATTGTCATTATCAAGAGGCAGGCCTGCGGCTGCAAATAATCTTGCTGCTTGCAGGATTTGTTCTTGTAGTTTGCCGTGATCGATAGGTGTAGTAAAGCTATGTAAATCTGGAATGAAAAGATTTACTTGAAACTCATCTGCGCGAGTTTTAGCCATGTCGATTATAGGCAAGATAGCGCCAAAATAATTGCCAATATGAAGATCGTTATTAGCGCGAATACCGGTGAGGATGATTGGTTTGGTCATTAGGCTTATTATACCTTGTTTTTAACTTTATTTGCATTGTATTCGTATGCAGAACTACCGGTAATACTGAAGCGAAACCGAGCTGAGCATAGAGGGTCGGGACAAGCGATATCTTGTTCGAATTGCATCCAGTCGTTTGGATCATGTACTCGCTGTTTCGCAGCGATATAGGGCATGAGTGTCGCAAGGACATAGTGGGAGAATTGTGTGGTGTCTTTGTTGAACATCAACATCTCTCCTTTGCATACAAAACCCTCGCCAACCTCGTGGTTACAGTTAAATGTGTTCGGGTTACCTATTGTTGTAACTGAAATATCATTCAGTAAGTACTTCATGATGACTCCTTATTTAAGTTATATTTCATTATTTTGGCATGCCTGTCGGTATTTCTTTCAAGCTCATAGACATCTCCTTTGAGTGCCGTTATCTTAACTAAGTCGTCAATCCTCGTTAAGTGTTCTGGTCGAATTTTTAGGTGAGATACTTTCCGAAGAGAATCGATGTGGCTTGAATCTCGTGCACCTACCACGATAGCAGCGACATGTGGTTTATGAAGGACGTATGCCATGGCAATCTCACTAATTGACGCGTCGTAGATAGTCCCTATTTGCTTTAGCTGATTGAGGATGCCTTGAAACGCATCCCATTTCCCTATGTCACTTATGATCAACCCGTACTTTGTATGTGAGCGGTTGTTGATATCAGGTACTTTCGAACCAAGATACTTGTCACTCAGTAAGCCTCCGGCGATAGTTCCATAGCATACCAATTTCATGCCTGTTGCTTTACAAAACTGTGTCATAGTTTTTTCAGGCCTCCTATCAAGTACGGAGTACTGAACCTGGTTTGTTAGCGAACGAACGCCGGCATCGTAAAATTCTTGCGTACGCTTTGTGTCGAAGTTGGTAAGTCCAATGTGCTTGATGTACCCCTGCTCCTGCAGCTTGCGTAAAGTAGTTGCGGTTTGTACATATCGTTCTTCGGTATAATCCCACCAGTGGAATTGGACTAAATCTAATCGTTGAATGCCGAGCCGTTTTATGGATCTATGAATTGTCTCCTCCACCTGTTTGGAAGTAAGATTTCGTAGACTCTCCCTATCTGGAACATATTTCGTATGAACCTGAACCTTGTCTGCGGCGGCTTGACCGCGCTGTCGTCGGAGACGATGGATAAAATCACCTATCAGCTCCTCTACTCCTGCGTAGATATCAGCACAATCAAATGTTGTCATCCCTGCGTCGTAAAAAGCAAACATATCATCAATTGCCTTCTCGCGATCAACTGCACCATGACCGCCGGCAAGTTGCCAGCTTCCTTTGAGGATCACCGGTGTCGTATAGTTATTGTTGAGTTTTGTAATCGTTATCATAATCCTAGTCCTGGTCGCATTCTTTACGGTTCTATTATTTTTTGTTCGCATTTGCTCAATTATTTGCCTAGTCGTATTTATTGCACCCTTTCCTTCGATATTAAAAAGTCCGTCTAACCCGACGGCTGATCGATGGATTATAGATATACTAGAATACACGGAACAAACCGCCAGGGGGGTCTGTCTGTATACCAATAGTTTGATTGATGTAGTAGTTGCATGTTTTACGCCTCTTCTGTCAGCTCGATGAGAAGAAGCCCTTTCGCGCTCATTTCGCGAGCAATCTCAACGCGATCTCTCGAATCCTCTGCTGTTTCGATATTATTGAGGCGTAGTATGTCTCTTGCTCTCTTATCGTCTTGTATTCTTTGTATGGTTTCTGGTGTCATGTCTACTCCTTATTTAAGTATGTGAATTAAAAATCCCGCCACCTGGCGGGATTATCAGTTCTTTTTATATGTGTCTACAAAACACGGAACAAACCGCCAGATTTCTCCACGGTAAACCAATATGTTCCTTGTGCTTGCATGTGTACCATGACATGAGAGTATCAGGTCTCAAGACGTCTGTCAAATGCGCGTCACGCTATTTATAACGCTCACGACGGCTGGAATGAAAGCGGCTTTAACCTCATGTCCTGCCGCAATCGTTTTTACTGAGATATTTGTATGCGACTTCTTGAGTTTGAGAATATTACTGCCTATCACCACGGGGTCAAATGCGCCAACAATAATATCAATCGGGAGCTTCAGTCTCGGGATATCTTGAATTGATGTTTGGTTTAGAATTGCTTCACGCAGAGTGGTTAGGTACGAGGGGAGATTTTCTTGAGTAACAGAGAATGACTTATTTACAAGCTGGTATTTCGTAGCAAAGGCTGCAATCTGTGCGAATTGATCAGGATACTTCTCTGCTTGCTTGTAAAGGCGTCGTAGAATTGCGTCTGTATTACGGGGGAGTTTTGTTCCGCTGTCGGGTAGGTAAAGTGGCGGCGCGCATAGAATCAATCGACTGACAAGTAGAGGGTATCGCTTCGCTATTTCGATAGCGACAAGTGAGCCAAGAGAATGTCCTACGATGATGAGCTTGGTAGATAAGCCAAGGGTGAAATAAGTCGCGAGTACTGAATTGGCCTGTGCCTTAGCATCATAACGTGCCCAATGAGGTTTTGGAGACTCGCCAAATCCCAGTAAATCAATAGTTACTACTTGGACATCATCCGGCAATCTCTTGATTACCTCATCCCACGCTGATCCGTTATTGCCGATGCCATGAATGAAGAGAATGGTCGCCTTTGCGCGCTTTACTTTACGATATTCCCTTACATGCAAAGTATATGGGATACGTAACCATTTGTGAATAAGTCTATCAAGCATCTCTATTATCGTACAAAGAATACTAAGTCAGGTAAAGTCGGTGATGTTAGATCGTCTCAAATGCGTCATCGCCTGGCAACGGATAGTGCTCCCTGGCATGCTTGATCATTTTTGATCTTTCATTATCGTCTGGTTCGGACTGAATCGCCATGCGCAGTCGATTTCTATTTGTCTTGTTGAATAATATTTGCGCGGCCATTGGACTATCGGGTATATTCACGATGCCCATTTGTTTTAGCTTTTCCTTGATGTCGCTATCGTGTGAAACATTTGGCGTGACTTCATTTAGCGCATCTCGCATATCTCTTACCAACTTATGGAGATACGGGTTCTGTAGCAATGAACCAACCGTTGCATCTGTCCAAGTTGCTGTTCTGGCGGAAAGAGCATTTGCAAGCTCTTTACCTGATGGTGTAAGGAGGCCGTCGGCTAGGTATTGCTGTAGAGGTAGATGCACCATCTCGCATAATAGGGCGAGAGGTGCCTGCGACATGGCCATTATTTCATCGTGCTTACATGCCGGCATGACTACTGGATTCATACCAATTTCAGCAACGTGCTTAATAACTTCATCCTCGTTCGCTGTTCGCTCAGCCACAACAACCTTATCTTCTTCATTCATCAGCATATGCACAACAGATGCGTTGCCTGCAAAGTACGCATCGTTTGCTGCGTTACTGGTGTGCATTACACTGTCATGCAATATTGCTATTCCGTTCGCATCTTGGCAGAACTTGCCATATTCGGGTAAAGCTGTAGCTGGAATTGTCAAATGAATAACGGTGGCGCTTGCCTTAATCTCTCTGAGGGCTCGATTGGATTTCTCGACATTGGTGTCATGTGGCAGAACATTAAAATTAGCGTCTTCAAGTCTGCGCACAAGTTGAGAGCCAAGGTCACCGTTAGCGCCTATAACACCGATCACTTCATTCATTGATGTTATTTTAACATATTATAAGATACTTATCAAGATAGCGAAAGTGATATAACGATATAAAAGTGCGATACTAAAATTAAATAACCACTCTTTCAAGTGGTTATTTAATACGTGTAGCAGACGTATTAACGCTTTGAGTACTGCTCACGCTTACGTGCTGAGCGAAGGCCGTATTTTTTACGCTCTTTCTCTCGCGGATCGCGCTTGAGGAAATCTGCTTTCTTAAGCGTTGGACGAAGATCGGCGTGCTCTACGGTAAGTGCTTTTGCAATCGCTAGCTTGATAGCGTCGACTTGACCGCTGATACCACCGCCACTTACGAGAATTGAAACATCAAATTCTTTTTGCTTATTTACAAGCGCAAGTGGATCTGTGATCTCTGCGAGTAGAGTCGTGTTGCCGTCAAAATACTCAGCAGCAGGTTTGTCGTTGATTGTGACGTTACCTTTGCCTTTGTAGAGTCGAGCGCGTGCGGTAGCGGCTTTTCGGCGACCAAGGCCGTATGCGTACTTAGTGTCAGCCATATTACTTTACCTCAACTTTCTCTGGTGTCTGAGCTGTGTGGGCATGCTCACTACCGACAAAGACCTTGAGACGCTTCATACGCTCGTCGGATAGCTTGTTCTTAGGTAGCATGCCTTTTACAGAATTTTCGATAATTCGTTCTGGGAACTTCTCACGAACTTCCTCAAGACGAGCATCTCTAATACCGCCAGGGAAACCACTGTGTCGGTAATAAATCTTCTGTAGCTCTTTGTCACCAGTTACAACCGCTTCTTTTGCATTGATGACTACAACGTAGTCGCCGCCATCTATGTGCGGAGTGTAGGTTGGTTTGTATTTACCGATGAGGTACTTTGCGATTTCTGTCGAAAGACGTCCGAGTGGGGCATCTTTTGCATCAATAAGTATCCAACGGCGAGATACATCAGCGGGTTTTTGACTAAAAGTTTTCATTATTTAGCCTCCACTTTAGGTTTTTTAGTAGCTGCCGGCTTCTTTGCGGGTTTTTCAGCAGGCTTATCGGTATCTTTTAGCTCATCTACGAAACTAATAGTTGCCATTTGTGCAGCGTCACCTACTCGGATACGAGTACGTTCTACGCGAACATGACCCGAGGTGCGGTTTTTAAGCTGAGGTGCAATACCGTCGACGAGCTTAAAGGCTGCAGCTTGTGTACTGAGACCTGCAATCACCATGCGACGACTTGCAAGATCACCCTTCTTTGCCTTTGTGATCAGTTTTTCAATGTAACGAACGAGTTCCTTCGCTTTCGGCAGCGTCGTCTCGATAGACTGGTGCTCTACTAGACTCGTCGCGAGACCTTTTAGTAGCGCACGGCGCTGATCGCGTTCGCGACCGAACTTTCGTCCTTTATATCCGTGTCTATGCATTTAGAGCTCCAATTCCGTCAATTTATCTTTGACTTCATCAAGCGCTTTAGAGCCAAAGCCCTTAAGCTCACGTAGGTCTTGTTCGTTCAGTGTCACGAGGTCGTGTACAGTGCGGATATCGTTGTTCACGAGAGCATTTGCGGTACGTGCACTTAGATTTAGATCTTCAATTGATGTGTTTAGCTCGCTACCGGCGTCATCATTTTCCTGACCGAGTGCTGGAGCTGCTTCAACAGTAGTGCTGCCAGCGAGTGCAGTGTACTGATTAACTAGGATTGCTGCTGCTTCCTCGAAAGCTTCCTTTGGAGAAAGTGCACCATTTGTAGTAACCGTAAGCTTGAGCTGGTCAAGATTTGTTTCTTGGCCAACACGAGTAGCGTCAACTTTGAAACGTACACGAAGTACTGGGCTGAATGTTGCATCGATTGCGATCATATCGCTATGAAGGCGACTGAGGCTTGATTCTTCGATTGTGCGGTAGCCGCGACCTGATTCTACTACTAGATCCATCACGAGTGATGTCTTCGGGTCATCGATAGTAGCAATCACCTGCTCTGGGTTGACGATTTCAACGTCGCCTGTAGTCTTGATGTCGCCAGCAGTTACTGCGCCCGCGCCTTTTTTCTCAAGACGTAGCTCAACTGGGCTATCTGAGTGAACAAGCAAGTTGACTGTCTTGAGGTTGAGCATGATATCAACAACATCTTCTTTGATACCCTTGATAGTTGTGAACTCATGAGTTGCACCTTCGACGCGGAAAGCTACGATAGCACCGCCTCGAATGCTTGAAAGCAAGACTCGGCGCAAGCTATTTCCAAGAGTATTTCCGTAGCCAGCCTGCATTGGCTCAATCACGAAAGTTGCACTAGTAGAAGAATGCTCCTCAACCTTGGCGAGTGCTGGATTGTGAATAGCGTTTGACATTAGTATATTCTCCTTGTCTTCTTGGCTTAGCGCGAGTAATACTCGACGATTAATTGTTCGTTGATATCAGCCTCAGCTTCTTCACGCTTTGGCAGTCCTGTTACCTGAACCTTTAGGTTCTTTACATCACTCTTAAGCCAGCTAAGACTTGCCTGAACAGAGTTTCCAACTACATCGTTGATCGCTGTAAAGTAACCGTTTTTGCTAGACTTTGGTCGAACTGTAATCTCGTCGCCTGGCTTCAAACGAATTGAAGGAATGTCGACACGCTTACCGTTGAGTAGGAAGTTTCCATGACTCACAAGTTGGCGTGCGCCGCGGCGGCTTACTGCAAAACCTGCTCGGTATACAGCGTTATCAAGACGAAGCTCAAGTAGCTGAAGGAGATTTTCTCCCGCTAGACCTGGGCGACGTGATGCTTCGGTCATCAGACGAGCGAATTGCTTCTCTAGAAGACCATAAGCGCGTCGCACTTTTTGCTTTTCACGAAGCTGAGTCGCGTACAAGCTTTGCTTTGGCATACGTCCGCCAGGCTGTTGGCCAGGCATGTTTGTCTTCTTGATAAGAATTTTATGTGCTTTTGGGTGAAGCGCGTAGCCTTCGCGGCGTGATTGCTTCACGATTGGTGAACGATCTCGTGCCATACTACACTCTCCTTTGCTTGCGTGGGCGTGCGCCACCGTGTGGTACGCCAGTTACGTCTTTGATTGATTCAATTTGGATATCAAAGCTTGATACAGCACGGATTGCTGCGTCGCGTCCAAGGCCGACGCCTTTTACAAACACATCTACGGTTTTCATACCGTGAAGTGTCTTGACGAGTTCAGCTGCTTTTTCAGCAGCAACTTGAGCAGCGTAGGCTGTGCCCTTCTTGCTTCCTCTAAAACCACACGCACCAGCGCTTGATGCACACAGTACAGCACCTTTTTTGTCTGTAAAGGTAATAATCGTGTTATTGAAGCTAGCCTGAATATGCATCTGGCCAGCTGGTACCGCACGACGTTGCTTCTTGCGTGAAGTTGTTTTCTTCTCTACTGCAGCCGGAGCTTCGGCGGTAGTAGTTTTTTCAGTATCTGCCATCTTATGCTCCTTCCTTAAGTCTTAGTCGCTGCTTTAGGTTGTGCGCCGCCAACGGCAACTGCTCGACCCTTGCGAGTGCGGGCGTTAGTGCGAGTACGTTGACCACGTGTTGGGAGGCCAGCTTTGTGACGCATGCCACGGTACGCACCGATGTCCTTGAGGCGCTTGATATTATTGACTACGAGACGTTGGAGATCGCCTTCGGTTGTATAGTCTTTGTCGACTATGCCACGAATGCGCTGTTCTTCAGCCTCGGTGAGATCCTTCACCCGAGTGGTCGGCTCAACATTTGCCGCCGCAAGGATGTCTCGTGAGTACTTTTTGCCTATACCATGGATGTAGGTAAGTGCAATCCATACTTGTTTCTCAGCGGGAATTGTTACCCCAGAGATTCGAGCCATACTTAACCCTGCCTTTGCTTATTCTTAGGTTTTTTCTTATTGATGACGCGAAGACGACCTTTACGTCGAACCAGCTGATCATCTGGACTGATTTTTTTCACGCTTGCACGAACTTTCATGAGCTTCTAAAAAATCCTTTCCTAAGTTATTGATTAATATTATTAAGAGCTTAGGCCGTAGCCGGTCGCTCGTCTCGTAGGCGGAAGCTGATTCGTCCCTTTGTGAGATCATAAGGGGTCATCTCAACTTCTACCTTATCGCCCGGCACTAGACGGATGTAATGCTTGCGCATCTTTCCGCTAATATGAGCGATAATACTATGACCATTCTCGAGTTCTACCTTGAATTGAGTATTAGGCAGTGCTTCCACCACCTTGCCTTGCATCTTGATAACCTCTTTTTGACTAGCCATAAATTACAATTGTTAATTATACACCATAAAACTAGAAGAGTAAACCATTTCTAAAAAGATTTTCACGAAATCTGTCTCATCAACTTGATGCCGTGAAAGGTTACCTTATATTGTAGCGAAGTACGGCGAGACGTCAAGTGACTTACACTATACACGCACAGCGCGTAGCATGATCCGACGGTCGAATTGTTGGTATTTTGGCACCCATTTTCCGTCACAAGTGATGAGGTTTAGTCCCTCTTTTGTCTCGTCGGCTGATTGCATCATCATCTTCATGCCTGTTTTATTTACTTCATCAAGCGCCATGCTCTGATTTTCTACAACTTTATAGGTAAACTTTTTACCATCACCACGCTCGACGATGATTTCAGCGCCCTTTTGGAGCGTGCCTATTTTTGCAAATACACCGTTACGTGTAATACCGCCATTATGACCATCGATAAGAACAGCGCCGTACCCCGCGCCTGGTCTTGCGCTTTTGTTGTACCATGCGGCATCAGAGATATTTTTAGGTGTATCAAGCTGATTATTTGCAGTTACACCCACAGACATTACACGTGTATTTCCTACGCCAAGGCTTGGTATGGAAATATAGCGAGGATTAATCTTGGGTACGGTATATTCAGTAATCTGTTTTTCGGTGACTGGAGACTCATCAATTCGCGGGTCTGCTCGCAGGGCTTTCACATCTACGAATGGAGGGAGATCTCCCTTAGTGAAGTAGCTGTACGCAAACCATATCGTGACAGCCAAAATACCGACAAAAACTATCCAAAATAACCATCGTATACCACGAAAATCACGTTTGTGATGGATCTCTAAACCTGCAGCCATTACGATCTATTTTACCACAAGCTACTTGTAGTCGTCATACGTGACCATTAGTGCGCGCGAGTTGATCTGGCGAAGTGCTTCGAGAGCTACCGACACGACAATCAATACACCGGTACCACCGATTGCTAGATTCCCATTTGTATCTTGGAAACCAACGAGGTTATACAACAGATACTCCCCAATATATGGCAATACCGCGATCAGACCAAGCACGAGTGAGCCGAAGAGGATGAGGCGATTCATAGTACGAGAAAGATATTTTTCAGTCTGAAGTCCTGGACGAACACCTTCTATAAAGCCACCTTGCTTTTGAAGATTTTCAGCTATCTCATTTGAATTAAACACAATTCCAGTGTAGAAATAAGTGAACGCAATGACGAGTACAAAGTATAATCCTGGGTAAATGAACGCTTGCCATGTCTCGCCAGTGAACTGACCAGGATTCGGTGTCTGGAACCAAGTGATGAGATTTGTTGCAATATCGGCGTAGGCTTCACTGCCGGTCGCCTTGAGTACCTGACCGACGAACGCCGGGAGGCTTAAGAACGCAACCGCAAAGATGACCGGAATGACACCTGCTGCGATGAGCTTCATAGGTAGGATGCTCTTTACGCCACCGTAGCTTGAATTACCTTGGACACGCTTTGCGTAGTTGATGGTCACGACACGCTGCGCCTCATTGATCTTAACGAGGAAATAGAGCACCATCAGGGAGACAAGACCAAGAACCAGGAATACAAAGAATGCCCCGGTACTGATAGGTATAGTAAACCACCCAAAGACGTTAAGAGGATCCGTAACAGGACTTGTCGAAGTGCCAAACAGGCTTCCAATAAATAGTTGGCCAAACTGAGGCATCTGGCTAATAATACCTGCAAAGATGAGAAGAGATAGTCCATTTCCTACTCCTTGTTCGGTCATAATCTCACCGAGCCACATAAGTAGCATAGAGCCAGCCGTCATAGCTCCCACGGCTACGATCCATTCAAAGATAGTAGGATCACTTAAGATCGTGGAGTTACTCTGTAGCACCGTCTGTCTCAGGATATAGATAAAAGCAATAGATTGCACGATTGCGAGTGGCAAGCTAATGATACGTGTCCACTGTTGAATCTTACGCCTACCAGACTCACCATCTTTATGAAGCTCTTCTAGCTTGGGTACAGCCTTGGTAAGCAGCTGTGTGATGATTGATGCTGTAATAAACGGGCTCAGGCCAACCAACACAATAGAGAAACTTGCGAGCGCTCCACCAGAGAGAAGATTTAGAAATCCACCAAACTGGCTACCGCCTAATACGCTGTTGATCACTTCTTTTAGTTGCGTAGGATCTGCGAGGGGCACGGGAATATGCGCCAAGAAGCGATAGGCAACGATAAGCCCAAGCAAGACTAACAAGCGTTTCTGCATGTCTTTATTTTTTAGAGATTTTGCAATTGTTTTCCAATTCATTCTGGCTTACTACCCTCTTCTTTTACTGCCTCTTCTAGACTTAGCTCGTACTATACTTTATTTAGTATAACATTGACGAGACGAGAGAAAAGAGTGTTTACGTTCTTTTCCGAGACGACTCAATGTTACACCGTAGGTATACTACGAGGAAATCTACAAAAGATATATTATTTGTCAGATTTCTCAGCTTCTTTGGCTGACTTGCGTGGTTCTACGACGCTCTTAGTGAAAGATCCACCAGCTTTTTCGATAGCTGCGATCACTGACTTTGAAGCACCTTGAACTTTAAGAGTTACTTTTTCGCTTAACTCACCGCGCGCAATAACCTTTACTGCATGGAACGGTGAAGCGATAAGACCAGCTTCAAAAAGAGCCAAGTTGTCGACAGTCTTACCTTTGAATGCATTTAAGTGGTCAAGATAGACTACTTGAGCAGGAGTGCGAAGACTCTTGAAACCGCGTGCTTTTGGAACAGCTTGTACGAGTGCTCGTTGACCACCCTGAAATGTAGCGTTCAACTTCTTACCAGTACGAGCGCCTTGTCCCTTTGTACCGCGACCAGCTGTTTTACCTTGGCCAGCAGCGATACCGCGACCAACGCGCTTTTTATTCTTGTTCGAAGCAATCTGGAGTTCGTTGTATTTCATTACTTTGCCTCCTTCTTCGCTGGAGCCTTTTTGGCTGTCTTTGGAGCGTTAAGCCATTCTTCGCGTGGCACGAGGCTCTTCAAGGCTTCGATAGTTGCATAGGCGATATTTACCTTATTAGTGCTACCGAGGCTCTTTGAGAGCATGTTTCGGATGCCGATTACACCGATGATCTGACGCACTACACCACCAGCGATCACACCAGTACCTGGCGCAGCTGGCTTAATGAGAACTTGTGCACCTGAGAGTTTGACCTCAGCATCGTGCGGGATAGTCTCATTCGCAATAGGAACAACAATCATGTTCTTCTTTGCTACATCAGTTGCTTTAGCGACAGCTGTTTGTACGTCCGCACCTTTAGCTACACCAACGCCAACTTTAGTCTTTCGATCGCCTACAACAACGAGTGCTTTAAAGCGGAAGCGTCGTCCACCTTTTACGACACGTGCAACACGGTCAATATTGATGACAACTTCTTCAAATTGTTTTGGCTCCTGAGGTGCCTGATTCCGACGGTCATCGCGTCGGCCGCCGCGCTGTCCCGGACGACTTGCTGGTCGATCGCTTGAGCGTGGGGTAGTTTGCGCTGCTTGTTCAGCCATACTAGAACTCCAATCCTTCTTTACGTGCTGCATCTGCGAGTGCTTTTAGGCGACCAGCATACTGGCGACCGTTACGGTCGAAGACAACAGCTTTAATCTTTGCTTTTGCAGCTTTTTTGGCAATATCTGCGCCAAGCTTTGCAGCTTTTTCGGTCATTGTACCAGTAGCTTTCGCTCCAACAGTTGTAGCTGCTGCAACTGTATGTCCTTTTTCGTCGTCGATAAGCTGCACAGAAACATGCGTGTTACTGATAGTAACAGTAAGTCGTGGACGTTCAGCAGTACCGTGTACTTTTGAGCGTACGCGATTCTTGCGTAGAGACTTGTTAAGCAGTTTTTTAGCTAGATTACTCATGATTATTTACCTGCCTTTCCTGCCTTGCGCAAAATTTGCTCGTCAGCATACTTAATACCCTTACCCTTGTATGGTTCAGGCTTCTTGAGTGCCCGGATTTCGGCTGCTGCTTGACCAACGGCTTGCTTGTCGATACCGCTAACAGTGATTTCCATCTTGTTTGTAGAGATCTGTACGCCTGCTGGTGTCTTGTATTTCACTGGGTGTGAAAAACCAAGTGCCATCTCAAGATCTGCACCGCTCATAGCGACACGGAAACCAACACCGTTTACCTCAAGCTTCTTTTCGAAGCCTTTTGTTACACCCTCAACCGCGTTGTTGAGTAGTGCGCGTTGTAGGCCGTGTTGTGCCTTTGCGATTTTCTCGTCATCCTTGCGTGTAACGATTGCTTTGTTGTCTTCAAGTGAGACTGTTACGTCACTCAGGTGTGGCACAGTGAGTTCGCCTTTGGCGCCCTTTACTGTGATAACATCTGAATCGACTGTGATTGTCACGCCTGATGGGATTTCAATTGGTAGTTTTCCAATTCGACTCATATCTTATCCTTTCTTAACTCTAATAAACTTTCAGTAGTACTTCACCGCCAAGACGCTGTTTTGCAGCTTCTTGGCCAGTGATGACACCCTTACTTGTTGAAACAAGTACGATACCACGACCTGACTTTACACGTGGGATGTCGCTAGCTGCAACGTACATACGACGCCCTGGCTTGCTCATACGAGTAAGTTCTGTGAATGTAGCGTTCTTGCCGGCTTCGTTGATAGTAATCACGAGTGTACCGCGTGGCTTACCATCTTCGAGCTTAACCTCAGCGAGGTAGCCGTTCTTTTTTAGTTGCTCTGCAACAACTTTCTTGATCTTGCTGGTTGGTACGCGGACTTCTGTCTTGCCTACCATTGCAGCGTTGCGGATCCGGGTCAGGAGATCAGCGATTGGGTCTGTAGATTGTAAACTCATATTCTTTCTCCTTTCCTTACCAGCTACTCTTTGTTATACCAGGGATCTCTCCCTTTGATGCTTTTTCGCGGAAGTTGATGCGATTCAAGCCAAACTTGCGCATGTAGCCATGTGGGCGGCCGCTCAATACGTCACGGTTCTTCCAGCGAGTTGGGCTGCTGTTCTTTGGTAGCTTCTGTAGACCTTCTTGGTCACCAAGCTCTTTGAGTTCAGCACGCTTAGCAGCATATTTCTGGATCATTTTCTTGCGCTTTTCGTCTTTTGCGATCATTGATTTCTTTGCCATTACTTCTGTCCTCCTGCTTTCTCGAACGGAATTCCAAACTTCTCTAGCATAGCGCGAGTGTTTTCTTTGCTGCCATTTGCAACAGTAAAGGTAACTTGTAGGCCGTGAACTACTTGAGTTTCTTCAAATGTAAGCTCAGGAAAGATTGATTGTTCGAGAATGCCGAGGCTGTAGTTGCCTTGGCGGTCAAAAGCCTTTGCTTTAACACCGTGGAAGTCACGGACACGAGGAAGTGCAACATTTACTAAACGGTCGAGGAATTCATACATGCGTGCACCGCGAAGTGTTACAGATACGCCAACTGGCGCACCCATGCCTGCACGAATCTTGAAAGTTGCAATAGATTTCTTCGCAAGACGCTCTACCGGAGCCTGTCCAGTGATCTTAGTCAATGTATTTTTAACTGTCTCTAGATGACGCTTGTCGTCTTTACTCTTGCCAGTTCCTACGCTTACCGTAATCTTCTCGAGCTTTGGTACTCGCTGTACGTTCTCGAGCTTCAGTTCGGCCTGTAGTTCCTTTCGGTACGATGAGTCGTACAAGGCTTTCAAGCGAGGAGCTGGTGTGGCGAGTGTTTTCTCTGCCATTACTTAATCTCCTTATCTTTCTGCTGACGAGCAACACGTACTTTAGTGCCGTCAGCCTTCTTTACTAATCCAACGCGACTTGTTGCTGCTGATTTCTCGTCAGTAACAAGTGCAACTTTGCTGATATCCATTGGTACTTGGATCTCTTTTTTACCACCACGCGGATTGATCTGACTTGGTCGGATGTGACGTGTCTTTACGCCGATACCTTCGATCAAGACAGTATTCTTCTTGGTATTTACACTAAGAACTTTACCTGTAGTACCCTTTTTGGCACCTGCGATAATCTTCACTACGTCATCTTTTTTAATACGTGGCATACTAGAGTACCTCCGGTGCTAAGCTGATGATCTTTGCGTAGCCTTTATCACGGAGTTCGCGTGGTACTGGACCAAATACACGAGTCGCTTTTGGCGTCTTGTCGTCGTTGATGATCACTACGGCATTATCATCAAAGGCAATTGTACTACCGTCTTTACGGTTGATGCGATTACGAGTACGCACCACTACTGCCTTTTGTACGGTCTTTTTCTTAACGTTCCCAGTTGGGCTAGCATCTTTGATCGTACAAACGATAATATCGCCAACATGTGCGTACTTACGGCGAGTACCGCCAAGCACGCGGATACAAAGGACTTCCTTTGCGCCGCTGTTGTCGGCAACTTTTAGTCTACTTTCCTGCTGAATCATACTATTTTTCCTCAGCTTTCTCAGCAGCCTTCGGCGCTTCTTTCTTCTCTACGAGCTCAGTCTCTTCCTTTAGCTCGAGTGAACCCTTAGAGCGTTCCTCAATGTTTGCTAGCTGGAATGACTTTGTCTTAGAAACTGGTCGGATTTCAGAAATCTGAACCTTGTCGCCAAGATGCGCTTCATTTTTTGGATCGTGAGCCTGGTACTTACGATTCACAGAGTACTGCTTCTTGTAAATAGGATGAGTTTCACGACTTGTCACAGTAACTGTGATGGTTTTGTCACGCGAATCAGAGGTGACAATACCGGTTAATGTTTTAGCCATTATTTCGCCTCCTTTTCAGCGTTAATGTTAGTCATCAAACGGGCAATATCTTTCTTGTAGCCAGTAATAACACGTGGGTTTACTAGCTCACCCGCAGCATGGGATTTTCTCGCGTCGAGCAAGTCTTTTCGCTTGTCCACGAGCTGTTCCTGCAAAGTCTTCTCAGATTTAGTAGAAGCTTTTTTAGTAGCAGTCTTTTTGTCAGCCATATTACACTTCCTCTCTCTTGATAAACTTTGTCTTCACTGGCAACTTGTGTCCAGCAAGTCGCATCGCCTCGCGTGCTACTTCTTCTTCAACGCCTTTCATCTCAAACATTACAGTTCCGGCTTTTACCTTTGCTGCGAAGTACTCAGGATTACCTTTACCTGAACCCATCTTTACATCCTGTGGTTTCTTGGTCACAGGCGTGTGAGGGAAGATACGGATCCAGATCTTGCCACCACGCTTGATGTAGCGGGTCATTGCCTGACGTGCGCTCTCGATTTGGCGAGATGTTACACGCTCGTTGCTCTGAGCCTGGAGGCCATAATCGCCAAAAGCTACATAGTTGCCGCGAGTTGCGTTACCATCGTTTTTGCCGATGCGAACTTTGCGGTACTTAGTTTTCTTAGGGAGTAACATTACGCGTCGCTCCTTTCGCCTTTGTTGATCCAAACCTTCACGCCAACGATACCCGCGCCATTTGGCATAAGAGCACGTGCAACGTGGAAGTCAATGTCATTGCGAAGTGTATGAAGTGGCACAGAACCTTCTGAAACCTTTTCTGTACGAGCCATTTCAGCGTTGTTGAGACGACCGGCTACTTGGATACGAATACCCTTAGCGCCTGCGTTCATAGTGTTTTGTGCAGCCATCTTGGTTGCGCGACGGAAATTGATACGGCGCTCAAGCTGACGTGCGATATTCTCAGCCACAAGCTTTGCAGCAAGTTCTGGACGCTTTACTTCTTCGATATTGATACGAACCGGCAAGCTTGCGATCTTTTCGATCTGCTTCTTGAGCTCAGTTACGCCTGCGCCGCCTTTACCGATAACTACACCAGCTTTTGCAGTGTGAATTGTCACAGTAATGAGGTTCGCGCTACGCTCGATCTCAATACGATTGATTGTTGGACGAGAGATAAATCTCTTCTCAACAAGATCACGGATCTTGATGTCTTCCGCCAGCCACTTGGCAAAGTCTTTTTTACCAGCGAACCAGCGCGAATCCCAGTTCTTGTGAACTTGCAGGCGGAAGCTAATTGGGTTTACTTTTTGACCCATATTATTTTTCCTCCTTCTTAGTTGCAGCCGGCTTCTTTGCTGGCGCTTTCTTTGGTTTCTCTGTACCAGATACCTCGATCAGTACATTTGAGCTAATCTTCTGGAAAGGGAGTGCCATACCGCGCATATGTGGCTTGAATCGGCGCAAACGCTTACCAGTGGTAACGCTCAGCGTTGTAATCTGCAGACTTTTTGCATCAAGACCGTGATTATTAACCGCATTTGCTTGGGCGCTCGCGATTGCTTTTTTAACAGGAAGTGCACTCTTGCGAGGTACGTGATCAAGGATAACAAGTGCATCTGCAACCGTACGGTTACGCACGAGACTTGCTACGATACTCACCTTGCGTGGAGCAATGTCTAGGCCTTTCAGGTAAGAGCGAACTGTAAATGTCTCAGCCATATTACTTCGCCTTTCCACCGTGCTTACGGAACTTACGTGTTGGACTAAACTCACCGAGCTTGTGGCCAACCATATTTTCAGATACGTAGACAGGTACGTGTACCTTACCGTTATGTACAGCAAAGTTCTTACCTACCATATCTGGTGTAATGGTGCTCGCACGAGCCCAAGTTTTTATAACAGTACGGTCATCTGCTGATAGCTTCTCCACCTTCTTTGCAAGCTTGGCATCAACGAATGGACCCTTTTTGAGTGATCGACTCATATCTTACCTCTTCCTCTTCGCGTCATGGCGCGTTTTAACGATCAAACCTGAAACATCTTTACGACGACGTGTACGATAGCCCAGTGTCAATTGACCCCATGGTGTACGAGGTGCTTTACCTGGACCGTGACGACCACCGTCACCACCACCATGCGGGTGATCGGCAGCATTCATTACGACACCACGGACAGTTGGACGAATACCTTTACGACGATTGCGCCCAGCTGAACCAATCTTTACGTTTTGATGCTGAACGTTTCCTACGACACCGATCGCTGCAGTAGCTTCGAGACGGAAACGACGAACTTCACCAGATGGTAATTTCACCTGAGCATAGTCACCTTCCTTGGCCATAAGCTGCGCTTTAGTGCCAGCCGAGCGCACCATCTGCGCACCCTTACCCGGGTTGATCTCGATCGCATAGATCTGAGTACCGACAGGGATCTTTGAAAGTGGCATGCGATTTGACTGCTCAATTGGGGCGTCTGCACCTGAGGCGACCTTTTTGCCTTTTTTCATAGCTGTGTCAGCTATGATGTAGTGATATAGACCATGCTGATCTTTGACACGCGCAATACGAGCTGAACGATTTGGATCGTATTCAATTTCCTCAACAGTCAGCTCAAGTCCGTCTGCTAGATTGTGGTTCATCAAACGATAGTGACGCTTTACTCCGCCACCACGGTGACGAACTGTGATACGACCACGGTTGTTACGACCAGCATTCTGCTTCTTGCTCTTGATCAGACTCTTCAATGGCTTACGAGTAGTAATCTCACTGTAGTCTTCACTTGTCATACCGCGACGAGCAGGAGTAGTTGGGTTATAGGCTTTAATCGGCATTACTTCTTCTCCGTTTCTGCAGCTGGCTCTTCAAATACCTGGATGCTACTGCCTTCTGCGAGCGTAACATATGCTTTTTTCGTGTCCTTACGGCTTGTCGTGCCAGGGTATCGGTTCTTGCCACGGCTAAAGCGTACTGCTTTGCCAGACTGGACAGCAACACGAACACCCTTTACGGTTACGTCAAACTGCTCAGCGACTGCATCTGCAATCTGTTGCTTGTTAGCAGAAAGTGGCACATTAAATACGTAGACATTCTGCTGAGTCTGGCCGTAGGCCTTCTCAGTCGCTCGTGGGGTTACTAAGATATTCATTACTTAGTCTCCTTTCCATCAAGCCATATTTCGATTGTCTTGACAGCGGCTGGCGCGATCACGATGTGATCAGCATTCAGAATATGGTAAACATTAAGGAATGTACCACGAGTCAAGATAACATTCTGTAGATTGGCAGTCGCGCGGATAAGCTCCGGTGTCTTTTCGTCAACCACGATCAATGTCTTACGAGCAAACTTATTGTCGGCGAGGAATTTCGCGACTTCACTTGTTTTACCAGTAGTCTTTACGTCAACAACAGTGATCTTCTTTGCTTTGTTGGCAAGGCTCAGTGCCTGCTTTACAGCAACACGCTTGCTAGTAGTTGAAAGCTTCTTAGAGTAGTTTTCATTACCACGTGGACCAAATACGATACCACCGCCACGCCAGATAGGGTTACGAGATGAACCAAATCGAGCACGACCAGTACCTTTTTGCTTCCATGGCTTTTTACCACCACCACGGACTTCGCCGCGTTGGAGAGTTGTTGCGTTAGCGCCACGATTGTTTGCAAGATATGCTTCGTATGCGACTTTTAGAAGGTCGTGATTTTCTACGTCCACACCAAATACATTCTTTGGTAACGTCGCTTTTGTAGTAGTTTCAGCCATTACGCGTTACCTCCGTTTACTATGATGAGGCCTTTTCGTGGGCCAGGCACTGCGCCTTTGAGACCGATGAGGTTATTGGCAACATCAACATATGCGACTTCCAAGTTCTTTACGGTCACTTGATCGTGTCCCATGCGACCTGGCATACGCTTACCCTTAAAGACCTTCTGTGGGTACATTGAACCGATTGATCCAACACGTCGAACGTTTCCGTTGCCACCGTGTGTCTTTTTAGAGGTGTTAAAGTTGTGTCGTTTTACCGTACCGGCAAAACCTTTACCTTTTGAGGTGCCTGTTGCTTGGACCTTTTCGCCCAAACTAAAGCTACTTACGTCGATAGCATCGCCAACCTTAAGGTCAGCAGGTAGCTCATCAACACGAAACTCCCGAACATACTTCGGTGAGGTTTTGCTAGACTTTACGTGTCCAGCGACGGCCTTGCTCAGGTTCTTACCCATACCAAATCCCACTTGTACTGCGTTGTATCCGTCTGTTTCGACAGATTTTACCTGAGTCACAGTCACAGGGCCCGCTTGAATCAACGTAACAGGTGTTGCTACGCCAGTTTCAGCGATGATTTGGGTCATACCAATTTTGGTACCGAGAAGTGCTTTCATGCCCTTTTCTCCCATTTAAAACCCCCGGTGGCCTGCAGTATCCGTAGACTTGCTGACTCACCAAGGATAAGTTGTTATTACGTAATAAAGTTACCAGCTAATTATAGCAGACTTTGCCTCTTATCGTCAAGAGTATTAACTTAAGGCTTTATTCTCTGCTCAAGCTTCAAATAAAATCACACAGCGCGTGGCACCGCTTGGGTAATAAGTACGGAAGTCGCCTAAGTTGGAGGGTTTTGACCCGGCAGGCGTACTACACGGTTGGTCGCCCTTCAGGAAATAAAGAATATACACGTTTGGATCTCCAGCAGGAATATAGGTAGTGCCATAGTTAACATACAATGCCCCCTTAACGTTTTTATTCTGGCATTGCATTGTTTGGTCACTTACAGCAGGGATTGTATTTATGACTGTTTTCATTGCGGTATTAAGCGTAGCACTAATGCCTGACACGCCTAGACCAACACATTCCGCATTAGTAGTGCCATCCATATTACCGCAAGTACCAGACTCTGCTATACAGCCAAACTGAAACCCACCGCCCGTCAGTGGATACTTTCCGTCATTACGCGCCTTGTATATCTGGAGCGCTTTGCCAAACTGGTCAATTCCAGCAAGTGTCTTGCTATTTTCTGCACGAGTCTGCACACCGCCGTAAGCAACGACTGACACTGACGCAAGAATCGCTATGACGACAATAACAACGAGAAGCTCTACTACTGTAAATCCCTGTCTGTTTCCAAGCTTAAGCATCTTACCTTTATTATTGCACATGTTTGACTCGATCGTACCAAGTTTCATTTGTCTAAAGAGTTAGGGTGACACCGCAAAATGTTGTATCTACACTTTGGGCTCTTGTATTCGAGGCACCTCCGGGGGTACCACAGCCGACGTCTCCTCTTAGGAAGTAATACACGCCTGCATTTGTACCATCTGCAGAGTAGTAGAAGGCACCGGAAGCTTTACCGGTGGCACTGCACGCTGTCGCTTGTGTGCTAACCTCAGGCTGACTGCCCATGAATGTATTCAAGTTCGACACAAACGTAGCATCGCCAGTTACACTCGTAACACCCCAGCACGCAGAGTCGGGTGTCACGCCACAAGTGCTAGTCTGTTTGCCAAGACACATCCACGTAAAGTATGGTGCGGGGTATTTACCCTCTTTTGTGGCATATAGTTTCAGGCCCTTGATGTACTTTTCTACGGCTGTTACTGTCTTTGTGTTTTCCGCCCTAGACTGAACACCGCTATACGCCACCACTGATACGGCAGCCAAGATAGCCACAACTACAATAACTACGAGTAGTTCTATGATAGTAAAGCCCTTGTCGTTTTGCATCTTCAGCATTCTGACCCTCATTATTGCATATGCTTATAAAAACAAACAACTATAGAGTATACTTGTAGGTACAGATGAAGAGGACGGTAACGACAACTCCACCTGGCCTGCAGGTCAAGCCAGAGAAGAAGCCAATTCATATCGGCATCCCCTTAGTTATCTTAGTTAGTCTTGTGTATGTATGGTGGTTTTGGGATCTTCACTCGGCCGCAACGAAAATACTCGATCACGCAGACCATCAGCAAAAGCTTGCTCAAGTCAATTACACACAAGCAATTGGTCTCGTTAAAAATCAACCAGCTATCATACTCGCCAAGAGCGATCCATTTCGCGCACATACCCGATGGGTATATACATCAACATCCAACCCGCTCCCCGAAAGCTATGCTCCAATATTGTCAAAACTCTCTGTCTCGTACAGTAAGTCCATCAAAAACCCTCGTCTAGCGCCTGAGGCTTCCAGCGCTCTCGGTAAGCTATTCAAGAAAGCCACTAAAGATGGTTTTCCGCTCATGGTCGCCAGCGCTTACCGTTCTACTGAAGAGCAAAAGCAGCTAAAAGTCGCTTACGCTAAGCAACATGGCCAAGGCATGGCAGATGCTTACATCGCCAACCCAGGTACAAGCGAGCACGAGACTGGTCTAGCCGTTGACGTCGACAACAAAGATAGCGCTTGCGAAAGCGATGCTGATCGCTGCTCTCTCAGCCCGGCAACTGCTACTTGGCTCGCCAAGAACGCACCAAAATTTGGCTTTATTATCCGTTACCCCGAAGATAAGGAAAAGCAAACAGGCATACACTATGAGCCTTGGCATCTACGGTACATAGGAAAAGATGCTCCCGTTCTTACGGCCTCAAAGCTAACCTTGGATGAATTTGTTAAAAAAGTTGAATCTAAATAACAATTCCCGCTGGGCCAAATAAGCTCACGACGCTTACAAAAAGCAGCACAGCATACCAAATCTTGCGATCTTCTTGGTGATGTTCAAAAGCGCGAACTACTAAAAGTCCAATGAGTAGACCAAGTGGCAGCGCCGTAAATGTTACCCCCATCCAGCTGAATGGCACATGAAATTTAAGCCAGAGTGTCCCCATTAGAAACACGACCACAAGCTTTAAAAAATATGTACTATCTGACTCAAATAATCGCTCATGGAGTCGCTTCGTGTGATTCGCCTTGCTCTTTTTCTGGACTGTTTGTTTTTTCTTTGCCATGTCTTTAGATTGTATCAAAATAAGAACTCTATTGCCATAAGTACTATCGGACTGTATACTTCAAGCATGGCTACAAAGAAACCACGCAAAACAACTCCTACAAAACGTAAAGCAGTTAAGAAAAATCAGGTAAAGTCTTTCCAGATTACAAAATCAGATGTGCCTTTCATGACCATGAAGCCGTCTATTCAAACACTGTACTGGGTGATCCTTGGTGTAGTGGTGGTCTTTTTCACCGTCTGGATCTTGAAACTGCAGGCTGATATTCAGGCCGTATACGATAGTATTGACGCCAATGAAAATCTTGTTATTGATGCCGCGCCTACGAAGAAGAACTCAAAAAACTAAGCCTTACTCATTATTTTAATAATAAAACCCGCAATATGCGGGCTTTATTATTAATTAAGACATAGTCTCAAATTACATGCGAATTTCTGCATCAACACCAGCCGGAAGGCTGAGGTTTTGCAAGCTATCAATCGTCTTTGGAGACGCATTTGTGATATCGATCAAGCGCTTGTGGATACGCATCTCAAACGCCTCACCACCTTGCTTATAGACGTGAGGACTCTTTACAACGGTGTATGTGCTCTTGCGAGTAGGTAGCGGTACTGGCCCTGCTACGCTTGCACCTGTACGTACAGCAGTATCAATGATCTGCTTTGCTGATTGGTCGATCACTTTGTGGTCGTACGCCTTGAGGCGAATTCGAATTTTAAGACCTTCGTCTTTTGCCATAAAATGGCTCCTTTCATGTTATATCGTAACCTCAAGCTCGAATCGGAATAGAGTCATCGTCTGGCTGAGTTTTCGATATGATTAATTGCACCTTGAACTATACTAGATTATTACCCAAAAATCAAGCAGCAGGTCTTGAAGGAATATCAGCGATAGCTTTAGTGTTTCTCTCTGCAAAGTCAGCTAAAATATCAGCCCTTGAAGGCATTGGCCCATCGCTGTGATTGACTGTAAGAGCAGCCGCTACGTAAAGAGTGCGGTTATTAATCTGCAGTTCCCCAGCGTCCATCATTGTAGAGTAAAGATTGCTGTCATTAACGTCTTCCCCTGATCCTGTCTTATGGATCCAACTTACTGACCTAGCTAGCTCTCTCTGGCCTACCCCAAATAAGCGTGCTGTATTCACAAGCTTATGCAGGTTTCGGTGCCATCGGTGTTCGTCTATAAGCTCTGAACTATCACTCCATATCTGTTGATAGTATTTGGCAAAGTCACGCGTCGTCCCACGTCCAACCTGGAAAGGTACTTCACGGTGGTTCACTCCTTCAAAGTTTATCCTCTCGGTCACTAGCTCAATACCTACAATGCCCATTTCGCGTCTAATCTTATCGTTGACGGTGTCTTTTCCGCCCAAGTAGTCTATGAGTACATTTGTTGCCACGCAGTCGCTCTCAATGATGTTATGATATAGGGCATTGCGAAGTGTTATTGGAAACGCAGATGGCAGAGAGTCTTTAAGCTTACCGCTGCCATTAGAGTTATGCGTAGTTGTAACCATTAAGTCATCTTCGTCGTCTATGCTACCTTTGAGCTCGCACGCTTTGTTAATCGCTAGAGTACCAATAGGCGATTTGATTGAGCTCATAGTCTCAAACAATGCCAGGCCATTTGATTCAACTAAAACAGATCCATCTGTATCGAGAACTGTTATGGCATATGACGTTTCATTTGAAGACATTCGTGATATAATAACATTTTTAGCATAAAAAAGCAAGCGTTGTAATCTCTTGTTGAAAGCACGAGCCGCACACTGGCTTATGACTTCAGCAAAATAAAATACACCCCGGAAGAGGTGTATTTTATTTGGTTAGACTAAAGACTATTTAGTAATCTTAGTAACAACACCAGCACCAACTGTCTTACCACCTTCACGGATAGCAAAGTTGAGGCCTTGCTCCATAGCGATAGGAGCGAGAAGCTTTACATTGAAAGTCAATGTGTCGCCTGGCATAACCATTTCTTTGTCAGCTGGGAGTTCAACTTCACCAGTAACGTCAGTTGTACGGAAGTAGAACTGTGGCTTGTAACCCTTTGAGAATGGAGTGTGGCGTCCGCCTTCTTCCTTCTTAAGAATGTACACTTCAGCTTCAAACTCAGTATGTGGAGTGATTGAACCTGGTTTTGCAAGCACCTGACCGCGTTCGATTTGCTCGCGCTCGATACCACGAAGGAGAAGACCAGCGTTGTCGCCTGCTTGACCTTGGTCAAGATTCTTCTTGAATGCTTCGATACCAGTAACAACTGATTTCTGAGTATCCTTAACACCAACGATTTCAACTTCTTCGTTTAGCTTAATGACACCTTGCTCGATACGACCAGTTGCAACAGTACCACGACCCTTGATTGAGAATACGTCCTCAATAGGCATAAGGAATGGCTTGTCCATGTCGCGAGTTGGCTCTGGAACGTATGCGTCAAGAGCTGCAACGAGTTCCATGACAGCTTCTTCGTTTGCTGCGTCGCCTTCGAGAGCCTTAGTAGCTGAACCCTTGATGATAGGAGCGTCTTCATCGAAGCCGTTCTTAGCGAGGAGTTCGCGGATGTCCATTTCAACGAGCTCTACGAGCTCAGGATCAGCGATGTCCATCTTGTTAAGGAAGACAACGATCTTTGGCACACCAACTTGCTTAGCAAGCAGTACGTG
Source organism: Saccharimonadales bacterium (SeqCode) (assembly GCA_036405235.1). Classification (GTDB taxonomy): domain Bacteria; phylum Patescibacteriota; class Saccharimonadia; order Saccharimonadales; family Saccharimonadaceae; genus JASLCR01. The sequence goes on from DASWYA010000001.1 coordinate 291,259, forward strand.
TTCACGTGTCTGTGGAAGTGGGCCGTCAGTTGCAGCAACCACGAGGATTGCACCGTCAACCTGAGCGGCACCAGTGATCATATTCTTAACGTAGTCGGCGTGTCCTGGCATGTCCACGTGAGCGTAGTGACGCTTCTCAGACTCGTATTCCTGGTGAGAAGAAGCGATGGTAATACCACGAGCTTTTTCTTCTGGAGCGTTGTCAATCTCATCGTAGTTACGAGGCTTGTTAACGTCGCTTGGAAGTTTTTTAGCGAGAACGTGTGTAATCGCTGCTGTTAGAGTTGTTTTACCGTGGTCAACGTGGCCCATAGTACCAACGTTAACGTGAGGCTTACTTCGGTCAAAATCTGCCATGAAAGGTGATTCTCCTTAGATTAATTAATATGTTCCACGCGCAACCCAAAATAGACCTCGCGATGTACTGCAGATAATTATACAGACACCAGCCCTTGATGTAAATAGGTATTACATCTCCATTTTTTCAGGAATACGAAGCTCTTTCTTCGTGCCAGCACGCCATGTACCGATAGCCCAGCTAATAGGCAAGATATCGTGATAGCCGATTAAATCAGCTGCTCGGCGCAAAAGACCACCAAGACGTCCGCCAAAGCGAAGCTTACCCCACTCAAAAAGAGCCCAGCCATGCCCGATCGGCACTACGCACGGTGGCGACTTTGGCTTGTAGGTTTTTTTGCTGCCCATTAAGTGCTTTGCCACAAAAATACCGTCATGCAGTGCTGTCTGAGCGAGTCCAGCATATGGCGTATTGGAGTTATCACCGATAACGTACACGTGCGCTCTAGCGCGCATGAATTCGTCCACCTTTACTTTGCCTCTCTCATTAAGATCAAAGTGCTCGGCGTTTTTCTTATAAAACGGAGCATTCATAACGCCTGATGTCCAGATGACAGTTTGCGTCTGCAGCGGCTTGCCGTTCACGATCAAAGCTTCGGCCGTCATCTTCTCAACTTTCTTATCAGTCTCTACGTGGACTCCAAGTTGCTTCAGACGATTCAATGCTTTTTCGCTACTTTTCTCACTCAGACGAGGCAACACTCTTGGAGCAGCCTCAATCACGCTAATCTTCACCGTTTTCTTCTGTATCCCGAAGTGGGCGCGAAGTACTCGTACATACTCTCCTAGAGCGCCGGCAAGTTCCACGCCAGTCGGCCCTGCTCCGATGATTACGTAGTTCTTCTCGTCATCCGAGCCATCGCTCATCTCTCGGAACAGGTGGCCTTGTAGCTTTCGAATCTCAGTTTCAGATTTGATTCCATACGAATAGACATCAAGACCTTCGATTCCAAAGTAAGAAGTGACGCTGCCAAGGGACAAAATAAGTTCGTCGTATTTGTAAATACGTCCAGACTCGCCGTGTACAGTATGGTCGTCTGGGTTAATAGTATCGATCATATCTGTAACAATACGCACATTCTTGGCTTTTCTAAATATTTTCGCAAGCGGTACCCACGATTCTTTATAGCTGTGACCAGTCGCCGTACTAAACAGTGCAGGATAGTACTGAAAGTTTGCCGAATTTGACACCAAAGTAATTGTATTTTTCTTCTTTTTAGCAAGTTCCAACGCAGCCTTCACGCCACCAAAACCGCCTCCAACAATCAGAATATTCATCGTTTTCCTTTTTTATTATTTTCAATCTAGACCTAGTATATCAGAAACGCCACCCGGTCAATGAGTGGCGTGCTGATTTGTAACTAATATCTACTTACTACTAGTAAGGATAGGTTGAATTACTCGATGAATTTGAGCGCTGACTATTGCGGTACTCCGTATACGTACATTCTTTATCTAGATATTCAGAGAACGTACAGTCATCGACAACAGTACGTGGCGAAGTTAAGCCTGGTACTGCAGGTGTAATTTTTTGCATTGAATCCTTACGCACAAGCACCATCGTAGAGTTTGCAATGAGGAGCACAACCGCCATAGCCACAAGTACCCATGCAGCAATCATCACAAATTTACGAGAGGTGTGCTTCACTACCATAAAGAGACCAAAGACAACTGTCGCAACCGCAAATATCCCAGGCAAGACTTTAGTCACGAGCGCCTCGGCAAAATCAGTACCAAGCCCAAAAACGGCATTGGTAAATACAGCTACAACAGCCAGTACCATACCTACTAAAGATAGTACTGCAAAGAATAGCCAAATCGTCAAAAAGACAGTGCGAGACTTACGCTCGTACAGCTCAGGATGCACATTTTCTTGTCCTGTAACACGTGCATACAGCCAAAATGCTGCCGGTCCAACCACAAGCAAGGCACCTATTTGACTAGCCGCTGTTGCAACAGAGAAGTACCCCTGACCATAGATTAGCTCAAAAAAGCTAAACCATAGCGACACAAGTACGCCAATGAAGCTTGCTACGAGCACGAGCATAAGAATATACTCTGCTATATACACATTCGTTCGTCTGAACCAGCGTCGCCAAGTGTGCGTCGTCGGATCGTTACTTGTTACTGTATTCATACCTCTCCTCCTTTAAGGTTGTGGTTATTGTACCATGATTTAAAATACCCCGCCAAATCCGACGGGGTATTTTGAGGCTTCATTGAGACTACTTAGTTGAGCGCTTCTCAATAATCTCTTGCGCTACATTTGGTGGTACTTCCTCGTACTGCGCTAGCTCCATTGTAGAAGCTGCACGACCTTGTGACATAGAGCGGATATCACCTGTATATCCAAACATGCTTACGAGTGGTACAAATGCCTTGATGAGTTTTGCGCCACCCATAAGGTCTTCCATAGAATCGATACGACCACGACGTGAGTTTAAGTCACCGATAATATCACCCATGAATTCTTCAGGAGTTGTTACTTCAACTTTCATGACAGGCTCAAGCAAGATTGGTGTTGCCTGCTTCACGCCTTCACGTGCGGCGATAGATCCAGCAAGTGAGAACGCTAGCTCGGATGAGTCAACGTCGTGGTAGCTACCATCATAGAGCGTTGCTTTGACATCTACTACTGGGTAGCCAGCGATTACACCACCATCAAGTGTCTCCTTAATACCTTTCTGAACAGGCATGCGATACTCTTGCGGGACCACACCACCCTTGATTTCATCAAAGAATTCAAAGCCTTTACCTGGTTCATTTGGCTCAAAGCGAACCCAGACATCACCGTACTGACCGCGACCACCAGATTGCTTAGCATGCTTACCTTGGACTTCAGCACGGCCTTTGATACTTTCACGGAAGGCTACTTGCGGCTCACCAACGTTCGCTTCTACCTTAAACTCGCGCTTCATACGGTCGATAAGAATGTCGAGGTGAAGCTCACCCATTCCTGACATGATCGTTTGGCCAGTGTCTTCATCCGTGTGGATACGGAAGGTTGGATCTTCTTCGGCAAGTCGCTGGAGAGCAATGCCCATTTTTTCTTGGTCAGCCTTAGACTTTGGCTCCACAGCAATTGACACAGGAGGGTCTGGGAAAGTAATGCTTTCAAGCGCAATAGAATGCGCTGGATCTGACAGTGTGTTACCAGTGAAGGTATTCTTGAGGCCTACAACAGCGGCAATGTCACCAGCACCAACTCGGTCAATATCTTCACGTTTGTCAGCATGCATACGAACAATACGTCCAATACGTTCCTTTTCGCCAGTTGTCGTATTAAGCACGTAGCTACCAGCGGTTAGCACACCAGAATACACACGGACAAAGATAAGCTTACCAACAAATGGGTCGGTTGCGATCTTGAATGCAAGTGCTGCCATTGGCTCTTTGTCGTCCGGCTTGCGCTCGATTTCATCACCTGTCTTTGGGTTCTTACCCCAGATTGCGTCAACATCAAGTGGGCTTGGCAGAAAGTCAACCATAACGTCAAGTAGCTTTTCAACGATCACACCACGACCATCACCACCAGTAACAAGGTAGAAGTCACCGGCTAGCACGCGTTTGCGCAGGCCGCTCTTTAGCTCTTCTTTGCTGATCGCATCAACACCACCTTCAAAAAATTTCTCCATGAGTGAGTCCTCAGCTTCAACTGCTGCCTCAATAAGAAGAGCACGAGCGTTTGTTGCCTTCTCGACCATGTCAGCTGGGATTTCACCTTCAACAAGCTGCTTGTCAGTGTAGTCAGAGTAGGTATATGCCTTCATCTCAATGAGGTCAACAACACCGTTAATTTCCTTCTCGAAGCCGATAGGAAGATGTACTGGTAGGGCGTTCTTTGAAAGACGAGTGTGAATACTCTCAAGAGACTTATAGAAGTCACCACCAGTTTGGTTGATTTTGTTAATGAAGCAGACACGTGGCACGCCATACTTATTTGCTTGGCGCCATACAGTTTCAGACTGAGCCTCTACACCCATCTTGCCATCGAACACAGTAACTGCACCGTCGAGCACACGAAGTGAACGCTCAACCTCTGCCGTAAAGTCAATGTGACCTGGAGTGTCGATAATGTTAATCTTGTGGTCTTTCCAGAAACATGTGACCGCAGCAGAAGTAATCGTGATACCGCGCTCTTTTTCCTGTGCCATCCAGTCAGTTGTCGCACCATCGCCGTCACCGCGAACTTCACCGATTTTGTGATTTATACCAGTACGATACAAGATACCCTCAGTAGTGGTAGTCTTTCCAGCATCAATATGAGCGATAATTCCGATATTTCGATAGTCCTTTAGTGGGACATTTTGCGGCGTAGCCATTCTTGTATTCCTCTCTAGTGAGATTACTAATTATATTTAGCTATTTTTAGACATTAGAAAATAGCACTTCGTCACATATTGTATCAGAAATAACAATATCTGACTAGCTATTCACCCTCGTCCAAGAGTAGTGCTATACCTCTCTTGAATTCATTCGCGATCCAGACCGCAGCAAGGGCACGTCTTCCTCTGTGAATGATGAAGTTATACCCTTTAGTAAACGCATCATACGTGTGAGTATCATTGAATACGTCAAGACCCACAGCTGCCGCGAGCTGACTATAGCCACTATTCCCTAACCCCTTATTTCCGATGTCGTCAATAACACTCAATATGCCAGCAATCTCTTCTAATTTAATATCATCTTCACGATAAAATTTTGCCATGAGACCAGACTGAAGTAGAGAATCCCGACACGAGCTTGGGTCAACGTCTTTTCGTGACGCTATATTATCAACAACCATGAGTCCGAGTAACGTTCCCGAAAGCCAAGCATTTCCATTTTCGTCAAGTGCCTCACCTCCATAAGTTTGGTCGTACTTAAGGGCTGCAATACAGTTTAGCGTCTCAAACATATCTTCTGAGAACTCTACTTCAAGCTCTTCTAGCTTGCTAAATAGATCGCTATCACCACCGAACAGCTCAAGCAACTCCTCACAGACTTCCCAGCTATCAACATCCGCAAGTACCGTCTGAGTCTGCCGTTCTGTTGCCTGCTCGATTGTTGTCATCTCATCATTGCACTCTTTTTTGCGCCATTTATCAAGCATAAGCGCGGCTAAAATGCTATAATCTCAACTATGAAAAAGTCTGTTAAACTTTACTGTTTTTCACCTCCTGTTATGCTAGCAACCTTCGCGATAGAGATTATTTTCGCAGCATATGTACTATGGCGATACAAGATGACGGTCATCAGTCGACTTGTCGTAGCGCTACTAGTATTTTTAGCCACTTTTCAAGGCACTGAATACCTACTCTGTGGCGGCTGGGGCGTCGATGGCGGAACATGGTCAAGGATTGGCTACAGCTCAATCACACTCCTCCCGCCGCTCGGACTTCACCTTGCACATGCGATCGCTGGTAAGAAGTCAAAATACCTCGTTCCTTTCGCATATCTGACCGCGGCAGGCTTTATCGCGTACTTTACATTTGGAGTACAAGCAATATCTGGTCATACTTGCTATGCAAACTATGCAGTATTCGACACCAAAACAGGTGGAAGCTCTCTCTGGTATGGTCTGTACTATTACGGCTGGCTTATCATCGGCACAGGCTTAGCATATAAGTTTGGACAGGAGTCGAAAAAACACATTAAAAGAGCGTTATATGCACTCTCGATTGGATACCTTTGCTTTATGCTTCCAACCGCCACAGTCAACTTAGTAGACCCAAGCACTGTCGCCGGCATTCCTTCGATCATGTGTGGCTTTGCAGTCATATTAGCATTTGTCTTAGTAGGCAAGATAGCCCCTGAGACTATTAAGCAGAATGACAGCCGTTCCCTTAGACTGAGATTGCCCTTCTAGCTTTGCTCTCTATTCTTTCGCTCAACATACTCCCAGAATGATTCGTCTGGATTTAAGCCCTCTGCCATGCGCATGTTGTCTACTGTTTTAATATCCCTAAGCCGAGCGTCGCGATTGTAGAAGAAAGGGTTGTTAGCGACGACTTCCTCCAAAGCCTTCTTTGACGCCCAAAACATCGGTGCACAGACAGTTCCAAAGCTTGCTGCCACTTGCTCCACCGATACCTGCTCAAGATACTCGTCTCTAACTAAACGCAAAACCGCCCCGTCCACTTCCTTGGAAGTTGGACGAGACGGTAGTTTATCACGGGACATATTAACCTCTGGCGAAGTGTGCAAACGCACGGTTTGCTTCTGCCATCTTGTGAGTGTCTTCCTTCTTCTTGAAGGCAGCACCCGCTTCGTTGTAAGCATCTACGATTTCAGCAGCAAGACGCTTTTGGTACGGCATACCCTTGCGAGCACGCGCACTCTGCACAAGCCAGCTGAAGCTGTAGTGTAGCTGACGGTGACCCTGTACAGGGAACGGGATCTGGTAGTTTGCACCACCGACACGCCGGCTTTTAACTTCAAAGTTCGGAGAAACATTCTTGAGGGCTTTTTCAAACACTTCAAGTGGATCTTCACTCTTGAGCTTTTTAGCAGCTTCTTCGAGTGCACCATATACAGCACGCTCTGCAACGAGTTTCTTGCCATCAAGCATAGATTTGTTGATGAGACGCTGTACGAGCACGCTCTGGTATTTTCGGTCTGGTTTCAGCTCGCGCTGGAGCTTTTTGGTAACTTTGCGAGGCATGTTTACTTACCTTCCTTTTTCGCACCGTACTTGCTACGGCCTTGTTTGCGTCCATTAACACCTTGAAGATCAAGAGCGCCACGTACGATATGATAGCGAACACCTGGAAGATCCGGTACACGACCACCACGTACAAGCACTACGGCATGCTCCTGGAGGTTATGACCTTCACCACCGATGTAAGCCCAAACTTCTTGCTTGTTTGTAAGGCGCACACGAGCAACCTTACGGAGTGCTGAGTTTGGCTTCTTTGGTGTCTTAGTTGTCACTTTGATACATACTCCACGCATGAGCGGTGAGTTCTGATTGTAATAGCGAGTCTTGAGCGCATTATGGATTGTTCCAAGTGCTGGGGACTTACTCTTCTTTGCAGCTGTTTTTCGCGGCTTGCGAACTAACTGGTTAATTGTTGGCATAGAAAACTATGGCTCCCATTTATTTACGTTATTTTTGTAGCTCGTCCAGCAAAGACAGCGCTACAAGGCTTTTCTTTCCGCGATTTACGAAATTGTACACTTCTCGTAAACCCGGTAAAGAGGAAACTCTTCCGTATAATTATACTCTAGTGGCGCTTTTCTTGCAAGTTAGTGCGCTTATACGCCTTACTGTTGTGAACCGCCAAGATAGTAATGCCAATTCCGAGTATCAAAAGGATACTAGTCATCACTATTGTCGTCCATGTGTCGCTAAATTTACCTGTGTCTGGAGCGCTTGGGGTTGGCTTATTCGGCTCGCCTGGCTGCGGCTTACTTGGAGGATGTAGCAAATCATCACACTGCTTGGGAGTAAGAATAGTAGTTGTAGTAATACCATCCGATATTTCGTTACGGGTGCATTCGAGTGGTGCAATCCACATTTTAAACGTGTAATCTTTTGCTGCCGCTCCAGATGGTACAGTCACCACGCCTATTGCTATCGCAAATAAGCCAACTGTCACAAATATAGTATTTTTTATTTTTTGCTTCATTGCGCTGTTGCCGTTATCACCATATCTAGACTATAGGAGCCAGGCGCTGTCTGAGAAGGAACTTGTTGAGACAATCCTACGCTCGTCATATCCCAGTCACAAAATCGTTGAGAGCCAGAAGTCGCCGACAGCAGTGTTATTGCATTCGTTGTACCTTCGGTGAATGCTGCGCTACTGCCTTTACTCACGCCAGTCATAGTGCAACTCCCCGTCGGTGTTACTGTCGCTCCAGAGGGGTTAACCGTCAGTCGACCACCCCACGCATCGCCATCACCACCATCTGAGCACCCCGACACATCGTTAAAGTCGTAATAAGACGCACCTGCTGTCCATAAACTGGTAGGATTAGCTGCGGCAATGCTCACGTTCCAGCCATTTGTCACTAGAGCATTTGTTACTCTGATACGCTGGCTTGAAACTCCAAGAGTAGCTGTAGTTGTATTACATTGTTTCGTTGTTGTAATAGTTGACGAGAATGGCACTACTGGAGAAGTTACTTCCGTACCGCCCGCATCTACAATTGTCACTCCTAGGTCGCCTGTGAGCACAATTTGAGGATAAGCAGTATATGCATCAAGAGTCGTTACATCTCCCTTTAGTATCCGGAAGCAGAAAGATCGTCCTGCAGGTTGCCCGGACGACACGAGCGAAAAATCCCAAATACCCGTATTGCCGCTTGTAATTGTTGCCGCCATCTCAGGGCCATACACATCATGGTAGCGCTGAGGCACGCGTGTTCCACTAACACTTACATCACTCGTGCCAAGATCACTTATTGTCGCACCATTTGCAACCGATGCATTATCATACCAACGTATCGCTCCTCCAGACGATACTTGCTGCCAACCAGACACTTGCGCCGCACATGACGCTGCCGTCAATTCAGAGTACTCTAGGTAGTATGTGTTGCCATGAATACCCCACGAGCCAGTACTCCAGTCACTTTCTGTGGGAGTCATTCCTAGTCTCAAACGAAACGGAACATCCTTAGATACTTCGGTAACGGTATTAGTAGAAGCTAGTGGAGCACCCGGGATCACACTGTTTGCGTTAGCGTAGAAGCGAGATGCAGTCTGCGCAATAAGTGGTCGAGTATAGGTCACTTCGACATACAGCGTAGACAGTCTCACTGCGGGCTGAAGCCCATTCACCGCTTTAGCAATCGTTACCGTTGCTGCATCGACCTGACTTTTAGTCCATGAGCCAGTAAATGTCGCCGTCCGATCTTGGTATGTTGTCGAGTTAAAGTTCACAGTAGGCGCTGCTACTGTACTGCCATTAATCGTGAGAGATATTGTAACCGGCGGGTAACCAAGACCACCCGATCCCGCTGCGCCAATAGCATGGACTACGATAGACGTCGCAGTCTGACCACTATCAAGGCCGCCGCCAATTGCAAATGTAGCCGTTGGCCCCTGAGCCGCTGCACCGTTAAGGTAGCTAGCGACGCCGTCAGAAACCGATTCGTCAATATAATCACACGCTCCAGAGCAACTACTATCTGCCGTGCCCTGCTCTGTCCATTGAGTGTTTGAAATAGTAGTAATCGGTCTTAGTGTAGCATTCACGGTTGCAGCGCTCGCCGAAGATGACATCACAGCAAGCGAAAGACACAATGACAGCAACATAATAGCCACGGCAGTGATAGCACGCTGCTTAGCCAGCATCTTCCTAACCTTTTACTACGTTCTTCTTTGCAGCAGGCTTTGGGAGTCGGATAATACTACCGGCTTTTAGTACGTACGGGGCTTTGATGTCATTTACTTTTGCAATTTGCTTCCATTTTGCGCCTGTTGCTTCAGCTAGATACTCAAGCGTGTCACCATCCTTGACCCGGTAGCGACGCCATGTAGCTAGGATATATTGTGTGCGACGATGTCGTACGATCAAGTATGTAGCGAGCCATCCGACTACCAGAATCGCTACAGCAAAGATAAGAAGCGCAAGCGGCTGCGGCATGATAAACACAACTTGACTTTTTGCCTTTACCTCTTCAATTGACCCAGTAGACTGTGTGCCCCATTTTGAGGCATTCTTGTCGTAGGATATTGAAGCATCCGCAGTATACCAACCTCCAAAAAATGGAGATTTATCGTTTTCAAACGTAAGTTCAAGCTTATTACCAGGAAGTATCGGGTATTGACCACTGTTTTGATATACTACCTCACCAAAAGCACTACGCAGAGATACTTTCACATCTGTATCGGAAGATACATTTCCTTCGTTGCTGAGCGCAACATTAAACATCTGCTTATAGTTATCAATAGAAACACTATACGAGCTTATGGCCACCTTGCGATGTAGCTCGCCCGGGATAGTCAAAGCTACACGGATAGCTGAGCGCGTACGAATACGTAAGTTGCCGTTCACTTCACCTTCGTCACCTTTTGTCTCGATTGCAATACAGGCGTTATGTTCACCTACATCACCGTTCTTAGGAGCTTTAATCGAGAAGTTAACAATGTCCGAGTCTCCAGGCTTCAGCGTAACTTCTTGTTTTGCGAGAGAGATCCATGCACCAGCTTCTGTCACCGCTTCGGCTTTTTGCTTACAGGTAAACGCACCCGTGTTAGACGGTATCGCATCAACTGCGTAAAGTAGCGCAGTCTCTGTCTTGTCGGAGCCATTAGAGATTAAGACCTTGTCGTTGGCCGTTTCACCTTGCTTAAGAGTGTGAATAAAAATCGATTGTGAACGAGGCTCATCTTTACGCGGTAGAGCCGGTCGGCCACCTATGTTACCTGCGGCGGCCACGGATTGAGCTGACACTACAGGTGATATTAAGCTAACAGTGATGGCCAATACAGCGGCAAGGATCTTTAATCGTCTCATAATTGTATCTATTCTAGCACACCAATATCCGTGTGCTTGGACTTTCTTTTTAGACTTGCGCAGCTGTCTGGGTGAAGTCTAGAGTGTAGGTGCCTGCTGGAGTACTTGCAGGAATTGTTTGACTAAGACTGACGCCTGTGAGATATACCCGGTTGATGTCATCAGCAGTTGATGCAGCAGTCAAGAGATTGATAGGAGTATTAGTACCACCACTAAATGTCGAAGATGTCCCTTTAGTGATACCCGTTGTTGTACCCACCTCGGCCGTAAGTGTGCCGGGAGTTGCGTTAACTGTCAGCTGACCGTTAGCCGGAGCAGCACCGTTAAACGAGTACTGATTACCACCACTCGTCCACTTAGCCGATGCACCGCTCGTAGCCGCAAGACTGAGAGTCCAGCCATTTGAACCCGTTATAGCGCCTGGATTATCTACATAAATACGCTCACCAGAAGTACCAAACGTACCAGTACTCGTTTGCATCGCATTTGATACAGTCGCGGCAGCAAATGAGACACTTGGCGATACCACCTCTACACCACTTGCATCCCCAATGAATGTTGAAAATGCTCCACCAGTGATACTTTGACTAAAATTAGTCGAGTCAGTTAGTGCCGCATACGCCGATGTACCACTAGCAACAACCGCTAGGACAGCAACACCAGCGCCTATGAATTTACTTCGAATTCTCATTCCCCTTTTCCCTCTCTATCCTCGCATAAGATAATTACCTTAAGTATAACCAATACATTTTCGCAAATCAAGTGTATTTTTACATAACTAAACCCCCCAGAGTATTGCTCTGGGGGGTTTATGCACATCAGTCTATTTAGACTGTTAGCTCGACATCTTCTGCAATCTCTTCAGCTAATTTTTCATCAGCTTCAGAGTCTACAGCTTCTGCCTCAACACCTGTACCTACAGGGATCTTGCGACCAATAATCACATTTTCCTTGAGGCCATTAAGGCGATCAGCTCGTCCGCTAGTTGCAGCATTGATCAACACGCGAGTCGTGTCTTGGAATGAAGCCGCAGAAAGCCAGCTATCGCTCCAGATTGAGACCTTTGTGATACCGAGAAGTAACTGTGTATACTCTACAAGTTGCTTGCCCTCTGTTGCAAGCTCTTTGTTTGCCTCAACAACAGCTGCCTTTGAGACAATGTCACCAGTAACAAAGCTTGAGTCACCTGGATCTTCCACTTGCACGCGGCTAAACATCTGGCGCACAATGATCTCAAGGTGCTTATCGGCAACGTCCTGACCTTGTGCAGCATAGATACGAAGCACTTCGTTAATAATATAACGCTGAGTAGCCTCTGAACCCTTAAGACGCATGAGATCGTGAAGATTCAATGAACCAATCGTGAGTCGGTCGCCAGCAGCGACAACATCGTTCGCCTTAATTACTAGCTGTGCTGTACCTGGAATTTCGTAACGAACTGGGGCTGACGCGTTTGCGGCGAGTACAAGAGTGTCTTCGGCAACTTCAACCACACCATCAAATGGAGCAGTGAGTGGCTTCGCTTCACCTTCAGCAGCAGCAAGTACATCACCTGCTTTGACATTTGAGCCTGCTTTCACGCTCACCTTTCGGCCTTCAAGTGGAATACGCTCGACATGTCCAGCCTCTGGCGTCACCTGAACGATATAGTTCTTGCCATCTTCCCAGACATCCACAAGTCCTGCCACTTCCGTAATGTGAGCTTGACCCTTTGGCACGCGAGCTTCAAAGAGCTCTTCAACACGCGGAAGACCTTGGGTGATGTCACCACCAGCCACACCGGATGCGTGGAAAGTTCGAAGTGTCAGCTGCGTACCTGGCTCACCAACTGATTGCGCTGCGATAACGCCGACAGGCTGAGCAACGGCCACGAGCGAGCCAGATGCCATGTCGATACCATAGCTCTTTTGTGGAATACCCTTGAGATTCTTCGTAGAGAGAACACTCTGGATTTTCACTTCTGTAACGTCACTATCTGCTTCGATTGAATCTGCAATCTCTCGAGTGATCAGCTCGTCTTTACCAACATGTCCTGGAATTTCCTCGGCAGTGTAACGACCAAATAGACGGTTACCGAAGTCGATCATAGTCTCTTCAGATTCTGCACGGTAAATAGCAAAGCCATCGTCATCGCCAGCTTCATCTTCTACAGTAAAGACATCTTGTGACACATCAACAAGACGACGAGTCAGGTAACCTGAGTCAGCTGTCTTAAGAGCGGTGTCGATCAGACCCTTACGTGCACCACGTGTTGCCACGAATGCCTCAAGGCTTGAGAGACCTTGTTTGAATGAGCTTCGGATTGGGAGCTCAATTTCACGGTTAGTTGCATCTACCTGGATACCGATCATCGCTGAAGCGAGCTTCACGTTTGAGATATCACCACGAGCACCAGAGTTAACCATCACAGAAATGCTTGTATCCATCTGTGAAAGTTCTTTCTTGAGGAAGTCAGTTACGTTATTGTCAACGTTTCGCCATGCGGCAACTGTCAAGTTGTAGCGTTCTTCGTCAGTGATCAAACCTTGATCGTACTGTTCTGAGATAAGAGTCGTCTTAGCGTCACCTTCAGCAACAAGCTCAGAGATCTCTTCAAAGTGCAGGTAGTCATCCTTACCTGTTGATACAGCAGCAACAGTTGCAAAGCGGAAGGCTAGACCCTTCATGCGGTCAGCAGTCGCTGCCGTTTCTACAGCACCATACCTATTAAAGATTTGTGCGAGTACCTTCTTGAGTTGCTTCTTGCTCTGTACATTGTTGTCGTACGGGAAGTCTTCCGGCAAGATTTCGTTGAAGAATACGCGACCAAGCGTTGTCTCGCGAGCTTTACCTTTAGCCGAAATACGGATTGGGCTTTGGAGCTGTAACTTACCGGCATCGTATGCCATCTCAGCTTCATATACCGAGCTGAATGCCTTTACTTCTTTAGTCTGAGCGCTTGGCTTGTCATACGTTAGGTAGTAATTTCCAAGCACAACGTCCTGGCCAATGTTTAGTACTGGCGCGCCATCAGCTGGCTTCAAGAGATTGTTAGTCGCAGACATAAGGTCACGCGCTTCGGCCTGTGCTTCATCCGAGAGTGGCAAGTGAACAGCCATCTGGTCGCCATCGTAGTCTGCGTTGAATCCGTTTGCTACAAGTGGGTGAAGTTGAATAGCTTTACCTTCAACGAGCTTCGGCTGGAAAGCCTGGATAGATAGACGGTGAAGCGATGGCGCACGGTTTAGGAGTACGTACTTTCCTTCAATTACCGCGTCGAGTGCATCCCATACGAGTGCATCACCAGACTCAATCAAACGAGTCGCTGAACGGATATTGTGAGCATGCTCACCACGGATCAACCAGCTGATCACGAATGGCTTAAAGAGCTCTAACGCCATCTGCTTTGGCAGACCACATTGGTTAATCTTTAGCTTAGGACCAACCACAATCACAGAACGACCAGAGTAGTCTACACGCTTACCGAGCAAGTTCTGACGGAAACGACCTTGCTTACCCTTGAGCATGTCTGAGATTGACTTCAGTCGACGTCGGTTACCAGTTGCATTTACTGCGCGGCCACCGCGTGTTGCTGAGTTGTCAATCAAAGCATCAACTGCTTCTTGAAGCATACGCATTTCATTACGGCGAATCACTTCCGGAGCGTTAAGGTCAATCAGTTTTTTCAAACGATTGTTACGGTTGATCACACGACGGTAGAGATCGTTAAGGTCAGAAGTCGCAAATCGACCACCGGTAAGTTGTACCATCGGGCGTAGATCTGGAGGAATCACTGGAAGTACAGTCAGTGCAAGACTTCCTGGTTTGATACCTGCCGCGTGCATACCTTCAAGTACTTTGAGACGCTTGAGAAGCTTCTTCTCGCGCTGGCCTTTTGCCTTCTCGACTTCTTCTGTAAGTTCAGTGATAAGGCTTGGCAAGTCAATCTCGTCAAGTAGCGCCTTTAGCGCTGGTCCACCCATAGCTACTTCGATAAGCTCTTCGTACTCTTCAGGAAGACTTCGGAAATCAGTCTCATTGATGAGTGCGCTCTTAACTAGGCTTTCAAGCTGAGTCTTCCTTGTAACATAACCATCTTCGAGATCCTCGATTTCTTTTGTCTGCTCTGCAGCAAGCTTCTTAACATCAGCACCTTCTTCTTCGGCGGCTTTCTCATAGCGAATCTTGATCGCTGCACGACCAGCTTCGGTCTCTGCCTCAAGATCAGCCAGCATTTGATCGCGCTTCTCGTCATCGGTCTTTAAGATAACGTAGGTAGCAAAGTATGCGATTCTCTCAAGGTTTCGAACAGTCAAGCCAAGCAATAGGCTCATAGCGCTTGGTGTACCACGCATAAACCAGATGTGTGCTACAGGTGCCGCAAGGTTGATATGCCCCATACGCTCACGACGTACGATACTCCTGGTCACCAGCTCGCCATTCTTATCTACGGCAGCTTCGCGAGAGCGTACGCCCTTAAGCTTGCTGTCATGTGGGTTGATGTCTTTGACTGGACCGAAAATTCGCTCACAGAACAAACCATCTCGCTCTGGCTTTTGTGTTCGATAGTTGATTGTCTCTGGCTTTGTAACCTCACCATGGCTCCACTTCAGGATGTCATCTGGGCTAGCAACGGCGAGTCGAACTGCGTCAAAGTCGGCAATTCCTGCGCCTGCATTCGCGACTACACGTGACATTATTTTGCCTCCTCTTCGTTATCATTTGTCTCAAATTCTTCTGCTGTTTCAATAGATAGACCGTCTTCCTCTAGGTCGATGTCGTCCGCCTCGTCAAGAATTGTTTCTTTATCCGCGTCATCCACGATCACAGTACTGTCAGCTGGAACGGTTTTATCTTCTGGGCCAGCCTCTGCGATTACTTCTTCGGCGTCAATCACTTCATCTTCAGACTCATCAAGAAGGTCAACACGTAGACCAAGACCTTGGAGTTCCTTTACAAGCACATTGAAACTTTCTGGAAGCTTCGGACCAACAATTTGCTCGTCCTTAATGATTGCTTCGTATGCCTTTGCGCGACCGTATGTATCGTCAGACTTGATTGTGAGCATTTCCTGGAGAGTTGTTGCAGCGCCATATGCTTCAAGTGCCCACACCTCCATCTCACCGAATCGCTGACCACCATTTTGCGCCTTACCACCAAGCGGCTGCTGGGTAACCATAGTGTACGGACCAGTCGAACGAGCGTGGATCTTGTCAGAAACCATGTGGTGTAGCTTGATGATATGCATCACACCGACAGTTGTTCGTTCTTCAAATGCTTCACCGGTACGTCCGTCAAAGAGCTGACTCTTTCCATCGCGTGCATAACCAGCCTTTTCAAGCTCATCAGAGATGATACTATCAGGAACACCATTAAATGGAGGAGTTGCGACTTTGTAACCTAGGGCACGAGCCGCCATACCAAGGTGAGTCTCGAAGATCTGACCGATGTTCATACGACTTGGCACACCGAGCGGGTTAAGCACTACGTCAACTGGAGTACCATCTTCCATAAATGGCATGTCTTCGACTGGAAGGATACGTGCAACCACACCCTTGTTACCGTGACGACCAGCAAGCTTGTCACCAACTGAAATCTTACGTAATTGCGCAACAAAGATCTGGATCTGCATCAGTACACCAGCTTTAAGCTCGTGACCGTTCTCGCGCGAGAATACCTTCACGCCGACAACTTTACCGCCACCAGCATTGTTCATACGTTGTGAAGTGTCACGTACGTCTTTAGCTTTTTCACCGAAGATTGCGCGGAGAAGTCGCTCTTCTGAGCTGAGCTCTTGCTCACCCTTAGGAGTAATCTTACCGACGAGCACATCACCTGCTTTTACTTCAGAGCCTACTTGTACGATACCGTTTTCATCAAGGTGGCGAAGTGATTCTTCTGAGACATTCGGGATGTCACGAGTTACAATCTCTGGGCCAAGTTTTGTTTCACGAACTTCAACGTTGTAGTCTTTGATGTTGATACTTGTGAGGCTATCTTCTTTGACAAGACGATCAGAAAGCACAATCGCGTCATCCATGTTGTAGCCTTGCCATGGCATGAAAGCTACAGTGAGGTCACGTCCAAGCGCTAGCTCTCCGTCAGCAACTGACGCACCTTCAATTAGGATGTCGCCTGCTTTTACTTTATCGCCGCGATGTACGCGTGTTTTTTGGTTGATTGATCGGTCATCGTTTGACTTTGAGAAGTGAACGAGCTCGTACTTCTTAGTACCGTCTTTGTACTTAACGTGAATTTCGTCACCGTCAGCACGCACAACTTCACCAGCACCTTCAGCTACAACAAGCTGGCTCGTATTCTTAGCGATCTCTGCTTCAATACCAGTACCAACCGTTGGCGCCTCAGGAGTTAGTAGAGGCACAGCTTGTTTCTGCATGTTTGATCCAGTAAGTGAGCGGTCAATACGGTTTTTCTCAATGAATGGGACAAGTGATGCAGTCGAGCCAAGGATCTGCTTGTTAGCGGCATCCATATATGTGACTTCAGAAGCGTCAACTTGCTCAGGTAGGAGGCCGTTACGAGCAGAAACACGCTCCGCAACAAACTTGCCGTCCTTGTCGAGCTCAGCACCTGCGTCAGCGATGACTTCCGTAACCTCTTGAGATGCGTCGAGGTAAATAACCTCATCGCTAACCTTGCCATCCTTAACTTTCAAGTATGGAGTTTCAAGGAAGCCGTATTCATTCACACGAGCATATGCAGCCATGTTGAGCACAAGACCAATGTTGGCACCTTCCGGTGTTTCCACAGAACAGAGGCGACCGTAGTGAGTCGGGTGCGCATCACGAACATCAAATCCAGCACGTTCACGAGAAAGACCACCAGGTCCCATCGAGCTCAGGCGTCGTTTGTGAGAAAGCTCTGAAAGTGGATTTACTTCGTCCATAAGTTGCGAAAGCTGAGAACTTGCAAAGAATTCGCGAACAGCAGCTACGACCGGGCGAGCGTTAATCAACTGGCTTGGAGTAACATTCTCGATGTCAGACATACTCATACGATCCATGGCATTACGCTGCATACGGAGCATACCAACACGGAATTGACGTGCAACAAGTTCGCCAACAAGCTTTACGCGGCGATTTGAAAGCGCATCAATATCGTCAGCTAATTCCTGAGTGTTGTTAAGACGGATAATCTCGCTAACAATTGCGATCAGGTCTTCCATGCGAAATACGCGGTTCTCAGCAGTATTTGCAACGTCCATACCAAGGCGCTGGTTGAGCTTGTAGCGACCAACACGACTGTAGTCAAAGCGCTTAAAGTCAAAGAACATGCGCTCGATCATCTGGCGGGCATTGTCGACGGTAGCAAGGTCGCCTGGACGAAGGCGGCGGTAAACTTCGATAAGAGCTTCATTTGAACCCTTAGTTGTGTCTTTTTCAAGCGTGGCTTCGATATACTTAACTTCACCGCTGTCGACTTTTTCAAATAGAGATTTGATTTCAGAAGTCTTACTGTGACCAAGTGCACGAAGGAGTGTTGTGACAGGGAGTTTTCGGCGTCGATCAATTTTCACGTAGATTGCACCATTGGCTGCGGTTTCAAATTCCAGCCATGCACCACGACCCGGGATAAGCTTTGCACCGTAGAAGTTGCGTCCAGCTGCATTATCGGCGGTAAAGAACACACCAGAGCTTCGGATCAGCTGAGAGACAACCACACGCTCAGTACCGTTTACGATAAACGTACCGCGCTCTGTCATCCATGGGTAGTCACCAAGATAGATATCTTGTTCTTTCACCTCACCAGTTACTTTGTTTGTAAGCTCAACAGTCGCATGAAGTGGCGCATCAAACGTAATGTTGTTCTCTTTTGCGAATAGCTCGGAGTGTTTCGGCTCCTTAAACTCATATTTGCCAAAACGCATTGCAAGCTTTTGACCAGTATAGTCTTCGATCGGGTTGAGCTCTGCAAAGATCTCAGAGAGACCCGTCTCGACAAACTCGCGCCAGCTATTTCGCTGATGAGTAATTAGATTTGGTAAAGGTAGGGCAGTGTCATCTTTCGTGAAAAAGACGCGCTGCGTGTTCTTAGGCTTAGCTGTTGCCACGCGAGACTCCTTATAGTTGAATTGTATTGAAACCGGCGCCGAAGGGTTTTCTAAGGGGTATAAACACGCAAAAAACGCCTCGCCACATGGCGTGCGTGTAAAGTACACCCAGCTTACTCAATCTTCATTGAGACTAATTATGAGGCATATACGCGCGCGAGTCAAGCGTTTTTAATAACTTTGTCTGCCAAGCCATACTTCACAGCCTCCGCAGCATCCATCCAGTAGTCCCGGTCGACATCTTTCTCAATTTTTGCGAGCTTTTGACCAGTGTTTTTCGCTAAGATATCATTGAGGAGTTTCTTGATCTTGATACTTTCACGCAAGCTAATCTCTTGATCGGTCACCTTACCTTGGGTGCCTGAGCTTGGCTGGTGAATCATGACACGTGAGTGAGGCAGCACAAATCGCTTGCCTTTCGCACCGCTCGAGAGAAGGAATGCGCCCATGCTCGCCTGAAGACCAATGCCATACGTAGCTACATCTGGCTTGATGAAATTCATAGTGTCAAAGATTGCCATGCCATCATACACAGAACCACCCGGGCTATTAATATAGAGCGAGATGTCGGCTTTTGGGTCTTCATTGGCAAGATGCAGTAGCTGAGCTACCACCACATTGGCAGTGTGCTCATTGACATCCTCGCCTAAGAAAATAATCCGATCTTCCAGTAGACGCGAGTAGATGTCGTATCCACGCTCGCCATCCGCCGTTTTCATGATGACATTTGGCACTAGATAACTTGAACTCATAATTCTTTTTCCTTTCGTAATTCCTTTTCTCTACTCCATCTGTCAAAGCAGTTAACGCCATTAGCTAATAGTAGCGCCAGCCCACCGATAATAACGACATCACCCGCCATTTCAATAGGTTTACGAGTTTCAAGATACTTTAGAGCGCGCTCACTAATACTCATACTTTAAGTATACATAAAAATTAGCACTCTCGTCAATAGAGTGCTAATCACCGCATTTTACAAGTACTACTTCGTGAATTCGACCGACTCAACGAGTAAGTCAACCGTCTTGACTACATCTTTCTCGCCCGGCTGAAATGCATATGTAATCCGTACATCTCGAGTGCCAGTATTGGCATGTACTCGATACGAATAAGTTTTTGTGCCTTTTACTGTGATGCCTGAACCATCATCTTTAGCTATCTCTTCATACCTTTCTACTACGTTTCCTTGTTTTGTTTTGCTGGATGCTCTTTTTGTGGCACCCCACTCTTTGTAGTGGTCGGTAAGTTCTTTCGCACCTTGATCGTCCTGCACAAGCATAAACCGGCAGTTATAGCATTCACCCGGCCCCCTGACATCCTGCACAATCGCCTTAACGCCAGACTTAAGACTTACGCTCGTCGTCTTGCCGCCTCCGAAAGGATTCGGTGTTTCTCCATTATATCCACGACTTACCAACCAGCCTCCGTCTCTATCGTTGCCGCCTGGGCCTATCTCATTAAGCAGCCTCCAGCCGTCAGGCAGGCGCACAGAATAGCCACTCTTAGACGCGTAAAGATACCAATCCGCTGTAGCATCTTTAGGCTCAGTAGTCTCTTCTACTTGCTTCTTATTATCTTTCTTTTCCACTGTCAGCAGCTCTGTGTCTGTTTTGGTTGGTTCTCTGTAGATGAAGTTCTGATAGAAGACCCAGCCAAGGGCTGTGACGAGCGCTAGGACAAGGCAAATGATAGCAACGACGTGTGCTGAGCCTTGTTGAGAGTGTTTAGTCATGGAGAGTGTTTTCCTTAAAGGTATATTAAAATTACTTGTGCTTATTTAAGCACAAGTAATTTGCAGCAACAAGACCTCTCGTGTCAAGATATAAGATTCTTTACCTTGCATCCGACATCTGTTACGATGATCGAATGAAAACTGGTGTTGACTACCTACCCTCGGAAGAAAAAACAATGTTTGACATGCGTGTAGCGCGCATATTTACTCCAGCCGTCAAGCTGGCTCAGCTTGGAGCACAAGCTACATTTGGTTACGAAATATATACAGATGCACGAATTGGACAGGGAGGCCATAAGGTTGAAGTAAGTAAAATCAAGACATTGGACGATGGAGGTAATCCGATTAATCGTCACGCAGATCTATTTCGCCGTCTTGGCCTCGATGAGACATTGCAAATTACCGACGTACTTGAGGGCAGACTTTCGATTATTGGTCGACGTCAACTTATTCCTGAAGAATATGAAGATTTGAGAGAAATTGCCACTAGAACAAACACCGGAAGGAAACTTTTGGCAGAGTGGGACGATGTAGTCTTGCCATACAAGTGCGGACTCTTGTCGAGTTTTTCACTGGAAGCTCGTGCTATGGGCCCAGAAAGCGTGGAGCGCCGGCTCGAGCTTGACGTGCAAGATGCCTATAATGCCAGCAAACGACACGATAAGGTACTTATACGACAAGCCGTGAGCGCCCTAATTGGCAATCGCTTGACCTACGGACATCTGCCGATACAAGAATAATTAGCTGTTTAACTCGACAAGTGCGTCAACTGTCTTTTCAGTCATAAGCCGGTTAAAGACATCACGCTGAACTTCTGGCTCGTCAAACCGTTTTGCCATCTCAGGATTATTTGCATACTGCATACGGTAGCGATCCAGATGCGCTTCTTTTTCTTCGTCGGTAGCTTCAACTTTGAGTGTCTTTGCTAGCTCAGAGAGCGCTAGCCCTGCTTTAACTCGCTTCTGGGCAGCTGGAATGACTTCTTTCTTCTGCCATTCATCTCTATCTTTGAAACCTTGAGTGCTTAGATATTGATCGAGGGTGATATTCTGATACATCAGATTTTGCATCATATCTTGCTCGATACTATGCAGCTGATCGTCAACCAATACCTGTGGAGCGTCAATATCACTCTTTTCAACTAGCGCCTGGACGAGTTCATCTTTATACTTTTCGCCTGATTCACGCTCTTTTTGAAGCTCAAGCTCTTTTTTAATGTCAGCTTTAAGATCTTTGACTGTTTTCACCTCTTTACCTGCACCTGATTTTTGAGCAAATTCATCGTTCAGTTCAGGGAGAGCCTTTTCTTGCACTTTCTTGACAGTCGTCTCAAACACCACATCAGCACCAGCTAGATCAGGCACGTGATAGTTCTCTGGAAATTTAAGCTTGAGGTCTTTCTTGTCACCAGCCTTTAGTCCCACGAGCCCTTCTTCAAAGCCTGGGATGAATGAATTCGAGCCAAGCTCGAGATCGTAATCTTCTGCTTTGCCGCCATCAAAAGCCACGTCATCTTTCTTACCTACGAAATCTATGACGATCACATCACCGCTCTTTGCAGCACGCTTAACTTCTTTTTTCTCAGCCTGGGCAGAGCGCATACGCTCGATCAAGTCATCAACTTCTTTAACAGAAACAGTAGCTTTATCTTTTTTCACACCAAGTTTTTTGTAATCACCGAGTTTCACCGGTGGCACAACATCTACTTCTGCGGTAAATTCCATTTCTTGACCTGGAACAAATTTCTTTAGCTCCACTTCAGGTCGAGCGAGCGCTTGAATATCTTCAGCAATAAATGCCTCGGCAACAGCCTTTGAGAGCGCATTATCGGCAGTTTCCTGAGCTAGGATGTTTGGATCAACATGCTTCGCAGCGACACTCGCTGGCACTTTGCCTTTACGGAATCCAGGCACTTTAACAGTTTTAGAGAGTTTTACGAGTGCTACTTGCTCAGCAACCTCAAGTTCTTCTTTACCGACAGAGATAGTCAGTAGTACGCGGGTTTTAGATAGGTTTTTTACAGATGTCTTCATACAATGGTTGATTGTATCAGAGGTAGAGAGTTTGGTCAAAGATGGCGATCTTAGTCAAAAAGCTCGTCGAGCTCGTCTTTGTCATTTCGACGACGATCTTTTACTGTGCTCACGATTCGCTCAAAACTAAAGTGATGTTCTTTCTCAGATGAGACATCTTTGAACGTATAAATCTCTTTGTCTACTTCATCTTGACCGACAAATATCATAAATGGAATTGTCTTTTTCACAGCCGTTTTGATTTGCTTATCAATCTTGCGACCAGTAATATCAAGCTCTACACGAACGCCTTCGTCACGAAGTTGCATAGCAAGCTCACCAGCATGTTCACGTACATCGTCACTTAACACAAGGACGTACGCCTCAGTCGTGGAGTTCATCTCAGGCAGCAGCTTGTGAGAGCGCAAGAATAGCTCTGTAGTCGTTAGCCCTGGCGCTACACCTACAGCACTTATCGGTTCGGCTCCGAACAGCCCTACTAGTCCATCGTATCTGCCACCGCCAAAGAGCGAACGATTGTTTTCAGGATCTGTATCAAAGAACTCAAAGACCGTGCCAGTATAGTAATCAAGCCCACGCATGAGCGTGATGTCAAAGACTGCATTTGCAATCTTAGCCTTCTTGAGCAGACGGAACAGCTCTTTTACATCCTGCAGCTCATCGTGCTCTAAGAGGCTGGCCGGCAGGGTGTCGATTGACTTTGCTAGCAGCAGCTCGGATATTTTCTTTAATCCGCTTGGTGCTTTCTCGGCTCCAAAAATATCGATAGCCTGATCACGAAAGTCTTCTGGCGAGATCTTATTTTTACGATCGAACAGCTTTACCATCAGCTGTGATTGCACCTCATCAAGTTCAAGATACTCTCGCATCATGACGTTAATCACCTTGCGGTTGTTAATCTTGATGACAAACATATCGCTCTTTGCGCCAAAGTTTTTCATGATCCGCGCACCAAGCTCGATAATCTCAGCATCAGCGTACACCGAATCTACGCCAAACACATCAGCATTCAGTTGCCAGAATTCTCGCTCACGTCCTCGTTGTGGTCGCTCGTAACGCATGAAATTTGCAATCGAGAAAAGCCTTGCCGGATACGCCATTTCCTGTCGACGCGCAGCAACCAGCCGAGAAACCGATGGCGTCATCTCGGGACGTATCGCCACAGTACGATCTCCACGGTCTGTAAAAGTATATGTCTGTTCATTCGCCAATTCCTGGCCACTTTTAGCTGCATATACCTCTAACGGCTCGAGTAACGGCGTTCCGTACTCTTCGTAGCCAAAGCTCTCTACAGTATTTTTCCATACGTCAAAAATATAGTTTTGTACGCGCTTATCTTCCGGATACCAGTCGCGTGCGCCTTTATAGGGCTGGGGTGATAGTGAACTCATTGTTGTCATTTTCCCATCTTTATTCTGCATTTGCAAGATTTGGCTTAAGCTTGCTACGATTTTCCAGTATTTTATACAGTTCATCACCAAGCATAGATGAGCTGCCAAGTGACTTCACCACATAGCTCAGATTACGCTCAGCGTCTATAGGTCGACCGCTTAGCCAGTAATCGATCAGTGTAAAGCCTTTCTCGGTCTCGTAGAAAACGTTGTCGCCAGTCCTATTCCACCCATCAAATTCAATACCGACGCGCGATGCTTGAGACACCGTGTCCACGAGAGCAACCAACTGCGACTGAGGAACTTTACTAACCGACCTGATACTTTTTCGTGCCAGCGATAGCCCCTTAGCAAACTCATACACGACCACTCCCTCCTCAACTGATGCTGCCTGAAGTTGCTCTAACCCAGCTATACCTTCGGCTCGAGATGCCGTGTCGACCTTTTCTTGGACTGCTTTCTGAACATCTCTTCGTCTACCACGTAGACTTAATGGCTTAATCAACTTGACAGCATAGTCACTCCTGTCGACTTGCACTCGCCAAACTTCAGACTCGGCTCCTTCACCTACAAACGCTGCATCCGCTTCACCATTCCTGATCGAAATGACACTTTGCTTAAACTTTTCATAATTTTCAGTAAAGCTTTTCATAGTTCTCTCCAAAATAAATACTTAATAAAACAAAACGCCGAAACTTGTTCGGCGTAAGTCATTTTAGAGATAAATACTAACTACCCGACAAGCTCCGGCGACAGATGTGTGTGATGGATAGTAAAGTAGACCATAACTATATTATAGCAAGGCGCTTAAGGCTTGTCAAGCTGCCATTCTTGTAGCCATCTGTACATTACGATTCCGGCCGCTACGCCGACATTAACAGAGCGAGTACTACCTAGTTGCTCAATCGCAACTGTCCTAGACGCAATCTCGAGTAACTCATCCGACAGCCCTGGGCCTTCAGCGCCAAAAACCAATACAGCATTTTGCGGCAAAACGACACTATTTAACTCTTTGGAACCCGGAACGTTATCAATCGCTACGATCTCTCTTTCTCGTGCAGCCATAGCTTGAGAGAATTCGCTAACACTTGCATGATAATAAACGTGAAGGTACTTATCTGTTGCCATCGCACCGCGCTTGTTCCATTGCCTGCGGCCAATTACATGCACATGACGTACTCCAAATGCGTTTGCACTACGAACAATTGTTCCCATATTGAAATCGCGTTCAAGATTCTCGATAGCAATTTCAAGCTCAACACCTCTTGAGTCAAGTATCTTTACGATCTCATTGTGCTCCTTACCTTTGAGTTCGTCTGTTACGTTTCGTAGATCTTGAGTCATTACTATTACATGATAGATTGTTTTGCAAAGTCAATCCAGCTCTTAGGCATGTCCCGGCGATAAGCCTCTGCATAAGTATCCACAACTTTCTCGTAAACTTTGTCGTGCAGTGGCGTACTACTGCCTTTTGCGTACGGACAGCCTTTTCCAGCATAGCGCTCGTCTTTTGTTAGCGCGTCTTCTCCAGCAAACGCCAGATATCCGTTGTCAACTGCGAGATGCGCACCTTCTTTACGATACTCAATCGATGCCCTGTCGAATCCCTCAGAGCTTAGCTCAGCACTCATTACACGAATAGTATCTTTTGAGCCGCTTGCAAGCATTATCCTGGCAGCATCTTCAGGGGCGTGAGTCGCGAGCGCAGGCTGCATAAGCGTATGGACATACTCGTGCGTAAGCCACACGATTTTCTGTTCGTCGTAGCGTCCCTCAAGCTGTAATGTCTCACCACACAGCTGAGCAGCCGTTCGAGATATCTTATTAATCCGCCGCGCACGCTTTAATATTTGGTCAACCTCAAGCTCTAGCAATGTCTTCATGAAGTCAGTTGAAGATGAAGCAATATCTTTGAATGCGGGCCGCTGGCCAAAGTTACGTTCAATCACAGCAGTATATTATATCATAGTTTTATGTTTTAGTCTATATTTATGTGTATGTCTACGCGTATTTCAACTGCAGTAATTTTAAAACGAATTAACCCGCCCCGTGTAGGAGCGGGTTAATCCTCACACTCCTTCCGGGACGGGTACCGAGACGCGTCCTTTTCTGTAGACGATGACGAATGCCATCGCTATGTCGCATGCAGCTAGATGGGCTGGCGCCAGGTAGAGGAACCAGTGTCCACCGCCAACCGCCACGATGTTGAGCAGCGCGGCGATAGAGCCAAGCCCCCACATAAGCAGCGGTTCGGATAACGGATTACGCCAGGTCTTCACCAGGCTCAGCCCGATTCCGATGGTGTCGGCCACTAAGATGCATGCCAGGGCGGCGAGCGGTGACTCCATGAAGAACCACAGCACCACACTCATCAGTGCAATCCCGAGCGCCACCGTGTTCGGTGCGTCGATGCCTCCTTCGCCACGAGCCTTGGTCAGCGAGAGAAAGAAGATTGTCGCGTTGACGATGACAAACCAGCCGAATACGAACAGGCTGGTTGTCGATCCGAGGCTGAGCTGCGATCCGAAGATCACCAGCGCAGTCATGAGGAAGATGAACCACGTGTAACGGTGTGGCTGTGCTTCCCTGCGCCAGATGGCACGCACGTAGCTGAGATCACTCACCGAAATGAGTACCACAGCGAGAACGCCGACAATGATGAGCAATGCTCACCTCCAAACTCAAAGGTACGGTCAACTCTTTATTATAGCATATTTATGTATAAATATCAACTACGCCTAGAGAGCATTAGTTGCTATCGACCACCAATTTGGCAAACATACCTTAAACGCGCCAAGTATTATTTCTTTTATATTCAAAGGTATATCTATATCGGTTAATCCAGTTACCTCTTTTTGTGTCAGCCACCTAAGATCACCCGATTCACCACCAGCTATATCGGGCTGCTTTAGAGGCAGATCTTTAGCCAAGAACACAAATACAAGATCCGTATGCTTGTGATCACCTCCGCCGATATCGTGTGTATTTACACAAAATGGCACTGGATGAGCTATAGCTCCAGATAGCTCTTTCATTGCCCACTCAGGCTGTAGAGCTTCCAGATCCTGCAAAACATACCCAGTCTCTTCTTCGATTTCATGCGCTATAGCTTGCCATGGATTTTCACCGAGCTCGATATGCCCGCCGGGTTGCATGAGCTTACCGAGTTTTTTGTGTATGTGCAATAACACTTTTGGTACAGCATCTTCATATCGAAAGATGATCGCGCTGGTCGTGAAATCATGTTGGCCTGGCTCTGTATGAATATGCGGCACGGGTATACTGCTCCTTACGCTTCGTAGAGCTTTACGAGTTCGTTATGTATTTTCGAGTTAGTCACGATCGCACCTTTAATTGGTTTTAGATAGTCGAGGTCTTTACCATGAAGGTCGGTCACTTTTCCACCAGCTTCTTCAACAATTACCTGTACGGCCGCTATGTCGTGCGCATTCAATAGCTCCTCTATGTAACCTACGTATCTTCCAGTTGCAACACCAACAGATTTTGCTACAGCACCACTAAAAACAGCTAGATTCACTTTTCTCTCAAGCAACTTATCGAAATAGGCAGCTTGATTGCGAATACGATAAGGGCTACTAATTACTGCTAAAATTCCAGACTCTAGCGCATCATCATTTACGCAAAGCCTTTGGTCGCCGAAGAATGCTCCCTTACCTTTTACCGCGGTGTAGATTCTGTCCAACATTGGCTCGTAAGCAACACCAAGGACTGGTACGCCATCAACTACGAGTGCAAGCGAGAACATAGCTGTCGGTACACCCCATGTGTAGGCTTTTGTGCCGTCAATTGGATCACAAAACCATTTGCGCCCCATGCCATATTCGGATGTGCTCTCTTCTTCGCCAATCACCCCATCATCTGGAAAATACTTCTCAAGCTCCTCGATCACCATGCGGTTAACCTCTGTATCGGCAATTGTCACAGGAGAGCCATCTGCTTTTGTCACACATTGCTGGCCACCGTCAAAATACTGGCGCATAATGTCCCCAGCTTTCTTTGCAATACCCTCAGCTATTTTAAGCTCTTTTGAATAGTTCATATTTTACAAATGTTTACATTTTCTTATAGATCATTAGTCATTGGTACCGCGAAGAGGACTTGAACCTCCACGAGAAATCTCTCACTACGACCTGAACGTAGCGCGTCTACCAATTCCGCCACCGCGGCATCAATGACTGACGATCTATACAAGTATTATACACCCGCGCAAGCTAGACCCGAGGCAAGGCATCGATATTTTGCGAAGCAAAGTCACTCCGAAGAGATTCTGCGAGCTTTTTTATACCCAGCTCTTGCTTTACGCCCGGATTTAGGACGTCTTGCGGGTCAAAGATAGCCTTAAGCTTCTGGAATAGGTCTTTTACTTCATCGTCAAGCTGCTTATGTGCGCTATAAGACTGTAAGCGACCTTCGCCATACCCACCAGCTAGATATCCACCACACTGGGTAACGAGCTGACTATATTCATCAATAAGCTTGAACACCGTCTGCTTGCCACCGACTGTTTTGAGATTGATCACCGGACGGACGGACCACAGCCCCTCAAGAGGTTCTCCATACAGCGCAAGCTCGGTGTGTAGCTTCTTTGCAATCTCAGCCAGACCCGTCTGATACTCATCGAATCTCTCGAGTGGAACATAAGCCTTGTCGATAATCGACATCGCTGCGCCTGCAGTACCTGATTGGTCCGCGAGTGCATTTATACTCAAGCTATTTGCCAGTTCGCCACCATATAGATCTTCTGAGGCACTCACTCGTCCTTCGTATTTACCAAAGATTTTAGCTAGTTTTTTAGCTTTTTTAGCTTGAGCTCTTGCCGATACATCGCTTAAGATAGCAATAAGTACCGTTGCTGGCGTCTGCTCCTCATCCAAGAAACTAAATGTTTTACCGGATTTAATTGCAGACTTTATCACCTGCTCACTGTAGTAGCCGAAGAAGCTCGGAGCTACTTGAGCAACCTCATCGACTGCATCGCGCGCCTTCGTAGCATCACTAAAAGCTCCGATGACAATTTGCTTATCAGAACCAAGATAGTCAGCTTTTAGAATCATTTCTGAGATAACACCAAGCGTACCTTGGCTACCAAGAAATAGCGGCGTCAAGTCAAATGAGCCATCCTTCTGCTTTACTCGTGAGAGAGAGTTGTATCCAACCTGCTCAGATGCAAGCATTTTATCGATAAGCTCTTTATTTTCCTCAATCAAACCATCAACTGCTCGATATACGTCCGCTTCAAAGCCTTGCTTACCTTTTATCTTGTTAAGCTCACGCTTCGTAAGACGCTTTGTCTGGAGGACATCACCGTTCGAGAGTACGACTTCAAGCTGCTCAACAGCTTCACCTTGATGGGGCAGCGAAGAATTTGCCAGCATACCGCCGACTGTTGCATCACCATCACTATATTCAAACGCCGGGATGGTCACCCCCTGCAAGTTGAGTGCATTCTGTAAGGTATCCACCGAAACACCCGGCTGCAGGCGAACAAGTCGTTGCTTACCGTCGTATTCGAAAATAGTGTTCATATGAGAATTAAGTGAGACAACGACACCGCTACCGACTGCTCCAGCCGTAAAG
The DNA here is from genome assembly GCA_036405235.1 of Saccharimonadales bacterium (SeqCode). Taxonomy (GTDB): domain Bacteria; phylum Patescibacteriota; class Saccharimonadia; order Saccharimonadales; family Saccharimonadaceae; genus JASLCR01. The sequence goes on from DASWYA010000001.1 coordinate 320,862, forward strand.
CTTGTGCCAAAACCACGAGCAGTTACAGGTAACTTGTGTCCTTTTTCCGCCAGCTGCCAGGTAAAACGCATGAGTTTGCGAATGTCATTAGTGTTTCTTGGGAATACAGCCATTTCAGGCGTGATCTTGATTGGCCCGTTATCAGTTGACAGCCGAGCAAGCACAGTACTATCTGTAATTACTTCCCCTACCAAATGTTGATTAAGATATTGTGCTAGTTTATTCATTTCCCCTCACTCTTTTCTACTAGTCTAGCACAAGCATCTCGTGTTCTCATTACTTTCTGTTATAATGGTTCGTGCACTACATGTTGATGCGGGGATGTGGTGGAATTGGTAGACACGCATGCCTTAGGAGCATGTGCAGTAATGCGTGAAGGTTCAAGTCCTTTCATCCCCACCAAAATAAAGAGATCTCGAAAGGGGTCTTTTTGTTTTGGCTTGCTAATTCTAGAACTAAATAAAAAGACGCCTCTTAAGCGTCTCGGCGGAATGAGGTGAGGTGAAGATTCCCATAACTACGATTGTCCACCACAACAATTCCGTCTTGGATAGGCACCTCACCTCTTCCTGAATGTGATAATACCATAAGCGCTCCGGGTTTGAGAAGACCAAACAGTCGCTTGACTGTGGAAAACTGGGGATCATGGTATGGCGGATCGGCAAATATCAGATCAAACGACCGAGGACTGGCAGTGTCAAGCCAATTACTTACTGAAGTTCGAATCAGCTCCGCACGCTCTTCAAGATCGAGCATAGTAATATTTTTTGCAATAATCTTGCAAGCAATACGATCTTTCTCGACAAACACTGCTTCGGATGCCCCTCTGCTCAGTGCTTCGATACCGATCGCACCACTTCCGGCAAACGCGTCCAGTACACGAGTGCTTTCAACATCGCCACCCAAAGAGTTAAATAATGCATTGCGGCCACGCTCGCTCATTGCGTGAGTGCTCTTTCTATCTGGGGCATCGATTTTACGCCCGCCAAACTCGCCTGCAATAATTCTGACGATCATTCACCTCTCCTTACGAGTGCAGTAGTGTACGCATCATACCATGCAAGCGTAACAGCGCGTACGATTGTAGGCAGGAGAACCCCCGTAGTTTGCTGCGCAAGACGCGTTGTCCAGCCTGTTTGCTTGAACTGCTCGTACATATCAAGACTCGCGATCTCTTTGATCATGGAGCCATACACTGTCAAAAACCCTTTCGCATCGAGACTATCAAAGTCGTGCTGACTTAAAGTTGCACGCGTGAACTTCAGCGGTTTAGCCGCCACGGCAATGCCAGCCTCAAAGAGTGTATGATTTGTCATTAGACCTTTCGCCCCCCAGTAGTCCCAGTTATTCGCGAGAAACTGACCCGCGGAGCCGCCTCCCGACATAATAACCTTACTGCGTACTTTATATTTTTTCTCATCAGCGTGTTTGAGATGCTCAGTTTGTTCGTCAAGCGGCTCGTGGTGAGCTGGCGTCAAACCATCAACAACGGCATGGGCCAACCACGCAGCTTCAAATGCAGCTCGCTCATGATTCTTCGCCACCAATGCTTCAGTAAGATTTTCTCTATGATCAGCAATTGCCGTAAACAACTCGTTAGTATCATTCACATCACTCGGATCAATAAAATGCCAAGGTTCATCCTTCCCAGGGCTTTTGAGCTTTACGCCATCTGGACCGCGTGAACCTTCAAAATGCAAAATCTCGCTAATACGCGGAAATACTAAAGAGTCATCGAGATGGCTTGCCAGATGACGACGAGCAATTCGATCAATCTTCTGGTGTGTGCCTATAATTCGACCAGATTTTTTGTATTTCGGTAATGGTCCAAATGCGTACATGATTAATTCAGTGTTGTTAGCCTTTGGTATTTTTCTACCTCATTGGATAACTCTTTATAGTCTAGCAAATTTCCACCATTTTCTAAGAACGCAGATGCCGCGCGTTGCGCCGCTGCTATCAATTTTGTGTCACCGAGTGTTGCGACTTGGAGATTTAGTGCGCCGTGCTGGGCGCGTCCATAGATCTCGCCCGGACCACGCTGTGTCATATCTACCTCCGCTAGATAAAACCCATCGTTTGACTTTTCAATTTCGAGAAGCCGAGACGACGGCTTTTTTGTACCGCTCGTAACTAAGAAGCAGTAGCTCTGGTGCTCGCTTCGTCCAACTCGTCCACGCAACTGATGCAGCTGCGCAAGGCCATATAAGTCGGCATCTTCGATCATCATCACAGTGGCATTTGGTACATCTACACCAACTTCTACAACTGTAGTCGACACAAGGATATCGATATCACCATTTGCAAAACTCTCCATTACTTCGGCTTTTTCATCAGATTTCAGTTTTCCATGCAACAAGCCGATTCTCCGATGCCCAAAGACAGAATTTTTCAACTTTTTATACTCAGCTTGTACACTTTTAGCGTCGTTCACTTCACTGTCGTCAATTAGCTTGCAGATCACATACGCTTGACGGCCTTTCTTGATTTCACTGTCGATTGTTTTATATAGCGTATCTCGACTTACGGGAGACCATATTTTGGTATGGATTTCTTTACGGTTTTTTGGCTTAGAATTTAGGATAGAAATATCCAACTCACCGTAAAGTGTGAGTGCGAGACTACGCGGAATCGGCGTAGCTGTCATAGCAAGCAAATGTGGCATATTTTTTGATTTCTTCAGTAACTCTTGACGCTGCGAGACACCAAAACGATGTTGCTCATCGATGACAACAAATCCAAGGCTATGAAATACGACCGGATCCTGCAGCAAGGCATGCGTGCCGACAATTACGTTAATTTCGCCAGCTTTCAATTGCTTCAGTAGCTCTTCGCGTGCTTTACCTTTCACGCTACCAGAGAGTAGTGCGACATTCAGACCGAATGGTGCAAGCAGTGACGAGAGTGTCTCGGCATGCTGCATTGATAAGATTTCTGTCGGTGCAAGAAAAGCCGTCTGGAAGCCGTGGCTCGCCGCCTGACGAGCCGCTACTCCGGCTACGACAGTCTTTCCTGCACCAACATCGCCCTGAAGAAGTCGATTCATTGGCATAGCTTTTTCAAAGTCTTGCAGGATGTCCCATGCCGCTTTCTTCTGCGGAGGTGTGAGCTCAAACGGTAGCGACGAAACGAACTCTTTCACAATCGACTGCTCAAACGGTATCTTCCAGCCAGTCAACTGTGCATTAGCACGTTTATTAAGCTGTGCCCCAAGTAGTAATTCGAATAACTCATCAAAAGCGAGTCGTTTTTTTGCACTTGCAACGACTTCTATTGAACTTGGGAAGTGCATCCCGAGTATCGCGTCTGAGTAGCTCACGAGTTTTTCGCTCTTTACAATTCCTGGCGGCAATCGTTCGGGCAACATTGTCATGAGCGGCCGGAGTTCAGCTAATATCTTACGGACAAGCTGACTCTTTAGGCCTTTCACGCTTGGATAGACAGGAAGAATTCTGTCAGTCTGCACCGGCATATCTTTCACAAGCTCGGCACTTGGGTTAGATAGCTGATACCTGTTGTAGCTAAACTCAAATTCTCCGGAAAAATAGTACTCTATAGAACTATCTTTAAGTTGCGTCGCACGATACGGCTGATTGAACCACACCGCCTGAAGCTTGCCAGAGGCATCTACTAGCGTCGCAGTTGTTATCTGCATCCCACGGCGCACATACTTCGTCGAGATACTCTCCACGCGTGCTTTTATAGTCTGCTTGCCTGGTTTGATATCTCCAATCTGAACTACTTCGGAAAAATCCTCAAACTTACGCGGTAAAAATGTCAGCAGGTCTTTGACTGTATGAAGACCACTGAGCTCAAACTGTTCGGCCGTCTTAGACCCAACACCTTTAACACTAGTAAGCTGGGTCAAGAGATTCATACACCTACACTACGAGACACCGAGGATTCCACGCACAACATACGGCGTCGTCTCCCAGCCATCAACATCAATCGTATCAACACCCATTGCTTTAACCGGGAAATCATTACCACCTTCCTCAAGTCGATCACCAATAAACAAGGCATCTGTTTTTTCAAGACCAAGTGCTTCGAGAAGTTTTTTCATTCCGTGAGCTTTATCGATACCCTTTGCCGTTACGTCAACAGTCGTCGTGCCACCATAGCGAACTTCGTAATCAGGCAGATCTTCTGCAATCTTTTCAGTTAGCAAGTATGCATCTTCTTTGTACTTATCGAACCACTCATACTTTGCTTCTGCGGGCGCTTGCTGCCCGAGCATAGACATAGCAATCTGACTTAGTCGATCTTCAATAACTTCACCGTAAGGCTGCTCTGGCCATAATCCAAATTCACGCGCCCGCCGCTCACAAGCTTCAGAAATCTCAGCTTTTTGCTCATCGGTAAAATCTTCAGCGTACTCAAGGTTCCAGACTTTGGCGTCACCAGAATACGTATAGTAGCGTGTGCCACATGTTGGCAAGATATGCATATGCTTCAGATTGTCACCAGCAACCCCTACTAGCGGCTCAATAATATTTGTCTGAAATATCTCATAGCGACTACCTGAGATAATTGCAACTTCAAAATTTTCTAAAAGTCGAGCCAAAAGATCACGCATCTCATCAGTAAGAGGATTTTTAGACTTTACTAGTGTGTCGTCAACGTCAAATGCAATAAGTTTTTTCATATACCTATCGTATCAAAATAAATGTATTTTTTCCTTTTTTGACGAGATTTTTCCCTGTTAATTGAACATTCTCTACGATCTTTTCCCCATTGACCGAAATTGCGCCGCTTTCGATAAGTCGCTTGGCATCGCCATTTGACTTAGCGATATCGGTACTTGTAAGCGCATGTATTGCATCGCTGCTAACTGCTACAGGAATTTCAAGCGCCAACATATCAACTTCTTCATCAAGCAAGCTTTCAAATGGCGTTCCACCAAACAAAACAGCTGTAACATTACGTGCATTCTCTGCTCTTGCTTCACCATGCACTAGTTTCGTAACTTCAAATGCAAGAGTTTTTTGCAATTCACGGGCTCCAGGATTTTTTTGATGCTCCGCAATAAGCTCTTCAATCACTGGACGATCAAGTAGCGTGTAGATTTTTATAAGATCTTCAGCCGTTTCATCATTCGTATTAAGCCAGAACTGATAAAACTTGTATGGGCTTGTCATATCTGGATCAAGCCATACAGCATTACCCTCAGACTTACCAAACTTCTTGCCGGTCTTTTTGTCGAGCACCAAAGGCACAGTTAGCACGTGCGCTTCAGCGCCTTCAAGCTTCTTGATCATCTGGGCACCCGAAATCATGTTGCCCCATTGATCAGAGCCGCCAATTTGCATAGTAGCGCCATGCTCTCTATAGAGATGCAGGAAATCGTAGCCTTGTATGAGACTATAGCTGAACTCTGCATAACTTATGCCGACGCCACCTTCGCCAATACGGGCTTTGATAAATTCACGATCAAGCAGCTGCGTCATAGAAAAATGTTTTCCTATATCGCGGAGAAAATTAAGATAGCCAATATCCTTAAACCAATCGTAGTTATCAACTAGTTCAAATGTTTTACCATCTAGAAGACTTCGGTACTGCGCAGCAATACCGGCCTTATTGTGTGCGATTTCATCTAGAGTTTTCAGGTCACGCTCTACGTCTTGTTTTGGGTCTCCAATCATACCAGTCGCACCACCAACCAGCACGATCGGCTTATGGCCTGCATCAGCCAAGTGTCGTACCAACATCACAGCAGCGAGGTTGCCTATGTGCATACTCGGGGCACTTGGGTCTACGCCGAGGTAAAAAGTTCGCGAGTTTTCGTCAAGATCACTGAGATCTCCAAATGTTGTCTGATTTATAAACCCGCGCCATGATAGTTCTTCTGATAAGCTCATAGGTTGCATTATATCAGGGAAGACCTTGACCTCCCAATCTTCGCAGAAACGATTCCAGCCCACCCTATGCGTTATACCGTTGAAAAGTAAGCATAACAACTGATAATGTAGTGTATAATAGAGGTAATAATGATCAGAGGGGACCAAACACGTGGCTAAACGACACCAATCCAGGCGTATGAACGTCTACTCAAATCTCGCACACAAAAGGCGTACAAAACGCGACTCAGCAGCCCGAAAGCGTGCCGAATACCTAGCAAGTCTGCCTAAGCATCCCTTGAAAAGGATGCTATACCGCCTTCACCCAAAGCGCGTCGTCGCATACTGGTTCTCAAAACGCGGCCTTTTTACGGCTCTGAAGATCACTGGAGTCGTAGCACTTCTTCTCGTCCTCAGTATTGGCGCCCTCTTTGCTTACTACCGAAAAGATCTTGATCAGATTCGCCCTGATGAGCTTGCAAAGCGTGTGCAAACCACCGTCACTCGTTACTATGATAGAAATGATAAGCTTCTCTGGGAAGACAAAGGTAGCGGCGACTACACTATCAAAGTCGAGGATAAAGATATTGCCGACTATGTGAAAAAGGCGACTATAGCCATAGAGGATAAGGACTTTTACAACCACGGGGGCATCAGCGTAACAGGTCTACTTCGAGCCGCCGTCAACAATACTCAAGGAGATAGCGTCCAAGGTGGATCTACCCTTACACAACAGCTCGTGAAGCAGGTGTTCTTTGCTGACGAAGCACAGAAACGTGGTCTGGATGGAATTCCTCGTAAGATCAAGGAAGTTATTCTCTCAATCGAAGTTGAGCGCATGTACAACAAAGACCAGATTCTCAATCTGTATCTCAATGAATCCCCATATGGTGGCCGAAGAAATGGAGTAGAGTCTGCTGCTCGGACATACTTTGGCAAAAGCGCCAAGAAACTTACCTTAGCCGAATCAGCACTTCTTGCTGCTATTCCGAACCAGCCAGGACTATATGATCCGTACAATAAAGCAGGAAATGCAGCTCTTGTCGAACGTCAGCACCGTGTTCTTGACAACATGGTTGACCAAAAATTTATCACTCAGACCCAAGCAGATGATGCTAAAAAGATCGATATCATAGACCAGATCAAGCCAGAGACTGACCAATATAAGGGCATCAAGGCTCCTCACTTCGTGCAGATGGTACGTAGCGAACTTGAACAAAAACTCGGCAAGACAACCGTAGGACGCGGAGGGTTAACTGTTAAAACCACTCTTGATCTCAACCTACAAAACAAGATGGAAGAAGAAATGAAAAAGATGTTCAAGTCAGACATCCCTGCTTATGCTGGCTTTTCAAACGGAGCCGCAACACTTGAAGATGTAAGGACAGGACAAATAGTTGCCCTTATGGGGAGTCGAGACTTCAGACACCCAGGCTTTGGTCAAGACAACGCCGCAACTTCATTTATACAGCCAGGTTCATCTGTCAAGCCGCTCGTCTACGCTGAGCTCTTCCAAGACAAAGGTGACAAGCAGGTCAACTTCGGAAGCGGATCGATCCTAAGTGATGTTCGAACAAACTTCCCTGGGTTCGCTAAGCCGCCACAAAATGCAACTGGCGACTTTAAGGGGAACATTAACATCCGTCGCAGCCTGGCGCTCTCAAGAAATATTCCTGCCTTTAAAGCGATGGCGATATCGGGCATACCCGAGACTCTCGAAACTATTCGTGCCATGGGTGATAAAAATTACTGTACACAAGGTGCGGAAAAAGCCAACGCTGGCCTCGCATCTGCGATCGGTGGATGTGGTACTAAAATGACCGACCATGTAAACGCACTCGCCTCACTTGGGCGAATGGGTGTCTACAAGCCACATACAAGCATTCTTGAGGTTAAAAACAGCGACGGAAAAGTCGTTGAGAAATTCAAGAATGAGCAAAAGAAGATTATCGATCCTCAAGCTGCATATATCGTAAACGAGATACTTGCCGATAGAAACGCTAGTGTCGGCCTCTATGGACGAACGATCAGCCCGCTAAGCGATGCTGCAGGCATTAAAGCAGCTGTCAAAACGGGAACATCTAACGGCGTAAATAGATTTGGCCAGATCGAATCAAAAGACATTTGGACCACAATGTACACGCCTTCTCTCTCACTAGCAGTATGGTTCGGCAACCCAGACACAAAGACACTTCAGAACGGACTTTCTGCCTATGCCTCTATCATGGCCGATCCTATTATGGAATACTCATCAAAGTACTATTACAAAAAAGGATACGCAAAGGCTGGAGAATGGTTCAAACGTCCAAGCGGCATCCAAGTAATTGGCGGCGAGCTGTATCCTTCGTATTACAATAAGAAAACTGGAATATCAAACGCTAAAATGACATTTGATAAGCTCTCTAAAAAGAAAGCGACTAAATGTACACCAGAAGGTGCAAAGATTGAAATCGGCGTCAGAAAGACAAAAGATCCTTTCAGCAAGAAAGACGTCATCATCGCTCCAGACGGTTACGATGCAACGAAAGACGACGATAAGCATAAATGTGGCGATGTACCTCCATCTGTTTCAGTCGTACTAAGTAACGATTTAATCACTGTGCGAGTCGGAAAAGGCACCTTTGGACTGGACTCTATGGATGTTATAGTAGACGGTCGCACGATAGCTTCACCGAATCTGGGCAAAGATGGGCTATATAAGGTTCCATACACTTTCACCAAGAAATCGAAAGTTACCGTGAGAGTTACCGATAAGGGTTACTACGAGGGGAGCGCTTCTCGAACCTCCAATGCAGGTCCGGACGAAGACTAAGAGAGTAATAAGAAGTGGCATTCCTGCCACTTCTTATTGATTAGCGAGGCTAACTATAGCGTCCTCTGCATTTGAGCTTTTTGATCGCTGACCAGCTGCTCGTCCTTTAGGCTTTACCTGTTTCTTAGAATTCGCCTTATGTAGTTTCTTCGCGAACAGCATTCTTCCGGCAGCCGTCTGGATGCTCCTAATAAACTCAACTTCTATTTGCTTGTTGATATCACTTGATGCTTGTTCAACTACAACCATTGTCCCGTCTGCTAGGTATCCGACACCCTGATGTGCATCATTGCCCTTTTGGATAACCTTAATACTTACACGTTCACCTGGCAGGTGATTCATGCGTAACTGTGATGCAAGTTCATTGATATTTAGCACTCCTACGCCCTCAGCAACAGCTACCTTATTGAGATTAAAATCAATTGTACAGATAGACATATTGTATTTTTTTGCGAGCGCCAGAAGCTGGTTGTCTACGCCTTCCGCGCCAGCTTCGTCATCTAATATAATTGCCTCAAATAGATCACTCGCTTGTAGCTCGGCGGCGATATCAAGCCCGTATCTTGCCCGTGCTCGTTTGTCGCTGTCTGAACCATCGGCAAGTAACTGCAATTCTATAAGAACAGAACGAGGGATGACGAGTCGAGACGGGACAAAGCCAGTCCTTGACGCCGACAAAATCCTCCCGTCCATAAGTACAGACGTATCGACTAAAGTTCCACTCGCAAACTTTGTTTTCTTGCGTCGATTCATAAAAAACCACAAACAAAATGCAATTAATTCAACTTGCATAAAAATTAATAAACCAACTATTGCGTATTCCATATTTTCTTTATCCATATACATTTTATTATTTCAAATAATCAATCAGCACATTTCGAAGGTTCGTTACATCACTGATAAATGAGGTTTTGTGTGAACCTTTCGGTGCAAGTGCCTTTTTAAATCCAAGTTTCTTCGCTTCATCAATGCGTCGCTGCGTCTGCCTGGCCGAGCGTACTTCACCGCCCAGCCCAACCTCACCGAATACTACAGTTTGAGAATCAAGTTGGCGCTCAGCCGCGGCACTGGCAATCGCCATACAGATTGCTAAGTCCGCCGCTGGATCAGTCAACTTTAGACCACCTACAACATTAATATATACGTCCTTATCTGACAAACTCAGTTTCGTGCGACGCTCGAGCACGGCAATCAATAAATTAAGACGATTTAAGTCAAACCCGCTTGCTGTACGTTTTGGATAACCGAAACTTGTAGCTCCAACAAGCGCCTGAATCTCAACCAGAAGTGGCCTTGTGCCTTCCATCGTTGCAAGCACCACCGAACCATCTGCGTCTTGACGTTCTGAGAGTAAACTCGCCGAAGGGTTTTCTACCAGCTCGAGACCCGACTCTTTCATTTCAAAGATCGCCACTTCAGACGTTGATCCATAACGATTTTTTACAGCACGTACCATCTTGAAACCACCGTAGCGATCGCCTTCAAATTGCAATACAACATCTACCAAGTGCTCCAAGACTTTCGGTCCGGCAATGCTACCTTCTTTTGTCACATGACCAACCAAGATAACTGCCGCACCAGTAGCTTTTGCGGCACGTATCACCACATTGGCTGAGTTTGTGATCTGGCTGACCGTTCCTGGGGCGCTTGCAATCTCCTCGAGACTCAACGTCTGAATAGAATCAACGATCACCAACTGATGCTTGCCAGCCTTGATCGTGGCCGCGATGTCATCTGCACTTGTACTCGCCACAAAACTTAATTCGTCTTGATTGTCTGCTCCGAGACGCTCAGCGCGTAATTTTACCTGATGAGCACTTTCTTCACCACTTACGTATAGTACCGATGAATTGTCAGCAACTCGTGCAGCAATCTGAAGAAGCAGCGTACTTTTACCGATTCCGGGCTGACCAGCCAAGAGAGTCACACCACCCGGCAGGATACCGCCACCAAGTACATCGTCAATATCACCAATACCCGTAGAGAGTCGCTGCTGCTTTTCACCAGACTCTATAGAACGCATCGTCTGCGCTGGAAGCACTTTGCCACGCGAGGCACTGCGTGCAATAGCTGAAGCACCCGATACAGCTGCCGACACTTCTTCAACAAGGCTATTCCACTCGCCACAATTTTCACATTTCCCTGTCCACTTTTGATAGCTAGCGCCACATTTCTGGCAGATGAATTGAGAACGTGACTTTGGCATATGACCGATTATACCTTAATCGACGCTGTCGAGTTTAAGGGTCGGTGTTAGTGAGCTATTAATACTAGCATTAAGTGCATTGTATTCTTTTGCGAGTGCATTGTATTTCTCGCGGAGCGCATTAATAGAAGCGATTTCACGTGATATCTCACTACGCGAGGTTTTTAAATTGTTCTGGCGAACCACAAGCCCACTTCGTGCCGTCTCAAATGCCGCCTGAGACGAGAACCCCCCACCCCTACGGCTTTTTGCATTGAAATCTTGCACATCCCTATTAAGCTGCGCTATACCCCTGTTATAGCTTTGAATCCGACCATTAACTGATTTTGTTTTGGCATTTATTTGAGAACTCATCGAATCAAGCTTAGTTTTCGTTGCCACAAATACAGAACTATATTGGTGATAAAAGCCAACGACTTTTTCGCGATCAGTAAAGTACTTTTTATAATGCGCCTCCAGGGCTGGACCAAGATCCTTAAACTCAGTACCGAGTATCGAATGTAGCTCGTTTGCCTCTTCGCCCGGTTCGGTCTTTTCATAGTGCGCCATTCGCTCTTCAAGATCTTTATTTTTGACACGTTCATACGCCCCACGAAGCTCTTTATCGAGAGTCGTGCGATCTGAATCAGACAAGCGCTCGTAAGCAGCATGCAAGACCTCGTGGGCAGCTGTAGTTTGCTCGATGCCATCGAGACGCTGGTTAGTTACATCAAAGACAAATATACGCTGCATATAGTAGCAACCAAGGATAGGGTTGTTCGTCTCTTTTTGCTGCTGACAGCTGTCGTTAAACTCACTGGCCGGCTCAAGCGCTGTGTGACTCGCATCAAAGTACAGCTTTCCCTCGTCGGTAAGGCCTAGGCTATCGCGAATACTAAGCACTTCTGATGTCGGTGTGTATTGCCATGCCTGTACTTGGTCAAGAATCACTTGACGATACGTAATGATACCTAGCAAAGCTGCTCCACCAATAAGCAGCGTTAGGAGTATCGCTACAGCACCGCTTCCCTTTTGGTTAGGAGACTTCTTTGGCGACATCCACCTGCACCTTGCCTTCCTTCACGGTAGCATGAATCACGCTACCTTTCTCAAACTCTCCATCTAAGATTCCTTCTGCGATTGGATGTTCAAGCTCATCTTGCAATGCTCGTCTAAGTGGCCGCGCACCAAACTTTTCATCATGACCTATATCAAGAATGTGCTTTTTCATCTTTGTATCAATTGTCAAATGGATACCTTTTTTGGTGAGGCGATCATTTAACTCATCAAGTAAATTATCAAAGATCTTAGCGACTTCACGCCTCGTCAAGGCACGGAATGTCACTATACTATCAAAGCGATTCACCAGCTCTGGCCTCATAATCTTTTCAAGCGCTTTCCTAGCAGCAGCTGCATTCTCCGTATGGACCTCGTCGAGATTTTCGCGATCTTTTTTGCTTGCCGCACGGAAACCAAGTGAAGATTCTTTCATCATCTGATCTGCGCCAACATTACTTGTGAGGATGACAATAGTATTAGAGAAATCAACGCTTCGGCCTTTCGCATCAGTCACCGTACCGTCTTCGAGCATCTGCAGAAGCATATGAAAGACATCAGGATGCGCTTTCTCGATCTCATCAAACAGAACAACGCTATATGGCTGACGACGAATCTTATCGGTCAACTGGCCGCCGTCATCATATCCAACATATCCGGCCGGCGCACCAACAAGGCGCGAAGTATTGTGGCGTTCGCTAAATTCGCTCATGTCGATTTTGATGAGTGCGTCTTCACTTCCAAATACCTCGCGAGCGAGTACTCTTGCAAGCTCCGTCTTACCTACACCCGTAGGACCCATGAAGACAAAGCTGCCAATTGGGCGCTTTTGGCTTGACACGCCACTCCTACTACGCCGTACTGCACGTGCTACTTTTTCGATCGCCTCAGTCTGTCCGACAACATACTTTGACAGGTGTTTTTCAAGCTTCTTAAGGGTAGCTGCTTCTGATTTCCTGACACGCTTCACAGGGATGCCGGTCATAACGGCGATTGCATGCGCGATGTCTTCGCTCGAGAGCCGAACTGGTGTTTTCTTTGCCTGCTTTTCATCTAGCTCATCAATGCTCTTCTGTATCTGACTGATACGCGTCTTGTATAAGGCAGCTCTCTCGTAATCTTCGGCATTTACCGCTTCTTCCATTTTTTCATTAAGATTTGTGAGCTGTTTTTTGTAGTCCCTCATCTGACTCGGCTGCTTACCCTTAAGTGCACGGAGTCGTGCGGCCGCCTCATCAATCACATCGATTGCTTTGTCAGGCATAAATCGCTCCGATACATATCTATCAGCCATAAACACAGCATCTTCCAGCACTTCCTCGCTCATCTGTACGCCGTGGTGTTTTTCATAGTAGCTTTTGAGGCCCTTTAGTATCGCAAGTGTATCCTTAAGATTCGGCTCTTTTACGATAATCGTCTGAAAGCGCCGCTCAAGTGCTGTATCTGGTTCAATATGCTTTCGATACTCGTCAAGTGTCGTCGCTCCAATCAAATGAAGTTCACCGCGAGCGAGGGCAGGCTTGAGCATATTTGCCGCATCGAGCGCACCCTCTGCTGCTCCCGCGCCAACAAGCAAGTGGAGTTCGTCGATAAAGACAATGATATTTTTAGAGCTAGCCAGCTCACTTACAACTTTCTTCAGACGCTCCTCAAATTCACCACGATACTTAGTGCCAGCAATCATCGCCGCAAGGTCAAGCTGAATCACGCGCTTATCGAGCAAATAGTCCGGCACATCCTCAGACGCAATCCTCCGAGCAAGACCCTCTACAATTGCCGTTTTGCCTACTCCTGGCTCACCAATAAGTACTGGATTATTTTTAGTGCGCCGCATCAAGATGGTCACCATGCGCTCTTGCTCTTTGTCGCGTCCTATGACAGGATCAAGCTCGCCTGCTCGCGCTCGAGCCGTGAGATCCGTGCCAAATGTATCGAGTGCACCGCCACGGCCTTGTTTCTTGCGTGTTTTAGTCGTTGTCTCAGTTTGGTCATAATCATTTTGCTGACGCTCAAGGAATTCTTCGAGCTCTCCTCGCAAGTCTTCAAGGTCTACACCCATATCACGAAGCAAGACTGTCGCACGCGCATTCTTTTGGCTCAATATACTATAGACAATGTGTTCTGTTCCGAGGAAATCTTGGTGAAATTCTTGCGCCATCTCCCAAGCCATCTTGAGTGTCAATTTGGCTGTTTCAGATAGACCGGTAGATCCAGAGCCGATCAGTACAGCACGAGGAGTTAGATTAAGCGCTAATTCGGCACGGTCGAGTGTCACATTTGCGTCCGCGAGCAACTTAGCTCCCACAGATGAGCCTTGCGCAAGCACACCAAGGAGAAGATGTTCCGTGCCAATATAGGCACTACCGTACCCCCTGGCAATTGCATTAGCCTGCTGCAAGCTTGTACGAGCGTTGTCAGTCAAGTGACTTACGAATTCTGCGAAATCATCTGCCATGATACTATTATAATCCTCCTAGGTGATAGACGCTAAAAGCTTTTTATTTCCTATCAACTGTATTCAGTATACATAAAAATTAGCACTCTCGTCAATAGAGTGCTAATTTTCTATGATGCTTCCCGTGAACTATTGCTCTGAGGATTCGTCGAGGGCGTTCATCAAACTATCCTCGATATTCTTCTTTGGCTTAGCCTCAGCTTTTTTCTCTGGTGTAGCCGTTTCAATATCAAGCTCATAGCCAGTCAGGCGACTAGCGAGACGTACGTTCTGTCCGCCTCGGCCGATAGCGATAGACTGCTGATCTTCAGCAACAAATACTTTCGCCGTCTTAGCTTTTTCATCAATCTCAACTTTCGCAATCTCTGCAGGGTTGAGCGCTTCTTGAATAAACTCAACTGGATCTTCCTTGTAGGTCACAATGTCGATCTTTTCTTGGTCACCAACTTCATTCATGACAGCCTGTACACGAGTACCATGACCGCCAACGAATGTACCGACAGGATCAACACCAGGTACGGCTGATGCGACAGCAATCTTTGTACGACGACCAGCTTCACGAGCAATTGCCTTGATTTCTACAGCGCCAGTCTCCATCTCTGGAACTTCCTGACTAAAGAGATGCTCGATAAATGCTTCATTACCACGACTAAGAATAAGTTGCGGGCCGCGATTGTCGCGCTCGATATCTTTGATAAATACCTTGATGCGACTACCGATCGAGTAGAACTCGCCCTGGATCTGCTCGCTCTGAGGGATAATACCAATTGCCTTACCGAGCTCCACACGGACTACACGTGGCTCGACTCGCTGCACTGTACCAGTTACGATCGTACCAATCTTGTCTTCATACTCAGCGAGTACTACTTCGCGCTCTGCTTCACGAAGGCGCTGGAGGACAACTTGCTTTGCAGTCTGTGCCGCCACGCGACCAAAGCTCGTCACTTCGTACTCATCTTCGATAAGATCGCCAACTTCAGCATCTTTCTTGACTTTTTTCGCGTCTTCAAGTGAGATCTCGTGTGCATCTGAGCCAACTTCTTCTACAACTTCACGACCTACAAACACCTTCGCTGTGCCGTTATTTGTATTGAGCTCAGCGCGTACTTCCTGGTCACGCTCGCCATTGTCTCGTCGCCATGCGGCTGCAATTGCCTGCTCAATGACATCCATCACTGTCTCTTCTGGGAGATTTTTTTCTTCAGCGATAGTATTTACCGCGAGAGTTAGTTGCTTGATATTTAGATCGTCCATTAGATTGTTCCTTCCTTTTATGAAAAAATCCGACCTGCCGGCCGGAATGTACTGCTATTATTTTACTAAACTCACACTTGGTTTGCAAGACCTTATCTATACTCCGGGTTATGGTAGCCAAAATGCTCACCATGTTTCCAGGCGTCTGGCAAGTTGCCTTCAGCAGGTATACCATCCGCATCCTTGAGCATCTTGGCTGTGTGCATGAGATTGTATGTCATAAACGTAATGTTTCGATTTGTAAAGTCACTCTCTGGGCCACCTGATCCTTCATCGAGATAACTTGGTCCAGGACCTACTGGTCCAATCCAGCCCGCATCAGCCTGCGGTGGTATCGTAAAACCGATATGCTGCAGGCTATAGAGAATATTCATCGCACAATGTTTAATGCCGTCTTCATTTCCGGTAATAATACAACCGCCCGCCTTGCCGTAATACACCCACTGTCCTTTTTCATTTAGCTCGGCGGAATTTGCGTATAGCCTTTCGATAAGCTTCTTTGTCTGAGAGCTATTGTCACCAAGCCAGATTGGTCCACATACAACCACGATATCCGCTTTTTGTACTTTCTTGAAAATCTCTGGCCACTCATCACTCTGCCAGCCCTGCTCGCGCATATCCGGATAAACTCCCGTGGCGATATCATGGTCAATCGTACGGATTAGTTCCGTCTGAACTCCGTGAGACTCCATAAGACTCATCGAGGACTTCAGAAGTCCCTCTGTATTACTTACTTCTGGAGACTTCTTAAGCGTTCCATTAAAGAACAGCGCCGATAATCCAGTAAAATCTGTGTTGCTCATATACTCATTATACTCTTCATAAATCTAGCAAGCCGAAAGTACTCTCTCGATCGCCTGCTTCTCTGCAGGTGTCATCCAAAGTTGATACTTCAGCTTCACATCGATCTGGCGCGAGACGTATTGGCAACGAAACGTCTTGTTTGAAGGAAGCCAGGTAGCAGCGTCGCCATCAGATTTATTCTGGTTTTCTTTACCGTCAACCGCCAACAATTCAAGCGGGTCATTCGCTAGCGCTTTACGTTGGCTGAACGACAATTGCTGCGCACCGGTCTGCCATGCATTACTGAGCGCCACTACATGATCAATTTGGACATCATCACTGGTATCTGCACCGCGTTGAAACTCAATTACCTTACCCGTGTACGGATCATCTAAAGTGCCGGAAAGGACTTTGCAGCTACTGCTAACTTTCTCATTCTTTAGATCTCTCGCCAGAATAATATTTCGGGTATCACAGCTACCGACAAATGCCCAACCATCACCAAACTCAGCTCTCGCATAGCCTGTTTTAGGTGCGCGTCCTTTAACGGCAAGCTGGCCAAGCTTTCGTAAGGCTTCGCTTGTTTTCTCACTCGATTGATGAGATTCACCAACCTGCGCAGGCCACATAACACTTTGACTCAGCGGAACTGCTGCAACAAAAAGCAGAACAAATAGCGTACTTATGAGTCGGATCCGATACTTTCTCCCCATGAGATCTAGTATATCCCGTACTCGGCAAGTTATACTAAAGAGATGAAAACAGTATCTAGGCTCATCCAGGCATTCGCACCGGCACATTACAAACTCTCACTCACACTAAACCGAACCGAACGTACATTTTCCGGTGTAGTCACTATTACCGGCATCACTGCTCAAGACAATTTACTGCGACTTCACGCAAAAGATCTAGAGATAGAATCAGCCACGATTGATGGCCATAAAGCCTCATTTCGTACAGAAGAAAACGACGAGCTGGTGCTTGAAAATGACGACATTCAAGCGGGTGAACATATTGTTGTAGTTGGCTTTTCTGGAAAGATCACCGACGGTATGCATGGTCTCTACCCGTGCTACTTCGAGCATGATGGAATCAAAAAAGAACTTCTTGCTACTCAATTTGAGAGTCATCATGCCCGCGAAGTATTTCCGTGCGTTGACGAGCCTGAAGCTAAAGCAACTTTTGACGTGATACTAACCACCGAAAAAGGCGTCACCGTACTCGGAAACATGCCAGTTAAATCTCAAGTCGAGGAAGCAGACAAGCTCGTCACTTCTTTCGACCGTACGCCACGCATGAGCAGCTACTTGCTAGCATGGGTAGTTGGCGAACTACATAAAAAAAGCGGTCAGACGAAGACAGGTGTAGAAGTCAACGTCTGGGCTACCCCAGCTCAGAGCTCAGAAAGCCTTGATTTCGCACTTGACACAGCCATAAAGGCAACTGAATTTTTCAATGAATACTTTGGCACCGATTACCCTCTACCAAAATGTGACCATGTGGCGCTTCCCGATTTCACATCTGGCGCCATGGAAAACTGGGGATTGATCACATATCGCGAAATTTGCCTACTCGTAGAACCAGGCCAGACTAGCATCAGCACGAAACGTTACGTAGCAATGGTTATTTCACACGAACTTAGCCACCAATGGTTTGGCAACCTCGTAACAATGAAATGGTGGAATAACCTCTGGCTTAACGAAAGCTTTGCCAACCTTATGGAATATATAGCGGTTGATGCGCTCTTCCCAGAATGGAATATCTGGCTCGACTACTCATCTCAAGAAGTGATCATGGCGCTGAGACGCGACGCAATTGATGGCGTGCAGCCCGTACAGCTCGAAGTCAACCATCCTGATGAAATCACAACGCTATTTGATGGTGCAATTGTATACGCTAAGGGTGGTCGCCTGCTACGTATGCTTCAGCATTATATCGGTCACGACGCATTCCAGGCTGGACTGAAAGCATACTTTAAGTCCTATGCATATCAAAACACAGAGGGCGACGATCTCTGGAATGAGCTAGCCAAAGCAAGCGGACAAGATATCGCTGCTTTCATGAATACTTGGATCTCTCAAGCCGGCTATCCTGTTGTGCACGTTGAGTCAAATAAGCTACGACAAGAACAATTCTTCGTGGGTAATCATCAGTCAAGTAGTCAAACTTGGCCAATTCCACTAGAAGCAAGTGTGCCGATCACACCAAACCTCATGCAAACAAGCGAGATTACTACCCTTGTGCAACCTGGTGAGCGTCTGAACGTTGGAGACACCGCCCACTTCATCACCCACTATCAAGACGATCATTTGGCGAGTTTGCTTGAGCAATTAAAAGCTGGTGCTTTGAAGCCAATCGATCGCCTGCAACTACTTCATGAGCAAGTTATGTTAGCACGAGGATCAATTACGAGCAATGCGGCGCTCATCCCGTTGATTAGTACTTACTCTCACGAGACAATCGACAGCGTTTGGGATGTTATCAGCCTGGCAATTGGAGAGCTAAAAAAGTTTGTTGAGACAGACGAGGCAGCAGAAAAGAAGCTACGTAAACTATCAGCAGTCACCGCGCACGAGCAATTCAAACGACTCGGTTGGGAGCCTATAGCTGACGAGCCAGAGACTGACACGCAGCTTCGCGGGACTATACTCGGGCTCACATTGTACGGTGAAGATCCGGTAGCAATCAAAAAAGCCTGTGAACTTTTTGACACGACAAGCCTCGACGAACTTGATCCAGAATTAAGAAGTCTGATTATCAGCACAAAAGTTCGCTACGAGGGCAGTCAAGACTTAGTCAATACATTACTTGACTCATACAGAAAGACACATTCCCCAGAACTAAAGAGTGATCTATCATCAGGAATCACAAGCAGCCGCGATCATGATATCATCGCCCAGCTTCTTGACGCTATCAAAGATCCTGAGACCGTACGCCCGCAAGATGCCTTTCGTTGGTATGTATATTTGATCCGCACACGCGACTCACGAGATCAAGCCTGGCAGTGGACCAAAGATAATTGGGACTGGATCGAGAAGACGTTTAGCGGGGATAAAAGCTATGATGACTTCCCTCGTTATGCAGCTAGTGGCTTAATGACCCGAGAGCAACTTGAGGATTACAAGGCATTCTTTGAGCCGAAAAAGTCGATTTTAGCACTTAAGCGCGTGATTGAACTCGGTATCAATGAAATCGAAGCAAGAGTTGAGCTTATTGAGAAAGATGGGTCACACGTGATTAAGGCCTTACTCAAGGACTAAAAACGACTCAAAAGCAACAGGATTACTGTTAGTCGTGGCAACCGCGATACGAGCATCAATATCATATAAATGCTCAAAGTGGAGATAAAGTCTGGCTGCAAATTCCATTTGGCGAAGCTTCTTCGACGTGACGGCAGCAACGCCACCGCCTTGATCTGCGGTCTTGCGATGCTTAACTTCTACGAAATAGATCGCATCGTCTTTCCTTGCCACGATATCAATTTCACACAACTTCGTCTTCCAATTGCGAGCAATTATTTCAAAACCACGGCGCACTAACTCCTTGGCGACGACGTTTTCGCCGCTGTCGCCAATATCGCGTGTGGTATCTGCAGTGCTACTCTGAGAGTCTTCAAGAATACGAGATGAGCGAGTACCGACATACTTCTGGAGTGGTGAAAAACTCAACCTGTGTAGTGGCGTAATGCCGTGTCTCTCTATCGCAGCCTTATGTGCCGCTGTGCCATATCCAACATGAGAGTCAAATCCATATTCAGAATACACCTCACTCTGAAGTCGCATGTACTCATCGCGAGCTACTTTTGCTACGATCGACGCTGCTGAAACGCTCGAGATGAGCAGATCGGCCTTTTTCATCGTGGTTACATATGAACCCTTACCTGTATCTTTGAGGAAGTTTATAGTGCCATCGATGATGATTTCATGATATGGCACTTTAACCTGCGAAACTGCACGCTTTGTAGCCTCGACGAGCGCTGCTGACAGTCCAATCTCATCGATCTCATACGCATACACCCAGCCTAGGCCAACACCCGCTGCTTTTTCAATTATCTCTTGATTCAGAGCTTCTCTACGCTTTGCAGTAAGTTTTTTACTGTCAGTGAGACCCTCAATCTTCTCCTCTCCCAGGACTACAGCGCCTACAACAAGCGGCCCAGCCCATGGACCACGTCCAACTTCATCGATACCCAAGATCATATAACTACTATACGACAACCCGTCGAGCAAAAAGCCTGCAATTCTGATATCATGACATACATGAAACCTTCCAGCCTTGAGAAACTAAAGCACGGAGGCGCAAGTTTTGCGCTGATTTTAGGCACCCTAGGCCTAGCGGCGTGCAGCAAAGAAGAGCCAAGTGAACCCGCACCAGCAGCGCCTTCACATGCTCCAAACTGGCAGGAAGAACTCAATCAATGGATCGGTGAACAGTCTGGCGTATACGACAAAGATGGCAATGTCATACCGTTAGACGAGCGGTAGATTATCGGCTAGCTATTTTATAGACAACGTACACACAAGCAGCACCAAGCGTATTTGCTAGAATATCCCAGTTTGTTTCGCTAATCACGATTGACGCCAAGCCAGTTTCGTTCGCAAACAGTTCAAACAGTTCGTTGACACATCCCAACGCACTGACAAGAGCAAATAGTGAAAAACCCTCGAGTAGCCAATGTGATCGCCATTTAAATGATTGAGCTAGGTAAATCCATACGAGCCCCGTGAATACGCCACCACCAACAAAATGCGTCACAAAAGACGTATCTTGACCATGAATTAATGGAGATGGTAGATACCACGAGATAAAGAAAAGACCACACGCCACATAGAGTAGAGTGCGGTACTTTTTTTCAGTTTTACAGCCTGTTTTCTGTAGTAGATACGGCAGAGTAAATATTATAGCGAGCGGGACAAGCACTGAGATGACGTGATAGATCTTCACGCCGAGAGATTACTTCTCTTCAGTTTCTTTGTGTGCTGCTTCTACCGCATCTTGCTTTGCTTTTAGCTCAGCGTCTTCTTTTGCTTTTTCAGCTTGCTTCTCTTCGGCTTCTTTAGCTGCCGCTTCTTTAGCCTCGTGCTCAGCTTTTTCAGCTTCGAGGTCACGGACATCGTTCACAGCTTCGCGGTCAAAGCTTACACCTGCTAGTCGTGCACTCTTTCCAGCACGTGCGCGTAGGTAGCTGAGGTAATTTCGACGAACTTTTGCACGACGAACGATTTCAACCTTCAAGATAGTTGGATTGTGGAGTAGGAAGCTTTTTTCTACACCGATACCACTCGCAACTTTTCGCACAGTAATACGGCTTGTGTGCTGCTTTTTGTTGTCAGTACGGATTACCACACCTTCAAAAATCTGCACACGCTCTTTAGCGCCTTCTTTAATTTTCTGATGAACTCGTACGGTGTCACCACTACGCGCATCAACAACAGCAGCTTTTTTCTGCTCATCATTAACTTTCTGGATTAACGCAAAACTCATTTTTACCTCTTAAAATTTATATTGATAATCAATCATTTATTATACAACAGACTTTAGAAAATGTGAAGCGCGTTATTAAAATAACTTACGCCACTCTCTCTATTTGATCGACATCATGCACTGCTTGAAATTTTTCCCAGCCAGCAGTCTGCTCACCCATGCCAGTTTTTGCCCATGTTCGAACACTGTCAGTGTCGATAACTATCTGCACCCTTATGCCGAATTGCTCCTCTAGCGTATCTTCATAGCCTCTTGCAATTCGTAGTATCGCATCAACATTCTTCTGCGTAAGCATGCGCTCTGGACGACTAAATGTTACTTCATTTTTTACGTCAACCCTGACACTAGGATCGTAGTGTTTAGCATCAACTATCGACTCTGCTAGCTCGTCGGTTACACCTTGAATTGAGTCATAAAAGAATCGGCTTGGAGTTTCTGTATTTCTCATATCACATATTATATCAGTATTCTAGTATTAGTCAATGATATATAATTTGTTTATGAACTATGATGAACTTGCGCTCGAACTTCACAAAAAATTCAAAGGAAAAATTACTACTCGGTTACGAGACGAATCGACACTAGATAAGGAAAAACTTAGCGCATACTACACACCTGGCGTTGCTGCCGTATCCGCGGCAATAGCCGAAAACCCAGATCTTTTACCTGAATATACCTGGACAAACAATCTTGTAGCAGTCATCTCTGATGGCTCAGCAGTGCTAGGACTGGGAAACATCGGACCAAAAGGCTCTATGCCTGTAATGGAAGGTAAAGCTCTACTTTTCAAGCACTTTGCAGACATTGATTCTGTGCCTATCACACTTGATGTTCATACTCCTGACGAGATTATCTCAACCGTCAAGGCAATTGCTCCGAGCTTCGGTGCGATAAATCTTGAAGACATTGCCGCTCCGCAATGTTTTGAGATTGAAGAACGGCTGAAAGCTGAACTTGACATCCCAGTATTTCATGACGATCAGCATGGTACAGCTATCGTGGTACTTGCTGGACTTATCAATGCGATGAAGGTCACCGGAAAATCTCTGAGTGAGTGTAAAATCGTCACAATCGGTGCCGGCGCCGCTGGTACTGCCATCATGAAGCTTCTCCATCTTTATGGAGTAGGTTCTATCGCAGCAGTCGACTCAAAAGGTGCGATAAACTCCGAGCGAGCAGACCTCAACGATGAAAAGAAAGCACTACTTCCAATCCTAGACCAATCTGCAAGAGGCAGCCTAGAAGAGGTTATTAAAGGTGCTGATGTGTTTATCGGTGTTTCACGACCAGGTCTTCTCACGGTAGATATGGCACTGTCTATGGCCGACAAGCCTATCGTCTTTGCTCTTTCAAACCCAACTCCTGAGATAACACCAGAAGAAGCAAAGCTTGCAAATGTTGCCGTGATCGCAACCGGTCGTAGCGACTTTCCAAACCAAGTAAACAATGCTCTTGCCTTTCCTGGTATTTTCCGCGGTGCACTTGATAACGGCGTAAAGCAAATTACCGACCAGCACAAAGTAGCTGCAGCTGAAGTTATCGCCAGCTTGGTTGAAACCCCGTCAGCCGATCAAATCATCCCAAGCGTCTTTGACGAACGGCTTGTGCCAGCAATCGCAAAAGTGATCGTATAGCGCATACGCTTGCCATCGCGCCGTATCCGAGTACTATCGACGTATGGTCTACTGGAATCCAAGCGAGTCTCGAATCTGCAAGGCTATTTCCCGTGGCATAGATAGTGATGGAGCATTTGATATGCGCAAGACTGCATATTTTACCCTCGATACAGCCGAACCGCTTGAAGAAACTTCGACTCTTGGGGTCTTTTCAGACACTTATAGGCCTGTACTTGTCGACTGCAGAGAGCAGACCCATTTGACATTTAATCCCGAGTCACCGTTTGCGGTTATTGGTAAAAGTGTCACACGACGTTTTTTCTATACCGGCAAAGATCACGACACTGAGCAGTTAATTTTTACAGATCTTGCCCGTCTCGTGCAAGACCCCGACGAACGATCTGAACAATTCTTACAATGCGTAGACTTCATTCCCATAGAAGAGCTGGCGAAGTATGGACTCGCTCATTTAAAAGACTTCGTTAAATAACTCTATTTACTTCATCAAGGGTAGTCTCACCACGGAGCGCCGCAAGCACACCAACTTGAAGCAGCGTCAACATTCCGTGATGTCTCGCTACAGCCTCAATCGCCTCAGCATGGACTTCATCCACGTCGCCACGAAGGAATTTCTGTATTTCTTCGTTAACCACCATTTGTTCCATAATAACTACACGGCCCTTATAGCCAAACGGCGCATCATCACTTGATACCGGCTTCCACAGCTTGAAATTATCCAGATCTATGCCATCAGGAAGCGGCGCGTCTCTCAAAGCTTCTTTTACCCATTTTCGAGTTGCTTCATCTGGCTCATACTCTTCCTTTGTCTCATCAACTAGTCGGCGAACCAACCGCTGAGCGATCAAAAGACGGATCGCTGTCGAGAAAATTGGATTCTGCCCTATCAGATCGATCATACGGCTAAATGCAGCGGCTGTTGAATTGGCATGGAAACTCGAAAGCACCAAGTGACCTGTAATCGAAGCCTGTATTGCAGTTTTAGCAGTGTCTTGATCTCGAATCTCGCCCACCATCACGACGTCTGGATCGAGACGAAGCACTGAGCGAAGTCCGTCCGCAAAGTGCTGTCCACTTGTTGTATCGATCGGAATCTGAGAAATACCCGTCAGCCCATACTCAATCGGATCTTCCAATGTAATAAGCTTACGGTCTGGCGTGTTGAGTGCATTAAGCATACTGTAGAGAGTTGTTGACTTACCAGAACCAGTCGGCCCCACCATCAACGCCATGCCGCGTGGATGCGAGATGATTTCGTCAATCTGCGTACGCTGATGTGATGGGATATTGAGCCGATCAAGCTGGAGTAGGCTCTCGTCGAAATTGAAGAGTCGCATTACAACATCTTGCCCGTACAATGTCGGCACTGTTTCCACGCGAAGATTCAATAGATGCGTAGCACCATCTCGAGTGATTTCTTTCTGCATATGTCCAGACTGAGGGGTCGTAGCGGCGACAGACACATTTGCCCGACTACCGAGCGCACCCATAATCACGCGATAGCGATCTTTCTCAAGATCAGCGACAGGATGCAGGGCACCATCTACGCGCATTCGCACGCGAATACGATCGCGCATATTTTCGATATGAATATCCGAAGCACCTAATCTATCTGCTTGGTCTATGAGATAGTCAAACACTTGGTCTGTACCGACAGAGTTTAGTGTCTTTGAGACAGATGAGATCGTCTCACTATCGCCTTCTTTTGCTATCTCGATATCGTCATAAATGACCTTTTTTGGCGGATCATAGCGATTCATGAATGCTTTAAATGCACTACCGGATATCATCACAAACTGAATTGAGTCACCACGATCGTTATACTGGTGTGTCATCTGCTGCACGAGCGACTGTGGCGTCTGTGTCGTAATGCCAAACTGGTACGGATGCCCTTCATCTGCCGCATGGAGCGGGACAATATAGCCACGATACATCTCTGGTACCTCAAGTAAGCCTTGGATCAGTGGTAGGTCATTTTCTATCTCACGAGTATCAAGATACCTTACTCCTAAAATTGCCGAGCGCTGCTTCGTGGCATTTTCTTCGTGTTCGCGGCGTTGCGCCTGAATTTTCCCCTCGTCCATTAGGCTCTAGTGTAGCAAAAAGCTAGCGCTTTTTATAGTGTTAGAATAAATAATAATGCCTAAAATCACACTCGTACTACACAATATCCGTTCCACGCATAATGTTGGGGCTATTTTTCGCACTGCTGAGGGCTTTGGGGTAGAAAAAATTATCTGTAGCGGTTACACGCCATACCCAAAAGTCGAGAGCGACGTGCGCCTACCCCACATCTCAGAAAAGCTCACCTCACAGATTCATAAGACAGCGCTTGGAGCTGAAGAGATGGTACCATTTGAATACTACGAAGATATTGATCAATGGTTCAGACAGAACAGGCTTCCGGTTCTTGCACTAGAGCAGTCACCGGATTCTCAAATTATTAGTGAATACATTCCGCCAGAAGAATTCGTGTTACTGCTCGGCGAAGAAGTGCACGGTATCGAAGAGCAGTATCTGCGACAAGCCAAAGCAACTCTTGAGATCCCTATGAAGGGCAAAAAAGAATCGTTTAATGTCAGTATAGCTACCGGCATCGCATTGTATGCACTAAGTTAAGCTATTTCAACTTGACAGCGTCTTCACCGAGGGCCTTTACAAGCTCACTCATCATTGTGTCAGTATCGTCAACCCGGAATGGCAGTTTAATAGCGGATTTACTATCTTCGCCTAGCACAAGTACGATGTCATTCTGGCCAGGGTGCTTGGTGCAGATTTCTTTAAGCAACTTCAGCTTGGCCTCATCGTCGGGGTCTTTAATGTGCACGAACAACTTCGCAAGCGTTTTCACCACAGGCTTTGGTCGCTCAGTAACTTTCTGCGCACTTACCTTTGTCTTGACGACACCATCCATGGGGCGAGATTTTGGTGCGGCCATTTTACGACCCGTTGATTCATAGTCGCGCAGTTCCTTGTCACTTACAATCATAATCTCATCGGCAATGAGTTTTACTTCATCAATTATATTGCCCTCTCTGTCCCTAGAGTTTAGCTTACCATTTGCACGAATTACCATATCTTGCACCAAGTCTTTTCCAGATTGCTTGTAAAGTTCTGGAAATACGATAATTTCTGTCTCTCCGGTCTTATCCTCGATTCCCACAAACGCCATGCGGCTACCTGATTTTGTGACGATGCTACGTACCGTAGTGACAATACCACCAATTGTCGCTTTTTTACCATCCATATTCTTTTCGAGGCCGCCTATACCTGCCGTTTGCTCGTCGAGGTAAGCAGCGTAGTCGTCGAGCGGGTGAGCCGAGATATACAGACCAAGCAGTTCTCTCTCCCATGTTAGACGCTCTTTAGACGTATGCTTTACTGGAGCTGTTTGTAAAGCCAACTTGCGCGCCACGCTCTCAGAATCTGCTAAACCACCAAATAGGTCAGTTTGACCGCTAGCTGCTTC
The DNA here is from genome assembly GCA_036405235.1 of Saccharimonadales bacterium (SeqCode). Lineage (GTDB taxonomy): Bacteria > Patescibacteriota > Saccharimonadia > Saccharimonadales > Saccharimonadaceae > JASLCR01. The sequence continues at coordinate 347,831 of DASWYA010000001.1, forward strand.
TTTTTGCAACTTCGAAGCAAAAGCTTGAACATTCTCGAGATTAAATAAGAGGTCAGAACGATCACCAAATGCGTCGAATCCGCCTGCTCTAATCAATGAATCCCAAGCTTTTTTATTGAACTTGCTCGTCGAAACGCGCTTGGCAAAATCTTCAATCGTTGCGAATTTCCCCTCATCTCTAGCACGCAAGATCTCTTCAACTGCCGCTACGCCGACGCCCTTGACTGCAGCCATACCAAAACGGATCTTGTTTTCTCCTGGCACTACAGCGAATTCTACAAACGATTCATTGACATCCGGCGGCATCACATTGATACCAAGATGCTTACATTCGGCAATCTCAATCGCCAAACGATCAATATTATCTTGGTCGCTTGTCATGAGGGCAGCCATAAATGCATCTGGGAAATGAGCCTTTAGATATGCCGTCCAATACGAGATGAGACCGTAACAGGCAGCGTGTGATTTGTTGAAACAGTAATTCGCAAACTCTTCGAGCTGCGACCAGAATTTCTCCATATCTTTACGATCAGCGTTAGAATTCTTTATTGCACCATCAATAAATTCTGGTTTCACTTTCCTCATCATCGGAATAATCTTCTTACCGACAGCTTTTCTCAGAGTGTCAGCTTGACCGCCCGTAAAGCCAGCAAGATCTTTTGAGATCTGCATAAACTGCTCTTGGTATACCAAAATACCGTAAGTGCTCGAAAGCGCGTCTTTCATCTTTGGATGGAGATAAGTAATTTCCTCTTCACCGTGCTTCCTGCGGATAAAACTATCGATAAACTGCATTGGACCAGGGCGGTATAGAGCGCCCATCGCAATAATATCGTCAAATGCCGTTGGCTTTAGCTCGCGCAAATATCGCTTCATACCAGCAGATTCAAACTGAAATACTCCGGTAGTATCACCTTTCTGAAAAAGTTCAAATGTTTTTTCGTCTTCTAGACTAATTTCAGCTAAAACAACTTCTGTCTTGTAAGCCTTTTTAATAATTCGAAGCGCGTTATTTATGATCGTAAGGTTGGATAGTCCAAGAAAATCCATCTTAAGAAGACCGAGCTCCTCAATAGGGTACATTGGATACTGCGTCGCCACTACACCTTTTTGCGCCATCTCCAGCGGTGTATATTTCACGATATCGTCAGGAGCGATAACCACACCAGCAGCGTGTACACCGTGAGAGCGAATTGTGCCTTCCAGCCGAATTGCGTAGTCTATAACCTCTTTGGAGCTTGGATTCGTTTCGTATTCCGCCTTTAGATCAGCATCTGTCTGAATACTTGTTGAAAGCGGAATGTGGCGGCCCTGAACGGGCGGCGGGATCATCTTAGACAAACGGTCAGCCTCACCATATGGTACTTGGAGTACCCTGGCAACATCGCGTACCGCAGCACGTGCGGCCATTTTCCCAAACGTAACAATATTTGCCACACGATCGGTACCGTACTTATTGGCACAATATTCGATTACTTCATTGCGACGCGTGTCCTGAATGTCGATATCAATATCCGGCATCGAGATACGGTCAGGGTTCAAAAATCGTTCAAAGAGCAGGTCGTATTTTAGCGGGTCAAGGTCGGTAATATTAAGCGCATATGCCACGATAGACCCCGCAGCCGAACCACGTCCAGGTCCAAAGATAATACCCTGATCTTTGCCCCAGTTTATAAAGTCTTGGACAATAAGAAAGTACCCATTATAGCCCATAGTATCCATGACACCCAGCTCAAAGTCCGCCCGCTCGACAATATCTCCAGAGAGAATGTTTCTGATATCTTTTTCGCCCATTTTTTTCGACTCTTCGAGTCCTACACCGCCATACCTCCAGGCAAGCCCTCCCCATGTCAGTTTATGGAGATAGCTCTTCTCGTCTTCACCGCTTGGAGTTGGAAAGCGTGGAATGAGAATATTACCAAGCTCAATCTCAAGATTACAGCGATCAGCTATGCGCTTTGTATTTGCGACAGCTTCTCGGTGTGTTTTTTGCCAACGTGAGATGATCTCATCTGGCTCTGTAACGTGAAGTTCGAAATCCTTAAGGCTCATGCGCTTTTCATCACTCAAGAAGGCGCCAGTCCCCACACAGAGCAAAATCTCATGCGCATCTTGATCGTCATGACTCAGGTAGTGACCATCACTCGTCACAACACACGGAATGTCAAGCTCCTCAGACAGCCTCTCCAGATGACCATTTATCTTTACCTGCACGTCCCATGCCGTCTTACTCTCTAGGTGGCCATGATCTTGCAGCTCTAGATAGTATCGATCGCCAAATATAGATTTGTACCAGGCTGCAATCTTTTTTGCTTCCTCATAATTATCAACTCGTAGATTCTCGCCGAGCTCACCACTTGCACAAGCGCTAAGCGCGATGATTCCTTCGTTATGCTGCTCAAGTAATTCGTGATCAATGCGCGGCTTGTAGTACATACCTTCAAGATTTGCTTTTGTCGAAAGAAGCATGAGGTTTCGATAGCCTACCTCATTCATAGCCAGCAAGATTAAGTGAAATCGCGCTTTGTCCTTGGCGGGATCTTTATCAAAACGCGAGCGAGCAGCAACATACGTTTCAATGCCAATAATCGGCTTAACGCCTTGAGCTTTCGCCTCTTTATAGAATTCTATCGCGCCACTCATTGTGCCATGGTCTGTAATTGCTACTGACTCCATACCGAGCTCTTTTACTCGAGAGATAAGCCCAGGCACCTTACTCAAACCATCAAGCAAGCTATGGTGTGTGTGATTATGCAAATGAACATAATCTGATGGCTTTAGATCCGTCCCCATTGTATCTAGTATACCTGTTTACCGCGGTCGATTCATCGCCTCAAGGACATTTTTCACAAATTCACCCACTCCACCCGGCAGGTCAACAAAACTACTCAACAACCAACCGAATACAACGATCACAAGCGTACCACCTACAAGACTTCCTACACCGAAGAAGATGCCTCTCTGAAAGTTCATCCAAAATACTTGCGACTTAGAGCGATTAAAATCAAAGAATAGCTCTTCGATGAGGTTTACCCTAGCGCCTCGTTCGTTGTCACGCTTTACGTCAGCCGCAAGCTTTTTAACTACACTCTTTTTGCTATTGTCAGCCATTATTTTTTAAAGCCGTCTTTTGCTCCGTCTATCGCATTCTCTGCACGATTCTTGAGTTCACCAGCCTTAGTTTTAACTTCTTTGACAACTTTGTCAGCCCTCTCAGCAGTCTCATCTTTTTTCTTTACAGCCTCGTTTTTCAGTCCTTCGGCTTTTTGCTTTAGATCTTCGCGAGTTTCCTTACCACTCTTAGGTGCCGTCAAGATCCCAGCGACAATCCCAGCCGCTGCACCAATAATCGCTCCGAGTGCGAATTTTCCTTTTGCCATATTATACCTCCTTATTTTTTCTTAGAAAACTTCTTGAGTCCGCCGAAAAGCATTTTACCTAAAAACGCCTGAGAAGTTACTCTCGATATATTTGCCGTGAGTGATTCCATGTTATCTGCCGCCTTTTCAGCCTTTGCAGTAACCCGCCTGATCTGAAGTGTAACTTTGATAAGTAGAATGCCTATGACAATGCCAATAACAAGAAAGATTGCAAGCGCGGCTGATAGTATGATGACAAGTATCTCAAATGCATTCATCTACACTCTATTGTACTACGAAGTGAGTGAAAACCGAGCTTGTTCGGTTTTCCAAGCGAGGACGTACATCAGCAACGCTATTATATCACGCAAGCTTTAACTAAGCTTTTCTTGCATGTACTCGCGCAGGCTATCGCCAAGCTCAGGATGCCGAAGACCAAAATCAATTGTTGTCTTGAGATATTCAAGCTTGTCGCCAGTGTCGTAGAATACACCATCTTGGATTTCTCTCGCATAGAAACTATGTCCATCTTCAATCATCTGCTGGACGAACGGCTGGAATGTAAACTCACCCGTATCGTGAGATTTGAGACCCTTTTCTATGTATTGAAGCAACTCAGATGGGAACAAGTACTCTGACACACTCGCAAGATTAGACGGAGCCGCCTCCTTAGAGCCTGGCTTCTCAACGATTTCAGACATCTTTATTACACCATCACCTACAGTTTCACCCGCTGCGATTCCATAGCTTCCATATTCTTTTTCCGACAAGACCTGTTTACATGCAAAAACACCGCCATCGTGCTCGAGGGCTGTTTCAATCAACTGCGTCGTAGCACCTGCCTCAGGAGTAAAGAAATCGTCAGCAAACTTATAGATAAATGACTCGTTACCAATCAGATGCGCGGCGCTAAGTAGTGGTGTGGCATTTCCGTACGGACCTTTCTGACGGACATAGACAAAGTTTGCCATGTTTGAGATTTCATTCAACATATCAATGTATGGTCTCTTTTTCTCGCCACCTGCACGTAGATTCGAAAGCAAGTCTTCATTTGGAATATCAAAATGATCTTCAATCGCACGCTTGTTTGTGCTGCCTACAATGATAATGTCTTTAATACCAGCTTCCACAAGCTCTTCTACTACATATTGAATAATCGGCTTGTCAATGAGAGGCAGCATTTCTTTTGGCATCGCCTTCGTCTGAGGCAAAAACCTGGTGCCAAAACCTGCTGCTGGAATAATTGCTTTAGTTGGTCGTTTCATATTTTTTCTCCAGTTCTTTCAGTTTATCATACGCAAGCAGTATGCCTCCGGCATCAGTCATGTGACCGCTTTTGGCATTATTGATCAGCTCTGCGATAGATATTTTCTGAACCTCTATCACTTCAAAATCATCATGCGAATGGGTTATTTCATCAAGCGGCTCACAGTCTATTGCCAAGAAGTAATGCGAAACACTATCACGCCAGGCGTCGCGATGCGTAAAGCCAAGCTCTTCGATAGCGCCTGGTTTGTACCCAACCTCTTCGGCTAATTCGCGGATTGCAGCATGCAGAGGAGTTTCACCCTGATCTACCTGACCACCAGGAAGTTCATCCATGACCTTTTCAGGTCCACAGCGGAACTGTCGACCAACGATCACCATACCATCCTTATCAAGAGCAATCATATTTGCATCTTGCTCGGCTTTTTTACCGCTTATATCGACCGTTGCCTCTCCAAGTCTAGGATGTGCATACGTCCTTTGAAAAACCGGTCGCCAACCCTCGTAGACTTGCCGCTCGCTCAGTACTTTCCATGGTTTCATATTTTATAACCTTTCACGTATAAGTTTTTGAGCCAAGGCTGGATTCGCCTGACCTTTCGACTTTTTCATAATCTGCCCAACCAAGAAGCCGATGGCTTTATCATTACCTCCTCGAATATCTTCGACAGCTTTTTGACTAGCCGGATCAGCTAAAACTTCATCAACGATAGCAGCAATTGCACCTTCATCGCTGACTTGCAACAAATTCTTTTCCTCAGCAATCTTGCGTGGACTAGTAGCCCCAGCCATCAAGTCATTAAATAACTCGCTTGCAGCATTTGAAGAAATCTCGCTTTTTTCAGTCATATTCGCCAGCTCAAGCAGATCATCAATTCGCGCAACTGAGTCAAGTTCCGTATCTTCGCTTAAACTACTCGCAACCCAGTTAGCGACACGCTTTGAAGCCGCTTTATCTTCGGCAAGAACCTGAGAAACCATTTCAGCAAGTAATTGCTTGGCAAGCACAGTATTTACGACTGACTTATCTACGCCTAGAGCTGAAAATTCAGCACGATATTCTGGAGGTAGCTTTGGCATACCAGCTTGAATATCGGTAATTTCTTCATCGGTGAGCACGATTGGAGGAATGTCTGCATCAGGCATGTATCGATAGTCTTGAGCGTCTTCCTTGCTGCGTTGACTCACTGTAATACCCTTATCGTCAACCCATCCACGTGTCTCCTGTACGATCTGCTCACCCTTCTCAAGCAGCTCTACCTGGCGCTTAAACTCATACTCAGCCGCTTTCTCGACGCTACGAAATGAGTTAAGATTTTTTACCTCAGCTCGCTTGCCAAGCTGAGTCGCACCATTTTTCGCAACTGAAATATTCACGTCAAAACGCATATTACCGTGATAAAGGTCGCCATGTGTCACGCCTGCATATGTCATTAGCCTATATAGTTCAGTTGCGTAAGCACGTGCTTCTTCTGGTGAGTGAATATCCGGCTCTGATACAATCTCAATCAATGGAGTACCAGCACGGTTTAGGTCAACAAGCGAATAGTCGCTAAAATGCGTCTGCTTTCCGGCATCCTCTTCCATGTGCGCATGGTGAATTCGCACTCTGACACTTTGACCATCCTCAAGCGGCGCATCTACATGTCCAGCCAGTATAATCGGCTGATACATCTGAGTCGTCTGGTAGCCTTTTGGAAGATCAGGATAGAAGTAATGTTTCCGGTCGAACCGTGAAATTCGCGCGATCTCTGCATTTAATGCTTTTCCTGCTTTAATAGCCAGATTAACAGCTTCACGGTTTAATACGGGTAGCATGCCGGGCAGCCCAAAATCAATCTCATGTACTTTACTGTTTGGCTCGGCATCTCGAGCATCATTATCAGCTGAACTGAATAACTTCGTCTTTGTCGCAAGCTGCACGTGGCATTCGATGCCAATTGTCATCTGCCAGTCACTCATATAGCCCTCACATCCTTTAACGCTTGTTTGAATGCCGCAAGCGCTCTTACGGTAATCTCGTGACTTATCTTCACGTCACTTTCGTGTGCAATTCGATTGCGTAACTTATGCGCCGTCCACACATGGTCAGCATTACTCCAAGTATTCTTGGCACTTTTCATTCTCTCGCCCATTGTAGCGCCTTTGTACTTAGATTGTTTCAAGGCTTGATCGAGAAGCTTGTCAGCGTTCAAGATTGCTAAGTGACGACTTGCTTCATTGTCACGAACGAGCGATTGTTCAATGCGTAGCCACTGACTACGATACTTTTCAACATTTAAGCTTGCACCTTGACCACGCCTAGTGATGAAAAATAATACTACTCCGCCAAGCATCAGTGCAACAACAAAGAGGATCAAGAGACCGACATCCATCACTCAGTCTCCATTTCTTTTGCTAGAGCAAGCAACAAAGCATCATCCTTGCTAGCAGCCATCAGTTGCACGCCAACTGGCAATCCTCCGTCTGTCTTACCGGCTGGTACGTTCAGACCTGGAATTCCAGCAAGACTCGCTGGCACTGTCATTGCATCGGCAAGATACATCTTAATAGGATCATCAGTGTTTTCATTAAGCCCAAATGCAGGAGTTGGAGCGGTCGGGCTGACGAGAATATCATATTCAGCAAAAAGTGTATTGAATTGATCAATAAGAAGTGTGCGAGCTTTCTGTGCCTGCTGGTAATACGCATCGAAGAAACCGCTTGATAGTACATAGCTTCCTATCATGATTCGCCGCTTGTTTTCCGTCATAAAGCCCTCGTCTCGAGACCTTCCATATAGCTCTGCTAGTGTCTTCACTCCTTCTGCTCGGCGTCCATAGCGCACACCATCATAGCGCGCCAGATTTGACGATACTTCAGCTGGCACGATGATGTAATACATCGCTAGCGTATGTTTTACGATCGGCAAACTTACTTCTTCCACTACATGACCAGCTTGCTTGAGGCGAGTGGTATATTCATGAATACGTGCCAAAACTTCCGGGTCAACATCATCAGTCATCAGCTCTTTTATAAGGCCAACTTTTAGTTTCCTATCAAGCTTCGACGGCTCAAAAAAGTCCGGAAGCGTTGTCATGTCTCGACTATCATGTCCAGCCATAATAGCGAGTACCGTCTCAACATCCTCGGCCGTATTTGCAAAACAGCCCATACAGTCGGTGCTGCTTGCCATTGCCACTACACCATAACGGCTCACAGCGCCATACGTCGGCTTTATGCCATATACTCCATTAAAACTGGCTGGTTGGCGAATCGAGCCGCCCGTATCACTACCGAGCGCAAATGGCACAACATTAAGCGCAACAGCCACAGCCGAGCCACCAGAAGATCCGCCAGCAACTTTATTTTGGTCATGAGCATTTTTCGTAGGGCCAAATGCAGAATTTTCGGTGCTACCGCCATGAGCAAATGCATCAAGATTTGCTTTACCGATACAAATAGCACCTTCGGCTTCAAGTTTTTCTACGGCTGTCGCTTGCAAAGGTGCTTCAAAATTCTCTAAGATCTTAGCAGCAGCAGTTGTGGGCGCACCAAACGCCAAGTAATTATCTTTCACCACAAACGGCACGCCTGCGAGCTTGCCCGAAATCTCGCCAGCATCTACTTTTTTCGCTCGTTCTAGTGCGCGTTCTTCGGTTAAATTCAGCAAGGCGTGGTATTCTTCATTTGCACGAGCTGCTTCCAGCGCCTTTTTTACATTTTCTTCGGCAGAATTATTCAAATAGTCTGAAATGGTCATCATATAACTTATAGCACCTTGGGGACTTTTATTTGATTGTCTTTACTTTCCGGTGCAAGCGCCAGAAGTTGTTCTCTTGAAACACCCATCTGGATTTCGTCCGTGCGCCAGACGTTTTCAAGCCCAGTCACTTGATATGTAGGTTCAACACCGTTGGTGTCGAGTTCCGAGAGCTGCTCAATATAGCTCAGTATATTAGAAATGTCCTTTTGAAGCCCAGTGATTTCTTCATCAGAAAGCTGCAAACTACTCAACGTCGCTAAATTCGCGACGTCCGCGAGAGATATTTGTGTCATACGTCTATTTTACTGTTTAGCGCGAATTTCTGCAATCAGGTCGCGCAGCTCAGCCGCCTTCTCGAATTCTAGATTTGCACTAGCAAGATCCATTTGTGCCGAAAGATCCTTCACCAGAGAATCGTACTCGTCTTTTGGAATCTTATTGAGATTAAGCTTTGGTTTCTTGTCATCTTCCTTCATCGGAATGATAGCACGCAAGCCTTCGCCAATTTCTTTGGCTACACTTGTTGGTGTAATATCGTGCTCTCGGTTGTACTTTTCTTGAATATCCCGGCGTCGATTTGTCTCATCAATCGCGGCTTGCATAGAGCGCGTAATCCTGTCAGCATACATAATAACCGTCCCATTTTCATGCCTCGCAGCTCGGCCGATAGTCTGGATAAGCGCACTCTCTGAACGAAGGAAGCCTTCTTTATCTGCATCAATGATTGCTACGAGGGAAACTTCAGGAAGATCGAGTCCTTCACGTAAAAGGTTAATGCCAACAAGTACATCATATATACCTGCGCGCAAATCCCTCAGAATATCACCTCGCTCAAGAGTATCAACCTCCGAGTGAATGTAGGCAGTTTTGATGCCAAGATCAAGCAGATGTTGACTGAGATCCTCCGCCATGCGTTTTGTCAGCGTAGTCACCAAAACACGCTGCTTCTTAGCAGTTCGATCGCGTATCTCTGCAATCAGATCATCAACCTGACCCTCAGACTTTCTGATTTCAAGCTGGGGATCGAGAAGGCCAGTTGGACGAATGACTTGCTGCGCCGGCTCGGGACTATGTGCCAACTCATAATCACCTGGAGTAGCCGAAACGTAGACTGCGTTGTTGATGTGCTTATCAAATTCTTCAAATCTAAGTGGTCGGTTATCGAGCGCCGACGGTAGACGGAACCCATGCTCCACAAGCACTTCTTTTCGAGCGCGATCGCCGTTATACATACCACGTACTTGAGGTAAGCTCATATGACTTTCATCAACAAGCAGTAGCCAATCATCAGGATAATAATCAAGAAGCGTTGCCGGTTGCTCACCCGGCTCACGATTTGTAAGGTAGCGCGAATAGTTTTCGATTCCTTTTACAAATCCTGTTTCTTCAAGCATTTCTATGTCGTACTTTGTACGCTGCGCTAGGCGCTGAGCTTCAAGTAACTTATCGTGCTTTTCAAACCACTGCACACGCTCATCAAATTCTTTCTTAATGTTTTCAATAGCATTGGCTATCTGCTCCTTAGGTGTAGCATAGTGGCTCGACGGGAAGATCTTTAGCTCGCTGGGTTCGCCCAAAATTTCGCCGGTCAATGGATCAATCCGCGTCATACGATCGATCTCATCACCAAAGAACTCAATACGATACGCTACGTCACTTCCTGCCGGAAAAACATCCACAACATCGCCTTTTACTCTGAAGTTTCCGCGAGCAAAATCAATATCATTACGAGCATACTGTATGTCAGTCAGTAGACGGATAAATTTATCCTGTTGACGACGCTCACCCTTTTTGAGATGAATCGACATACTTGCGTATGTATCAGGCGATCCAATACCATAAATACAGCTGACGGAAGCAACAATAATCACATCCCGTCTTGTAAGCAATGCTGTCGTAGCAGCATGACGCAAGCGATCAATTTCATCATTGATCTTGGAGTCTTTTTCGATATATGTATCGCTACTGGCAATATATGCTTCTGGCTGATAGTAATCGAAGTAGCTGACAAAATAGTGCACCTCATTGTCAGGGAAAAAGCTTTTAAATTCAGAATATAGCTGCGCAGCGAGCGTCTTGTTGTGCGCAAGTACAAGCGTAGGCACTTGGCGATTTTCAATAATATTCGCCATCGTAAACGTCTTGCCGGAACCGGTCACACCAAGAAGTGTTTGTTCACGCTCATTTTTCTCCAAACCAGCAACGAGTTGCGCAATAGCAGATGGCTGATCACCAGTTGGCTGATAGTTAGTGACGAGACGAAACTTGTCCATCTCTATATTGTAACACTAGTTCTTATAGTCAGTCAGACCACTGCCATCATCCGCAAGACACTTGCTATCAACAAGCTGGGCAGGCACTTTCGCGGCTGTAAGATCTTTACAAGGCATGCCAAGATTCTGTGTACCTGCAACTTCTGTCACATCTCCTGTCCCATCTTTTGGTCCCCATATCGCGTAGTGACCCGTAGCTGCGCCAGCAGCGTAATCTCCATAGATTCGATCAATCGTGAACGTCTGTTTCACCGCTCCGTCCATCGCTTCAACACTTTTACCGGCTTCGGTTTTCAGGTATGTCTTTAATTTTTCGCCAACACCTTCAAGCTTGTCGACATCAGCAGCAGAAGCGACTACCGTGCCAGTAGAGTCTTTTTTGTCTTTACGAAGGTCAATATACTTTACTTGATCCGACTTCGTATCGTCATCCTTTTTATCTACAACAATAAGATCTGTATCCTTCTTCGGTTCTTCTTTAGCCACAAAATTCGTATAGAAAATCCATCCGAGCGCTACAACAAGCGCAAGCACTAAACAAATAATAGCTACAGCAGATGCCGACCCTGATTGATATCGCTTTTTCATAAGACGCCCCTTTTCCCATTAGAATTGCTGTGTTCATTTAAGCATAACTATATTTTGCATACAATCACTTCCTTATTCAACACGCTTACGGTATACTACCAAGAAGTAAACACATGAAACCAAAACCAGAAGAAACCGACCAACCTATTTGTATCCCGCGAGATATTGTACTCCAGGCCGCTATGATGCGACTGGGTAATATCGATGACGAGGTACAAGACGGCTATAATATTATCCGAAAATACCACAAGACAGTGACGATTTTCGGTTCCGCGCGCACACCTATCGATAATCCAGACTACCAAAAGGCACGCGAAGTAGCCGCGCGACTCGCCCAAGCGAATTATACTGTCATCACTGGTGGCGGACATGGTATTATGGCAGCCGCGAATCAAGGCGCAAAAGAAGCTGGCGGAAATTCACTTGGCTTTAACATCGCCCTACCACATGAGCAAACGCTCAACCCTTACACAACTGAGAGCTATGCATTCAAGCACTTTGCACCGCGCAAAATTGTTATGACGCTATATGCAGATGCTTATATCTACTTCCCGGGTGGATTTGGTACATTTGATGAGCTAACCGAAATCTTAACCCTCATTCAGACTGGCAAAACAAATAAAGCGCCTATTATCCTAGTCGGCACAAAGTTTTGGGAAGCATTTGATCAACTAGCACGCAACGCACTCCTCGACTCTAAGTCAATCAGCGCAGACGACCTAAATCTCTACACCATCACTGATAGCACCGAAGAAGTCATCCAGATTGTAAAAAGCAATAAAACCTATTGTGATGACGAATAAAAACAGAGGGACTCATCCCTCCGTTTTGCCTAATAGTAATTTTAAACTGAAACTCTACTGTTAAGAGCTACCCCTGTACCTCTGTAACTTTGTAGTCTTCTGGGGCACTCTCGAGGAATTGAGCAATCTTCTCACGAGTAAGAAGGCCTTTCTGTGCTCCAATTTCTTGCACGACATTCATGCTGTTAATCGGCGCCCATGTCAGTGCTTCTTCCATAGATTTTCCAAGCGCAAGTCCAGCAACAATAGTCGAAGCAAAGGCATCCCCTGCTCCGGTACGATCGACTGGAGCTTTCGGGTCGGGATAGTTTGGAATCGTTACAAGCTTCCAGTCAAAGGACGCGTACGAGCCATGAGAACCATCAGTGATAACAACTTTTTCCGGACCAAGGTCGTGAAGTCCGTTGGCAAGTTCACCGATATCATCTCGTCCTTTACCTGTCACCTGCATCGCTTCCTCACGGTTCATTACCACAAGATGCGCTCTCTGGTAGAGTCCGGCAAGTTTTTCTGGACCCCATTCAAAATGATACGTTGCCGGCTGGAAGACAAACTTCACAGAAGGATTTCGTTGCAAGTAGTCGAGCAGTGCTTCGTGAAGCGGCCACGAGTCCTTGCCAATATACGCAAGATAAATCCAGTCAGGAACTGTCTCTGGGTCTTGCCACTCATACCTGTACATCTCGCTCTTGACCAGCATTGTACGATCTGCACCGTGACGAAGCACATACCAGTAACTCGTCGCCTTGTCTTCTTCGACCACCATTGAATTCGTCGATATACCCTCAGAGTTAAGATGATCTATCGCCTCTTTTCCTACCTCATCGCCGCCAACCCACGCCATCATGCTAGCATTGAGTCCGAGTCGAGCAAATGACACGGCAGCGTTCGGAGACGGACCAACAGAGCGCACGATATCTACCTGCTCATATGGTGGTTTTGCGCCAAAAGGCAGCTTTAACCATTCATTCCCGTCTTCGTCTTTTTCCACTTTTGCGTAGTTTTCATCAAGCTTAATAAATGCATCGGTAAATATATCACCGATAGCGAGAAGTGTTGGTTTTGATTTGTCTGAATCGCTCATTGTATGTACCTCAACTTTTTTATAATCATGATCTGAAGCCTGCTCAATATTAATTTCTTTTGCGAGCTCACGAATTACCGGCTCGTGTGTTCGTTCATGCTGAGCGTAGCGCTTTACGATCTCCATGCGAAGATGTCGCTGAGCATGGTCAATCTTGCGGTCCGTGAAACTCAATTCATGATGTGCATTTTCGATCACGTCCTGAAGATTCAATGAAACTACACCATTCTCAAAGCGAAGCAATAGATATGGTACCCTCAGCGCCTCTTGAGCTCGTCCAGCGGTAACAGAACTGTTAAGCGCATGGTACGCTTCCTCTGCAGTACAGTCGCTCGGATCTATGCCAATCTGACGCAGCACCTCATGAGAGCTTCTGATAATCTCACCTACGAGCGCTGTATCAATACCCGCGTTGCCGCTTGCCTTCTCCATCTCAGCAATGTTTCGCGCAAAAAGTGGATGATCGTTACCGAGCAAGTCTGCCAGGTGCGCCATGACTACAAAGCTTCCTCATGAATTGGCATGTCATGTAACTTCACATGCTGATGCAGTATACCGGCTTTTGCACCAATCTTGGTAACAATATTTGTCGAGTTTGCACTACCAAAAATGATTGATTCTTTGAGTGACTTCCCTTGAGCCCATTGGCTCAAAAAGCCTGAACCAAAGCCATCACCAGCACCAGTGCGGTCGATTACTTTAACATCTTGATACATACCCGCCTTGAGAATAGTCTTACCATCGCTCGCTGCGACACCATTTGGCCCATCACTCACGATGACAGTCGGTACATAGTGCAAGCCGTGGCGTACAAGCTCCTCAATCGCTTCACCCTCTACAATCTGCTGCATCTCTTCTTTGTTAACACTCAGAACATCAACATCTTCGAGCAGACTTACGAGTTTATCCTTTTGCTTGAGTTCGTTTTTTCCTGGGTTAAAGAAGATTTTGATACCTTTTTCGCGAGCCTGATGGAATAACTTATCCAAAATATCCATCTGCCCAGCAACATTCGAAACATACAGCCAATCCACGTCTACCTCGGAAAGATCAAAATGCTTTGCCTCGTAATGCGTTGAGGCACCTCTGTAAGTTAGGATTGTGCGCTCGCCGTTTGGTGCTAGAAGTAGCACAGAGTAGCCTGTGTTTAACTTTGTCGAATAACTTACGTGCGTAGTGTCGACATTCTCTTTATCAAGGTCATCGAGTACAGCTTGTCCAGCTGGGTCATGACCGATCGTTCCCATGAAGCTCGCGTGAAGGCCTTGGCGTGCGAATGTTACGGCAGCATTTGTAGCACCGCCACCTGTTGAGAAATCAATATTATTAACGTCTGCTTTTCCACCCATTTCAAGTTGCATAACTTGCTCGTGCAGGGTCTTGTCTGTTACTGGTTTGAATTCATCACTATGACTCAAAAACACATCCTGCACCGCTGCGCCAATAGCTAGAATTTTTATATTTTGTCCACTCATTATCTACAAGTATATCACTTATGTTTGAAAGTAGACTCATTGTGAGCTACATTATTGACTGATATGATAAGCAAATCTGAGCAATTCTTTACAACTGCAGATGAAGAATATGACGCCGCTTCGTGGCTAAGCACCCTTAAGGCGATGCAGCGACTTGGTGATCGTCTCGAAGATTATCCGTCCATCGCCACATATCTTTGCAGAATGGTGCTTCAAAAACCTGATGAATTCCTTGATATTTTTCGACGTTACACATCAGACACAAGCAGCGTCCAAGGTGGAGAAAAGAAGTTTCTCATGGAAATGGGAGCAACCATTCGCGGTGATCGCATATCCCAAGGCCTAAGCGATGCTGCACTATTACTGTGCGATGATCCTATTGGCGAAGAAATCAGAGAAACATCTTCATTTGCTCGGCTCGTACCTCTCGTCGATGAGATGGCAGACTTTTGCGATACAAAATTTCTTAAGAATGCGACCCACGCTAATCTTGCTGAATTTGGTTACGCCACAAGACTCGCCCACGCAAAAACTGAGGCAGATTTCTACATACGACTATATGATAGAGAACCTCAGGAAGCGGCTATATCACCGCTTTATCTTTAGAGCCAAAGGCTAATATCTTCTCTTCGATCACTACTTGAACAGCTTCATACACCTGAGGCATAAGCTTTACTACAGCATACTCATCAGGGTTTTCAGCTAATACTTTCTCGAGCGTTTTACGAAATACGTAGCGCATATCACTATTGATATTTATCTTTGATACGCCAATTTTGGCCGCCTCTTCGAAATAATGCAGCGGCGTACCGGAGCCGCCATGAAGCGAAATATTACAGTCGATTGCCGCGCGTACTTCACCGAGAAGTCCAAGATCTAGCTCTTTTGGTACAGGGTATTTACCGTGCAGATTACCGACTGCTGCCGCAAATGTATCAATCCCTGTCTTTTCTACAAAGTCGCGTGCACCATCTGGTGTTGAGAATGTCTTTTTTATCTCCTCATAGTCAATCGCTTCCTCGTGCAAGTTACTTCCACCACCGAAATAGTGCGGCTCACTTTCTACGAGAGCACCCGTAAACTGAGCATACTCTACGACACGCCTTGTCTCTCTGACGATTTCATCATACGAAGTATCTTTGTGTGACTGCGAATAGTCAATATGTACAAGCTCAAATCCGACATCTATCGCACGCATACAGCTTTCCGCCGATGCACCGTGATCCAAGATGAGATACATTTCCGTTCCGTATTCTTTTTTGTAGTTGTCTACCAAGGCCCTAGCATTATCAAAGCCAATCGCTTTGACTTCAACCTCACTCACCTGCACGATCACAGGTGCATTTAGTTTCTTTGCCGCTCGTGACACCGAGATAAGTGTTTCTTGATTATCGATATTAAATGCGCCGACAGCAAAACTCTGCTGACGACTCCGCTGCATGAGATGCCGTGCCCGAGTTGTATTATCACGAATTTGATTGATTGTTAGACCCACTGTGTTCTCCTAAAAACCTGGCTTGTACTGAGGTACTTTTTTGATAAATTCTAACACTCCTGGCAGCATAGTCTCACCAGTTAGACCGAAATGCTTGAGTAGCTCCGCAGGAGCACCCGATTCACCAAAACGATCACGCATGCCGATGCGATACAGCGGCACGGGCAGCTTCTCGGCAGTCAGTTCTGCGATAGCACCACCAAAGCCACCATTGATTTGCGCTTCTTCAGCAGTCACTACACGACCTGTTTTACCTACGCTTTTGAGGATTGTCGCTTCGTCGAGTGGCTTGATAGTCGGCACGTGCACAACCTCCGCAGAGATACCATTCTCCTCAAGCAATCTTGAAAGGATGAGTAATTGATACGTCATCGTTCCAGTACCAAGAAGTGAAACATCACTCCCCGCACGAAGTACGTATGCCTTACCGATCTCAAACGGAGAATTCTCAGTACTGAAGATTGGCGTCTTTTCGCGCGCAAGACGGATATAGCTCGGCTTGCCGTTTTCAGCAAGAAGAAGTGTAGCTTTCTCGGCTTCGACTGAATCACCAGGTGCTACAACAACCATATTTGGCAATACTCGCATCAGCGTAATATCTTCAAGCATCTGGTGTGTTGCTCCATCCGGGCCAACGGAAACACCCGCGTGACTTCCGACAATTTTTACAGGCTGATCGTTGAGAGCGATAGTTGTGCGAATTTGTTCCCAGTTTCGCCCAGGACTAAATGCCGCGTAGCTACTCGTAAATGGAATCTTACCCGCACGTGCCATACCGCTCGCTACAGTTACAAGATTTTGCTCAGCTACACCAATTTCAACAAAGCGCTCTGGAAATTGTTCTTTAAAGAGATGCATTTGCGTACTCTCAGTTAAGTCAGCACATAGTGCGACTATGGCTTCGTTTTTCTCCCCGGCAGCCTTAAGCCCTCGTCCAAACCCTGCACGAATCGGTTCTTGCTTGACGTCGTCATCTGCATAATGTGGGTTTAATGTATAGTTGCTCATTCGTGCTCTCCTGTAATCTTGCCATCAAGTGTTCGCAATTTTCTGAGTGCTATTTTTGCCTGCTCATGATTTGGCGGCATACCGTGCCATTTATAGTCGTATTCCATGAAGTCAACACCTTTGCCAGGAATTGTATGTGCGATAATTACGCTCGGCTGGTTCGTAATCGCCCGTGCCATGCCGACAGCATCTTGGATGCTTTCAACATTGTGACCGTCGATCTCTTGCACATGCCAGCCAAAGCTTTCCCATTTGCCGCGAAGATTTTCGAGGGGCATAACATCCTCGGTGGAGCCGTCGATTTGGATGTTATTACGGTCGATAAATACACACATTTGACCAAGCTTATATTTTCCAGCAAACATTGCCGCTTCCCAAATATTACCTTCGTCAAGCTCACCGTCGCCGGTCACAACATAAACATGACGCTGTGGCTGCTTATCAATGTATTGCAGCGTATAGGCTACGCCCGCAGCCTGTGAAAGTCCACTCCCAAGTGGACCTGAGGTATTCTCTAATCCCGGCAATTTAGTGCGCTCTGGGTGTCCCTGCAGGCGAGAACCAAACTTTCTAAGTGTCATGAGCTCTTCTTTAGGAAAATAACCCCTCTCAGCCATTACCGCATATTGCACTGGCACCGTATGTCCGTTCGACAGAAAGAAAAAGTCGCGCTCATGCCAGTTTGGCTGGTCTGGGCGAATATTCATAATGTCAAAATAAAGTGTCGTAACAATCTCAGCAAGATCAAGCGGCCCTGCCGAGTGTCCCGAGCCAGCCTCTTCAAGCATCTTGATGATATCTTTCCTAATGCTATTAGCTTTATGCTGAAGTTCAATAATTGTCAGCGCTCCGGACATCTTAGATTACTCCCTTTTTATTAATTTCATTTACAAGTTGCGTGTACGTAGTCGCCGGATCTGCACTTCTTGCAATCGTTCCACCTACATTGAGTACATCTATGCCACCTTGAGCAAGACTAAATGCATTGTCTAGATTTACTCCGCCATCCCAGCCGATCTCGACACTCGGACGAATCGCTCGGATCAGACGAACCTTCTCAAGCTGCATCAAGCTCGCTGTACCTCCATGATGCCCAAGATCGCCACTAAAGATCATCACGTGATCGGCTGCTTCAATAAGCGCAGCTACACTTGACGGGACAGTTGGGCGCTGCAAAGAAATTCCCACCTTAAGGCCTGCTTGTTTTACGTATTGAAAGATAGGCGTTAAATCTTCTTGGACTTCAGCGTGAAAGATAATTAAGTTTGGCTTCTTAGCCACCAGCATTTGCACATGCTCGCTCGGCCGAGCCACCATTGCATGAATATCCGCAGTCATCGTAGCAGGCCATGACACATCAGCCTCGCCTACTGTAAATGTCGGCGCAAACTCCCCGTCTGTAATATCAATATGAATACGCTCCGCAAAAGACTGGACGATACCCATCTTCTCGTTGAACTGTTCTAAGTTTTCAGCCAAAACAGCTGGCGCAATCACACTCATTAAGCTAGCTCATCCATCTGCGCATTACGGCGCTTAAATCTTGCTGCACCCGAGAATGGCGCATTAAGCCATGTCTCGATAATACCTTTCCAATCGGTCTCATCTTCACCAAATATACGTGCCGGCAGACACAAGATATTACTGTCGTTGTCATGGCGAGTCATCTTCGCCTCGTGCGCATCCCACACCACACTAGCGCGGATACCACGAAAACGATTTGCCGCCATAGCCATGCCTTGGCCGTTACCGCAGATCAGGATGGCGCGCGGATCCTTGTCCGTGTCGCCAATCACCTTGAGCGCCGCCATCTGCGCAAATTCCGGAAAATCATCATTCGGATCAAGCTCCTCGTGGCCAACGTCTTCTACGCTGTACTCATGCTTAGCAAGGTACGCAAATACTTGCTCCTTCAAATAAAACCCCTGATGATCCGCACCCAAGTAGATGTTCATATAGTCCAAGTATAAGCGGTTTGAAGATACGTGTAAAGTGTTTTACTCGAGGTGTTTTACGACATCTGCAACGAGCTCAACAAGACGATTACTGTAGCCCCATTCATTGTCATACCATGCGCAAACTTTTACGAGATTACCGCCAACAACCCTAGTGAGAGCTAGATCTACAACGCCCGAGTAGCTACTGCCTATGTAGTCACGACTTACAAGCGGCTCATCTGATACACCTAGGATTCCTTGGTAGTACGGCTGTTTGCTAGCTTTCACAAACGCTTCATTGATCTCCTCAACTGTTACATCTTTAGACAATAGTGCAGTTACATCTGAAATTGAGACAACTGGTGTCGGTACGCGCATAGAAATACCATCGAATTTGTCCTTAAGCCCTGGTAGCGCCTTCGTCACTGCTACGGCAGCACCCGTAGAAGTTGGTACGATATTTTCTGCGGCGTTGCGGCCTTCACGTAAGTCTTTAGACGGTGCATCTTGTAGCTTCTGGCTAGCAGTATAGCTATGCACGGTAGTGAGCAAGCTTTTCTCAACGCCAAATTCAGCTTCTAGAATCGCCATAACAGCGCCAAGGCTATTCGTCGTACAGCTAGCATTTGATATTACTTCAGTAGCACCTTTTACCTTATCATCGTTCGCGCCAAGCACGATAGTGTCGACACCCTCAGACTTGGTTGGGCCAGAAATGACAACGCGTTTCGCTCCGGCAGTGATATGCTTTGAGGCACCTTCTTGGTCTGTGAAGAATCCAGTTGACTCGATCACAAGGTCAACGCCAAGATCTTTCCACGGTAAAACTGCAGGATCTTTCTCTGCTAGCACCTTTACTTTCTTGCCGTCTACAGTAATACCTTCATCGTCCGCTGATACATCATGCTGGTAGGTACCATAGTTGCTGTCGTGCTTCAGTAGGTATGCCAATGTTTTATTGTCTGTAAGGTCGTTTACTGCCACGATTTCAAGATCGCTGCGCTCAAATGCAATTTTAAATGCATTCCTTCCGATTCGCCCAAAACCATTAATCGCTATTTTCTTAGCTGCCATGTTACTCCTTTTATCTAGTAATTGTTGCTTATGCATAAAGTATAGCAGTTATGCTTGATTTGATAAATATTCTTCATTTTCTCAAAAAATACTTGATTTTTCTGAAAAATGAGTATAATTATGTAAGGTACACATTCATAATTAACGAAATTTAGATAATTTCAAGGAGAATGGAGAGAAATGAACGGAGCAAGTAGCTACGCTAAAATTACTAACTACGAAGGTAAGAAAGGCGAAGTTAAAAAAGTCGTTCTTCTCTACTCTGGCGGACTTGACACCAGCACGATGGTGAAATGGATCCAAGACGTCTACAAGGCTGAAGTAATCGCCCTCACGATCGACATTGGTCAGCAAGCAGACGACCTTGCTGCTATCAAGCAAAAAGCTCTCGACCTCGGAGCAGTAAAGGCAATCGTCGTTGATGCAAAAGAAGAATTTGCGAAAGAGTACATCTCACGCGGCATTAAGGCAAACGGTATGTACCAAGGCCGCTACTACCTCTCTACGCCACTTGGCCGACCACTTCTCGCAAAATGGGCAGTGAAGGTCGCCGCACAAGAAGGTGCTGACGCAATCGCACACGGTGCTACCGGTAAAGGCAATGACCAGATTCGCATGGAAGGTTCTGCGTTAGCACTCAATCCTGACATCAAGATTATTGCACCAGTCCGTGAATGGGGCATGGGACGCGACGAGCAGCTTGAATACTGTAAGAAGCACGGTATCCCAGTAAAACAGACTAAAGACAAGCCATACAGTTACGACGACAACATGTGGGGTGTTACCGGCGAAGGTGGCGAGATTGAGAACCCTGCTCTTATTCCACCGCTCGAAAACATTCTACAGGTATGTAAAACTCCTGAAAATGCTTCAAATACTCCAGAATACGTCAATATTCAATTCCAAAAAGGTCTCCCTGTTGCTATCGACGATAAGCAGATGAGCCTTGTAGAAATTATCGACCACCTCAACCATCGCGCAGCAGAGCACGCTATCGGCATCACTCACCTGCTTGAAGACCGCGTGATCGGACTTAAAGTACGCGGCATCTACGAAGCGCCAGCTGCGGAGACTATCATTACTGCACACAAAGCCCTCGAGCGTTTTACTTCAACCCGTCTTGAAAATGAATTTAAGTCTATCGTTGACGAAAAATGGGCATACCTCTGCTACGGCGCACTATGGTTTGAACCACTCATGGAAGACCTCAACGCATATATTGATAAAGTAAACGAGAAAATCACTGGCAAGGTCACCGTGAAGCTCTATAAAGGGCACGCTGAAACTGTTGCCGTTGAGACACCAAACAGTATCTTTGACGAGAAGCTTGCAACATTCAACAAGAGCAGCCAGTTCAACCAAAACACATCAGCAGGCTTTATCGAGCACTACACCTTGCAGATGAAGCTCGCACAGCGACGTCACCACACAGCACTTATCGCTATCGGCGGACGAGACAAGAAGCTTAAGTTGCTTCCAGAAATGAAAGCACTCGATAAACTTGGCTACCAACTCTACGCGACCTACAAGACTCACAAATTCCTGCTTGCAAACGGTATTGAGTCAATCCTTGTAAATAAGATTTCTTCGCCAGAACTGAAGCCAAATCTTGGAGACCTGCTGGATGCGAATCGCTTTGATCTCATCCTCAACATACCGACTAAGACAGATCGAGAAGAGACAGCAGCTAAAGAAAAGACTGACGGTCAGACTATTCGTGAGAAAGCCGTAGCGACCGATACACCACTTGTCACATCAGTACATGTCGCGAAAGAAATCGTCACAAAACTAGCTAACAAAAAAGTTTAGGAGACCACCCATGAACGTGAGCCGTGTCCTCCTCTGCAGGCCGACACATTTTCAAGTCGACTATGTCATCAACCCGCACATGAAGCCGTTCTCGGTGGACCCCAAGAATGCCATGAAGCAGTGGGAAAAGCTCGTAGCAACACTTGAGTCTCTCGATATAAAAGTCGATGTCATCGAACAAGAGCAAGGCGTACCAGATATGGTCTTTGCTACCGACCAAGGTATCGTAAGAGATGGAGCTGTTGTCCTGGCGAATTTCCGTCACACACAGCGCAAGAAAGAGCGTCAGTACTACCGCAAATGGTTCCGCGATAATAACTTTCGCCTGAGAGCACTCAGCAACGTGTTCTCATTTGAAGGTGGCGACACGTTATTTTTCGGGGACATGCTGTTGGTCGGCACTGGCTTTCGAGCAAATGTAGCATCATGCGAAGAACTTGCAAACAAATTTGATATCGACGTAATTCCACTCAGATTAACCGACCCAAACTTCTACCATCTTGACACCTGCTTTCTCCCTGTTGACCACGAGAATGCATTTTACTATCCGCCAGCATTTAGCAGTGCTTCCGCAAAACTACTAGAGAAGCTCATCCCAAATTTGCACGAATTTTCTAGAGACGAAGCATTTGGCTTTGGGGCAAATTCGTTCATCTCTGGAAATCACGTCGTGATGCAGGCAAATCTTCCTACCCTGAAGCAAAAACTCGAGAAGTTAGGTAAAATAGTACACGAAGTAGATGTAAGTGAATTTAACAAATCTGGCGGTGGAATTCACTGCCTCATTAATACGCTAGAAGTGGCAGGAGAGTAACAAGTGAGCGACTTTAACCCCAAGGAAAAGCTTTTAGAAAAGATTGCGACGAACGGCGGATGGGTAAACGCTCATTCACACATCGACCGATCATTTATCCTTAACGAGACGAACTTTAAGTTAGTCGATGGCACACTCATGGAGAAATGGAATTATCCTGACGAGTACAAGCGAAATGCAAGCGTAGAGGATATCTACAAGAATATGTGCCGCGTACTCGACATGATGATCGAACAAGGAGTAACGGCTATTGCAAGTTTTATTGATGTCGACCCAGTCGTTGAGGATAAAGCAATCCAAGCCGCAAAACGCGTACGAGAAGAGTATTCAGATAAGATCACTATTAAGTTTATTAACCAAGTAGTGAAGGGTGTCATTGAGCCCGAAGCTCGCAAATGGTTTGAAGTTGGTGCAGAGTTTGTTGATATTATTGGTGGTCTACCAGAAAAAGATGAAGGTTACGAGGCTGAGCATCTCGATATCCTCTTTGAAACTGCCAAGAAATTTGGCAACAAACCACTCCATGTGCACGTTGATCAGCTCAATCTACCTACTCAACAAGACACCGAGCTGCTAATCGATAAGACTATCGAACACAACTATCAAGGCAAGGTTGTAGCCGTTCACTCAATCTCAGTAGGCGCACAATCACGTGAATATCGAACATCTCTATATGAGCGACTCGCCGAAGCTGGTATCATCGTAGTCGCCTGCCCATGTGGCTGGATCGACAATAGCTGGGTCGCGGGACTCGATCATGATGTAATCGGTCCAATCCATAATTCAGTGACGCCAGTGAAAGAGATGCTCGCCGCTGGTGTTGTTGTTGCACTCGGTACTGACAATATTCAGGACATCTATAAGCCATTCAGCGACGGTTCAATGTGGACTGAGTTGCGCTTCCTACTTGAAGCACAAAGGCTGTATGATCTCGACGCACTCGCAGCCATCGCCTCAACAAATGGACGAAAAGCTCTCTTCCTAGATCAGTAAGCTCTTGCTGCCCGTAGTATAATAAACTCATGATAAGAGCCGAACTTCTACAGATTGCCAGGCTACATTACACGAGCAAGCAGGTTGCATTGCTCGAACGCGCCATTGACACGGCAAGCAACGCGCATAAAGATCAAAAACGCCGAAGTGGTGAGCCGTACATCATTCACCCGCTCGCCGTTGCCAAGTTCTTGATCGAATGGGGTATGGACATTGACTCAGTAGTCGCAGGAGTGCTGCACGATACAGTTGAAGATACCGAGCTTACCCTGGAAGATATAGAAGCAGATTTCGGAGCGGATATCGCCTTCCTTGTCGATGGCGTGACAAAAGTTGGCCAGGCTCGTAGCGGCATGAAAGATCTCGAAAATTACTTGCCTCAGACAAAAGACAATCTTTCCAAGCTGCTGATCGCAGTTGCAAAAGATGTACGGGTAGTGATTATTAAAATCGCAGACCGACTTCACAACCTGCAGACCCTGGAACACATGCCAAAAGAAAAGCAAATGAAAATTGCTCGCGAAAGCCTAGAAGTCTTCGCACCAATGGCAGACCGACTCGGTATGGGTGGTCCGCGCATGCTGATCGAGGAGCTTGGTTTTCGTTATGTAGATCCAAAAGAATTTACACGCACCCAAAACCTCATGAAAAAACGACTCGGTAAAAGTACGCGTAAGCTTGGCAAGATTCGTGAAGAGGTTGAAAAAAAGCTCAAAGAAGAGCACATCGACTACGAGATGGACGGCCGCGTAAAAAGCGTATTCAGCCTCTATCGAAAGCTGAAGCGTGTGGACGGCATTGACGATATTTATGACCTCATGGCGCTCAGGATCATTGTTGACAACAAAGAAGATTGCTATAGAGTTCTTGGCATCTTACACAGCATGTACAAGCCTATGCTCGAGCGTATTAAAGACTACATTGCCGTACCAAAAACCAATGGCTACCAAAGCCTGCATACTACTGTTCTCACACCGTCAAAGCAAATTGTAGAATTTCAAGTACGCTCTAAAAGCATGCACGAATACGCTGAAGGTGGTCTCGCCGCAAGCTTTCACTATCACGAACAGAAGAATTCAGATAGCTACGTAAAGCGAAAAAGCGAGAAGCTGCCAAGCCAATTGCAGTGGATTACAGAACTCCAAGAGATTGCAAGTAAACTTCGAGCCGGCGAAGATATTCCAAGAGACCAGCTCAATATCGATCTTTTCGGCAGACGCATGTTTATCTACTCACCAAAAGGAGATATCTATAATCTCCCACACGGCGCCCTGCCACTGGACTTTGCTTATTTAGTCCATAGCGATGTAGGTCAGCACGCGAGCAGCTTCACCGTGAACGGCAAGATTCACCCTTTCGACAAGCCACTAGAAAACGGTGATATCGTAGAAGTTCAAACCAAGAAATTACCACAAGCAAAAAAAGCTTGGCTTGATCTTGTGAAGACGTCTCATGCAAAGAGCAAGCTGAAAGCACAACTCCGAGGCCTAGGTCTACTTGAAGGCATTTCAAATGCAGCAGCAATTATCCGTGAGAAAGCACGCCGTAAACGTAAAAATTAACTGAGCAAATTCTGCTCGCGCAATTTTTTGAAAAAATCAGGATATGGCGCTCGAATATCAAGTGCCAAGATCTCATCTGCGCTCATCCACCAGTACTTGTCATGCTCCCAACTGAGCACGACTTTCGGCGATGAAGTTTCATATAAGTAAAGTGATCGTTCGTAGTCTTTACTGTCGTGTGATTCCTCCACCTGCATGATCAATGTAAGGTTATCCGCAGACGCAACAATTCCTGTCTCCTCTTGTAGCTCTCTGAGGAGACCTGTCGGCGTAGTCTCGCCAGCTTCGATGACACCTCCAGGTAAGTCA
Source organism: Saccharimonadales bacterium (SeqCode) (assembly GCA_036405235.1). Classification (GTDB taxonomy): domain Bacteria; phylum Patescibacteriota; class Saccharimonadia; order Saccharimonadales; family Saccharimonadaceae; genus JASLCR01. Next base: position 373,425 of record DASWYA010000001.1, read on the forward strand.
GGCTTCAGAGACCGGCGCGGATTCTCTGGCCAGACAGAACTGCGTAGTATTAGATACCTATTTGCTTCTATATCTTTTACAAGTACTTTGGCAAGAAGCAGTTTCATAAACTATTAGAGCTATTTAGTATTCCAGCGCTCGATGCATTCTTTGACAATAGCCTTTGCTTCTTCTACGTCACCCCAGCCCTTCACAATAGTCACACCTGGCTTCTTGAGGTCTTTATAATGCGTAAAGTGATGCTCTACCTTAGCTTTCCATTGTGGGATATCGTCAAGCGACTGAATCCTGTCGTCATCACGATTATCTACCGGCACTACTACAATCTTGTCGTCAACTTCACCATCATCTTCGAACTTCATAACACCAACGATTTTTGCCTCAAGCCATACTCCAGTCGCAAGTGGCTCCGGGCAGATAATTAGTGTATCAAGCTCATCGCCATCCTCGTCAAGAGTCTGAGGGATAAAGCCGTAGTTGCATGGCTTTGCAAAGATTGCTGGCTCAACACGATCAAGCATGAATGCCGCATGTTCTCTATCCCACTCTACCTTTAGGCGTGATCCTTCTGGAATTTCTACTACTGTATTTACTACACCATCGTCAACGTTTCCTGGCGTCAGGACTTGATTAAAATCTGCCATGTTTCTCCTTTTAATTACTGCCTTTATTGTAGCAGAGGTCTAGAGCGTGCTCAAATCATATTTTTACGGTAAAATGTAGTCTATGGCATCGCCGAAATTACTACTACCTCTCGAGTTTGTCGAAACCGCAACCAAACACATACTCAACGCTTCAAGCCATGTTTCGCTTGTCAGTATGGTAATGGCAAACGACCCAACAACAGATGAGATTATTGACGCGCTTGCAGCGGCCGCAGAACGTGGAGTGCCCGTCGAGGTAGCTGCTGATACATTTACATTCGGCGAGCTAGCCGGACATGCAAAGCCGCTTAAATACTACTCAAAACAATCCAAAGAGACGAAGCAAATGGTAAAGCGCCTCAAGAAATCTGGCGTGAAATTTACTTGGCTTGGGAAAACCACAGCTTTTCCATTTACTGGGCGCACACATTCTAAATGCCTAGTTGTCGACGACACAGTCTACTCTTTCGGTGGCGTCAACCTTTACGAAGAAAATCTTAGTTTTACGGACTATATGTTTATGATTAAAGACTCCCAGCTAGCACTGGAGCTCAAGGATGAGATAAGTCGCCTCGTGGTTGCTGATGGTAGTAATTTTGCCTATAGAAGTCACGAGCTTACTTTCAATGAACACAGCAAAGTTTTGATTGACGGAGGATTCCAAGGAGATTCAATTATTTACCGCCGCGCCTATCAGCATGCACGGGAATCTAGTGAAATTCTATATGTCTCACAATACTGCCCAGCGGGAAAACTTGCCAGAGCCATGAACAACACAAAATCAAGAGTGTATTTCAATAAGCCCTCAAATGCAGATATTTGGAATCGAATCATTATCAGCGTCGGGATATTATTCAGTAGATTTCATACAAAATATCGCAAGAAAAATTACTTACACGCCAAGTTTATTATCTTTACCAAGAAAGATGGGACAAAAGTTGCCATCACCGGCTCACACAATTTCATGCCCGGCACGGTGATTGTCGGCACAAAAGAGATCGCCCTCGAGACAAGCGATAAAAAGGTCATCTCTGAGCTAGAAAACTTCTTTGAAAAGTACGTAAAGTAACTTCTAAAACCTTGGTGGCAATTCCGTAATCATATCTGTAGTAGCAACCGGATTGGTACTAATAGATAGAGACGAGAGATAGGCGTCAGCTCGAAGGTTAAAAGTCTCTGCCGGATCACCAAGCTTCTTCACTTCGTCGGCGGAAGTATCTTCTGGTTTATCGTGATATGTTCGCAGTAAATAGATATTTTTCGCCATGACCGGACCATTCATCACCAATTTTTGCTTACATTCACCATCAGCGGTAAGCTTTGCGATATTCTGCGCATAGGTGAAGTTATTTTCGATTGCTCCAGCCAAGTTGTACTGCCGACAGGTGCTAATTCTGTCGCTTGCGAGCAACCAGGCATCTATTTGCGTAACGCCAGGGTCGATCACGATATCTTTCGCGATAATAACGACACGAGGTATAGCACCTACAGACATATAGCTATTTCCGTATTCAAGATTTCCTTTTATGTGCACAGTTGCTTTTGGATAATAGAATACCCTCTTAGTACGGGCACTGTAGGTCTCGGTTGATCCATCATCTTTGCCCACGACTACTACACCAGTCTCGTCTTTATCGCTATCATTTACTGCGCCACCTTGATTGTATACGTCAACGTCCGGAGAGGATATTGCACCAAACTGCCCCTTACATCCAGAGCTGTTGCCAGTATTAGCAAACGTAAGGGAATGACGAGTGCCACTCAGTAGGGCTACTGGGCTGCTTTCCCCGCCAGATCCTATGGCACCCGATGACGTAGATCCGCCAACATTGCAACCACCTGACAAGATACCATATTCGCCCCAGCTGCCATATCGCTTATCAACCACATGAGCAAGCGTGTCTACTTTGCCACCCGCCCTAAGGTCATGGCTACGAATTTGAACTTTAGGTATAACTTTAGACTCCGTACAGACCATACCTGAGGTGCGCCAAACATTATCCCCATGGAGACGCGTCGGCTTAGCTATCTGAGCCACGTAGCAGATCTGGCCGCCAACCGGCACATATTGCAGATCAGGGTTTGAATAGCTCCATTCACAGGTGCCAACAGTTCCTGAGCATGTTTTGGTGTCTACATTATCACAAGCTGATTTTCCGTTATATTCAGATCTGGCGCAAAGATCAGGATTTGCTGCGTTCATCTCAAACCCACCAGAAAGGGCGCTAGAGGACGGTTCGCTCCCTGCCGGATAGACAATTTTCCAGAGCTTTACATTATGACTGCCGACATTACTCGATCCATCTGCATTAGTCGCTCCCCACGTCACTGGAGCCTTGGTGACATACGAGAAGTATGGAGCAAGATCTTTAGTATATGGGTTGAGATTATATGGAGGGGAATACGTCCAGGAGTAATTGATTGTTACTAACTGGCAGACGCTGTTGTCAGACTGCGAAGCACCTTGTCCTGTATACCAATAGTACTGGCATATGTTGCCACTAAAGCTGTCGCTTCCGCTTGATCTAGTGCCCGAATGTACTGTGCCAATTTCACGCGGAACAGGTAAAGAGCGCACTTGGTCATTTTCACTGGGATTTCCACTTACAGGACGGTCTTTTTTCTGCATAATCAGTGACTTAAATATACTCGACGTGCAATCATGATTATGACCAGGTATGCCCTGATGTCTCTTTTCGTCTGATGCTTTGCCATTGACAGCACATCCAAGAGAAGGATTCACGTCATTGTTGTTTGTATTTTTATCTATATACTTCACACAGTCCCAGGCTATATTTTCAGCAATACCGTCAACATCAGTTTGGCCACCACCATAATATCCCGCATTTGGGCAGAACTTACCACTAAAAATGGCGTACGCTTCAGTGCTATTATCACACTCACGCCATTGTACGTTCGTTGTAAAGCTCAGCGTACTTTTTGGTGAACCAATTGCTATATTTGCATCCGTGATCCACGCTTCAAAGTTCGGCTTGTTACGACTACCAGGACAGAGGGATCCACTTGGAGCAGCTTGTGATACACTATCGACTCGCGCTGTCAAAGAGCCACCATTTGATGTGGTAACGGTATCGGCTTCTGCAATCTTAACTGATTGCGATGCTGCTAAGAGAGAGAGAATAGCTATACCACAAACCGCAAATATAAGCATCTGGGGCGTGAATCCAGAGTGCAATCGAGTAAGTTTTGATCTTTTACTAAGCATATGTATTATATTAAAGCAGCAAGTGTCCAATATACCAATATATAGGACAGAAAAACGAAAGCGACTCCGTCCTCCGCGTGATCACGCGGAGGACGGAGTCTTGTTGCTTCCAGGTGACTCACTGCACCCGCCTTCCCGTGCAGTAGGCGGTCATCTGCCGAGCGTCGCGGACTTGGATCCGATACGCGTTGACGTCCGACCTTGCGTGCCAGACCGCGACCCTGGCCTTCCTGACCCGAGCCTTGGCCTTCTTGATGGCGGCGCGCTTCTTGCTCTTCTTGGCCTTCTTGAGCGCTTTCTTGGCCTTGACGAGCGCCTTCTTCGCCTGGACCAGCTTCGCCTCGGCCTTGACCAGAAGCTGCTGCTTCAGAGCGACATCGTCGTTGCCACCGCCGCTTCGGGAGTAGTACTCCACCGTCTCCGACTGAGGAGTGGCAGTGCCGACTCCGTAGGTGATGGTCACGAGGGAGGTGTACTGGTAGGTCTCGTCGGCACAGAGAATCGCCGAGTCGCCGTTCCCGTTCCCATCACCCATCCGGTTCACAGTGGCCGACTGCGCGCCGTAGGTCGGGTCGTTGTACTCGATCCTGACAGTGGAGTTGGAGTAGTTCTGGAACGTGAGCTGATCGGAAGGGGCACTCTGCCCCATCAGATACTTGCCCGGAACCATCTGGCCATAGCAGCCCGGACCGCAGGGGATACCTTGAGCCGGAGTGCTGTAGGTCGTCAGCCCGATGAGGGACATACCAACCAAGCACACGAGGGGCTTCCTCATGGTCATTCCTTTCTGGAGAGAAGGTCGCAGGAGCCTGGAAGTGAAAAATGTGCGCCGCAAGAAGCGGATTCACATCGACGCTTCCAGCGCACTACGATCTATACAGGTGTTGTACAGATTACCCGGATTATCTCATGAAACACCTATTATGTAAACTATGCCTCATAGAACCAATCTATGAGGCATTACTTTAGCCAGCGCTTACCGACTACGATTTGCGCTTCATTGCATCGAGGTATTCGCGAATGTTAAGTGCTGCCGTAGCACCTTCACCAACCGCACTGGCAATCTGCAAAGTAGCACCCGAACGTACGTCACCACTTGCAAATACACCCGGCATAGCAGTTTCGAGTTTAAGGTCAGTCATGATATGACCTTGTGGGTCAAGCTCAATCACAGAGTCTTTGAGGAAGCTAGTGTTTGGCAACAGTCCAACAAACACAAACACACCATCCGTCTCAATCGACTTTTCTTCGCCATCTTCCTTTACTCGCACGCTGGTTACTTTTCCGTCAACCGCTACGATCTCTTCGGTTGTCGTATTTTTGTGGACCGTTACTTTGCCTGCATCGATATACTCTTGCAGCTCATCGAGCAGTACATCACTGGCTTTGAAATCACTTCTAACAAGCATATCAATGTGACTCGTAAAACGCGTTAGGAATATAGTCTCTTGAACTGCTGAGTTTCCACCACCAACCACAGCTAGTCTCTTGTCGCGATAAAATGCGCCGTCGCAAGTCGCGCAGTAATGCACTCCACGGCCAAATAGTTCACTCTCGCCTGGGACGCCAATCTTCTTGTATTCGCTACCAGTTGCGATCAAGATCGCCTTTGCTTCTACGTCTTGGCCATCAACTACTAATGTCTTCGTGTCACCATTGTCACGTATCTCGGAAACTTCGCCAAAGTCCACTACAGCACCAAATCGCTCGGCCTGTGCCTGCAGTTCACTAGCAAGCTTCATGCCTTCAATCCCCTCCGGAAAACCAGGATAGTTATCAACCTTGTCAGTAATAGCGGCCAGTCCTCCTACTACTGATTTTTCGTAGAGAATAGTCTCTATGTCTTCGCGTGTTGTATAGACCGCCGCAGCTAGTGCGCTTGGGCCAGCGCCAATCATGACAACATCGTGTACGGTAGTATTATTCGATTCCATATAGCTTTTTCAACTCCTTTGGCATTTCTGGCTCTGGTATTTTTTCATCTGGTGTAATCGGCATAACGATAAACTTTAGAGGTGTATTAGCAGGGATATCTTCACCTTGGCCACTTTCGCCATAGGCTTTGTCTGCCGGCACTTCGATAAGACGTATGCCGCCAATTTTCATTCCCTTTAAGCCTTCTCTCCATCCTTCAATTACCGATGCATTCTGTAAATCTTCGATAGGAAATGGTGCTTTTAGACTCTTTCCACTAATCGACTGATCAAAGATCTTGCCTTTTGGATTCCAGCCGATATAGTACGCGCTAAAGCTTGAGTCGTCTTTGATCTCGGCTCCTGTACCCTTTTTGAGGTCTGTGGTTTTGAGTTTCTTGATTACACTTGCTGTGAACTTTGCAGGCTCGTCGTTATACTTTGAAAAAGTTGCGTAGTATTTCTTAGATAACTGCTTTGCTTGAGCATCTACCTTTTTCTGGTAGTCGGCCATATCTTTGTTGTATTGTTCATATGCCGCTTTTAGTTTTGCCTGGTCGGTTGCTTCATTTTGCGGCGCTAGAATCATCGCAACAAATCCTGCGACTGTTCCTATTGTCATTGCGCCAGCAATTACCCATATACCGACACGTTGTGCTGTACTTGTAGCCATATTCTCCCTATTCTGAGTTTCAAATTACTTATCTAATTGTATCAAATTTTCTGCTATGGCAACACCGGCCCGACAGAAAGCATTAGGCAGAGCAAAAGAATTGTATACATCGAAAATCGAAACATCCGCCTAGACCATGTTTCAGGATGCTTAGCATGAAGTCCTTGTGTCGCCAGCCAGATCCAGTAGCCACCTGCAAGTGCCATTACGACAAAATAGACAATACCTGCATATCCCCATGCTGCAAGTGCAAGTGTGCTCGCTACGTAGAAAACTGTATATATAGCAATGAGCTGGATAGTCGGGCGCACACCGCGCACTACGCTCATCAGTGGAACTCCTGCTTCAGCGTATTCTTTCCGCCTGTAAATTGAGATCGAATAAAACTCAGGAAACTGCCAAAAGAATATGATAAGAAATGCTATAGCAAGCCCAATGTCAGCAACGCCGTTAACCGACGCATACCCTGCCGCTATCGGAAGCGCTCCGGAGACGGCACCAACAGCCGTGCCATGCACTGAAGTTCGTTTCGTCCATGCACCATAAAGCCATACATATGTCACAAATCCTGCTATCGCGATGGCCACCGTAAGCCAATTTGTCCAAAAAGCAAGCATCCCCACGCCAATAGCCAGAAGTATCCATGGAAATATTCGCATTCCCATAGTAGATATTTCACCTGTTACACTCGGTCGCTTTTTTGTACGCTCCATAATCTTATCGATATCTCGGTCGAGATAATTATTCAAAGCACACGCGCTACCAATAACAAGCGTCATACCGACTGTCATCATGGCGCCCTTTACAATATCAATGCTTCCAGCAGAAGCCAAGAAAAAACCCGCAACTGCAGTCAGAACATTGCCATATGTCACGCCAGGCTTTGTAAGTCGATAGTATGCGCTCAGCTTATCTTTAGACAATTAAAATCCTTTTTTGTTTTGCTCGATCATGTAGTCATTCATCGCGTCGGCCGGCATATTCATGTTGTAGTCGAGATTTTTCATAATCCATATAGAAGCCACTACGACAATCACCAGCATGATAACACTAAATGAAAAGCCTATCGATTTCCAATATGGCTTTTTCTCGGCTCCAAGATGAAGGAAAGTGAATATCTGTACTATGAGCTGCAGTACGGCAAATACCATCAAAAGACCGCCGAGCCCGGCTGGGTTCTCAAGCCAATCCCCCTTAATCGCTAAGTATGCCAAGACTGTAAAAGCAGCCGAACCGACAAATCCTATAATATATCTGCTTACCGCCCGCGAGTATGATTCATTCATTACAGATTACCTCCGATCACATATACAATCGTAAAGATAAATATCCAGACTAGGTCAAGGAAATGCCAGAACATTGTAAACAGACCGAGTTTTCGCAAACGATTACTCGATAGTCCTCGCCTCAGCAGAATAACAAGCAGCACGGTCGCCCAGATCAACCCAATAAATATATGGATACCATGAGTGCCTACGAGAGTGAAGAAACTTGAGAGAAACGCACTATGCGTCCATGAATGACCTTCGCTTACAAGCGTGCGAAACTCCGCTAGTTCCAGACCTAGGAAACTCACACCAAGCAGGATAGTTCCGAACAAAAAGCTAATCATCTGCTTTGTCTTGCCAAATTTAGCAGCAGCAAATGCTAAGCCACTTGTGACACTACTTGCAAGCAAGATAAATGTCTGCACCATTACGTAATCAATGTTAAAGATGTCTTGACCTGACGGTCCACCATTAGTCCCGCCACGCAGCACAACAAATGTCGCGAAAAGACTCGCAAAAAGCATCAAGTCAGTCATGAGATATAGCCAAAAGCCAAACTCTACTTTATCTTGACGTTTCATATCATGAGTTGTCATACTTCAGCCTCCAGCTCTGATTTCTTCAAGGTGTATTCACTGTTGTCATCAAGTGTGCGCCAGGCTATAAATACAATCATAGTGACAAAAGCAACACCCACAAGCCACCACATGTGCCAGATTAGACCAAATCCAACCATACCTGCTGCAAGTGCGATATAGAGTCCAAGTGGACTATTCTTTGGAAGCTCAATATCCTGAAGAGACAGCTTGGCTTTCTTGCCAGCCTGCTTGTCATGCCAGAATTGGTCACGCACAGTCACTTCGGGTATAGTAGCAAAACTATAGTGTGGGGCTGGGCTTGGAACCGACCACTCTAGCGTACGTCCATTCCATGGATCACCGGTTGTATCGCGAAGTTTTTTACGATTCTTGATGCTCCAGCCAAGCTGTAATATCATTGCAAATATTCCCGCCCCGATAGTCATCACACCGATAGCCGACACGATAAAGAACGGCTGCCATGTTGGATCAGTGTAGTGATCTATGCGACGAACAGCACCCATTAGCCCAAGCGCGTACAGCGGCATGAAGGCTAGCAGGAATCCGATCTGCCAGAGAACTGCAGATATCTTACCTAGTCCGTCATGCAACTTGAAGCCAAACATCTTCGGGAACCAGTAGGTTAGTCCTGCAAACAAGCCAAACAATACACCGCCAATAATCGTATTGTGGAAGTGCGCGACCAAGAACATAGTGTTGTGCACTTGGAAATCAAGAGCTGGAACCGCCATCAAGACACCCGTGACACCGCCAATCGTAAACGTAAAGATAAACGCCATAAACCACCACATCGGCGCATCAAAGCGAATTCGTCCGCGATACATCGTGAATAGCCAGTTAAATATCTTCACACCAGTCGGGATCGCAATAATCATTGTCATGATACCAAAGAATGCATTCACGTTTGCTCCAGCGCCCATTGTAAAGAAGTGATGCTGCCATACGATGAAGCTAAAGAACATGATGGCGATCAGCGCCGCAACCATAGTCGTATAGCCAAAAATCGCCTTACGTGCAAACGTCGCAACTACTTCCGAGAAAATACCAAATGCTGGCAAGACGAGAATATAGACTTCAGGATGTCCCCAAGCCCAAATGAGATTAATATACATCATTGGATTTCCACCAGCAGTAGATGTAAAGAAATGCATATCCATCAAACGATCAAGTGACAGCATAGCGAGAGTACCCGTGAGTAGTGGGAATGCCAACATAACCAACACTGTCGTCACAAGCACGCTCCAGACAAATATTGGCATCTTCATAAGCGTCATACCCGGAGCACGACACTTTATAATTGTTACAAAGAAATTGATTCCCGAGAGTAAGCTGCCCACGCCAGCAATCTGCAAGCTCCATATCCAATAGTCAACACCCGGTCCAGGGTTGTACTCGAGACCAGTCAATGGAGGATAGCCGAGCCAGCCGCCTGCAGAAAAACCGCCAAATATCAACGCTGTATTTACAAGTACCATGCCTCCTGCAAATAGCCAAAAGCTCACCGAATTCAGGAAAGGATATGCCACGTCCCGTGCACCTATCATTAGCGGCAAAGCGATGTTGATCAGACCAAATACTAGCCCCATTGCGACAAAGAAAATCATTATCGTACCGTGTGCAGTAAAGACTTGCTGGAATGTATCGGTGCTAAACGGACCACTCTGATCGCCTACGCTCACAGCAGTATGCGAACGCAACATAAACGCGTCTGCAACCCCTCTTGTGAGCATGAGTAATGAAACTATCACGTACATGATACCTATCTTTTTCGCATCAAGACTTGTGATGTAATTTTGCCAGAGCCATTTCCATTTCTTAAAGTAGGTCAGCGCAGCCACTACAGCAAGCAACCCGAGCGGCATACCGATAGCAGCGCCGATAGTAGCTGGTTCAGACGGAAGATATTCTAAACTCATTCTTCCAAAAATAAATTGCAGAATATCATTCATGGTGGTGCTCCATGTGGTTCATAGAATTCATCATACTATGTCCATCTTTACTGTCAGACTCCGAGGCTTCATCCTGCTTTACGGGCTGGCTTGATGCATGCCCTCCATGCATATACTTCATCATGATGACATCAAACAGCTTCGGCTCATGCAGCATATACGTCCTTTCTTCGCTCATCTGACTCGCCTTCGCAAGTTCTTTATATTCATTTTCATCAAGCATATTGTCGGATTTTTGCGCTTGGTCAAGCCATGAGTTAAATTTATCCTCTGGCATTGACTTGACGAGCAGCTTCATCCGCGCATAGCCTTCACCATTTATGTTTGTTGAGTAGCCACGAAACGTTCCTTCATTAGAAGCTACAAGATTAAGCTTTGAGTCCATACCATTCATTGCATAGATCTGAGAACCAAGAGCCGGCACCCAGAACCCGCTCATTGGAGCATCTGCAGTCAACGAGAATTCTACTGGCACTTTCTGCGGAACCGCCAAATAATTCACGGTCGCTACACCTTTATCAGGGTAGATAAATAACCACTTCCACTGCAACGCGACGACTTGGACCTTAATTGGATCTTTGTCAGAGGCGATACGTCGATATGGGTCGAGGCTGTGACTCGTCTGAAATGTAACAACACTGAGCACACCGATAATCGCAATTGGTATACCCCACCACAATGCTTCAAGTGCCGTACTTTTCGTAAAATTCGGCTGGTACTTTGCTTTTTTATTTCCTTCACGGTAGCGCCACGCAAATCCACCGAGCATAACATATACCGGAATCACGATGAGACCGCTCAGGCTTAAAGTAAAGATCAGAAGATTTCGTTGCTGAATGGCAATTTCACCACCTGGATTCAGCACGTCAAACTGCTTGTCGTGCACCAACCACCACGCCAGCAACGTTAGCCCAGCCGCTACCAAGACACCAATTACTATTCCAAGCCCTCGCTTCATTAGCTTTATGATACCTTGTTAGCCTGGACTGCGCAACTAGCTTATTGCAGCTGCAATCGAATCTGTAATAACCGTTACTTCTAGTTCTTTCAAAGTCTTTTCATGACTTGTGACATTTAACCGCAAAGTAATCGTCTTGTATTTGTCATCCTCGTTTGCCTGGTAGATCGTGACCGGCACAACTATAATATCCGTACGTTCCGGCTTTGAAGCGAACGCAGCTTTAAGCGCTTTTTCGTACACAACTTGATACGGTACGCTAGCTTCAACCTTCAGTGATACATCTTGCGATACAGACGGATATCGACTCAATGGCTTGTAGATGTTATCTGCTTTACTCAACACATCTTGATGAACTTCAAATCCTGCTGCGAAGCTTGGTAGCTTAAAAGCTTTTCTGACACTCTGTTTAAACTCACCGACCACTCCCCAAATCTGCCCATCTCGTACAACTACAGCTGATCGGTTCGGGTCGTATGCAGCAGCTAATTGTCTGCCCCATTCGTCACTTTCAAGGTCAAAGTCTGCTAACTTTACAAGATTCAACTCAAGACTATTTGTAACTTGCTTGAGATAGTTAATCGCAAAGTAGTATGGCGCACCTTCTGGACTCACTTTATCTCCATACGCTAAGACGAAAGCCAAGTGGCTATCTTCGTTTGGCACATCAGATTCACTCTCATCCATCTCACCCTTATAGTGAACTTTTCCTTGCTCAAAGATTGCAAATTCATCATATCCAGCCTTAGCGTTCATATGGATTTTGTCGAGCAAGCTTGGCATGAGCGCTGTTCGATAGTACTGCAAGTCAGGACTCAGAGCATTTGATATTTTGTAGGCATGCTTTGGATCTTGTCCGGCCCTCGTCATAGTTCTCTCATGCACAAAGCTGTATGTCAGCACTTCGTTTGCGCCGAGTCTTGAAAGTGTTTCTCGAACATTCTGCTTTAGTTCAAGTTTTTGATTTTTAGATGCTGGCTTCATACTGCGCTTGGGTAGCTCACGCGGCAATTTATCGAAACCGTAGAGCCGACCAACTTCTTCGACAATATCTTCAGGCTGTTCAATGTCTGTGCGCCAAAATGGAGAAAAGACTTCAAGATGAGCATTGTGATCACCCGATAACTCCGTCCGCATTTCGACATTCGTTAGCAGATTTTTGATTTCAGCCTGCTGCAACTTGAGGCCTAGTCGGTCGTTAATAAAATTGTCGGTCACTCGCACTGCATCGTCAGTGCCTTGTACGCCCAAATCAAACACATTGCTTGCTTGTTCTGCAGGCGAAATATCTTTCATGCTCGTCATCAAAAGATTGATAATACGATTATTTTGCAACGGTGATTGACCTTTATTGAATCGAGTCAATGCATCCGTGAATATGCCGTGTCGCATACTGCTCTTACGTGCCGCATACATATCAAATGTCGCAACTTCAAGCACGATATTTTTCGTATCTAGGGAGACCTCACTGTTACCGCCACCCATGATACCGCCAAGTCCGATAGCACCTTCACCATCCGCAATCACAATATCATCTTCTGTCAGCTCATATGTCTTACCATTGAGTAATTCGATCTTTTCACCACTTTGCGCCATACGAGCACCGATTTTGTGGCCACGAAGCTTATCATAGTCGTAAGCATGTGTTGGCTGTGCAGTCAGCAACATCACGTAGTTCGTCACGTCAACAATATTATTGATAGCCTTACCACCCATTGCCACCAATGCACACTGAAGCCACAGCGGGCTTGATTTTACTTCAACATTTTTCATTGCAGCAAACATAATGCGCGGTACTTTGTCGCCTGCTTCATTGAACACTTCAAGATCTAGACCCTCAGCTGAAGCAAACTCAGGCATATTCACATACCATTCAGGACTTGTGAATTTGTGACCGAGTATACCTGCAATCTCCCGCGCTACACCAAGCTGACCGAATAGATCCGGACGATGAGTAAACATCTTATTTTCAATATCGATGATCGTGTCACTAAGGCCATACGCCTCTGCGAAACTTGCACCAGCCTTGATCTCAACATCATACGGTCGCCACTCATCTGGGTTGATTTCAATAATACCATCATGGTCGCCGTTGATCGCCAACTCGTCACCCGCTGCCAGCATGCCATTACTCATGACGCCACGCAGTTCACGAGCACCGAGCTTAAATTCATCGTCAGTGCCATACGTACTTGGCACAATAGATTCTGGCGGGAGCCAGACAGCCCACATATCTGCATGTACATTTGGCGCACCACAAACAACCTGAATCAGCTCGCCCGCTCCGGCATCGATTTTACACACATTCAAACGATCGGCATTCGGGTGCTTCTCACACTCGACGACTTTCACAATCTTTGCATCTTTATACTTGTCCGCAAGATCAATGACTTCTTCGACACCACCAAGTTGCTCATTAATTCGTTTTACTAACTCATCGACTGGAGGTAGCTCAAAATCGATATATTGTTTGACTGTATTTAAACTGACTTTCATTAAAACTGCCTCAAAAAATCTAACTTTGCACTCTCGAAATGTCGTACATCTTCGATATTATGTTTCATCATCACGAGGCGATCAACACCACAGCCAAAGGCAAATCCAGTATATTCATTTGGATCGATATCAGCAGCTTTTAGAACATTTGGATGGATCATGCCGCAACCAAGCAGCTCAACCCAACCTTCGCCAGAACATACTTTACAATTTGGATCTTTGCCTTCGCAGAATGGGCAACTGAGGGCAAATTCAAAGCTCGGCTCGGTGAATGGGAAATAGAATGGATTTACGCGGACATTAAGTTTCTTGCCATAATATTCTTCGAGAAATTTCTGCAACGTAGCAATCAACATGCCAGCATGCACACCCTTAGCTACATACACGCCTTCGACTTGATAGAAAGTGTGTTCATGACGAGCGTCTAGATCTTCGTTGCGGAAGACACGGTCTGGTACGACCGCTGCGATCGCCTCGCCGTTTTCTAAATTCTTGCGATACTTTTTCAGGACGCGATTTTGCATAGTAGAAGTATGCGCCGGTGCGATAAACTGCTCGCCATCCGCGTCAGTCTCAACTGTCATGAATGTGTCGTAATCGTCGCGCGCCGGGTGACCTTTCGGAAAGTTTAGTGACTCAAACATGTGATACTGGTCATCGATCTCACGACTTTCTTCCACCACAAAGCCCATGCGTCCAAAAATATCTGAAAGCGTATTAATCTCTTGCATAAGTGGATGCATTGAACCAACTTCACTTGGTAAAAAGCTTGGCGCATCTGCATTCACATCCATTGGCGCCGTTACGTCGATAGATGGAAGTTCGACTTCCTTGTCACCTTCGGCCACAACCATTGCCTTAAGCTCTTGGCTAAGAGCATTTACCGCTTGACCAAATGTCTTACGATCTTCAGGAGCTACGTCTTTAATGCTCGCGAGTAATGTTTTCAGTTCAGGCGCTTTTAATATGTCGCTCTTCCGACTGAGTGTTTCGTAACGAGCTAAGAGCTCTTCGCGCACATCCGCAATGTTTTTCATCTGCTATAAAGTATACCGTCACATTGAGATGACGACAAGCCAAACAATAATTGCAACAGCTGCAACCGCTATCAATATCCAAGCCCATGCGAGGCTAGTCGTTTTTTTGGTATTTTCCAGATATGCTGAGTCGTCAATTCCGTCTGGTAATTCACCATCAGCAGCTGCTTTTTTCTTCGCTTTTTCTGCAAGCTCCGCAGCAATTTTTTGCTGGAGTTTTGTGCGTGTATTCTCTTGATTTACAAATAGTGCCATGTAGCTATTGTAGCACTTCATGTTTTACCAAGTCCTGGTGTGCTATACTGGAGCCATATTTCTTATAAGGAGGGGAATACACATTATGGCAACTAAAAAATCAGCTTCGGCCGCGAAAAAGTCGACCAAAAAATCGACTCCTGCCGCCAAGAAAACAACGACAAAAGTAACAACCGTAAAAGCCGCAAGCGCAGCAGCTAGCTCAAGCAAAGCATCTACAAAGTTTAGCTTTAGTCGCTCACCGCTTCTTGCAGCAGGTATCGCTGAACTTGTAGGCACATTTATGCTCGCAGCAATCGTACTCACCACTGCTGGTAGCTCAGTATTGATACTATTTGCGCTCACTGCGATCGTACTTGCAGTCGGTGCCGTATCTGGTGCTCACGTAAACCCAGCAATCACAATCGGTGCATGGGTTACTCGTCGCGTAGACTCTATGCGTGCAGTCACATATCTTGTTGCGCAAGTTCTCGGTGCTCTATTAGCACTCGTGGTAGTAAATGGTTTCTTGAGTGCTGCACCAGAACCTGCAGCAAACTCACAGCAAATGCTATTTGCCGCACAAGCAGCTGCTCCTGAGCTATTTAAGCTTGGCGAAGTTGTAAAAGATAAGGAATGGCTACTCCTTGCTGCCGAAATGCTCGGTACTGCGCTCTTTGCGTTTGGTGTTGCTTCAACATCTCGTGAAAAGAACCGCATGGCAACCGCGTTTACTGTTGGTGGCTCACTATTCCTAGCACTCACAGTCGTAAGCTACCTAACAGGTGTTGCTACTGGTGCTGCTGGCAATGCAGGTCCTGCAGTACTCAACCCAGCAATCGCTGCTTCACTACAAGGTCTTGCATGGAGCTGGTGGCCAATCGCTATCTACGCACTAGCACCTGCCGTAGGTGGTGTAATTGGATTTGCAGTTCGCGATCTACTTCAGAACGAAAGCGAAGCAAAAGCTTAAGTACGTTTTACGTATCAAAAACTCCCGCGTACGAGCGGGAGTTTTTATTTGTCATTCTATTCGTCGGCGAGAGGCTTATCGATTGTAAGCGGATCAATCTCTGCGTTCTTACCAGCGATCTTAATGATATCTTTATCGACTTTTGCGAGCTCTTTGTGTGCATTATTGTAGTGGCCAACCGCGGTACCAAGACTCGAGCCTAGCTTCTGCATAAATGTCTCAAACTTAGCAATATGCATACCCAACTTTCCTACTCGTACCTGAATATCTTTAGCCTGTTCCTCGATCTGCAAACTACGTAAGCCTTGAAGTACCGTCTGAAGGTATGCCATAAAACTTGTTGGACTAACGATGATCACTCGCTTATCACGAAACGCATACTCTATTAGATCCCTAGAGCTACCGCCATTTCCAACATTATTAATCAATAAATCATAGTAGAGCGACTCCGACGGAATAAACATAAATGCAAAATCCATCGTCTTTTCACTTGGACGAATATACTTGCTCGTTTCATCAATACGTAGCTTCAGATCAGCCTTCACCTTCATGAGGTAAGCGTCACGATCCTTACCCTCTGCTTCTATCATGCGGTTATAGTTTTCGAGAGAAAATTTACTGTCAATTGACAGTATTTGACCTTTTTCAAGAAAGATCACTGCATCAACAATTTCGCCATCCTTAAACTTATACTGCATCTGATATTGACCGACTGGTAGTACATTTTCCAAAACGCTCTGGAGATAGTATTCCCCAAACACACCACGCTGTTTTGGATTTGAAAGTACGTTCTGGAGTGTCTTTAACTCATCTGCCACATCCACGACGCGACGGTTCGTTTCGTCAAGTTTCGCTAAGCGCTGCGTCACATCAGCTACCAGCTTAGCGCTTTGGGACAATTGTTTTTCGACAGACTGCCGGACGGACGTATTGCCCTGCTCTACTCGCTCGCCAACTTCCTTAGAAAGCAACGCAATATTCCGCGACAATTCAGTTACATCACTTTTCATCAGCTCAACAGCGTTAGAGTTTTTCAACTCCCTAAGACGCTGGTTGAGAATAAAAATCACCAGTCCAAACCCGACAACAATCGCCGCCAAAATCAAAATTACCATAAGTTCTTCCACGCTAATCAGTATAACATGCAGGTGCGAGCGAACTAGCTGCCCATCAAAAGACGCACAACTACAAGCAGTAGTACACTAATCCCCAATGCCACGTAAAGATTTCTGATTTGCACAATCCATGCAAAGGCTGCGTATGTAAGTGCAAAGATCACTAAGACGATGAGAGCAAACAGCCACCAGGTTGCAGCGCTCCCGACTGTGAAGATATTCCATAGCGCTAGTGTCGCCAAGATGATAACTAAAAGAGGACGATATACTCTCTGTTGTACGAACACGAAAATACCACACATCGCACCGAGTAGCATAGCTAAAGTACTCGCAAAGTACTCTTTACTTCCACAGCGTTCAGGGAATCCAACGCCGTTCCCGCAGAGTGCTGGTGTAAATACATAACGATCAAGCACAACATACAGCGCGTATGTAACCAGACCAATCAATGCACCTGTTGCAATAAGTCGCAGCAAGTCTCTGAGAGGCATTGCCATCACTACCGGACGAGGCTGCTCTAACACTTTAGCTGTTGCCATGTATTCTCCCTTTCGTAAACTATTAGGGCTATTTTACATGTTTTTTGTGTTTTTTGCGAGCTTGATGTCTTACTACTAATGGTTTTATCGTTTCGCGTTGGAAATACCACGGAATACCCACACAAGCAATTACAAGACCGCCAAGCACGTCAAGCGGCGTATGCACTAATGCTAGGATCCGCCCAATTCCAACTAACAGCGTCAAACCAAGGAGTATGACACTGACTAATTTTTTCTTAGCCTCAAACCACACTGCAAGTGTAATCGCCATACAAAACAATACATGATCAGATGGGAAGCCAGGGTTGTTCAAGAATGAAGCGCCTGCTTCTGTGCCAAGTTTTTCAAATGGCCGCATAACCTCAGGCTGAAAAACAGCACCGATTAATTTCGCAACAATGTACGCAGTTAAGCCCGCCATAAGAATCCGACAATACGCTTGATATTTTTGATTGTTTGGCACATATAGGAGCAGAGCAGCCGCTCCGATTAACACAATCGGCACCACCAATCCGTCAGCGATAATTTTTACGAGAAGTTCCTGCATGACCTGAGCTTTAGTATACAATAAACTTATGGTAGATTCTCACTTAATTGGAAATCAACATCTCAATCGCCTCAGAGCAGCGGTACTCGGTGCAAACGACGGCATCGTCTCAACTTCAAGTGTAGTCATGGGTGTTGCTGGTGCCGGAGTAGAAAATCATATTATTTTTACTGCCGGCATGGCAGCGCTTGTTGCCGGTGCATTATCAATGGCACTCGGTGAATATGTGTCTGTAGCAAGCCAGCGCGACGCCGAGAAAGCCCACATCAAGGAAGAACACGATGGAGATGACAGTCATCATGAATATACAAGTCCACTCCAAGCTGGAATTGCTTCACTACTTGCTTTTAGTGCCGGTGGTGCGGTACCAGTAGTTGCTGTTCTAGTAGCGCCCTCTGAGTTGAAGCTGACCGCAACCGTTGTTGCGGTAATCATTGCACTTCTCATAACTGGCTATGTCAGCGCACGCTTTGGTAAATCATCTCCAGGAAAAGCAATGTTCCGCATTGTCATAGGCGGCAGCCTCGCAATGCTTCTTACATACGGAATCGGAACGCTACTTAACGTAGCAACTTAGCTTAGCTGTTCACGCCAGTTTGAGCAAATCTTGCGAGCTTTGTCTGGTGCAATACCTACATACGAGACCTCCGGGGTCTCTATCAGCGCACGCTCTTCAGCGGTGAATTTCTCCCAGTATGGACGAACTTCGTCATCGTTCTTTGCCGCTTCAGCTAGCGTAATACCTTGCTCAAGCGCACCGTGTGCGAGTTCCTTGATCTTCTCGTGTGCAGTGGTATGCCCTTGTCTTTCAAGTAGCAGATAGAGGGGTTCCGCAGCGATTGCACCGCCTGTCAATTTGAGATTGCGCTGCATCGCTTCTTCGTCAACTTCGATCTTTGCCATGATTCGATTCAGACGAGAAGCCATCGATGCCACAGCTGCAATTGGTAAAGTATAAAATCGTCCCGATGATGAATCTGTCAGGTCGCGCTGATGTTCGCTAACAATATTCATGTTCGCATTGATTGTCTGTGCTGTCACTTGCTTGCTCATACTGATGACATTTTCAAAATTCCATGGGTTACGCTTATGTGCCATCGTGCTACTACCGGTTTGGCCTTTTTCAAATTTCTCTCTAACTTCGCCAATCTCTGTACGCTGCAAGTGGCGCATATCGTGAGAAAGATTCGCCATGACATTTGCCGTTATCGCAAGCTCGTCTATAAGCCTGGCAAACTGTTCACTTGGAACAATCTGCGAGGAGAACTCTGCAGGTTTAAGATCGACACTTGCAAGTACGTCATGCTCAAATTGCAGTGGATCATCCACGAAAACGCTCAGAGCATTATATGCACCGACCGCACCGGAAAATTTACCGCGCAAGCCATCTGCAAGATCTGCCAGCGCCATACGCGTCTGACCAAGTCGACTTACATAGCCAGAAAGATAGTAGCCAAATGTGAGTGGCACGCCGTGCTGGCCATGCGTACGACCAATTTGCGTCGTATCCGCATAGCGCTCCGCTAGTTCGATAAGCGTATGAATAAGTGTGTCTAGTCGCGGAATGATGAGGTCAGTGATAGCCGTGCGCAGCTGAAGCGTCGTAGCGCTTGAAATAATATCGTTTGATGTTGCGCCAAAATGCACAAATGGCTTCGCTTCGTCGGAGATCAAGTCTTTGATCGTATTCACCACAGCTTTAATATCATGCTTGGTCGTTTGCTCATGACGCTCCACATCTTCAATTTTCACCTGGCGAGCTGCTTCAACAATCTCGTTCGCCACATCTTCGCTACAAATACCTCGTGCGGCGAGCGCCTGGGCGAGTGCGGCTTCAAGATACGCTTGGTGTGCCACGCGTGAGCGTTCGGAAAGATATCTTGAGATTTCAGAGTCATAATAACGCCCATCAAGCGGATCTATTGCGCTAAAGCGATCCGGTATTTCATCTACAGGTAGTTCTAGGGGGGCAAGCGTCATATTTTATTCTCCAAATTCTGCACTTCTTCAAGAGCGGCAATTATATTTTTATCTATACTATCTTCATCTGAACGTGGTTCGAAGGCTTTTCCCGTCAGCGCTTCATACACGTAAACATAGCGACGTGAAAGCTCATTGATCTGTTCCTCGGGAACTTCAGGAGCGGCACCTTCAGCATATGGGTCAAAACGCTCCTTAAACCATAGTCTGAGATATTCTTTATCATAGTTATCCGGCTCTTGACCTGCAGCTTTTCGCTCTTCGTACGTTTCTTTCAGCCAGAAACGCGACGAATCAGGTGTGTGGATCTCATCAATCAATACAATATTTCCAGATTCGTCTTGCCCAAACTCATACTTGGTATCGACAAGCATCAGTCCAGCTGCTTCAGCTTTTTCTTGACCACGCTTAAACAACTTAAGCGCTATATCTTGTAGTTTTTCCCACACAGCTTCATCTATCAGGCCTTCTTTTGCCGCTTCAGACGGCGTGAGGTTACGATCATGTGCTTCAAATTTTGTCGTTGGCGTCAGTACCGGCTCAGGAAGTCTGTCATTTTTTCGTAGACCGTCAGGAAGTGTAAAAATCTCATAATCACGCTGCCCCTCGGAATACGTATGCCAGAGCGATGTATTCGTCACTCCCGTTATATAACCACGCACAATCATTTCGATAGGGATAACTTTGTATTTATTACAGAGTAAGGCATTTGGATCGGGGCAAGAAATCAGATGATTTTCTACAATATCAGAAGTCTGGTCAAACCACCACGCCGCCACTTGAGTAACCACTTGCCCCTTGTGTGGTATAAGTGCAAGATTGCGGTCAAACGCCGAGTAGCGATCTGTAGTTACCATCGCAAGTTTGTCGCCTAGATCGTACACATCACGCACTTTGCCTTGATACCGGCCAACTTGGCCTAGAAATTGAAAATTAGTAGTGTCAATCGTCATATGCTTTATTTTCGCTTGATTAATGTAAAAACGCAAGCTACAGATATAGTTACTTGACAAAGTTGTAAAATTACGATAAAATTATCATTCTGTGAAAGAAGTTCGACGACCACCAACACGCACGGATGCACGCGCGCCCATGCGCAAAGCCTTAGAGTATAAACCAGAAGAACCTAAGACTCTATCGCTCCGCGAAAGACTTACGGACAACTTAAGGGGATTCATTGGGGTGTTTGCTGTCATGCTTGCTCTAGACAATACACTTTCTATTGCAAGGAATATTGAGCTACATACAAACCCTGACTCCACCGTCGAAAAGACCGGCAAAGAAAATAAGGATATGAGTCATGCCACTACAAAACTAATGAGGTACGCAACTAAAGAAGATAAGGAGGTTAGGTGTATAGATGACCTTGGCAAGAACCACGGTGCCGACGGCCAAACAGCCCTTTCTACCCTTCATTTTCTTCCCCTTTCCCATATATACGGAGTAGACTCGACTATACATAGCTTCTCGACAAGCTGGTATATGCTCGACACTGATATCTGCAGAACCGCCACAGTACTTCCGGGCCAAATAAAAGCCAAGCAAGTATTGTTTGATAACGTTCAATCACTGATTGTTGCGCTTCACGAGACTGCACACGCTAATGGAACATACGATGAAGCAGAAGCCACATGCGAAGCATTCGAACAATTGCCTGACACCCTCGAAGAGCTTGGTGCATCAAAAGCATACGCCCATGGTGTTGCTGAAGATGTTATCGCAACAATAAAAGAAAGAACTTCTGATGACTATAGGGAATACGCAGGCGACGGAGTTTGCTAGGCTCTGCTATAGTAGTACTTAATGAATAAAACTATTGGTATCATCGGTGGCGGGCAGCTTGGGCGAATGCTAACGCTTGCCGCTAAACCGCTCGGCTTTGATGTTGTAGTAGTCGATCCAGGCGAGAATTGCCCTGCCGTACAGGTCGGCGCTCAGCAAATTAAAGGCGAACTTTACGACGAAACAGCACTTCGTGAGCTTGCCAAGCAGTCTTCTGTTATTACTATAGAAATCGAGCATCTGAATGCAGCAATCCTTGCCGAAATTGAAGCCGAAGGTACCCCAGTACATCCAAAGCCAGTCACGATACAGATGATCCAGGATAAGCTTGAACAAAAGAAATTCCTGCAAACAAGAGAAATTCCTGTTGCTGATTTTTATGAGATATCAGATGAAGCTTCTGCTTTTCGCGCTCTCGAGGAATTTGGCGGTGCAATGTTGCTCAAGACTCGCCATGGTGCTTACGACGGGCGCGGCAATGCAAAGGTTACGTCCAGCGAAGAGCTAAAATCAGCACTCGTATCATTTGAAGGCAGAAAACTCTACGGAGAGAGATTAGTACCATTCGTGAAAGAAGTCGCTGTTATGGTAGCAAAGGATGTCGAGGGAAATGTAAAACTCTACCCGCTAACGGAGACTGTCCACGAGCGAAACATCTGTATTGAGACTCTCACGCCTGCTCCTGTTGCAAGCGAGATTGAAGCAAAAGCTGAGAAGGTTGCTCGGGATGTTGCAAATCTACTCGAAGGCGCAGGAGTATTTGGCGTAGAAATGTTTGTAGATGAAAATGGCGAAATTTTAGTCAACGAAATCGCACCACGCGTTCACAACTCTGGTCACTACACGATGAATGGCAGTGTCACTTCGCAGTTCGAGCAACACATTCGCGCTATCACCGGCCTGCCTCTTGGCTCAACCGACCTTACCGCCCCTGCTGTCGTCATGCACAACATCCTTGGAGAACGCGATGGAACCACTGAGGTTAAAGGACTTGAAAACGCCCTTCAACCAGGCGGTATATCAATCCATCTATATGGAAAAACACCTACTAAGATTGACCGAAAAATGGGCCATATAAATGCAGTTGCCGACTCGCTTGAAGTTGCAAGCGAAAACGTTAGAAATGCTAGGAAGAATTTCGATATATGATTAAAATCGTTCAGACTTGCTTATTCATTCACTTAATGATATAATAAAAGAAATGGAGCATCGTAAATGGCTACAGTAGGAATTATTATGGGATCTGATTCAGACCTTGAAGTAATGCAGGCGGCAGCAGATACGCTCGGCGATTTCGGTGTAGACCACGAACTTCGCATCATCTCAGCACACCGTACACCAGATGTTATGGACGAATATGCCAAAACCGCCAAAGACCGAGGTCTTAAGTTAATTATCGCTGGTGCTGGTGGCTCTGCCCACCTCCCAGGCATGACTGCTTCTCATACTACTCTCCCAGTCATCGCCGTTCCTGTTAAAAAACCCGAGCATGACCACGAGGCTCTCTGGAGCAATATCAAGATGCCCGCCGGGATTCCGCTAGCTACCATGCCCGAAAACGGCGCAAAAAATGCTGCACTACTTGCCGTTGAAATCCTCGCGCTTGGTGATGAATCTTTAGCCGACAAGTACACATCATTCCGCAAAAACCTACGCGATGAAGTAATCCAAAAAGACGAGGCTATCTCAGCACAAGGCTAAACACCATGAGTCTGGAGAGTTTCAAGGCATCGTCTTTAGTTGGTTTGGATTTCGACGGAACTATTGCTGATACTTTTACGCAACCAAAGAACGGGTTTGGCGTAGAAGCCGCATACCACGTGGCTATCGCCAGGGTGTTTAAGCCGTCAGCTCTTGAAAGCTACAAAGCCTCTGGTGGTTTGCGAAATCGCGCACCTATCGAAGTTGTTCGTCAACTTGCACGTTATAGACCTGACGACAGCGAGCAGACACTCCTGGACGAGCTTGATGCTGTCAAATTGGAAGTGATATCGTCACAGATTAGCCCATCATGGCCGCAGCCCGCCAAAGGTTTTGTTGATTTCTCGAAAAATCTCGAAAAAAGCCCTCACGATCAAGCAATTATCTCATCTGGCCACGAATCATTTATCGAGAAAGTTTATGAGAAAACGTTAGGTGTAGAGCCGCCAAAAATCATACTCGCACAAGAAACAATTGCGCGTATCGCCCGACAAGGAAACATCGAAACGCCTGTAAAACCTTCTCCGCAATTACTCGTATACGCATACGCCAGGTGGCGAGGCCTGCATGGACTCGAGGCTGTGGACCAGATTGCAGAAGATGATAAACCTCGCATACATTACGTCGGAGACGACCCACAAAAAGATGGCAAGATGGCCGCCGCCGCTGGTGTTAATTTCCACCAACTATATTTCAGAGAGGCTGAAAATACTTGGCGACAGGTAGAGCGAGCACTCGGACGCGAAAGACAGCTTACGTGAATAACTGGCATGTCATAACCGGCGCACAGGGAGCAGGCAAATCATCAACTATCGAGTACCTAGAGGATTCCCTGGGCTGCTTGATAATCCCTGAGGCTGGACGCACGGTCATAGATGAAGCACGCGCCGCTGGCATCTCTACCGAAAGTCTAAGGAAAGATGAATATGAATTCCAAATGACAGTTGCACGCAAAAAAGAGGCAACGGAAGCTACGCTCAATCCAAGCACTCTCACTCTTCTTGATCGAGGCATGCACGACACCGTCGCCTACCTCGATACACTTGGTCTTGCTACACCAAAATGGATCGATGAATATTGCAAGAAACAACAGTACAAGAATGTTTTCGTACTCGAACCACTCGAGTCATATGTAAACGATTACGCTCGTACCGAAGATGCTGATTTCGCACAGAGACTACACATCAAGCTTTTACGCGTATATAGACGCTACGGTATGGAATGTATCTTGGTGCCCGTAGATACAGTAGAAAAACGAGCGAGTTTTATTAAAAAGTATCTCGAGTAGCACTTGCGTATTCGCATTATATTCACGTATACTACGTATAGTAATGAGCACTGATCTTAACCAGTCACCAGCAAGTGATCACTCTTATGCCAATTCCGGCGTCGATTATAGTGCGATGGATCCTATCAAGGTGCTAGCGCAGAAAAGTGCAGCAGCAACTGCAAGCAACCTTTCAGGCCACGGCGGGCGAGAGCTAAGTGAAAGTCGCGGCGAGTCAGCATATGTCTGGGAAGAAGGCGATCAGTATCGTTCACTCGTGATAGAAGGTCTTGGCACGAAAAATCTCATCGCCGACGCCATGCGCGAGATTACTGGAAAAACACACTATGATACCTTAGCACAAGACACTATCGCAATGATCGTCAATGACCTCGTAGTTGTCGGCGCCCTCCCCGAAGTTGTCAATGCATATTTTGCCATCGGCGATTCCAGTTGGATGCTTGATAAAGAGCGTGCTAGTGATCTAATTCGTGGCTGGGCAGATACATGTAACAAAATTGGTGCAGCTTGGGGTGGTGGCGAAACGCCGACACTTAAGGGCGTAATCACACCTGACACGATTGACCTTGGTGGATCAGCCGTGGGCAGCATTAAAAATAAAGCAAACTTAGTGCTCGGCGATAAGCTTACAGCTGGTGACGTAATCGTGCTTATTGAAAGCAGCGGCATCCACGCCAACGGCATCACATTTGTGCGAAGTTTAGCTGAAAAATACCCAGGCATCCTTGAGGAAAAACTTGAGGACGGACGGATGTTTGGCGAAGCAATTCTCTCACCTACCCACCTATACGTCGACCTAGTCAAGAAGATGCAGGAAAAAGCTCTCGACATTCACTATATGGTCAATGTCACCGGCCATGGCTGGCGAAAGCTCATGCGAGCAACTGCCGAGTTCTCATACGTTATCGACCAAGTCCCTGAAGTCCCAAGTGAATTCGCTTTCATGCAAGAAAAAAGCGGCGTTGACGATCAAGAAATGTACGGCAACTTCAATATGGGCGCAGGCTTTGCTGTCTATCTACCAGAGGCTCAAGCGAGTGAAGTTATAGATGTCGCAACAAACTGTGGCCTAAAAGCTACACTAGCCGGAAAAGTCGAAGAAGGCTCAAAGCAAGTTGTTATCAGACCTAAAAATATTACATTCTCAGAAGACACCTTGGGAGTGCGCTAGTGCGTAGTATCGACGGGGCATCGGCACTATCACCTTTCCGCAAAAAGCAACTTCTCGCCCGACTAAAAAAAGTCGACGAAACCATCACTGACATCAGCGCTCGGTATGTACACCTCATCGAGGAGAAGCAACCGCTCGATGATACCGAGCTAGGTACCCTAAAAGACTTGCTAACTTATGGCGAAAAAGACGACGCGACATACACTGGTACATTACTATTTGTTGTACCGAGGTCTGGAACAATATCTCCCTGGTCGTCAAAAGCTACCGACATAGCTCATAGCGCCGGTCTGACAAATATTATGCGAATTGAACGCGGCATAGCGTATTACATTCAGACTTCATCCGACATTGATCCAGCTACGATTGGTACTCTACTCCACGATCGCATGACCGAGCAAGTGCTCGACTCCATCAACCAAGCAGAGGTAGTCTTCACACAAGCCGAACCACGCGAGCTACAGACTATAGACGTCCTCGGCGGCGAGGCTGCACTCCGCCAAGTAGATACAGAGCTTGGACTCGCACTAGAAGATGACGAGGTCAGTTACTTGGTAAATGCCTACAAAGCACTGGGACGCAACCCTACAGATGTAGAACTGATGATGTTTGGCCAAGTAAATTCTGAACACTGCCGACATAAAATATTTAGCGCAGACTGGATCATCGATGGAGAAAAGCAGCCAACCAGCCTGTTTGGAATGATAAAAAACACCTACAAGCACCATAGTACTGACATACTATCAGCATACTCCGACAACGCAGCTGTACTGCGCGGTCAGACAGGAAAACGTTTTTTCGCTGATGCAGACGGTACCTATCGCAATCATGATGAGCCAATACATTCCGTTATAAAAGTTGAGACTCATAATCATCCTACTGCAATCTCTCCATTCCCTGGTGCTGCTACTGGTACAGGCGGGGAAATTCGTGACGAAGGAGCGACTGGTCGCGGCGCTAAGCCAAAAATGGGTCTAGCGGGCTATCATGTCTCAAATCTTAATCTCCCAGGAGCCGAGCGACCTTGGGAAAAGCCGTATGGTAAGCCAGATCGTATAGCATCACCACTCGATATCATGATCGAGGCACCAGTTGGTGCTGCTAGCTTTGGTAATGAATTCGGACGACCAAATGTAACTGGATATTTCAGAACTTACGAGCAAGAAGTCGAAGGTGATGTACGTGGTTATCATAAACCAATTATGATTGCTGGCGGCCTCGGCAATATCCGCGATACACACGTTGAAAAAGGCCAACTTCGTCCTGGAATGAAGATCGTTCTTCTTGGTGGACCTGCTATGCTTATTGGCCTTGGTGGTGGCGCCGCTAGCAGCATGCAGACTGGTGACAGCTCGGAAGATCTCGATTTTGCTTCAGTCCAACGAGCTAATCCCGAAATGGAGCGACGCTGCCAAGAAGTAATAGATGCTTGCTGGAAGCGTGGTGAAGAGAATCCAATCGTAACTATTCATGACATCGGCGCCGGTGGCTACTGTGTAGCACTTTCTGAATTTGTGCATGATTCAGGTGTTGGCGGCCATTATGAACTTCGCGATATTCCAAATGCCGACATATCCATGTCACCTATGGAAATCTGGTGCAACGAGGCTCAAGAGCGCTATGTACTCGGTTTGAACCCTGAGGATATTGAAGAATTTAAACAGCTTTGCGAGCGCGAGCGTTGTCCGTTTGCTGTCGTAGGTGAAGTCACCGAGGACGAGCAATTGGTCCTTCGCGACAGTCACTTCAATAACAATCCTATCGATATCCCAATGGATACACTTTTTGGCAAGCCACCAAAAATGACCCGCGTGGTTACAACAAAGACCGCCAGTCATCAACCATTCGATACCTCTCAGATTAATCTCGAAGACGCTATTGCTAGAGTGTTGCAGCTTCCAGCGGTAGGCAGTAAAAAATTTCTTATCACTATTGGCGACCGTAATGTGGGTGGCCTAACCATGCGTGACCAGATGATCGGACCATGGCAAGTGCCTGTCTCTGATGTAGCAGTAACCGCCGCCGGCTTTGATGATAATTTCGGTGAAGCCATGGCTATGGGTGAACGTACACCTATAGCACTCATCGATTCACCCGCAGCTGCGCGTATCGCAATTGGCGAAACAATCACAAACTTACTTGCCAGCGATATCAAAAAACTATCAGATATAAAGCTTTCCGCAAACTGGATGGCTGCAGCAAATGTTGATAAGGAAAACCAAAACCTATACGAAACGGTACGGAGTGTTGGCGAAGACTTCTGTCCCGAACTAAACCTTACGATTCCTGTCGGCAAAGACTCGCTTAGCATGAAAACTACCTGGGACAACACCGGCAACCAAAAGAGTGTCACAAGTCCACTTTCTCTAGTGATCACTGGATTCTCGCCTGTAGATGATGTACGCCGCACACTCACTCCGCTACTTAGCGACGAGCCTGACACTGTACTCGTCGCTATAAATCTCGGTGGCAACCAACATCGACTTGGCGGCTCCGCGCTTTCACAAGTATTTAGTCAACTTGGTGATAATACACCCGATGTTGAGCCAGCTGCTCTCAAGAAATTCTTTGACACAATGACTCAGTTTAAGCGAGACGATGCCATACTTGCATACCACGACCGATCAGATGGCGGGTTGTTTGTTAGCCTCGCTGAAATGTCATTTGCAAGCAGAAAAGGTTTGGATATTAATGTAACCGAGCTGGCGGGATCTACACTCGAAAAGCTATTCGCCGAAGAGTTGGGCGCTGTTATCCAAATTAAATCAAATGACATGGAAAAAGTCCTCAATGCATTTGATAACGCGACAGTTGTAGCCACCATCAGGAATGACGAAGCATTTACGATTACCGATGCAGGTACTTTTTACGAAAGCAGTCGCTACAAACTTGAGAAACTTTGGGCTGACACAAGTTATCAGATCCAACGACTGCGCGACAATCCAGAGTCAGCCGATCAAGAGGCAGTGCTCTTAGAGTCGGGATTGGGTAGCATACGCCCAAGCGTAAACTTCGAATTGTTCGACTTTGACTACGACATAAAACCAAAAGTTGCAATCTTCCGCGACCAAGGCGTCAATGGATACGTTGAAATGGCGGCGGCTTTTACAAAAGCAGGCTTCACAGCCGTAGACGCTCACTTGAGTGACATCAAAGCCGGGAGAATCTCACTTAATGATTTCGTAGGCATTGCTGCCTGTGGCGGGTTCTCCTATGGAGACGTACTTGGTGCAGGTGAAGGATGGGCAAAGACAATCTTGGCTAACAAAGATCTACGAGAACAATTCCGAGATTTCTTCCATCGAGATGACACATTTACACTTGGCGTCTGTAATGGATGCCAAATGCTCTCAGCACTAAAAGAACTCATTCCTGGCGCAGAAAAATGGCCATCATTCCAGAAAAACTCGTCTGAGCAGTTTGAAGCTCGACTTGTGTCTGTAAAGATCAACGACTCGCCCTCGATTTTCTTCAAAGACATGGCCGGTTCTATATTGCCAGTGCCAGTCGCTCACGGCGAGGGTCGCGCAGAATTCAGAGACACAACTGATAACTCGCTAACGTCAATGCACTACGTGGATACGAACGGCGAAAACACAACTGCATATCCGCTCAATCCAAATGGTTCACCAGATGGAATTACTGCACTTACAACACCCGATGGTCGCGCTACGATTATGATGCCTCACCCTGAACGTGCTTTCCAGACTCGCCAACTCTCATGGCACCCTGCAGACTGGGGTGAAAACTCACCATGGCTGCGCATGTTCCAAAATGCTCGTAGCTGGATAAACAAATAGTACTAATACGAGATATTATTCAGTATATGGCGCATCGCCATTTTTGATTGCTTCTTGCGTAGCCTTCTTATCAGCAGCAATAGCTTTCTTGATGAACTCCACCTTGAAGCTCATATCTTCTGCGGCTGCCTTGTCTCCTGCTTTTCTGTAAGCATCGAGAGCAGCCTGATAGCTCTCAAGCGCTTTTTCGTTTTCACCATTCGCCTCAGCCTTAACTCCAGCTTGTTTTGCCTGACTTGCCTTTTCCGAATCTGCAGGAGTCTCTACGGGAGCAACCCTCCCTTGGATCGCATTCCACGCAAAGTATCCGGCCACACCTGCTATCAGTAATCCCAATATAATAACAACGACTATTAGTATTTTTTTACTACTGGTATTCATGACTACCTCCCTACCATCCCCATGGAGCACTGTTAGAATTATAATCCGCACTAAAACAATATTTGTCAGTCGGGTATCCTCCGGGTATACAAGTGCCCGTACCGATATCGTGTCCTGCCCACTCTCCTACGTGATCACTCAGCGGATTACGCTTGCTGTGCCATGCTCTACACCACGGTACTGCCGCATTTGCATCACAGTAGACATGGAATTTACCAGTATTCTCTACTACCGTTAAGTTACCGAAAGGATCCGCACGATTCAGAGGCCCCGCACGTCCCGTAGTCGCATTTACACAACGTGTTCGAAACGCAAACTCAACCTTGGAGTTATTAACATCTGTACTTGATGTATGACTTCCGTTTTTGTCTAGGTCTATCATTCCTTTACTTGTAAAGTCACCATTAGTTGAACCTGACGGGAGGACGATACTTGTACCGTTCGCCCATGTGGACTCTGGGGAGTAAGCACCGTTATTTACAGGGAGAGACGTATCGTTATAGCCCCAGTTGCCGCTTCCTACGCTATCGAGTGCCCATTGCCACTGAATTTTGCGCGTCAAGCCCGACGCACAATACCCGACTGCAGGGTAGTCAAGATTTGGAGTAGAGCTACTGTAGCCACCCTCGTAATCAACATTTCTTGTCGCATGCACGATCGCCTGCCCAAATACTGTGTTTGGCGTTCCACTCGGATCAGGACGGCGGGTTCGTATACTACCCTTGTATGCCCAAATCTCACTCGTAACATTACGCACATAGGTTTGATTACTACTATATGCACTATACAGCACCTTGTCTGTTACGGCTGATCCACATGATGCACGAACCTGCATACCATATTGATAGCCTTGACTGCTTGTTGTAAGAGAGATAGTCGTAGCAGTCGTTACTCCCCCAGTACCCGCATTTGTGTAGTCACCAGTCCAGATACGGCTATACATAACGGATGTGCCCACAGGGCAAGCCGATCCAGGCGTCCAATTCCACGTGATAGAATCTAGCGCACCACTCGTTGCGGTAGTGTTCTTACTAAGCACAGGCGCAGCTGGCGCCGATACTACGGTTGCATCCGCACTTGCTGGACTAACCACACCCTGAGACGTACCGCTATCACATCGGGTATACGCCCTAAAGGTGTGTCTTGTTGGCGATGTCGCCGCACCTGCAGTAGTACTATATGTTGATGTGGTGGTGAAGTTTCGCGTCGAGATTACAGCCATCGCACCAGCTGCGGTAGTAGTATCTTTCTTTTCATAGATCTGATATTTTGCCGTTGACCCTGCCGGACACGTAATCGTGCCTACCGTAACCGATACTGTAGTACCACTTATCGTCGCGGTGAGTACAGGTGCGCCAGTTGTTGCATAATAGTACTCTGCTACTTCACTTTCATCAGATGCTTCACTTGCTCCGCTTCCGTTAACACAACGCGCAATCGCTTTAAAGTAATAGTGCGTACCTTGTGAAGCAGTTACACTTTTTGTTGTTGAAGTCTGCCAAGAAATAGTTGACCAGTCTGCAAATACAGGCTCATCGCCATTTGTGTTTGAAGCACCGATAATCTTGTACTCGGCATTCGTTCCGGCAGCACAGGTTACTGCCGATACTGTAGCTACTACATCAGGGCTTGTGAATCCAACACTGATAGTAGGAGCGCTCGGAGCAGTCAATGACGACGAACCACCACTGCCACCATCAAATCGGCCAGTATGACGACTCGGGATTTCTTGTGGCTCTCCAGCCTCACTCTCCCACTGCAAATTAAACTTATCGCAGCCTCCATTGATATCAGTTTGACACGAATCACTTTCATCATCTGCGGCGCTCTCACCGTTGTACGCGAGCTGGGTTTGCGATGCTTCAGATTGAGTAAATGAATTTGTACTGCCCTGTGGTGAGTTTGGGAGCACCAGCACATCGGCACTTGTTAGTCCCAGCTTTGCCTTCACGGCCATTCCGCTCTGCCCCACAAGAGCCGGGATGCTTGGATACTCGCCGTTTTCTTGATAGTATTTCTCAAGTTGCTCAGCAATAATCGTGGCGTTTGACTGGCGAGTTTTATCGCGGCCTTGGACTTGTAGCCCCATATATGTCACAGTAGTGATTCCTGCCAGTGCTACCAAAATAACGATGACAACCAGAACTTCTACTAGTGTAAAGCCCCGTTTGATTATTGCTTTCTTCAAACCACATCTCCTCGTTAAAGATACGCTTAGTGTAACATACTTTTTATGCTTTAAGGATATTTTCCTGCAATAAGAATGTGACTATTGCACTTATTTAGAGTTCCGTGATAAGACTTGAAGATACAGCCGTAATACTCAAGTGACCATTTTAGGGAATGGAGCAACAACCAATCACTCAAACCATAACTTCAAGAAATTAAAGATATAGGTTGAGTGACAGAGTGAGGTCGCGAGATAGGAGCGAGCGGCGCGGGTGGGTGACCTTGGGTCATGTGCGACCTTTCGGTCACCCACCGCGCGAGAGGCGCTACGAGACCAGATTGGCGACCTGACACTTGGCCTCGGCGACGAGACAGGCGTAGGCCAGCTTCCTCAGCATGGCCTTCGGGTCCGTCTCGAGCGGGGCGTAGGCGTCATCCCAGGCCGTGGCCTCGACGATGACGCGGTAGGAGACGCTCAGGTCCGCGGCCTCGACGATGGCCAGCAGCCGGTCCTCGAACTTGTCACCGAGGACGCTTGCGCCCTCCTCCTGGCGGAGGGGCTCACCCGTGGCAAGTGCCTCCTCAATCGCCTGGGTGACCAGTTCCGTGCAGATGTTGCTCATCTTGCTGTTCCTATCACTAGTGGTTGGGTCTTGCTATAAATAGCCTATAAGGCAACTTGTAGCAAAACCCAAACCACACTTCACTCTGTCAAAGTGCTTCGGAGATTTCTCTCAACGAAACGGATACTATTTTAGCATAAATACTATGAAAAGTCAATGTATTGGGATGCTGGGATGAGGGATATCGCAAGTAAACTTGCTCCTTCGCTTGCTTGAAAAATGAGCAAGCTAATTTTTCTTCACTGTGCTACACCGAACCCTATTGAATTTTCTTTTGGAGAAAATTCAGGATTCTCATCACTTAACCAAATTCAAGATAAAATGAGCCCAGATGGACTCGTTTTATCTTGGCTGGGGATGAGGGATTCGAACCCCCGATCACGGGACCAGAACCCGGTGCCTTACCACTTGGCCAATCCCCATTAGCTTACCCATTGTACCGTACTACGACGAGTCACTCAAGACGACTTACTACTAAAGTAAGTGCGACACAGATGCCACACTAGGATAAGCAGCAGACCCAGCATCATTAAAACAAGCCAGATCCCTCCCATAAGAGGTATTTTGCTACCAAGCAAACCGACGTTTTGATCAAGAACGAACACCACACTAGTCTGCACGCCAACCGCTATCCAAAAAAGTATTACCACGACGCTCAATACCTTTCCTACGTTCTTCATAAGCGGTGAGATGGGCATGGCAAGCAAGAACGGGAGAGATAAAAGCATAGCTATCGCTAACGACGCAGCAATAAGAAGTCCCAGCCCTTCTTGTAGAGAGAATACGTCTGCTATCAACTTCGGCATCTGTTCAAAGCTGAAGAGTTGACTCGTCAGCATTACTATAAAAAAGAGCGCCACTGCAAGCCCAGCATTCTCTCCAATTGTTTCCTTGTGCTTTTTTACCGTTCGACGAAGTTTCTTCACATTCTCAGTATATACCCCTACAGAGACACAAAACGTTGTGTTTTTTAGCAATGCGCTTGCGCTTTGAGCGACCATGAGTACAATAAACATTAGCGACAAATCAAAACAAAAACATTTTCAAAAAATGGAATCGTCGCTCTACGATATCCACCACAACAAACGAAGAGGGCTCCCCCGTGGGTCCTTTTTGTATTTGCTCGTTATTCTATACTCCTTATGCTTTTTCAGCTATACTGTCTGTATGAATAGTCTCAAACAAGGTTTTACTATCGTTGAACTCACAATTGTTATCTCAGTCATTGCCATACTGGCAACAATCACCGTTGTAAGTTACAATGGCAGCCAATCGCGTGCAGAGTACGCCAGAGCACAGACGGATATGAAGCACATCAACGACGCAATTGACATATACAGAGCACAGAAGGGTGTATACCCAAGCGCAGGCACGACAACATTCACGGATGCGTCTTCAAGCCTAAATGTATTAGTTACAGAAAAATATCTCGACACAAGCACTATCCTGGTAGCAAAGACTGGCTACAGTTACACTTATCGAACAGATGCGGCCGGGACTGACTATGCACTGCTTCGCGTGGCAAATCCTATCTCCGGGACACTTCCAAGCGTAGAGACTTCAGGTAATTCACGAGTAAAGGCTGCGAGCACCTATGCTGGCGCCAATAAAGCCTGGGGTTATTGGTCTAGCGGTGCTGCTAGCTGGTAGCAGGTTTTGAGTTAGCCTTGCGCCACTTTTCTATCTCGCCATGATGGCCACTCAGAAGTACTCTCGGAACCTTTTTTCCGTTAAACTCCTCTGGGCGTGTGTATTGCGGAAATTCAAGAGTTTCACCGTCAGAAAAGCTCTCTATCTCGGCACTTGATTCACCGCCAAGCACACCAGGAATCAAACGAACGATACTATCTATAATCGTCATAGCGGGCAATTCACCGCCGGTTAACACATAGTCGCCAATACTTATCTCTTGATCAACAAGCTCAAGGATTCGCTCATCATAGCCTTCATAGCGGCCACAGATAAATATATACCCTTGATCTGCGTCAGCGTATTCTTGTGCTGCCGCCTGCTTCCAGCGCATGCCACGAGGTGTCATCAGTAGCACCTTTGCGCCTGGGTCGTTAGCCTTTGCAGCCTCAACTGCTTTCCAGAGTGGCTCCACCATCAATAACATCCCATCACCACCGCCATATGGCGTATCATCCACTTGCTTGCGCGGACCCAGACCATAGTCGCGCAGCCCAATCGTCGACAACTCTACGATCTCATCCTTCTGTGCTTTCCACATCATGGAATTTTCAAATACGCCCGTAAACATCTCAGGGAATAGTGTGATTACTTGGAATTTCCTCATCTGTAAGATTATCTCAGATATCGACGTTTATTACTACCAAAAAACCGCCCTAACATAAGGACGGTTTCGTGGACATATAAGCTCTCAACTTCTTATAAAGTTGCTCGCATAGAGCGTAGTTCTCGCAGTTGTTTGAACTAGTGTTTATTATATATCAAGGTCATCGAGGTCGGCAAGCTCTTTTCGAGACTTTTTTGCATAATCCGACTCTTCTTCTCGCTCTGGGTTTTCCACAGATTCAACTTCAGCCGCCTCTGTAGAATCAGCTGTATTTTCATCCACAGGCTGGCTACTGCTAGCACTTGGTGAGCTAGTATAGTCGTCGTTATTCACGATCTTGAGATTATAGCGAGCATCATTTTTCGTGCCGAGCGCACGGAGAAGTGTGCGCAAGCTTTGCGCAGTTGCACCACGCTTACCGATCACACGGCCAAGATCTTCTGGATTTACTGTCAGTGTGAGTAGCACGCCTTTTTCATCAATGAGTCGTTCGACAATCACATCATCAGGGTTACCTACCAATGATTTCACGATATACTCTACGAATTGCTGATCTATTGTCGACATATGCCCTCCTCGGCCTCCGGTCAGTTTAGTAATGTACTCTTCTACTATACACGAAACACCCGCCCATAGGTAGGCGGGTGTGATTTAAATATAGCAGTCCGCTATTCTTTTACTTCTTCGGCAGGAGCTTCAGCCTCAGCAGGCGTTTCTTCGGCAGCCACTTCTTCTTCAACTGGCACCTCTTCCTTAGGCTGGTTCTTGCGGAGCTTCTCTGAGTTCCTGATTGACTTTTGCTTATCAGCTGCAGGTTCTTTCACCCACTTTGGCAACTTAACGCCTTCGGCCTTCAAGAGCTTAACTACTCGAGGAGTAGGCTGAGCACCATTATCGAGGTACTTCTGGGCATCTTCTTTTTGCACTGAAACTTCTTTTGTGTGTGGGTTGTAAGTACCGACATATGCCACTACACGACCACTGCTTGGGTGGCGCTGTGCTTCCTGTACGGCGATACGATAGATTGGCATACCTTTACGGCCAATACGCTTGAGACGAATTGCGAGCATAAAAAACGAACTTCCTTTACTTTCTTATAAGTTGATAACTCACTTCTGAACGATTTTACAGTATTTTCACCTCGGAGTCAATCAATCCTATCTAATAGCTCGTCGAATCAAATGCCAACTTCCCATAAGAGCAGCACCAAGTATCAATAGCACAGCCCATAGCTGCATAGAGACAGATCGTCCCACCCCACTATCCGGCGCTAACACTGTTGCACCGTCGCCCACTTTGACAACTACACTGTATGGTCCAAGCCTCTGCATACTGCTGTCTGGGTTTGTCACTTCTACATACACAGTGTGTTTGCCTGCAGGTAGCCCTCCAGGAAGCGTACAACTCCACTTACTGTCGGTACCGGCTGTGGTCGTACAGGTAATTGGGTCGGAATGGACGGTGACAATCACCGTTGAACCTGGTGTAGCTACTCCACTAAAAGTTGGGCGGGATGGAATAGTTGGCGTCTTAGTGATGGCTTTGTCGCCGTTGACGGTGATGGTTGGCGTAGCTTTCTTTTGATAGGTAAAGGTCACCTCATTCTCGCCAGGTGTGAATGTAACGGTCTGAGCGGCTGGTGCGATGTAGCCAGCAATGCTTGGTGGAGCGAAGGTTTTGGTTTGGCCGGAGCGATAGTATTGGGCAAAGCCAGCGGCGAGATCACTTGCTTCTTGAGGTGTTGGGTTGGTAGGATCAAGAGGTGCTTTAATAGCAGAATCCACGATGCCATAGTTGGTGAGATACGTATTGTCACTAGTACGGACACCAGTGTAGCGAGCTGGCGCTTGTAGTTGATTTCCTTGCTCATCTTTGTAGTATAGGGTAGCTGAGGCGGGGTTGATAAGGTGGCCACCGGTTGGATCACGCTGGTCTCCGTTTTGGTTGACATCGCCGGTCCACCACCATTCACTCATGATACCGTCTGGTATATTTTGTGGGTTTGAAGGGCTACTCGTGTAGACGCGTGTGTACCACATATTGTCGAGGACAGCTTGGACTACTGACGGGTTATCGCTATAAATGCTCCTGTCGGGGTTTTCTAGATAGTAGTCATCCGCTTCACCACCCCATTGATTCTGGGCAGCGAAAGCAAGAGCATTAACCGAATTAACAGAAGAAGGGAGATTAACATTAGCGATACTATTGAACATGAACACCCCTTCTCTGATGTTCGTCACTGAGCTTGGGATAGTAATGGAAGTGAGCCGATTGTGAGAAAATGCATAATCACCTACGTCATTAACTGAGTTTGGGATAGTAGCTGAGGTTAGACTATTTTCAGAGAATGCACCATTACCAATACTTGTAACTGAGTTCGGTATAGCAACTGAAGCAAGCCGAATACCGCTAAATGCGTAATCCCCTATGCGATCTACGGCCACACTCCCAATACTCGCTGGGATAGTGATATCCTTATTGAGGCAAGCCTGGCCATCACTCTTAATGAGAGCAAGGTCTGCTTGACGAAAGTCAGTGATCTCTCCCGAGCCAGCGTTAAACGTAAAGCAAGCTTCACCATTAGTTCCAGCTGACGTATACAGGGTACCGTCATACAAAATAGTCTCTGTTGGATTACCGGAAAGTATTCTAGTGCCAAGACTTGAGGGGTTTCCTTCGACAGTGACTGAAGTGAATTTGTTGCTACTAAACGCGTAATCCCCGATACTTGATACGGAGCTTGGGACAGTAAGCGAAGTAAGGTTATTTTTTCTGAATGCTCCCTCGCTAATGCTTGTTACCGAGTCCGGAATAGTCAGCGAAGCAAGCTTATTCTCCGAAAATACCCCTGCTGCAATACTTGTCATTGAATTTGGGATCGTTACAGAGGTAAGACGATTGCCTTGAAATGCATATTCACCCACGCTCGTCACCGAATTTGGGATCGCTAGCGAAGTAAGGCGATTCCTGATAAAGGCTAAGCCTCCTATATTCGTTACTGAATCTGGGATAACTACCGATGTAAGGCGGTTATCATAAAAAGCTGCTTCTCCTATATTTGTCACTGAATTCGGAATCGTCACGCCAATAAGTTGATTATCCCAAAATGCCCTGTCACCGATATTTACCACCGTAGATCCGCTAATATTCGTCGGTATCTCTACCGTACGCGGACAGGCAGGATTTCCTGGATCACCATTTTCATAATCATAATAGTCTGTAATTACGCCAGATCCGATATCAAAACCAAAGCAGTTGTCTGGCGTAGGCGCGGCATAAGCAGATGGCGTGGTAGAAATAATACCAAATAGAATTAGACCTACTAGACCTGCAAATACTCTCAACATGCTGTTATGGTAGCATGAGCGCAATAAAAAGGTCAATTGCCCGTTAGCTCAAGCGGGCGTACTTTTTCAAGGCAGCTCGCGCTGCTTCCTGCTGCGCGACTTGCTTAGAATGACCAGTACCCTTACCCATAAGCTTACTGCCTACATATACGCCAAGCGTAAAGACTTTATCGTGATCAGGACCGAGCTCTTCAAGTACCTTGTATTGTGGCGTAGCCGAATCAACACGCTGAGAGACTTCCTGAAGATGTGATTTTGGATCGCGCCAGCTGCCTTCTTCTAGAATTGCCTCGAGCTTAGAAGAAATATGGTTAGCGATAAACTTTTCTGCTTCTTCGTAGCCTTTCTCGAGGTAAATTGCACCAATTACAGCCTCAAACGCATTGGCAAGTATCTGTTGGCGAGCGCGATCCGAGCCTTGTTTTTCTCCTCGCGACATTCGCACAAGCGGCTCATAGCCAAGCTTGTCACCAGCTGCACCAATGCTTTCTGTGCGCACAAGTGCCGCACGCCAACTCGTAAGTATACCTTCAGGTTCGTCATAATTTCTATAGAGGAAATTTGTGACAGCAAGCTCGAGCACCGCATCACCAAGAAATTCAAGTCGTTCGTTGTGCTCCCTTGCGCTTTTCTTGTGTTCATTCACATAGCTGCGGTGCGTGAGAGCCGTAATAAGCAGTTCTATGTTGTCAAACTCAAACCCAAGCTTTGTACGAGCAAAATCTTGGTACGGAGCAGTCGACATACCTGTCATTACAGTTTTTCCTCGCGTATACGGGTTTTGGCTTTGAGCATCAACTTAGCGATGTCCTCATACTCAATTTCATCGAGTGCATCATTGAATGAAAACCATTTGATGCCATTCATCCATTCCTCTTTTTTGATCGCGTCAGTATCTCCCACTGCTTTTACAAGGTAGATTTGCGTCGTCATGAGCACAAGCTTATCGATCCGACGGTAGCGGAAATGTATCTTACCCAACCATCCGTGCATCTCTACGTTTTCTAGGCCAGCTTCCTCACCAATCTCGCGGCGAGCAGTATCAACTGCTGATTCACCCTGCTCGATATGGCCCTTTGGTATCGTCCAACGATCCTTTGCGTCTTGGATCAGTAAAATTTCAAGATCTTTTTTACCGTGGCGAAAGACAATTCCACCAGAAGTAGGTTCGCGAACAATTTCTTGAATCGAGGGTTTTTTTCCTCGTCCTACAAACTTCTTGAATCCATCAAACTTTGGCATCCGCTTCTCCCGCGTCTTCTCCAGCGACGAGTGTCCTGAGCGCCGTACCAAGTACGCCGTTGACAAATTTACTGGAATTATCAGAACCAAACGCTTTAGCAAGCTCGACTGCTTCGTTAATCGCTACTTTTGGCGGTACCGTACCGGCTTTATGGAGTAGTTCATACAGCCCAATTCGCAGTACATTGCGATCAATCCTAGCAATTTGCTCAATTGGCCAGCCAGGGGCGATCGGCTGCAATTTCTCGTCAAGATCTTTCTGTTCCTTGATGACGCCTTGCACCAATTCTTGGACAAAGCTTTTGTCATCAATAGCTTCAGAATAACGCGATATATTGCGCTCTAAGATCTCGTCAACATCTACATCTCCAATACGAAACTCATACTCATAGAGTGTCTGGAGTGCAACAATCCGCCCTAGATGTCGATTCGAAGCCATGCTTGGTTCTTTCTTTTGTTAAATAGCGAGTATTACGCTGCTTTTTTACCTGTTTCGCGCTTGGTAGTCTTCACCTTTACTGGTGACTTTGCGTTTACCATGCGTGCAAGTTTGAGCCTTAGGTGGCTACGACGAAGACCCGTCTTACGCGGGCTACTCTGCTTTTTTGGCTGTGCCATGAAATGTTCTCCTTCTCAGGTTGATTAAAACTTATCTGTTATTGTAGCGTAGTTCGCAATAAATCTCAAGATGTGATTGACATTATTATATATAAATGATATAATTAAATTATGAGTATTGAAGTGAACCCTCGAGCGAGTTCTTCAGCAGAGTACGATGGACCGACTAAAGACGAGATCCCACTGATCATCAGACTTAGAGAGGCAACGAAGAACTTTGAGCAACCGGATGAATTGCTCTCAGAGCCTACTAAGCCACGAGGTCTATTGGCAGGAATCGCCAGAAAACTCCTCAAAAAACCCTAATTAAAGCTTGATGACGATATTTACTAGCCGGCCAGGTATATAGATAACCTTGGCCGGTTTTTGTCCATGCAGATGTGCCTGTACTTTTTCACTAGCCAGGGCAGCTTCCTCGGCTACTTCTCTGGTGACATCTTTTGGTAGCTCTAATGTGTCGCGCAGCTTTCCATTAACCTGTACGACCACTGTGATTGTGTCGGCAACGGTCTGCGCCTCATCCCACTTTGGCCACTCAGCAAAGTCCAGCTGATCACCGTTTCCGAGCTGCTGCCATAATTCGGCGCTAAGATGCGGCGTAAATGGCGACAGCAATTGCACTAACGCTTCAATCGGCGCCTGCCAATCTTGCGAAAAGCCACTTGTTTTGAGCTTATATAATTCATTTACATATTCCATAAGCGCAGCTATAGCGGTATTGAAGCTCAAGCGATGAAGATCACGAGTAACTTTTTTGATAGTTCTATGCTGCAAGCTTACAAGTTCGCTTGGTGTTTCGGCAGCCTTGTCACTTTCAAGATACTCTTGAGTGATCGTCCAAGCGCGGTTAAGGAATCGATATACGCCAGCAATGCCTTTACTGCTCCAGTTACTGTTCTCATTGATTGGACCCAGGAATAATTCAAAAGTTCTAAGCGCATCAGCTCCATAGCCGGCGTCTATCACCTCTAGCGGATCTACTACATTACCCTTACTCTTGCTCATCTTGGTGCCGTCTTCGGCATTTATATAGCCATGATACACGAGCTTCTTGACCGGCTCTTTGGCTGGCACCAAGCCCATCTCATAAAACACATGTGTCCAAAAGCGCACATATAGCAGATGCGCAACCGCGTGGTCACCACCAACATACATATCGAGAGGTGTCCAATATTTCGCCCGCTCAGGATTCCAAGCTTGCTGTTCGTTCTTCGGATCAGTGTAACGTAGCAAATACCAACTACTACATGCATAGCCATCCATCACGTCAGTTTCGCGCCTGGCAGGCTTGTCACATACTGGACATGTTGTGTTCAGCCAGTCTTCTTGACGAGCTAGCGGCGACTTGCCATCGCCCTTTGGTGCATAATCCTCAATCTCCGGCAAGACAACTGGAAGATCTTTTTCAGCAACCGGCACAGCTCCATGTTCCTTACAATGAATAATCGGAATCGGCGCACCCCAATATCGCTGCCGCGATATCAGCCAGTCGCGCATTTTGTAGGTTGTTTTACTGTGTCCAGTTTTTTGCTCCTCGAGCCAAGCAACAATCTCCTCACGAGCCTCGCTGCTGTCCATACCATCGAAATTACCAGAATTGATCAATGCGCCTTCGCCGTGATATATCTGCTCTTCGTGATTTGGCTTTTCGACAACTTCAATAATAGGTTGATTATATTTGGTAGCGAATTCATAGTCACGCTCGTCATGCGCCGGCACAGCCATGACCGCTCCGGTACCATAGCCTCCAAGCACATAATCAGCCACCCACACAGAAATATTCTCGCCATTAGCTGGATTGACTGCCTTTACGCCGCGAAGTTCTACGCCGGTTTTTTCTTTACCCTCAGATTGGCGTTCAATTTCTGATTTTTTAACAGCAGCTTTTACGTACTCATTTACCTCGGCTTTATTTTCAAGCACATCCTGTTCAAGTGCTGCCTTTACCCACGGGTGCTCGGGTGCTAGCACGATAAATGTCGCGCCAAAAATTGTATCAGGACGAGTTGAAAAGACCGTTACGTGCGCTGGCTTGTCGTCTTCGTCGCGCCAGCTGTCTACCTTTTCGTCACCAAACGTCAGAGTAAACTCAATCTCAGCACCTTCGCTTCTTCCAATCCAATTTTCTTGGGCTGTCTTAATCTTTTCCGGCCAATCAAGAGCAGGAATTTCTTCGAGAAGCGCATCTGCATATTCGGTAATCTTAAAGAACC
Organism: Saccharimonadales bacterium (SeqCode); assembly: GCA_036405235.1. Lineage (GTDB taxonomy): Bacteria > Patescibacteriota > Saccharimonadia > Saccharimonadales > Saccharimonadaceae > JASLCR01. The sequence continues at coordinate 416,207 of DASWYA010000001.1, forward strand.
ACTGGTTCATTGATTTCTTTTCAACTTCGGAACCACAACGCCAACATTTGCCACTTTCAACCTGCTCATTGGCAAGCACAGTCTTATCGACCGGACACCACCACTGTAAACTTTCTTTCTGGTACGCTAAGCCTCGTTCGAATAGCTTTGTAAAAATCCACTGTGTCCATTTGTAGTAGCGAGGATCAGAAGTTTGGACTTCGCGCGACCAGTCAATGCTTGCACCGACACGATTGAGTTGATTTTTGAAGCTAGCGATATTGTTTTGAGTGGCTGTTTGTGGCGAGACGCCAGTTTTGATAGCGTAGTTTTCAGCAGGCAAGCCAAAATTATCGAAGCCCATCGGGTACATCACATTATAGCCAAGTGCTCGACGGAATCTTGCTTCCGCATCTACGATAGAATGCTCAAAGAAGTGTCCAGTGTGCATTCCCGCGCCAGAAGGGTACGGGAACATACCTGTCACATAATATTTTGGCTTATCTGAGCTATCTGGCGCTTTATAGCGCTGGTCTTCGCGCCAGATTTTTTGCCAACGAGGCTCAACATCGCTTGGGTTATAGCGTTTCATACTCTGGTAAGTATATCACCTTAGAGGTGTTAGATCGAATTGATTGGGCTAGTGAGACTAGGAGATGTCATCAGAGGGCTTGGTGTCGCAGCCGGAGAGCCGCCTCCCATAGCAGACTCAAGATCTTTCTGCAGATCCTTATAGTCTGTCGCGTCTGTTGGCATTTCGACGTTTACTGATCCATACTTCATCGACATATCTACCGTGACCTTAGTTGGTGAGCTTGATTTTCCAGTCTCAGTTGTAACCTTTATGCCTGTGAATTGGTGCGACCAGCGGCTCACCCATACTTCCACCGCTGTGTTCTTAAGATCATCTGAAGAACTTGAATCAAGTGAACTGTGTGAGTCATCCGAACTTGAAGATGATGGGTCACACTTATTTATCTCTTTAGTGAATGTTGTTTCCTTGGCAGCTTTCGAGAAGCTGTTTGCCTTATCTTTATCAAAGTCGAGGAGATAGCCAAGACTACCATCTTTCGAGCCAAGCTTCTCTTTTACTGTTACGAACTTGTTGTCACTGTAGGCTTTCATGAGCTCATCACGCATAGCAGTATCTGTTTCGAGCTTTTTGATGGTATCGATAACACACTTTTGTTGCTTCTCTGCTTCTGCGTCACCCTTTTCAACTTCAAATTTAATCCATTTATTTTCGATCTTGTTGAGAACTGGTCCAATTTTTTCTTTAGCTAGAGCCTTTGCAGCAGCAATCTGTACGGGTGTCATTGGACGTCCGAGTGCGGTATATTGTGCCGCCATAGTATCGACATACGCATCGACAGTTTTCTCAATTGTTTCCCTTATGTTGCCAAGCTTTACATATCCAGTTCTTTTATCGATGTCAGCCGCAAAATCAACCGTGATATCTTTAAAGCTTACCTTTGCCGAAGGAATATCTGCAGCAACCTTCACAGTACCTACTGCCTGATTGCTATTACTTTTCATGTCCATATCGAGAGTTATTTTGTTACCCTCGCCCTCAGCAACGACCTGAGCTTTCGCAGTAGTGCCGTCTGAGGTCTTAAACGAATTCACGATGGCATCCATGATGACCTTGTCTGGGTTTTGATACCAAAAATTATACGCAAGCGCACCAGCTCCGCCAAACAGCACCAATACGACAACGATACTGCCACCAATTATCCACTTTTTAAAGCTCTTCTTTGGGGCAGCTCCCATAGGCGCTGGAGCTGGGTTCTGCATATCCTGACCAAGTGTTTGGCCTTGACCTGGGAGTGGTGTTGTTGCCTGGGATGCTGGCTCTGTCTCTATTTCCGGCACAGTCTGGGTCTGAGTACTGCTAGTATTGCTCGTCACCGGAATATCATCTGATGGCTGCGGGGGTTGAGATGGAGTGTTTTGATCGTCTGGCATTAAAGTTCCTTATCGTTTATGCTTTTGACTTATAGTGTACCATAATTACTTCTTGATTTTCTCAAGAATCTCATTTTTCTTCTCAAGCCACGCTTCATCCTGACGTACAAGCTCGCGATTTTCATGTGTATCATGCAAGAAAATTTTCAGTGACTCTTCAAGGATATTTGTATCGGATCCTGCGGCAAGCACCAAGGCTCCTGGCTCGATTACCGAATGTACGAAGGCACCAGCATCAATTGGATTTTTAAAAGTTTTCACCTGACAACCGTTTGCCCTTGCTCGGGGAGCAAGATATTTCTCCGTCTCTTCACCTACCGTCACTACCCAGCTCAGTAGATTACTGTCACAAAGACTTCCTAGCCTACCGTGCTCACTTTCAGATTGAGCACCAAGGTCTTTCATATCTCCAAATAGCGCTATACGATCCGGAGTCGGGAAACCATAAAGAGTCTGGAGTGCGTTTGCAGCTGAGACAAGATTTGAATCATAGGTATCATCAAGTATGAGGCTCTGATTGACGCCACGAAGTAGATTCATACGTCCAGGGAGCGGGCTGATCGTAGCAAGCCCAGATACAATAGATTGTGGCTCGAGCCCTAACTTCAAGCCCACGCCCGCAGCACCAGCGCCCGAACGTAAACCTTCTTCGCCATACACTTTCATCTTAATATCTAGTCCGCTTAAAAGCTCTGGAGCAAATATCTTACCTTCGTAGCCTTTTTCAAGAGATACATCACTCACCTCAAACCTGTATTCTGCAGCGGCGGTCGTACCATAGGTGCTGAGATTCGGGTTGGTGATAAATTCTGCAAATCGACCCTCTATATCATCGCGATTGATGAGTGCAGTTTTTGAAAAATTAGCAAGTGATAGCTCTTCCTGAGCAAGTCCTTCGATAGAGCCAAAATCTTGCAAATGGTCTGCACTCACACCTGTAATTACTGCGATATCCGGGTTCAAATAGCTCGCAAAATGATTTAGATCACCAAGTTTACCGGTATCAAATTCTTGTACGATCACATCTACATCCGCGGGTTGCTTGATCCTTTCGCGTGCAGCCTTATATATCTTGTGCCATTCAAAAATACTATCTTTTTGCGGACGACTGATACCAAGAATATCGAGCGCAACTTCCGTAGGTGAAACATGACTCGTATCATCCATGCGCACTCTGTATTTTTGGCTCAGGAGTGTTGCGATCATCATCTTTGTCGTAGTCTTACCGAAACTCCCCGCCACTCCGACAAGCTTCACCTCTGGATGGCTTGCAAAATACTGCCTTACATAATCTTCCAGCTTTTTTTGTCTTCGCTCTTTAAACATATCCTTTATATAATACCCGATCCTACTTGAAAAATGTACTCTGACACTCTATAATCTTATCTTGCACGCGGGTTTAGCTCAGTTGTTAGAGTGAAGATTGCCAGTGGCAATTTGCAAGGCGATGTCACAAATGAATTAATTCATTTGACTGACTCGCGGGATCGCCGAAGGTGATCTAACTTGCCAGGCCAAGGAAGCAACTCCACAACTCAGTCAAGACGCGTATCGTACATTCCTATCATTCGAGCGGGTTTAGCTCAGTTGTTAGAGCGCTTCCTTGCCATGGAAGAGGCCAGGAGTTAGAGTCTCCTAACCCGCACCATTTAGACCTTTTTAAGGTCTTTTTATTTGTTTTAGCGAAATTGATATATAATACAGATGTCTAAAACCAGTATCACAATCGCCTTCAGCGCGTGTTTACGCTTTGAAATGGGCGACCTGCGTAAAAGTATTTAGCGTAAGCTGGTACTGGTTTTAGACGACCTGCGGGTCGTCCTTTTTATTGGGGATCCGCTAATACTAATTAGCCTAAAGGAGGGCTACAATGAATACAAAAGAGAAAAAATCAGTATTTAAGAAGTGGTGGTTCTGGCTCATTATCATCATCGTGCTTATTGGCATTGGTGGTGCGGCCGGTGGCAACAAGGACGATACTACAACAAGTACGAGTAGTAGCAATAGTAATTCAGAGAGCAAAAGTGCCGAGGAAAAGACTGATTTTAAGGTTGGCGAGACTGCTAGCTTTGACGACAAGTCTATCACTATTACGAAAGTTCAACGTAACTACGATACAGGTAATCAATTTGCTCGACCCGAGTCGGGTAAAGAGTTCGTCATCGTTACTGTCAAGATCACCAATAATAGCGATTCTACACTCGACTACAATACCTTTGAATTTAAGATGCAAGATTCTGATGGAGTACAACAGAATGAAGCCATCATGGCTCTTTCAGAAGGCAAACTCAATAGCGGCTCACTCGCCAAAAATGGTAAAGTAACTGGTAAACTCGCCTACGAAGTGCCAAAGGGTGACAAGGGCTTGAAGTTGTTATATCAAAACTTCGGTTTCTTCGAGAACAAAGCTATCACGTTTGACCTGAAGTAACATCTTCTCCTAATCCAGCAATTGAGATTTCCAGTATGGCAGATGGGAATCTTTTGCTCTATGACAAGTGCAGAGATTACCGTTTTGCTATTATTAGTTCATGAATATACCTACGAAAAAATTAAAATCCGGATTTGAACTACCTGTATATGGATTAGGTATTTGGCAGATGGGCGGACGATGGGAGGCTGACACGAGTAAAGACGCCGAGGAGATAGGAGCAATACGTGCCGCACTAGATGCAGGGATCACTCATATCGATACCGCGGAAAGCTACGGGAATGGTCACGCAGAAGAACTACTCAGAGAAGCACTAAAGGGTTATGACCGCTCAAAGCTCGTCATCACAACAAAGATCTCCGCTGACAATCAGTCCTATGAAGGTGTTCATGAATCATTTAACGCAAGTCTTGAGCGTATGGGTCTCGACTACGTCGACCTTTACTTACTCCACCGTTTTCCCGCTCCTGGTATAGATATTGCCGACACGATGCGAGCTATGGATGAGCTTGTTGAGCAAGGTTTGGTTAAGAATATCGGAGTCTGCAATATGACACCCCATCGTTTTGACGTAATTCAGAAACTCACCAAAAATAAACTCGTATGCAACCAGGTTCATTTCAATGTCCAGTATCGTGAAATCGAAGACAAAGGCGTATTAAAACATAGTCAAGAGAACGATGTGATGCTGGTCGCTTGGCGTCCACTACAAAAAGGAATACTGCCAGAAACAGCGCTACTTAAAGAACTCGCGGCAAAATATAATAAGACACCTTCGCAGATTGCAATTAACTGGCTCATCTCACAAGATAATGTCGTCACACTTTCTAAAACAAGTAACGTTGAACACCTACGTGAAAATTTGGGTGCACTCGGCTGGACAATGGACAAAAGTGATGTCGAACGAATCCGTAGCAAATTTCCAGATCAACAAATGGTTTCCGATGCCGTACCGTTAGACTACGAAGCGGATGTCTCTACCTAAACCCTACTAGTGATCCTAGAATAGCAAAGAATCAAGATTACAGTCACCTCAGTTGTATGGAGGGTTTTATTGCTTTTATTGTAAAAATATGCTATAATTAATTGTCTGTAAAGATAGGCTCCAGCGTCTCCTTAAGGCGCTCGCACAGAGAGGGACCACATTGTCCATAGAATACATAGAGTTGACGAGGGAGATGATGAAGCCGTCCTACGTGGATGACATCAACATCCTCCTTCCCCAGCTCTCGAGCAGCGCACAGCCGTGCACTGACGAGTGGCTATCCGGCATGTTCGACAGCGGAACCAAGCTGTTCGTCGCACTCGACAACGACAAGATCATCGGCACGGTACTGTTGTGCACGATGGTCATCCTGGTCGGTCGCAAAGACTGGATCGAGGACGTCGTCGTCGACGAGAAGTATCGCCGACGCGGTATCGCCACCGTCTTCATGGACATGGCACACTCGGTAAGTCGCCGGCGCGATGCCAAGAGCATCAACCTCACCTCCAACCCGGAGAGGGGTGGCGCTCGCCAGATGTACGGCGACATGGGCTACGAAGTGCGGGACACAGGCGTGTTCCGCCTGACGTTCTGACCTCTCACCAGCCCCTGAAAACGGCACCGAAGTGGCTCACGCCCTTTGTTGAGCCGTTTCGGGGGCCGTTTTCATTTACGAGTCATCGCTTAAATCAAACGACAGAAATAGGATATGTAGGGTCTTATACTATGAGGGACTGGTAAGATTCTATACTTACGCACACAAAGGGTGCAAACCCTTCGGCTCTATACTGAGCTACAGCCCCTCGCAGTATACGATCAACTACGCTAGCCTAGGATTTATTATAATTGAATCAAGAAGCAGGCGCCATGACTTGTGCAGTCACCCAAAATACAGATACCGTCAAAGAGACGCTAATCGTGTATAAGCTTCAGTCCCACAATTCCTGCAACTATCATGATCAACAGCATAACTTTCACTATCGATATAGTCTCTGCTCCAGTAGCCGCGGCATAGACGATCGTAAGTACCGCACCTATACCCACCCAAACTGCATACGACGTACCGACAGGAAGCGTCCGCATTGCATAAGCTAGTCCAGCCATGCTTGCAACAAGAGCAATAAAAAATACGATCGTCGGCGTAAGTCTAGAAAAACCCTCGGATTTACCGAGTGCGGTCGCCCACACCGCCTCAAGTACACCTGAAATTACTAAGATTACCCATGCCAACATATACATTCCTTTCTTAAGTGTGCCGTCTTTTCATAACCTGGTACAGCATCCATCGTCAGGAGAACATGCATATGCTCATTGGTCTCAATTATAGCACTAGCTAGAAGAGATTATTTTACCGTATATCGTTTCTTGAGCTCCTCGTATTCGACACGCGTGAGCTCTTCGAGCACATCCATATCAACATCACTGAGCCGCTTTATATAGATGCAGCCTTTGCCTGTTGTATGCTTGCCAAGTCGCTTCATAATTTCAGGATGATCACTGGCGTCCATAGTAATGTAGAGTGATATAGCTGCTTTTCGTGGTGAAAAACCCATACTAAACCAATCCCCTTCACGTCCACTAGGTGATACATAATGCCAGTCACCAAATCCAATCATGGTCGGCCCCCACATCTTTGGCGGATGGCCTGTGATTTTCTGCATCATATCGATAAGCACGAGGCTATCTTGACGCTTCCGCTCATCATCAACCCATTCATTGATAAAATCAAATGGATCTTTTCCCGTAGCTGATGTCTTGTTTTCGTTTTTCATAGGTGCACCTCCTGTTTATATTAGTGTATCAAAGTACTTGACATTGATACCCCCTGGGGGTATCATGAGCATATGAGAAGTGATATAAAACCAAAGGCTTTACGCCGCCTAAAAATCATTGAAGGACAGGTGCGCGGTCTAGAAAAAATGGTCGAAGAAGATACGTATTGTATCGACATCATTACGCAGGCATCAGCTATCAAAGAAGCATTATCAAGTGTCGAGGATCTACTACTCGAAAACCACCTCAGCACTCACGTCATTCACCAGATAAAGAACGGTGATGAGAGCCAGGCAACCGAGGAAATCTTAAAGGTATATAAACTAAAGCGAAAGAAATAACAGAGAAAACAATGTGTAAAGACGGAATGTGTGAACATCACGAGGACCATAGCCATCATAGCAACCACGGCCATAATGACGATAAGTCAAGCCTCCACAAGATGGCAGCGAGCGCAACACTTCACTGCCTCACAGGATGTGCAATAGGTGAAGTCATAGGACTTATCATCGGAACAGCCCTTGGACTTAGTCCATTAGCAACAGTCTTCTTGGCAATCGCCCTCGCTTTCGTATTTGGATTTGGGCTCTCCACTCTACCACTTAAAAAAGCCGGCCTTGGTTTCTTCGCAGCCCTATCAATCGTTTTCGCTGCTGATACGCTTTCTATCGCTACTATGGAAATCGTTGATAATCTTGTCATGCTCGCAATACCAGGAGCTATGGCCGCGGGCTTAGTAGATCCACTTTTTTGGATAAGCATGCCAATTGCTCTCGTGATCGCCTACTTTGCAGCATACCCCGTGAACCGCTACCTGCTGACTAAAGGCAAAGGTCACGCGCTCGTTATGAAATATCATAGACATCACCACTAGGAGGATTATCAATATGGAAACAAAATCATTACTATTTGGTCTCATCGGATTCTTTCTAGGTGGGTTACTGGTCTCAACCGCTGCAACTCTCGAAAAGCGGTCAACCCAGCGCGATAGTTCAGAAGTGGGCATGAGTCAGATGGCCGATGAACTTAAAGATAAAAAAGGTGACGAGTACGATAAGGCGTTTATCACTAACATGATTAGCCACCACCAGGCAGCAGTAGACATGGCGAAGCTTTCAGAGGACAGAGCAAAGCACGAGGAGATCAAGCAACTCTCACGTGACATCATCAGCGCCCAAGAAAAAGAAATCACCGAAATGAGACAGTGGCAAGCAAGCTGGAATTATTCAAGCTCAGTAGACCATAATACTATGAGCCACTAGCCCAACCCTTGCTTGTGCATCCTTTCTTATCGACCTATACTATAAGAAAGGAGCTGTCTATGAATGATCAAGAGCTTGAAAAAATTATTCGTGAGTACATAGATAAAACTGTACATATGTCGCTTGCAACCGTAAGTGCTGATCGACCCTGGGTATGCGAGGTTCACTTTACGTACGATGATGATCTAAATCTCTATTTCCGCTCAACACCAGCTCGTCGACATAGCCAAGAAATTGAAGATAATCCACATGTTGCCGGCAATATCGTCGACACATTTCCCCTCGATGATCCGCGGCCCGCAGTAGGAATCTACTTTGAGGGCACAGCCGAACAAGTCGAGGACGAATCACTCTACGATGAAATTTATGAGCTTTTCGAGCGACGCCTCGACGTCAATGAAAGTATTATCGACGACGCAAAACGAGCAGACGGGCATAAGTTTTACAAAATCAGTGTCCAGAATTGGTATGCGTTTGGACGTTTCGGAGACTCTGGAGCGAAAAAGCATGAACTCGCCTGGAATGGCGGCGAAAAATAGGCGCGTCGAGCAAAATGTTTAATTTTAAAAAGCCGAAAAATGCTCTTGATGTTGACGTCAGGTTCCTCCTAGCAAATGAGCGAACTCTACTCGCCTGGGTTCGTACCGGCTTGACGCTCATCGCTGGCGGCGTAGCAGTCGCATTCATCGCAACTGATTCAAAGTACGGAACTATTGCCGGCGTAGGAGCAATTGGCTTTGGCGGCGCCCTTGCGCTTATTGGATATATTCGCTATTTGGTTGCAGATACAGCAATCCGTAAGGGTGTGCTTCCACCTACCGGAGTAGGCGGCCTAGTTGTAGTCTTGGCGGTAGTCACCTTTTCGATCGCACTTATAATCGCACGTGAGTTAAAACTTTTCTAGACAGGGAAAAGACCAATAACCACAGCCATCAGGAGGATAGTAACCAGCTCTTGACCTACATTAAGTAGAGTTAGTGCTCTTGGTCGTCCCTCAAACATGTCATGTGTCGCAATTCTACCAGCAGTAAAGCCGAGCCATACCCAAAACGCCGTAGTGAGAGCTGTCTGCATCCAGCCATAGCCAAAGAATTTATGACTTAAGAATGTGACATGCGCAAGTACGTACGCAGTGATAAGTGAGATGACGAAAGTCGCACCAAGCAATAAAGCCATTTCGCTGCCTTTCACAGGCTTATCCATATTTACCTTGGCAAGCTTTGCCCATTTTTTACCAAATACTCCTTTTGCATACCAGACCGACCCCACGACCATAGACGACACACCTGCGAGTAGTACCGCTAAATAGTTTACTTCTACTTCCATCTTCCCCTCCTTGATTAGGTAATTTTATTGTACGCTCAAAACATAAAGCCAACAATGGAAAAATACTATACCGAAAACGGACCCAAAATGGGTCCGTCAACGTTAGATTCTTATCTGGTGGCTCCTACTGGACTTGAACCAGTGACACAAGGCTCTTCAGGCCTCTGCTCTACCAACTGAGCTAAAGAGCCACACTCGCCCCATTGTACAGAAACAGGGGCGAAATCTCAAGGTATTACACTACTATTTGAGGATATTCTTGAGGTTTGTCAGCTCAGTCGGCATGAGTACAAGCGTCTTTTGGCTTGGCTCAACCGAAATTTTCTCAAGAGTTTGGAGAGTACGGATATTGATACCTCCTGGGATCTTTGAAAGCATCGCAGCGGCGTCAGCAACAGCTTGAGCGGCTTGCTTTTCGCCCTCCGCAGCGATCACGACACCACGACGCTCACGTTCAGCTTCAGCTTGCTTCGCCATCGCTCGCTTCATATCCTGTGGTAGCTCGATATTCTGAATCTTCACGTTTTCGACATCGATACCCCACTGGTCAGTCTGCTTGTCGACAATCTCTTTTATCTGCTGAGAAATCGCTTCACGATTTGAAAGTAGCTCATCCAGATCAGCGTTACCAGCAACGTCACGAAGTGCCGCCTGAGCGAATTGACTCGTCGCGTAGACATAGTTAGTCGTCTCGAGTACAGCCTTGCTTGACTCGATCACACGCAGGTAGACAACAGCATCCACACCTACCGTGACGTTATCTTTCGTGATAATTTCTTGCTTCGGCACATCAATCGGGGTCGACCGCACATCGACACGAATCATGCGCTGAAAGATTGGCACCACAATTCGAAGTCCCGGTGCACGAATCCCCGTGTAGCGACCAAGCGTCAATACGACGCCTCGCTCATATTGATTTACTACCTTGATACCGCTCAGTACAAATATTACGAGTCCAATAATAATGTAGATCAGTAGATATTCCATATACTCCTCCTCTTTTCACTAAGTATATCATTTTGCCTGCACGGTATAATAGAGTTATGGAGCGAATTCCTTTAGCTGAAAAAATGCGGCCGCAAACTCTTGATGACGTCATCGGGCAGTCTCATCTGCTCGGGGATTCCGAAATCCTCAAAATGATCGTAAAAAAGAAAGAGCCAGTCAGCCTTATTCTCTGGGGGCCACCCGGAACTGGCAAGACGACACTCGCCCGAATTATAGCCAAAGAAGTTGACGCAGAGTTTATTGAATTATCTGCCGTTACCAGTGGTAAGAAAGATGTCGAGAAGGTCATCGAGCACGCCAGGCAAAACTGGAACTTGAAACTACGTACTATCCTGTTTGTTGACGAGATTCACCGATTCAACAAAGCGCAGCAAGATGCGTTTTTGCCTCATGTGGAGTCCGGCCTTATCACACTCATTGGTGCTACGACGGAAAATCCAAGCTTTGAAGTTATCACTCCGCTACTTTCTCGCACACGCGTGCTCGTGCTGCAACCACTGAGTAAAGATGAGATTATCGACATCTTAAAGCATGCCCTAAAGACACTGAAAAGATCCAAGAACGTTACACCGAAAGCTCTAGATTACTTGGCAGAACTTTCAGGTGGAGATGCACGCGTGGCACTTGGTAATCTCGAGCTTTCTTTGAGTTTTGGCGAAAAAGTCACGCCAGAAATTGTGAAGGCAGCCGCTCAGAAAAAGGTACCCGGCTACGATAAAAAAGGCGATATGCACTACGATGTAATCAGCGCATTTATAAAATCAATGCGCGGATCAGATGTAGAAGCAACCCTCTACTACCTCAGTCGTATGATTGATGCAGGTGAGGATCCAAAATTTATTGCCCGACGTATGGTGATATTCGCCAGTGAAGACATCGGCCTCGCGGGCAATGGTGCACTTAGTCTAGCAGTCGCGACCTTCCAGGCTGTCGAACGAGTTGGCCTCCCCGAAGCAAATTACAATCTTTATCACTGTGCGGTTGCGCTTGCTCGAAGTGAAAAATCACGAGAAGTTGCCGATCTCATGACGGATGCTAAAAATCTTGCAAAGCAACATCCTGATTCACCCGTGCCACTTCATGTTCGCAATGCTCCAACCAAGCTCATGAAAGACCTTGGCTATAGCAAAGACTATAAGTGGCAAGCAGATTTCAAGCATGAAAAAGGTTTTTTACCAGACGATGTAGCGACTAATGATCTTCGTTAAGTAGCGCCGCCAGCACACCATTCGTCCAGCCAAACCCATCCTGAAGCGGATATTCACCGCCACCGCCAAGGCCATCATCACCTGCAACATTGTACTTTTCGACAAGCTTACCGTGCTTTTTGTACACATCGATATTTAGAGTAACCCAGCGTCGCTTGATCTCATTTGCTAAGTCATCGAAGCCATAATTTCTCAGAGATCTAATAGCAATCCAGTGCAGAGGCGCCCAGCCGTTTGGCGCATCCCACTGCTGCCCATTTGTCTTGAGGGTTGTAAGTAACCCACCAGCTTTTAGAAAGTCAGCCTCTAGCCTTGATGCCACAGCGGCAGCTTGCTCAGGAGTCGCAATCCTCGTAAAAAGTGGAAATAGCATTGCTAGACTGATGTCACCTGTCGGACGTCCATGATGGAAATTGTAATCCACAAATACTTTTTCTGACTCATCCCAGCAGTATTCTAGAATTGCTCGCTTACGCCTCTCAGCCAGCTTTTCAAATTTGCGTGCCAAGAATGGATTTTTTAGCAGACGATATGCCTCTGCAATAGTCCGCTCCAGCTCATGCAAAAGACAGTTTAAATCGACAGGAATAATATCAGCAGTGTGAATAGTACTAATATCCTGAGGATCCACGAACCATCTCGAGCTAAAGTCCCACCCGGACTCAGCGCCAGCACGAAGATGCAGATAGAGCCTATCGCTTTCGCGCCCCTTTGACGAAGATGCAGCGAGCGTATCTTCGTGGAGTGATTCTGGCCGTGGCGTCATTTTATTGTCGTAGTAGCGATTGAGATTTAGCCCATTTGGCATTTCCACCACACGCGCAAATGCTTTATGATCGGTCTTTGCGAGCTTTAACCTACCCTTCATCCAAAAGCGATATTCAGCAAGCATAGCCGGAAGATATTTTGCCAACGTGCGAGTTTGACCATTGTGTGATGCGAGGAGTTTCACCATATAGGAAAAGAAAGGTGGCTGCGAGCGGCTCAAGAAGTACGTTCGATTTGCCGTAGGAATGAATCCAAATTTCCGTATCATGAAGGTAAAGTTCTCTATCATGCCTTCTATCATTGTCCAGCGATTATCGGCAGCAAGCCCAAGCATGATGAAATATGAATCCCAATAAAACTGCTCAGAGAAACGGCCGCCAGGCACGATATAGGGATGCGGCAGGGCAAATAGCGAGCCGCGCGTCAAGCGATTACGACGCTCCAACTGATCCCAAAGTAGTCTAATATGCTCTTCGATATCACGACTCGGATCACTCACAAAAACTTTCTCTTTATGCGGAGCAAATTCATAGAAATGCCTTGAGACAAAATCCCGAAGGTCAAAATTTGGATCTTTACGCGCCAAGCCATATTCCTGCTGGATAGCTTTCATGCGGCCACGAGGCACAAGATCGACAAAAGTCTTGCTGTCGGCATACAGCCCACTTTTCTGCACTGTATCAAACAGCTCACCAAGCCCTTCATCTGGACTTTTTCCCGTCCGAAAGAGTACACCAGTTGTTTTCACCAAGTTGGTTTTTATTTTTTCATTTCTCGGTAAGCGAAATGGGATTTTACGTACCATATATTTAGTATAACCTCTATTCGCAGTAGGCGTGAATTCATTTACTTTATGAAGACTATTGACAAAATATAATACTTATGCTAATATAAACATAGTGATTCATTAAAACACAAAAATCACTACAAAAAACCAAGAAAGGAGCGTGCAGCTATGAAACGCAAGCACATCAAAGTAACCTATCTTGGCTAGCCAATCAAAAATCCGCCAGAGAGTATCTGGCGGATTTTTTATATTCGAGGATTTTCTTATTTACTTGCGCGCTTGCGCTCGTTGGCGTCAAGATATCGCTTGCGAAGTCGGAGACTCTTTGGCGTAACCTCAAGAAGCTCATCGTTTTCGATGAAATCGATACACTGCTCAAGGCTAAGATCTGTAAACGGTGTTAGCTGCACCACACCGTCACTTGAGCTTGAGCGCATATTTGTCAGGTGCTTTGCCTTACAGACGTTGATCTCCATGTCTTCCTGACGACGATTGAGTCCAACAACCATACCAGCATACACTTCAACCCCTGGGCCAACATACAGTTCGCCGCGCGCTTCGGCAGCTTGCAGTGCATACGGTGTAGTCGTACCAGCTTCAAATGCAATCAGTACACCATTTCGAGTCTGCGGCATCTTGCCACCCATTGGCTGATAGCCATGTGGCAGGCTATTCATAATCACAGTACCTTTAGTTGCAGTTAGCAAGATATTACGCAAGCCAATCAATGCACGAGTTGGAAGCAGATAGTCAAGTCGAGCCGTGCCGCTTGCTGTTGTTTCTTGTCCACGCATTTCCGCACGACGAGCACCAAGCTCTTGGCTGATTGCACCGACAAATTCTGCACCAACTTCAATATAGAGTTCTTCAACTGGTTCTTTTGTGACGCCGTCTTCTTCAATTGTCACCACCTGCGGGCGTCCTACTTCAAATTCATAGCCTTCGCGACGAAGAGTCTCGATAAGCACACTGAGATGTAGCTCGCCACGGCCAGAAACAGTAAAGCCAATGCCGTCATCTTCAACGCGCAAGCTGACATTTGTCTCAAGTTCTTTCTTTAGGCGGTCACCAATCTGGCGAGATGTATTAAACTCACCCTCACGGCCCTTCATAGGGCTAGTATTTGGACCAAGATACATGCTAATTGTCGGCGCTTCGATGTCGATAGTTGGCAACGCTTCAGGATTCTCCTTGTCAGCGACAGTTTCACCGATATGTGCATCTGCAATACCAGTCAATGCCACGATATCACCTGCACATGCTTCATCAACTTCTTCACGATTGAGCCCGCGGTATCCGTAAACTTTTTCGATCCGTCCACTGATAGGCGTGCCGTCTCGCTTTATGAGCACAATATTCTGCCCACGCTTTGCGCTGCCTCGAGACACACGACCAATTGCGTATTTTCCGACAAATGAATCGTATTGCAAGCTTGTGACGAGTAGCTGCAATGAACCAGTCGTATCGACGTCAGGTGCTGAGATGTCATTGATAATAGCGTCAAAAATAGGGGTCAAGTCTGCATGCTCAGCTGGATTTTCTGGCACAGATGTCCATGCTTTACCTTCACGGCCAATCGCGTAATAGACCGGGTAGTGCAGCTGTGAGTCATCAGTTGCAAGCTCAAGGAAAAGATCCGCAAGTTCGTCTTCAACTTCTTCGACACGACGCGCTGGCTTGTCGATCTTATTGATCACAACTACTGGCTTAAGGCCAAGCTCAAGCGCTTTCGTGAGCACGAATTTTGTCTGCGGCATTGGGCCTTCTTGGGCATCAACGATAAGAAGTACACCATCAGCCATATTGAGCGTACGCTCTACTTCACCAGAGAAGTCAGCGTGTCCCGGGGTGTCGATAATATTAATCTTATACTCACCGTGATAGATTGATGTTTGCTTGGCGGTGATCGTAATGCCGCGTTCGTGTTCTTGGTCACCAGAATCCATGATGAGTTCTTGGCTCATCTCAGCTTGATTGTCACGGAATGTATTTGACTGCTTCAACAGCCCATCAACAAGAGTAGTCTTGCCGTGGTCGACGTGTGCGATAATTGCAATATTGCGAATAAATTTTGGGTCTTTCATAAAATAACACCCTGCTTACTGAGGGCTCCTTACTAGGCATTATACCACTTATCCGACATTATATCTACAGCACCTCTTGACGATATACTACACAGCGGAATACCATATGAAAGACAATCATAAGCATAAATAACTGGAGAAATATTATGCGACGTAATGATGCATATCAGATCCACAAAAGACTTAAAAGTAAAGGCTCCCACGATATAGCTGTGATAGGCGTCATTATGGTCTTCATCCTTGGCGTACTTGGCTTTATTGCATATAACGCATGGAACAAGCAAAGCACGAAGGCCGGGGGTGACACTACCGTTATCCGTGCCGCAACATACAACATACTCTCACAGCAGTGGGACGGTCAGACAAGATTTGACACATGGAGTCAACGCAAATCTCGTGTATTTAATAAGATTGACGATGCAGCGCCAGGAATTATCGGCCTTCAAGAAGTAACAAATAAATATCCCAATAAAGCCGGCACATCTTCTCAGCGTAGTACTGTCGTGTCCCTTATGACATCTAGAGGTTATATAGGTTACGTTGGATCACGCGACAACTCCGACCCTATATTCTACAAGAAAGATACCTTCATATACGCCAGCAAAGGCGAGCAACTCATCGTCCCCAAAGCGACCAGCGCTAGCGCAAAAGGACCTGCTGCACGATATCTCACCTGGCTAAGACTCAAGAAAAATGGAAAAAATATATTAGTACTGAATTACCACTTTAACCAGTACAGAATGAATGACGATCAAGAAATATCGCGGCTTAAAGAAAAGATAACTCTCATCAAAAGACCAGGTGATCATATCATTTTTACAGGTGACTTTAATGACCGTGATTATAAAGTGCGAAATGCAATAGGCTTATGGAAAATGGATAAAGCAGGCTCAGTCAACCATATTTTAGCCACATACAATGTCAGCCGAGAAGGTGTACCAGGATGGAGAGACTACGGCAAAGGTAGTCCCGCAGCCTCTGACCACTCACTGATACTTGTACGAGCCGGTATCCAGTAATATTCAATTTGGTTAAAATGGTGGAGCATAGCGGATTCGAACCGCTCACCTCTTCGCTGCCAGCGAAGCGCTCTAGCCAAATGAGCTAATGCCCCATATAAAACTCATCTTAGCAAAAACCCACCCCTATTTCTAGAGGTGGACTTTTTTCGCTGCTACGCGCCCACCCGGGGCACGGAGTGATGGTGGATTGTTTGTGTTAAATATCGCATCGGTACCCCAATGCGTACCAGCTTGCCCATATTATGCGCCGTTTCAATAAAAAGCGCAAGCATGATACACTACTCAGAATGGAAAAAGCTGTAAAACATCTCTCAAAAAGTCAATTTGCTGAAAGTCTTGGCTGGATTGGCGCTATTGCACTGCTCGGCAGCTATGCCTTGCTAAGCTTTAATATCATTTCTGGAGAGTCGATTTTATATCATAGCCTGATGTTGATTGGTTCTTCGGGTCTTGCGATCATCACCTATAGACACCGTGCGTTTCAGTCGTTTTGTGTTAACCTTACCTTTGGAATCTTGGCAATTATCGCGCTAACTAGACTGCTTGTGCTCGCATAAATTTGGTATTTGTGCTTAAATAAGGGTGTTCAGAAGCTTTGTTTGTCTAGGAAGACGCCCGGGGTGAATCTGAAATAATAACTAAATAAGGAGAATCCAGGAAACAATGGCTTCACAAAATCTTTTCGTAGGCAGCCTTGCTTACGCAACAACAGACGACGGTCTAAAAGCTCATTTTGAGCAAGTTGGCCCAGTAGTTAGCGCTCGCGTTATCACAGACCGTGACAGTGGCCGCTCTAAAGGCTTTGGTTTCGTCGAAATGGAAAACGACGATGACAACCAAAAGGCAGTCGACCAACTTAACGGTAAAGACCTCGACGGTCGCTCAATCAACGTATCTTTGGCACGTCCAAAGGAAGATCGACCTCGCCGCGACGACAACGGTGGTGGTTCATTCCGTCAGCGAAGCTGGTAGTTCATACCACTCATAAAAATAGCCCTGGTCTCCGGGGCTATTTTTCTATCTGCGACTGAAACATTGTATAGAATTCAGCTTTCTTTTTTACAAGCTCCTCATATGTACCCCGTTCTACAAGCTTGCCACTTTTCATCATAAAGATCACGTCTGCTTTCTTGATCGTTGTCAGACGATGACTTATTGTAATCACCGTACGTTCTTTATCAGCAAATAAGTGCTTGAAGATGCGGGATTCCGCGAGCGCATCGATGGCGCTCGTCGGCTCATCCAAGATAATAATAGGACTATTGCGATAGAAGTTGCGAGCCAAGGCAAGTCGTTGCCATTGCCCACCTGAAAGATTTGTACCATTATTTCCTTCATCGTCTTCCATCCATTGATTCACATATGAGTCCACGCCTCTTGGTAATTTTTCTAGGAAATCTCTTGCCTCAGCTCGATCAAGCGCTGACTCAAATCGATCATTATTCAAGACCTCTGAAGTATCGCCAAAGTGAATATTTTCACGTGCCGTCGCAAAGCCATATGCCAAAAAGTCTTGCTGCAAGACACTGATCTGTCGATGCCAAGAGGTAACGTCAATAGCTGTCAGGTCTTTATCGTCTAAGAGCATCTTGCCACGCGACGGTGCATAAAGCCCTGTGAGTATTTTTATAAGCGTCGACTTACCAGCACCATTTTCGCCAACAATCGCCACATGCTGTTTGGCCTTTATAGTCATAGTGACATTCTTTAGCACATCCACATCACTCGTTGGATAGTGAAACGAGATATTTTCAAGCCGCAAAACCGCGGGAGCCTCAAGAAGCTTCTTGTGACCTTTTTCGATGCTTGGAAAATTCATAAATTCCTGATAGTCGAAAAGATTCGCAATGTCTTCATCTATAGCACTCACCGAGCTGACAAAACTATTTGCACCACCAATCGCACGCGAGACAACCTGTTGAACATAGATGAACTGACCAATGGGTTGTGCTCGATGAATAATCTGAATTGTCACCCATACAAGCGCCACAACTTGAGCCGCCGCCTCAAGCACATCAGCAGCAAGTTTCTTGCCGATATATTTTCGCTCAAACTCAATTCGCTCCTTCTCAACTTTATCCCGCAGCTTTTGACGCAGACCAATGATGTAGCGCACCATGCCGTACAGTCTCAACTCAGACATATAGCGCGGCTCAAGCAAACTCCATTCGATCATGCCAATCTTTCGGCTACTTTCGACATTTTCATTCCAATGTCGCGTCTGTGCACGACTCAGCCGGAACTGGATGATAAGCCCAGGAATTATGGCAACAAGTGCAATCAAGCCAAGCCACCAGCTAACGATAATGAGTGCGATAACACCCGAAACCATTGTGATAAAGTCTGTCAAAACTTTTGTGAGACGATCAAAAATGTATGGGAAAAATTGCGCAAATCGGCGAGCTTTATCATACGTATCTGCTGTAGTTTTATCGTCGTATCTCCAGAAATCAAGGTTCAGGAAATGTTCATACATTCGATTAGTCATAGCCGACTCTACACGGTAGCGCATGAGCTGTGAGACATACGACTCCACTGTCGTCCACGTCGTCATAACGATTCCAAGTATAGCTGTGACTATGACATACCAAATCGCCTGGCTGCCTGCTTGCTCGTTGCCTGCAAATGCCTCAGCAAGTGCAGTAGTGGTGAGTGCCGCATAATAAATCGTAATAATCGGCAGCACCGACGTGATAACCGCCCCAATTACTTGGACAATAATGGCAAGTGGCGCCGCTTTGTACGTCGTGTGTGCTACTTTCCCGATTGCAACCGCGTACTCTTTTGGAGACAGCTTTCTCTTATCTTTCTTGGTTCTTCTCGGCATTTTACTTCCTCAAGATCGGCGAATTAAGCCATTCAATACCTAGATTAAACCAGCCGTTGATAAGCCCATACGCATTCACGAGCCAAAGTGTGAGCACCACAACAATCGTCGTGCCAATAAACGTCAGCGATTTTATAAACCAATTCTGGCGTTTAATCCACTTATTCCAGTCATCGTATTTATCTCGACCAAACTTGAGCGCACGAGCTGCCCATGGAAATTCTTTTGCGAGAATAGCCAATCCCGCAAATACAATTAGCCAGCCAGGTCCAGGGTATGGGATGGCGATAATTCCAACGACAAGTACCGAGCCACCCGATACGCCAACTACAATTTTTCGCCATTTTGAAGGTAGTCTATCAACCATAGTAGCTATCCAAAAATTCCTTTAATTCCCTGAGTGGACGGACCTTTTTATATACATCATTATATTCTTGATCGTTGAGCTGTGCGCGTGTTTTGTCATATCCATCAGGAATAAATATTTCATCAGTATGTATGCCGTTTGTTCCGATAGGTTGCAAGGAAATAGTTCCAGGCATTATTTTCTCAAATACCTTCAGCGTCTTTCCGTCGTAAAAAGCCATTACGCAGACCGTCCTCGCCCGGCGATCATCTGTCTGATCAGCCATACGACAAAGCTTTTTTAGTCCATCGTCAATCTCAATAAAAAACTTCACAAACGGCCCAGGTAAACCACCATAGACATCAAGTCCAAGCCCGTAGTCGTCTACAATCACTGGCTTTTTTAGCAAATCATAGGCTTGTCTAACCTTGTGCTCTGCCAACACTGCGAGGTCAAGTGTTTGAAGTTCATCAAGATCAACTTTTTCATGGTCAAGACTGCGGCCTAGTAATTCAGAAGTTTTATCAGCTTTGTGCTGATTTCCCGTCACGAACGTAATTTTCATATCTTTAGTATACTTGACGTATGAACTATCCGTCTATGAACCGACTGGCTGAGCTGCAGCAACTCATTGCAGATTTTGCTAAAGTAAAACGAGTCGTACCTCTCGCCGATGCACATGACGAGGAAAATGATGTCGAGCACAGCTACGGCCTGGCTATGACCTGCTGGTACTTGCATGATAAGATTGCGCCAGAGTTGGATTTAAGCAAAATCTTACGATATGCTCTGGCTCACGATATAGTTGAAATTCACGCTGGCGACACATACCCCTTCGACAAGGAAGCTGTTGCTACCAAGTACGAACGAGAGAAAGCCGCAATGCGCCAAATCGAAAAGGATTGGCATGACTTCCCGATGATTATTGATTTTGCCGAAGGATATGCGGACAAAGTAGACGAAGAAGCAAAATTCACCTATGCAGTTGATAAAATGCTGCCTGTCATCATGATCGAACTCGCAGATGCACCAACAATTTGGGAAAAGAAGCAGCTGACATTCGAAATGGAAAAAGAGAACAAAGTCACTATACTAAAATCAACCCTGGTCGCACCGTATTACGAAAAGCTCCTAGCATGGCTTGATGAGCGTAATAATATTCCAAAGACTTAGTCGTCTAATTTTTCAAATCTGGGTTTAATCCGGCCATCAAGTTCAACTTTTTCAATAAACATCTCGTATGGTCTAGCGAATAACTCGTACTGATATTTTTTAGCAGGGTTTTTGTATAGCTGACGGTAGATAACTAACTGCTCATCTGTCTCCGTCTCGAGGGCGACGCCAATAACTTCATACAATTGTCCAGTTTTATTATGACGATACACACCATTTTCGACTACCTTAGGTTTAGAATCGCTCATAGCAGCGCTAAGAATTCTTTTTCGTTTATTATTTTTGTACCGTAACTCTCGGCTTTCTTAAGCTTACTAGCGCCAACTTTCCCACCAGCAACTAGGTATGTCGTGTCCTTTGCGACAGCCGTCTGAAATGTGCCGCCCTGAGCTCGAATTTTTTCAGCTGCTTCATCTCGGCCCATAGTTTCAAGCGTACCCGTTACAACAAAATTTCGACCAACAAACTTTCCAGATTTTTTTTCAAAGTGAGCCTGCATACCAAGTTCCTTGAACTTGCCGAGTAAAGCTTCGTTATCTTCATCGGCAAACCATGCCGCCACACTCTCAGCAACAACATCTCCAACTCCTTCAACCGACCGTAATTCATCGATCGTTGCATGAGAAAGCTTCTCAAGTGACCCAAAGTGATTCACGAGATCGATAGCCGTCTGCACACCAACATGACGGATACCAAGCCCATACACAAACCGCTCAAGCGGTGGGGTTTTCTTATCATTGATCGCTGAAATTAACTTCTCGGCTGAAATATTCGCAAAGCGATCAAGCTTCAGGAGATCATCTTTCGTCAACATGTAGATATCCGCTAGGTCTTTTACATATCCAGCATCAACCAGCGCGACAACATTTTTCTCGCCGAGCGTATCAATATCAAGCGCACCTTTTGAAGCAAAATGCTGCAAAGCACGCTTTAGCAGCAACGGCCCAGTTGCTCCTTTTACGCGATACACTGCCTCACCTTCTGGCCGTGTAAATTCAAGCTCAGGATATTGGCGTTTTAGCTCCTGTTCATAGTTAATCGGCTTGGTGTTTTTTGGGCGCAACTCAGTCAAGACACTTTGCACCTGAGGAATAATATCACCTGCCTTAAAAATGATAACTGTATCACCTCGCCTCACATCAAGCCGAGCGATCTCGTCTGCATTATGCAAACTTGCATGCTGCACTGTAGTTCCCGCTACCTGTACTGGGTCAAATACCGCCACGGGAGTTGCTGCGCCAGTACGACCGATTGAGATTACGATGTCTTTCACGACTGTTGTTGCTTCTTCAGCGGCATACTTATATGCTACAGCCCCGCGAGGACTTTTACCTACAACACCAAGCTCAGCGAATTGCGCTCGATTATTGATTTTAATAACTAGACCGTCAGTATTAAATCGAAAAGTTGTACGTTTCTGGTCAAGCTCATCGACATACTCCATAACATCATCAAGACTCGTCATAACTCTGGTCTGCCCACTCGTTGTCACGCCAAGCTCATTGATCATGTCGTAGCCAATCGCATTTGATGCTATATCGTCAGCATTTTCGCGAAGCACATCGTATCCGACAAAGTGCAATGGACGCTCGGCAACCAAACGTGGATCAAGCTGGCGAATCGTACCGGCCGCCAGATTACGTGGGTTCTTAAAAAGTGGCTGACCCATCTTTTCACGCTTCTCGTTCAACCTAGCAAAATCATCTTTATACATGACGATTTCTCCTCGTATCTCAGTTCGGCCGCGAAGCATATACGCATATTTTTGATTTTCTCGTAATGTAAGCGGTACATTCTCAATCGTCCTGACATTCATTGTGACATCTTCACCTACTCGACTATCACCACGCGTAACCGCTTGGACTAAGACGCCGTCTTGATATATGAGAGCGCACGCTAAACCGTCCATTTTGATGTCGCAGATGAACTCATGCGTGGTACCGGGCAAAATCTTTTCCATGCGCTTTACCCATGCTTCGACTTCTTCTCGGTTGAATACATCATTAAGCGAAATCATTGGCACCTGATGTGTTACTTTTTGGAATTTCTCAAGTGCAACCCCTGCTACGCGCTGCGTTGGCGAGTCGGGCGTGACAAGCTCAGGATACTGCTCTTCAAGTTGTACAAGCTCATGCTTCAGACTATCCGCCGCCGATTCGCTCATCGTCGACTCATTCAATACATGGTACTGATAACGATATTCATTTATCAACTGGCGAAGCTTAGCGATTCTTTCTTTAGGCTGGGGCTGAGTCATCATCCACAACCTTTCTGTAGAGTAGATACACGTACGCAGCCGCAAATATAGTCGCAGCCGAGGATGCAACGACAAGGCAGGCTGGAACAATTGGAACCGAGGCTATCTGTGTAAATGTGTTCTGGAGCCAAGAAGCTAGTAGCACGATCGGAATCATCGCAAGTATCCATAAAATCGCAATTGTCACTGCCATCCAGATTAGTCGCAGCAGTATCCGAAGACGTCTACCAACCACCAAATCTCCCGCCGTGCGCAATGCTCGCCATGGGTACATGCCTGGCAATGTGACAACAACAAGTGCAAGGAAAGTACTTGTAACCAAATAAAGCGACAAGACTACGGATAAAAATACAACTAAGAAAAATACCATCGCCACTACACCACTCGACAGGAAACCAGTACTAACTGCAGCCGTATACGCGATAATTGCAATCGCTGCCGGAAGTGCCTGAAGGAGTAAAAGTAAAAAGAGCAGAGTCGTCGAGACAATAGGAGCACCAGAATTGTACAGTGCATCCCTAAGACGTGGAGTTTGACCCGCTAGCTGTGCCCTTAAGAGCCAGACGAGTGCAAGCCATGTGAGTAAGCCAATGAAAACCGCAAACACTTGTTGAACTTCAGTAAGTTGCGATGAGAAGTTGCCTGTAATACCAGTTGCGAGCAGCAACCCAGCTTTACCGACATCACCCCAGCCACCTTCAAAAATACTTGTCCCAGTGTCGCGCAGAATACCAGATAATATTTCGAAATTCTCCTGCGACCCAACACCTACAAGCATCATTGTTGTAAGTGAAGAAAGTAACAGAAGAAGCAAATAGGTTTTTTTGCGCTTGTTTAGCGATGAAAAAACATACCATGTAAATGAAAAATATCCCGGCAACTTTAGGCTACGTTTATAGTCACGCCTCTTGGTTTGGCGAAACGAACGATGGGGACGTCGAGCCAAGAAGACTTTTATTCGATCTTTGAATTGGGACAATTTATAGTATTTTTTCTGTGGCCGTGCAGTTTTTGTAGGCTTTTTTGCCGCTGTTTTTTTTGTTACTTTTTTTTGTGGACTTTTCTTTGCCATAATCTTAGAACTTGTCAGAGTTTTTACGTAAACGAGCAATCCTATCTTCGAGAGGCGGATGAGTACTGAAAAGCTTTGACAATGAGCCTGGCTTTAGCGGATTACTGAAAAATAAATGCGCGGTTGACTGGCTTTGACGCTGCATAGGTCTTCCGTACTGTCCGAGCTTCTCAAGCGCACTCGCCAACGCTTCACTATCACGAGTGGTCAGTGCGCCGGTCGCATCTGCCAGATATTCACGCTGACGGCTGATAGCAAACTGTATAAGCATAGCCATGACCGGTGCAAGTATGATAACTACGACACCGATAACGAGCATAATAGGGTTAGAGTTGCTATTTCGATTGTCCCCATCGCCACCAAACCACATCATTCGAAGTGCGATATCACTCAAGATACCAATAGCACTAACGAGGCCAAATGCAATCATAGAGACTCTGATATCATAATTCTTCACATGACCCATTTCGTGCGCCATAACGGCTTCAAGTTCACGGTCATCCATAATTTCCATAATACCTGTTGTTGCTGCGACAATTGCATGTTTCGGATCACGCCCGGTCGCAAAAGCATTTGGTGCAGGATCATCAATTACATATACTTTTGGCGTAGGCATACCTGTAGTAATGGCAAGATTCTCAACTATTCTATATAGTCTTGGATTATCTTTTTTTTGAATCTCATGAGCGCCAGTCATTGCAACAGCCAGCTTGCTTGCCGCAAAATACTGAATCAATGTATATACTAGAGCACCACCAATCACCCATGGCGTAATCATAGGCTCGCCTGCGTATACGCTAAATGCCCAGCCAACAGCAGCTACCAAGCCAATAAACACCGCCATTATAAGGACGGTGTTGCGTTTATTGGCAGAAATTGCGTTATACACGGTACTTAGCTATTCCTGAATTTGCTTGATTAAAATTTTACTTCGACAGGATTTTCGACCTTAGCCATATCGTCGACTTCAAAGAAATCTTTATTCTTAAAGCCAAACATACCTGCGATAATGTTGTTTGGAAATACCTGAATCTTAGTATTAAGGTCGCGTACACCACCGTTATAGAAACGACGAGATGCCTGGATCTTATCTTCTGTGTCAACAAGCTCGTTCTGAAGCTCAAGGAAGTTCTGGTTTGCTTTGAGGTCTGGATACGCTTCAGCTACCGCAAAGAGACTCTTCAACGCACCTTCAAACATGTTTTCAGCAGCAGCAGTTTCTTTAGGGCCTTGCTTAGTCGCGTCCATAACTGCCGTACGTGCTTCAGTTACTTTCTGAAAAACTTCCTTCTCATGTGAAGCATAGCCTTTTACTGTCTCGATTAGATTTGGGATCAAATCAGCTCGTCGCTTCAATTGGACAGTGATATCACTCCATGCCTCTTCTACACGTACTCGCAGGGTCACGAGTTGGTTATATGTCGCCCAAAGAACAATCACAAGTACAACTATGACGCCGATCAAAATCCACAGCCACAACAATTCCATATTTTTCTACTCCTCCTCTTAAGTTCTACTTCAATTATATACTAGTTGCGCGCGCCGGAAAAGGAATCTTTCAGACGATATACATAAAAGCGATCAGCTACAATCATCATGAGTGAAATCGCACTTACCGTTAAGCAAAAATGCGTGAACGAGCCACCGGAAATCACCAACGTAACACCTGTCACGAAACTCGAAATCCAACTTGCAATAGTAAAAGTGCGGATAATCTCAAGTTTTTTTCGAAACCATCCTGCAGCCAGAAGCCCAAAACTACCTGCCAGCATTGCTATAGAAATAATGATATGTATCAATAAAAGCATCAGTATATCCCCTATCCTTAATTAGTTCACAGTTTGGTGCTCGGGGCGGGACTTGAACCCGCACGGCTTTTGGCCCCCAGATTTTAAGTCTAGTATGTCTACCAATTCCATCACCCGAGCATATCTTGGAGGCACGTACGGGTAACGCTCCCGTCTACCTGGTTTTGCAGACCAGTGCCTAACTTCTCGGCCAACGCGCCATGCCTGTAGGCAATTATACCAGATGTTATACTGTAGGCTGTGAGAAGAATTGGTATTTATGCTGGAACATTTGACCCGCCCCATGACGGCCATGTGGCCTTTGCAAAAGCCAGTTTACATGAGGCTCAACTCGCAGAAGTTATCTTCATGCCCGAGAAAATTCCTCGCTACAAACAAAATGTTTCCATCTACTCAGAGCGACACAAACAGATAAAAAGCAAGATCTCTGATATAAAGGGACTCTCGCTACTAGAAAGTCCTCTTGAAACATTTGACAGTGCTTCAGCAATACCCTGGCTCACAGATCTCTACCCGGAAGACAGTTTTACATTTCTATTTGGATCTGACATCGTAGCGAACATGAAAACATGGAATGATATACATCTAATGTTTAAAAATACCAGTTTAGTTATCGGTCTGCGTGATGGCCAAGAAAAGGAAACTATCATTACCGAACTCACGCAACTACAAAAAATGTCCGGTGTAGAATTTCATTTTGATTTAATTAAAACCGATTACTCTCACCTAAGTTCATCCATGTTTCGATGATTAACGATGAGTCACATGCCTACGTCGCCAAAGTTAAACCCAAACAATTCTTTGTATTGTTTGGGTTTTTGCTTACCGCAAGCAATAGAGGCATCGAGTCGTCACGCTCCGCACTGTAAGCATTGTATGCGCTCGACATAGCCCCTCTGTGGTAAAATTAACATAACTAATGAACGGCATTGGTAAAAACAACTCGACTCACCAACGTGGCAAAAGTGCCCTTCGGATGGCGGGTTTTGTGGTAATTATTCTTACCGCAGCTGCCGCACTCATCTTCACTCTAAGCATGATAAACAACCGCAGCTTTTCAACAATAGCAGACTCTGACGCACACTCGAATACCGAGCAGCCACTAGATAAACCTGAGGAGTTAAATTCAACGCCGCCATCATCCACGGGAACGCTCATCATAACCGGCGACAGTGAATTTGGCACGATGCTGTTCAACGAAAAAAAGCAAGCCATCTACATTTGGGAGCTAGAAGAGTCTGCGAAAGCCGAATGTTACGGGGACTGTGCTGAAGCATGGCCGCCAGTGCTAACCAACGGTACACCACGGGCGAGCGGCGAGGTCAAGAGCAGTCTGCTCGGTACGACCAAACGCAGCGATGGTAGCACCCAAGTCACCTACAATGCTCATCCGTTATACTACTATGCACACGAGGCAGCTGGCGAAGTGAAATGCCATAACATAAGTACACATGGCGGCTTATGGTGGGTGATTCAGCCAAGTGGCAACCGAGCCAGCTAATCTCCAGAGCTTAACGCAGATGCTAAGCTAGACGATGAGTAGTCATGCGCTCAACTTCGGGCAATCGAAGAAAAAAGCCGCCCTTACAGGCGACAATTTCCGTTTTTTCCCAAAATGGTGCAGTGAAGAGGACTTGAACCTCCACGAGCGCAATGCTCACTAGCCCCTCAAGCTAGCGCGTCTACCAATTCCGCCACCACTGCATGGTGTTTATAGGTACTCGACAGATTATACCGGAAACTATGGGGTTTTGTAAACGTTCTTGCTCTCGGACGACCAATACAGGATGTTACTGTAGCGATCCGTCAAGCTCGGCAAGATAGACCCTTTAACCACAGCATCGACTTGTTTTGAGTGGATCACGGCAACCAATGACTGATACACGCCAATAGCTGGGACATCCCTGAGCCATTGATTTGCAAAATCTTTATACTTCTCATCACGAAGAGAACGTTCCGCTCTGAAACGCGCACTGAGGAGAATGT
The DNA here is from genome assembly GCA_036405235.1 of Saccharimonadales bacterium (SeqCode). GTDB lineage: Bacteria > Patescibacteriota > Saccharimonadia > Saccharimonadales > Saccharimonadaceae > JASLCR01. The sequence goes on from DASWYA010000001.1 coordinate 444,274, forward strand.
CATCAGCAATTGACGACTGGTAGTTTGAGAAATTAAGACCGAGAGGATTTGCCTGCGAAGAATGCCAGTACGCGAATCCATCAGGATCCGCCCCAAGCGCCAACTCGTTTACTAAAATGTCATAATCTCTTGGCTGAAGTACAGTTTTTGCAAAACTTTGCTCCCCACTATTTGAATCTACCTCGACAATTTCTAGCTCAATACCAAGCTCTTTCCACTGGCGAGCAAGCTCGTCAAGCATTGGACGATAATTATTCTCCTTATTGAACACAACCCTAAGATGAAATACCTGATTCTTGTTAGTAAGCGTACCTTGCGCATTTTTCTTCCACCCGGCACGGCTAAGGAGACGCGTTGCGGTCGAGATATTATACTGAGGCTCCGCAGGAAGACCGACCTGACTGTCAAGCTGGTGCGCCAAAAATGGTAAATACAAACCTTTCGAAGCGTCTTCGCCGGCAGCTTGGCGTAATTTTTTCGTATCAGTAGCTTTTTGCAATGCTTGGCGAACAGTAGGGTTTTTTAGGAAACCTGATCTCATGTTAAACAATAAATATACACCGCTATTCACCGGGTAAGTCTCTTTCACAAAACCTTGGGGCGCATCATCACTGCCGACATCAATCGCTGCTGAAACATCTCGTGTATTTAGCGCATCAATAAGGCCTGGATTACCTTCGTACGCATGGAGTTCAAAGCTCGTAAGTCTTGGTTGGCCTTTGTAGTAATTTTCATTTTTTGAAAGATGTACAATCTTGTGAGGCTTCCCAGTTGTAACATTCTGCAGCAGTTTGAGTTTGAACGGACCGCTGCCAATTGGCGCCATACTGAATGTATTCTCTCGTAGCGTACTTGGCTCCACGCTTGAAAGTATATGCTTCGGCAATACAGAGAATGTCAAGGCATGCGGGAACGATGCGTATGAGCCTGGTAGTGTAAACTGAATCGTTTTTGCATCGAGAGTGCGGGCATTGATCTCACTCCAGCTCGATTGCATGACAGCTCTTGCTTCAGGATCTCTCATGAGTCGTGTAGTAAACTGAACATCTTCAGCTGTCACCTTTGTGCCATCGTGCCACTTGGCATCTTGCCGTAGCGTAACAGTGTAAACTCTCCTAGCCGGGTCAGCCACAATTGACTCAGCAAGGTTTTTCCTCAGATGACCAGTCTCATCATAATCAAACAAACTCGAAAAGATAAGACGTGAAGCCGAGAGTTCAGCTTCGTTGCTTGCATAGAGCGGATTTAGCGTCCTAATATCACCTTTTACCGCTTCTGCATATGTACCTTCATTCGCCGGTGCAGCTTTGTGAAATGTTTGCTGAAACCAAATAGTTTGCAAAATTACGGTACCTATCAAGACCGTAAGGATCAAAATCCAAAGCGATATATTCGATCGCACTTCGCGTAGATTAGCAAGCTTCTTGACGACGAACTTATGCGCATGCTTTGTGGTCGCAGTCTCCGCCTGACGAGCACGGCGCGACAGTGTTTTGCTGTCGAATTTCAGCTTCAGAAATCGTTTTGAGCCGCCCTTTTCGTCCATCTGTCAGCTTCACCTACGGGACAAGTAGCGAGCTAAGAATTGAAAGAACAAATACTGCTGCGAGGAAAATTGTCGCGTCAAACAAGCTCTTGTCGAGACCGCGACGAGTCGTATAAAGCTCACCCGAGCTGCCAAACCCTGCGCCCAAAGAAGCACCACGTTGTTGTAGCAAAATACAAACGATCATCAAGACGCCTGATCCTACTGTCACATACTGTAATACTATCGCGATATCCATTTCTATGCCTCTCTTCTTATCCCCGGTTTACCTTGGAGTTCAAAAACACTACTTATTATATAGTTTATCAAACTTATGACGATTCCTGTAATTATTGAGTAGAAAAATGTCATCTGAATTCCAGGAGCAATCTTGAGGGAAAGCCATACCATAAAGCCGTTAACAACAAATGTAAACAGCCCGAGTGTCAGCAGTATAGCCGGAAGTGATAATATGACGATAATCGGCCGCAGTACACTATTAAAAATAGAAAATATTAGACCCGCTAGCAAGAATCCCCAAAATCCAGCAGTAATTTCTTCGTCATGCACGCCCGTACCGAATAGCTTTATCGCGAGCCACAGGCCAAACGTATTTAGGATCCACCGCACAAGGAAGACTATAAATTGTTGCTTCATTATGCGTGTATTATACCGTGAGCACTACCATTCTGTCGAGAGTTCGGCACTGAGATTCTTATGACCACCTGAGGTGATCAATATATCATCTTCGATACGCACACCAATGTTTTCCTCTGGAATATAGATTCCAGGCTCCACCGTCAGCACCATACCTGGCTCAAAATATCGCGTTCCTCCTAAACTATCGTGAACATCAATCCCAAGCCCGTGGCTAATTGCGTGCGGGAAGTATTTACGATACGTCTCGGTGTCATCTTCATCTTTTAGTAAGCCAATGTCAATCAAAGCCTGCTTCATGCGAATATCAACCTTTTGACTATACTCCTCGACAGGCAGACCTGGCGTGAGAAGCTGGATAATATCAAAATGAGCTGCTTGAACCGCTTGATGCACCTCTTTTTGGCGTTTAGTTGGAGAGCCTTTTATGTACGTTCGCGTGATATCAGCAGCGTAGCCATCTACACGAGCACCTACATCCATCAGCACAAACTGCTTTGCTTGTAGTTTTGAGCTATTTTCACCGTAGTGCAGCGTGCATGCATTGCCCCCACTTGCTACAATCGGGTCATATGCGTGGTCAAAGCCACCGGTTCTCTTGAAGTAATATGTGAATTCCGCTTCAAGCTCATACTCATGGCGAGCAGACGACATACTATCTTTTACTTTTTGAAATCCATCCATTGTAAAAGCAATCGCCCGCTGAATAGCCTTTATCTCTTCAGGCTGCTTAATGGCTCGAAGTTTCGCAAGCTCTTTTTGGCAGTCAACCACTGAGGCAAATGTTCGCTCAAGCATTTTTTTATTGGCAGCGATGGCTTGATTGAGTACAAACCCAAACTGGTCGGCATATGGCGGATTATCGACCGTATTAACAACACTATGTTTTTTCGCTAGTAGACGCAGCAACGCTATGCCTTCGTCATGTGAGATTACTTTTTTGATGCCACTAATTTCTGATGCCCGCTTGGCACTGAGCGATCCGTCAAATATTTCGTGAACCTCGTCAATATCTGGTTTTACCAGCCACTCTTCACCTGTCGCACCGTCAATGATCACTCGCCATTCTGCTTGCTCAATACCTGTCAGGTACCAGAAGTTTGCTTCTTGCTGGAATTTATATGCTGCATCATTTTGCCGCTGCAAACTCGCATACGCGGATAGTACTATCATTCCTCCTTTTAAGGATTGACTCAGTGATTTTCGATTGGAAAGAAAGAAATTATTTTGCATGCTTCATTTATTATAGCGCCTCTTTTCTAAATTAATATTTAGACGTAATAGCTACTGCGCTGTCGAAGTCATAACACGATTGGTACCATTACTCGATACAGCGACGAAGCGCCCGTTACCAAAGGTGACCGACTCCCAGTAATTTGCCTCAGGAGGTGTTCGGACTGTCCAGGTAGCAATATCGTCCTTGGAAGTCATAATCCGATTAGGACCGTATCCTACAGCCGTGAAAACATCGTTACCACCAGCCACCGAGAACCAGTTGCCCTGATTACCACCCGCGGTATGGGCCGTCCAATTGATGCCGTCCGGTGAGGTCATGACAGCAGTTGTGCTAGCCTGAGCTACTGCAACAAACTTGCCGTTGGCATATGTAACACTTGTCCAGTAGGCTGACACCGGGGTGCTTTGCGCAGTCCAGTTGATACCGTCTGGCGAGGTCATGACTTGACTTGTGCCAAGGCCTATTGTTACCGCTACGAATAAGCCATTGCCATAAGTAACTGAGTCCCAGCCATACTTTACAACAGCATTTCGCGCAGTCCAGTTGATACCGTCTGGCGAGGTCATGACTTGGTTGGTGCTAGTGCTGATTGCTACTGCTACGAATAGACCGTTGGCATACGTGACACTATTCCAGTTAGTAGCTGCGGCCGCATTTCGCGCAGTCCAGTTGATACCGTCTGGCGAGGTCATGACTCGGTTGGTGCCATCATAAGACACCGCCACAAATAAGCCATTGCCGTAAGTAACACTAGACCAACCGTTTGCCTGGGCCGCATTTCGCGCAGTCCAGTTGATACCGTCTGGCGAGGTCATGACTCGGTTGGTGCCACTCGTCGCTACTGCGACAAACATATTATTGCCATATGTAACCGAATGCCACGAGCCATCACCAGCACCAGCATTCGCAGTCCAGACATCAACACCACCAGTGCATGTTCCTACTTTTGCTGTCGGCTTTTTTCCTTGAGACGTATCTATATAATAACGAATTGATGGACTCGCCGGTGCAGTACCTTCAATGCAATATGAATTGATGTCACCCTGAACATATGTTACAGCGACATCACTGCTTCCTTTAAAACTAGCAGGTATCGATCCCGGGTAGCCAGCGCTGAAATTTTTTGCACTTTCCATAGCTGTTGCCGCCATTTGGAGATCTGACTGCACGGCTTTTTGCAACGCAGATTCACGCCATTTACCAAAGCCAACGATAGTGATTGATGCAAGAATAGCAATCACAATAATCGTAACAAGCAGCTCAATAATCGTAAATCCCTTTGAAAAGAACAGTTTATGTGTGCGTTTCATATTGGATCCTTTCATTGTATATGGCGTGATTATAGCATAAGCAGCATTAGGCGACCAAATAGCGTTTGATGAGCTCGGCTTTTTGCCGACCGATCACCATAGCTATCTCAGCGACGTCTGTTTGCTCAACCTTACGCAGACTCCCAAATTGCTGAATCAGCTTCTTTTGAGTTGCCGGTCCGATGCCCGGAATCTCAGTCAACACACTAGCCGTTTGCTTTTTGCGCTTCAAAACAGTGTGGTAGCTCACAGCAAAACGATGAGACTCATCACGAATACGTTGGAAAAGCTTTACTATATCTTGATAAGGACTAAGTGAGGTGCCGCTGCCCAGATTTTTTGAATGCCCACCGGCGTTACGCTGACCCAAATGAAGATTAATAACCAAGAATTCCTTCTCATCAAATACCCCTACACCTGGTATATCTAGTTTTTCGAGCTGCTCGAGTGAGATATTTGAGCGAGATTTGTGAATAATAATCTCTTCCTCCCGCTTTGCGATGCTTATAGCTGGTATCTGCACCGCACGCGCCTCCATAGCATCAAGAGCCGCCTTTAATTGATTTTTGCCACCATCAATCAAGACAAGTTGTGGCACACCCCAGCTTTTGACGTTTTTTTCAGAAAAGCGACGTAGAAACGTTTCGTGCATATTACCCGTGTCGTCGTTTTTTTCGATCTTGGTTTTAAACTTACGATACTCTGCCCGATCACTGACACCATTCGTAAATACGACCATACTTGCTACTACATTCATCCCACCTTGATGTGAGATATCATAGCCTTCTATACGTGATGGGATCTTTTCTAGCCCAAAAAGTTCTACGAGATCACTCAGCGCCTTATCTTTAGAAATATCAAGAAATTCTCGGTCGCCAAACATCACACGACGCTGAAGTTCTTTCATATACCGCAGCTTATTGCGCAGCATTGCAGCTTGCTCGAAATCTTGACTGCGGGCCGCTTCTTTCATATCTTTTTCAAGCTCGGCTGTGATACTTTTTCGATTACCTTTAATGTAACTAATGAGCTTCTTGAGATTAGTTTTGTATACATCAGAGCCTTCGCTTTTTCGTGGGCTGAGTCCAAGATCTTCATCAAGCTTTGACGTTTCTTTTCCCTCTGCTTTTACAAAATAAGGAAACACTTTCCGGAGGTAGCGTAGTGCTTTCTTGAGGGCGAACCCATTATAAAATGGCCCGTAATATTCAGCACCGTCATCACTCGGATTGCGCGTAAAACCTATGTGAGGCCATTCGTTTTTCATGTCTATTCGCACGAACATCTGTGACTTATCATCGCGTAGCAGCACATTGTAGCGCGGCATGTAGCGCTTCACCATTTCAGACTCTAGGAACAGCGCGTCGATTTCAGATTCTGTCTCTACCCAATCCGTATCATGAATCTCATTTACCAACGCAATCGTTTTTGCATCGAGGTTCCTTGCAGCCTGGAAGTACTGCCTCACACGATTCTTAAGTACTGCCGCTTTGCCAACATAGATAATCTCGCCACTTTTCGATTTATGAAAATACACGCCAGGGCTGCGTGGCAGGGTTTGCAGTTTCTTCTCAAGCGCTACGTTCATAGGTTTAGTATACTGAGCCTATGGAAATAATAAAACTGGTCGCCACCTCAGGCGCCATCATGCTCGGCGTGATTGCCTATGTGCCCTATCTCGTTGCAATCTTGCATGGTAAGAACAAACCGCATCTTTATACCTGGATAAGTATCACGCTCATTACGTTTGTCGTTGGTATCATACAATGGCGCGGCGGAGCTGGTATTGGCGCGTGGCCAACGCTAATTAGTGCGTGTCTTAATTTGATTATTCTCTATTTCACCTTCCGGTTCGGCACTAAAGATATCGTACCACTCGACAAGATCTGCCTTGGGGTCACGCTATTTGGCGTGGTGGTGTATCTGACGCTACAAAGCCAGCCAGTTCTGGCACTTAGCGTTGTGACGATTGCAGAAATTACCTCGTTTATTCCAACCTTTCGCAAGACCAGAAACGATCCATTTTCTGAATCACTGCCGAGTTATTATCTAGTAATGCTCAAATTAGTGCTAATCGTAGTCGCACTTGAAACATATAATTTCGAAACAGTCTCTTATTCAGTGCTGTGGTTAGCGGTATTTACGATATTTTTGGCTTTCGTGCATGGTTGGCGCAAACATGCGCATGTACACAAGGCAAAGCCGTCGGATATTGTTGGCATTTAATTCTTCGTGTATACTACTTTCAGCACATAAGTCCGTATAAACAGCAAGTCCCACCCCGAGGGAATAACTTGTCACCGGCACTGCACTTATTCGGGGCTTTTATTAACAACTAATAGGAGTCTCGCTATGTCAAAAATGACAAAAGAAGAGAAAGAACTATTCAGCAAGGACTGGTACGAGCTGACGCACAAAAATTGGCGCGCTTGGGGCAGTTGGTTCAGTTGGGGTAGCCCAGTTGGCCTCGGTCTGTTCTTTATCTCACTCGCCGTGACCGTTTGGATACTTACCCAGGCGTTCTAAGGAAAATCCCTCGTCTCTGAAGTCTTATAGACCCAAGGAAACGAGGGGTTTTTCTATTGGCACAAATATTATTGGTCTTAGGACTTAGCGTAGTGCTCGGACAACTTGGCATACGACTTAGTAAGAAATGCTAGTAGCGCTGCAGCGGCCATAATAAGCCCCGCAAAAAAGAATACAAGTGCAATTCCTCTAGCCTCACCGCCACCGAGCAGCCAGCCAAACATGTTTTTCCCAGCATCTGAATTCATGTACGGGATAATGCCAAATTGTGCAATTGGCGCAATCATAAACGCAGTGACAGGCGCAGCAGCAGCTTCAAACGCTTGAGCGAATCCAAAGACTCGACCTTGACGCTTATATGGCACCACTCGCTGAATCACTGTCTGCTCCGCTGCTTCGACTATCGGGATAAGCACCATGTATAGCCAGATGCCAAGCGCGTAGAGCCACCACCATTCGCGTATCGTAAAGAACGATCCAAGAAGTCCCATGATAATAGCGACGCATAGCAATGTCTTCATAGGATTCTTGCCAAGACCATATTTAGCAATTAATAGTCCGCCTGCGATAAAGCCAGTGCCAGCTACACCAAAGACGATTCCCCACATTTCTACAGAAAAGAGCGTCAGACCGTATGGATCCATCAGCGCCATATATACTCCACCAATGAAGTTATTGAATGTTGAGAAAATGATCAACGCAAACAAACCAGGAATAGCATGAATTGCAGCGATACTTCCCTTTAAGTCAATCTTTTTGCTGGCAAGTTCCGGATCATGCGCAATACCTTTCTCAGGAATTTTTACAAAATAAATATGTAGCGCCGCGATGGCCGTAAAGAAAATAGCAATCGCAAGCGTCCAGCCCATGCCAAGAAGACCAATCGCAAGTCCTGAAAATACACTTGTTACGATGAAGCCAAGCCCTTGCACCGTCCCCACAAGGCCATTCGCATTGGCATGCCGCTCCTTTGGAACCAACAATGTGACTGTCGTGCTCAGAGCGATATTGCGCATATTTTCTATGACCCCACCAGCTAATATGATGCCTGAGAAAATCCAAAAAATTGGCCCACCAATATCAAGTAGCGCTTTTTCTGGAAAGTTAAGATACAGGATACCTGCAGCCCCGAACATAAAAAATGTGAAAAATGACGAAAATAAAAAGACACTCTTTTTCTTGTGATGATCAACAATAGTACCAAAAATAATGCTAAAAATCGCAACAAGCAGCATATACATACCGCCAATAATACCGGTTGCAAGTACGTTCTTCGTCTCAAGATATACCCAGAATGTCAACGCAAACCATAAAAAGCTCGTCGTCACATTAGCGATCAGTGTATTTACAAGAACTTGGTAAAAGTTTTTCATCTCTATAGTGTAGCAATTTTCTGAGACTAGCGCGACAATATAATACTTAAAGCGATGAAGGAGACTTTTTAGCTTCTTCAATCTCTTCAAGCAAAGTCTTGTGCGAGACTTTATTTACGAAATGCTGATCATCATTCATAAAACGTCTGAGCGGCGCATGTTCATCTGCAAGTTGAGCGACTGTCGGTCGTGCATCGAGTTTTCCGCTTAGCTCAAGCATTCGAAGATAACTTCCTTGGGCTGCTTGCCATGCATGCCATTGCATATCTTTTTCATTTCCATCCATATCCGCAACTCCAGCTTCAATAGTAGCAAGAGTAGCCGCCGCGGGCGCGAACACACGACCAAGCATATGACTTTTCCCGCGTAGGGACCGACCATCAATGCACGCCTGCTCAATTCCTATGGCTAAGTCAGCTGCTTCCGCCAGTCTGCCTTGAGCTAAGACGAGTAGATCATCTTGTGATGTGCGTTCTTTTGTGTCTGGATTAATCATTGTTGGAATTTTAGCTCTTCGATACATCACACGATCAGCATCGCGCTCTGCAAAGACATGATACGCAGTACCAAACGATGTGAGTGCGAGAAGGTTCGAAATATTCTTGATATTTTCTTCATTGCCCGTCTGGGCGATACGATTAAATGCTCGCGCTGAAGCTATGGTTCCTATTTTTTGCTGCCACGGGATAACAATACCCGTTTTGCCCGAAAACAATTCAGCTCTTTTTTCATCTCGAGTTGGTTTTGGTACATAGTTTTTATCGCTTGCTGTTTGTACTGCTGGATAGAATATTTCACTTCGTGGTTTACTCATAGTTCCACTATACTCTTCTGCCAATCATGCTTTCAACGATAAGCGTTATTATCTGACTATTCTTCACCCTCGATTGAGACATGCGGCAAACGCCGATCAAGCCACTTTGGCAGCCACCAAGCACTTCGCCCAAGTAAGGTCATGACTGCCGGAACAATTGTCATGCGTACCAAAAACGCATCAACTAATATTCCAACTGCCAGGCCAAAGCCAATCGCTTGGACTGTCGCGTCGTGATTAGTGATAAAGCCCGCAAAGACGCTCACCATAATAATGCCAGCAGCTGTCACTACTTTGCTACCAGCGGCAAACCCACGCACAACTGCCGCCTTGGCATCCTTCTTTTTATCATGCGAGTACGCTTCATGCATGCCAGACACAAGGAAGAATTCGTAGTCCATTGCAAGTCCAAATAGAATACCTGTTGCGATAATTGGGATAAAGCTAACTATCGGACCAGGTGCTTCTGCAATGCCAAACCAGCCCCACTGGAACACAGCAACAAGTGCTCCAAACATTGCAAGCACTGACAGCAGGAAGCCAAGTGTCGCTTTTATCGGTACAAGAATTGATCGGAAAGCAACAACAAGCAGCACAAGTGACAGTCCGACAACAACTGCAAGATACTGTGGCAATGCAGCCGCGAGTCTTTCATTGATATCTGTCTGAAGTGCTGTTGATCCAGTGACAGCAAAGCTAACATTCACATCACTTGTCAGATCTGCTTTCGTGCTCGGATCACGCAAATGTTTGATGAGATCAATCGTCGCCTGATTACTTGGCGCAGACTTCGGAATCACCTGAATAATGCCGGCTTTACCGTCGTCAGTTGCCATCGCAGGCAATACTTGCTCTACATTATCTTCTTTCTGGATCTTGTCGGCAATCTTTTTCAGCCCAACAAGCTTCGCATACTGCTCGACCGTCTTGTCGACCTTCGCAAGTCCAGCTTTTTGCTGCACAGCACCCTTCTGAGTGGCAGCCGCGATTTCTTGCTGTAAGGCAATTTGCTGTTCAAGCGTGACTGCTTGCGCCGCTTTTTTTGCAAAGTATGCTTCTTGCGCGGCCTTCGCCTTACTCACTTGCTTGTTATACTCGGCCATTGCTTGAGATCGTACGGTTTGCTCATCAGCTTTACTCGTCCCAGGCAGTCCTTCCACAACTAGAGTTAGAGGTCCATTAAAACCTTGGCCAAATCCTTCGGTCAGTAGGTCATATGCCTTTCGCTCTGTGCTTGCATGTGCGGCATACTGATCTGTCGGGAGCCCAAGCTCAAGATGCTTTACCGGCAGAGCAATCGCTACAACAACAAGAACTGCGCCTACCATAGCTAGCCATGGTCGTTTCGTGATAATTTCGCCCCACTTATAGCCAATTGTTTTATGACTTACCACCACGGCCTTTTTCGGCCCCCGCTTCCCAGCTGCTACTACTTTTGCTCGCACTTTTCTACCAAAGATACGCATATCAGCAAAGTGAAGTAATGCTGGAACAAGCGTAATCGCTACTGCGGCCGCAATCGCAATACTAGCAGCACCCGCAAGACCCATAGTCGTCATGAATGGGATATTAACCAGGCTCAGCGCTGCAAGCGCGATCACGACTGTCATAGCGGCGAAGACTACCGCATTACCAGCTGTCCCGATAGCCCGAGCAGCAGCTACTTTAAGGCTAAAGCCGGCAAGCGCATATGAACGATACTTACTAATGATAAAAAGTGAATAATCGATACCGACAGCAAGCCCAAGCATGATCGCCAAGACAGGCGTGGTTGTATTGATTGTAAAGAGTTGGCTGAGCGAGAAAAGCCCAGCAGTAGTTACGGCAATCGAGACCAGTGCCGTAATAATCGGCATACCAGCCGCCACCAGCGATCCGAGCGTCACGACCAGCACAACCAACGCAAGTATTACACCGGCGACTTCACCTATTCCTAGAATTTCGCCCGGCGTATTATTGATCAAATCGCCACCCATTTCGACTTGGATCCCACTTGTACGCGCAGCCTCTACCTTTTGCCTGACACCATCAAATGTTGTCTCAGTAATTGATCCATTACCTTCTTTTAGCTGCACCTGAGCATAGGCGATAGTCTTGTCTTTTGACATAAATGTCTCGGAAACAAATGGACTCACCACCTGTGATACGCCCTCTACTTTTTCAACATCTTTTGAAAGCGCTTCAATTTCTTTCTTATAATCATTAATTTCCTTGCCGTCAGCAGCCTTGAAGACAATACGCCCAGACCCCTTGCCACCATCAGGGAATAATTCACTTGCACGGTTGATGCCTTTTTGCGCTTCAATGCCAGGAATCGTGAGAGCAGCGGTAGGCGCCTTGAAATATGTCGCCGCGCCAACCCCTAGCACCGCTAAGATAACAAGCCATACAGCCACGATTCGCCATGGATGCTTAAACGCAAATGCTCCTAGTTTGTGCAGTCCTTTGCCCATATAATTTATTAAATTCCCTTCTGGCGCTCTAGCGTACGTACGGCCGTGATTAGTTTTTCTATCATTTCCAGATGCACACCGCCACAAGGCGCATAGTAATGCTTGCGCCCCTGTCGCTGCTCAGCAATCAGTCCAGCATCTTTTAAGATTTTCAAATGATGTGAAATTGTTGGTCGCGACAATGCCGTCTCACTTGTCAGCTCCTCTACGGAACGCTGCTTATCATTCATCAAGAGCAGCATAAGTTGCTGACGCGTACTATCACCTAAAGCATTGAATAGCGGCAAGCACTTTTTGAATAATTCTCTTAACTCGTTAACTTGTTTGGCATGACTCATATTCTCAGAATACACAACTAGTCGAAATATTTCAACCATTTATGTGATGCTCTTTTGGCAAAATATTTAGACAAGGAGGAACCTGCAAGTCTATTAGGCCGAGGTGCCGTTTGGATCAAAGTTCGGATCCATCCATACAGGCTCGAGCGTGTTGCCGTCTGGGTCAGATACCTCTAGACCAAACATGAAGTCAAGATCTTTATTTGGTTCTGCTACAAAATAATCACCACCATTTGCCTTAGCTATGTCGGCAAATTGCTGTACAGCTTCGCGACTCTCGAGCGTCAGTGCAATCAACGCTGCACTACTTGTTAGTGTATGAGCTATAGTTTTGCCATTTAGGAATTTCTGGTAGAAGTCACGTGTTAGCAACATAAATACAATGTCGTCACTCCATGTCATTGCGCTGGCATTTTCGTCCGAGAACATTGAATTCTTAGTGAAGCCAAGGGCCTCGTAAAATTTAGTTGACGCCTCCAGATCCATAACTGGAAAGTTGATAAATACCTGCTTTGCCATTGTCCCCCCTTATTTTTAATGCCTTTCTAGTTTTGCAGATTAGGATTGAGCTGCTGCATAGCCCACGAATTGCCATCAGGATCTTTGTAATGCGTGAAGATGCCCCATGGCAATGATTCTACGTCAGTCGACTCGACACCATTGGCTACGAGTTCATCATGAAGCGCAGCAGCATCTTCAACGACACACTGAATTTCCTGCGTACCAGGCTGCTTATCTGTAATTCCTTCGCCGATTACTATCGAACAGGCCGATCCAGGTGGAGTCAATTGCACAAAACGCAGTCCAGGTTGGACTTTGTGATCGTGATCGAGATTAAAGCCGACTTTTTTCGTATAAAACTCAATAGCTCGATCAACATCCGTGACCGGCACCGGTATTAATTCTATTCTTACGTCCATATCCCCCCCTATCTTTACACTTATTATACACCCGCACTCATGACGGAATAATACGATGGACTATTTTACGAAGCTCAGGCACAATCTCTAACTCAAACCACGGATTTTTTGCACGCCAACGAAAATTCAGCGGACTCGGATGTACGAGCGGAAAATACATCGGCAAATACTCCTCATACGACTGAACTGTTTCGGTCAAATTGCGTTTAGCATTTTTACCAAGATAGTATTTTTGTGCATATGCGCCGATCAAAATAACAAGCTGCACATCCGGCATATGACCCAGTAGCTTTGGATGCCACTTTTCAGCAAATCCTTTCCGTGGAGGTAAATCTCCGTGGACACCCTTCCCAGGATAAAAGAAATCCATCGGTGTCAGCGCTATGAGATCAGGGTCGTAAAACTGTTCATCAGTTACCCCAAGCCATTTCCGAAGCAGCACACCACTAATATCGTTCCATGGCTTCATTGATGCTTGAGCCTTACTTCCCGGAGCTTGTCCGACTATGACTATCTTTGCTTTGGAACCAGCTGTATATACCGGCACGTAGCCTTTAGCTTTCATGTCAGCATTCATCGGATCATTTACGATATCTTGATAAATACCATTGAACACTTTATTAGCCATAGTTACTTTCCGATATTCTCTATATAAACGTTTTCGTGATTGATTCTTTCGCGTCCTTCAAAGCTACTGGTTCACCCGCAAAGACAATATGACCGCCGTCACGACCCGCCTCAGGACCAACATCAATAATCCAATCAGCCTGACGAATAACATCAAGATTATGTTCAATCGCAACCACCGTATTACCACTATCCACGAGACGATTCAAAATATCGAGCAGTCGAGATATGTCAGACATGTGCAACCCGGTAGTTGGCTCATCAAGTACATAAATACTGCCAGCTTTATGGAGTTCACTTGCCAGCTTCACTCGCTGACACTCACCGCCAGACAATGTACTGAGCGGCTGCCCTAGCGTAAGGTACTCGAGTCCAACATCAAAGAGTGCCTGAAGCTGTTTCGACACTGCCGGATTGTCAAAGAATACTACTGCATCGGCAATCGTTAGATCAAGGACTTCAACAATATTTTTCCCATGCCATTGATACTGTAAGACTTCTTCTTTATAGCGCTTGCCTTCGCAAATTTCACAGATCATCTTTGCTTCTTCGACATACGCCGCTTCGATCGCTACGTAGCCCGTGCCCTGACAATTCTCGCAAGCACCTTTGGAGTTGAAGCTGAATAGACTCGCATCTACTCCGTTTTCTTTCGCAAAGCTTTTACGGATTTCGTCCATAACGCCAGTATAGGTCAACACATTTGAACGACTGTTTGCGGCGACAGGAGATTGATCAATCACTATCGCATCTGAATACTGACGTACAAATGTCTGATTGATCAATGAACTTTTGCCCGATCCTGCCACGCCAGTAATTGCCGTCAATACGCCTGTCGGTATTGCCACACTGACATTTTGCAGATTGTTGGCATGTGCATTTTCTATATGCAGCTCACCGCTTGGCTTGCGGACAGATTCTTTTAATTTAGCATGCGTACCGAGCGCTTTTCCAGTGAGCGTGTCAGACTTAAGTAACGCCTCATAGGTGCCTTCAAACATAATCTCACCACCGTTTGATCCAGCACCTGGACCAACATCGATCACATGATCAGCAACCTTGATCACATCAGGATCATGCTCAACGACAATTACCGTATTACCATTGTCTCGTAGTTTTTTCAAAAGTTCATTGAGACGATGCACATCGCGTGGGTGTAGACCAACGCTCGGCTCATCAAAAATATACATGACATCACTGAGTGTACCATTTAAATATTTCACAATTTTTACACGCTGCGACTCACCACCCGATAATGTATCTGTTGGCCGGTCTAAGCTCAAATAGCCAAGACCAATCTCTATCAAATGCTCAAGCCGAACACATATCATGTCGATAATATTTTTTATGGTCGGGTCCTTGATGTCCTTTAGCACTTTTACAAGTTCATCGATTTGCAGTGCTGACATGTCAGCGATATTTTGCCCATCGATCTTACTCGCCAATGCCTCCTGACTCAACCTAGCACCGTGACAAAGTGTACACGGAGCCATGCTCATGAATGGCTTCACTGCTTTTTGTGTACGCTCAGACATACTAGAGAGATCACGTGAGATATATTTGGTTGCAAAACGCCTAGCAATTCCCTCATAAGTCATATTCATCCCAGCCAGCTTTACCTTGCGTGGCTCACCGTAGAGAAGTTCGTTCATTTCTGCATCGGTATAATCACGAAGTTTTTTATCGCCATCAAACGATCCCGCTTCCATGACTTGCTTCCAGTACCAACTATCAACTTTGTAATCCGACATTTTGATCGCGCCTTCATTGAGCGACAAAGAGAGATCCAGAGCTGCTTCGATATCAAGCCCCATATTACTGCCGAGACCTTTGCACTCTGGGCACATACCAGCCGCATTATTAAATGAAAACATGTACACATGGGGCACATTTGGCTGGCCAATGCGTGAAAATAATCGTCGAACAAGCGGTGCAATATCTGTCACCGTACCAACAGTCGAACTAGAGCCACCGCCAAGTTTTCGTTGATCTACGATCACTGGCATATTAAGATTTGAGATGCTGTCCGCTTCTGGTTGCTTCACTTTTGGCAAAAATGTGCGTATAAATGCACTAAAATTTTCATGCAAAAGACGCTGGCCTTCTGCCGCTACCGTATCAAAGACGATAGATGATTTTCCCGACCCAGACACACCTGTGAATATCGTAATTTTATGCTTCGGAATACGTAACGATACGTTTTTAAGATTATTTTCTCTCGCACCAATAATTTCAATATATCCACTCATATGCCTATTATGTCACAGTCGGTAGCGGTAAATCCTATAGAGTACGTAAAATTTTCGCCATTTCCTTACCCTTGGCAAGCTCATCAATCAGCTTATCTAGGTAGCGAATTTCTTGTGTAGTCTGATCTTCAATTTCCTCTACGCGCATGCCGCAAATCATGCCTGTGATTTGCTTTCGAGCGGGGTTTAGTTTGGGTGCTTTCAGAAAAAACGTTTCAAGATCTGTCCGTTTTCCAAGCTCTTGTTCGAGTTCTTTTTGACTATAGCCTGTCAGCCAGCGAATGATCTCATCGACCTCGCTTTTTGTTCGATTCTTTTTTACGGCCTTAGCAACATACAGAGGATATACTCCTGCAAAGCTTATGGTGTAAATCCGCGGCTTCGTGGTCACGAAGTTGATTCCATCAACTGGCTACTCTTCATCAGGTACGGCTCCGTGCAGGCAGCGAGATTAAAACAGCATGGCCGACGATGCTTGCCATTTAATTTTGAGATTGTTTTTTCCATCCGTATTTGCCGAGTTTCCTGACTCAGCGTGGCGTTCATCCAGCGAATCCATTCCCAACGAGCCATTGGCGTAATATCTTGCCATTTCTCCTTCACTTTTTCTGGTGCAATAGCCAGTGCATCTTTGAAATCTTTTGGGAGTATTGGCTCTGGCCATTTTTTGCTCGTCGTTAGCTCAACTTTCACAGTATCACCAGAGGTTACACTAGCGACTTTTTGTAGTCCACTAGTAACGCGCATCCAATGACTCCAGCGTCCATCCGGCTCAAGCACAGTACTAAATTCATGCCCATTAAGCGTACCAGTGACGCTAATCTGCCCGCGTGATGACAATTTCACACTTTCATCTTTTGGCACAGGTAAAATCGTCCAGTCTTTGAGTGTATAAAGTTTAGTCTCAAACCGAATCGTTACAGACGTACTTTTCATATCTCTATCATACCAAATGCGATATAACACTACTATCGTATTGAGTCGCATCGGAAATGAATGATGCCTTCATTCCTCTCATCTCTTCAATGTTATAATGAAACCATCATTCAAACGGAGGAATAGTCCAATGCAAAACTCATCACTTATTCGCATAGTAACTGGTCTTGTCATAGCGATCATTGGTGCAGGATTTTTACTGCACAACCTTGGCGCCGTAGATCTTAGCGAGGGCGTGTCTACATATTGGCCACTATTCGTCATCCTAGGCGGTTTGCTTCTTTTTGCAAACAATCCGCGCAACTGGCTACTACCGGTGTTCGTTGTGTTACTTGGTGGCCTTTATCAGCTTCGTGAGCTTGATATTATCTCCTTCCAGCCATGGCAGGTCGTCTGGCCGCTCATTGTGGTCGCAGTTGGAGTGTCGCTTCTCTTCCGTCGTTCATACGTTACTAATACTACCAGTAAAAAAGAACGAGATGATGTATTTGCGCTAATGGGTGGTAGCGAGATCGCCAACACAGCAAGGGAATTCAAAGGCTCAAGTATCACGGCTATAATGGGTGGCGCTCGAATTGACCTACGCAAGACTAACTTTGCCAATGATACCGCAATTGAGGTATTTTCATTCTGGGGTGGAGTAGAGATCATAGTGCCAGAAAACGTGCAGATCCTCAACAAGGTCAATTGCATTATGGCTGGCTGCGAAGACAAGACTACTCAAAAAGTCGATAAAAAATCACCACGTCTCATCATCGCTGGCGACCTTATCATGGCTGGCTTGGAAATTCGCAATAGGCCAAGTAACGACTAGATCTGATCACTTAGCTTTACTTGGCCTTCAGTAAATCGGTCAGCGTCTCGGCGTCCTCATTTGCGCCAAAAACTTTGCCGCCCGGCTCTAGCTTTACGCCTGAGGCCAGATTGCCGATGCAGACTGGATCAAAGCCGAGTGTATCTACGATATCAGAGACAATTTTTATATCTTGTTCGTCATCGCCCGCTACAGCAATCGCTTTTCGACCGGCGGCACCTGCTGGCCGTGTTTCGTCATACAAGTCATGATATCCCATATGATTTAGGGCTTTCACGACGCGTGATTTTGACAAAAACTTTTGTATTGCCATGCTAGATGATTCCTCTGGATTTAGAAAATCTTCACGAGCACCATCGACTTCCCACCAATAATTCGTTGCATCGATAATCAGCTTGTCTGCCAATGCCTCAACTGGGATATTGCGATATTTACTGAGCGGAAATGCGAGAATGACTACATCACTCTCTTTCACCACTTCTTCACTCGTGGCAGCGACCGCACCTGGTGCAAGCACCTTTACACTCAGTCTAATTTTCTCGGGATCGCCAGAGCCAGAAACGTACACATTATAGCCCGCTTTAAGTGCAAGTTGACTAAGTACAATACCGAGCTTGCCTGCGCCTAAAATACCAATCGTTCTTACGTTCGTCACGCTACTTCTCCGCCAGCAACTCACGCACGCGAGGAATGACTTTTTCGCCGTAAAGCTCAATCATATGTAGTCGCCTTTCTGCAGGCATCGGACCAAAGCCATACACCATGTCAAAGCGAGTCGCACCGACAGCCTTCATTGCCTTCACAATCTTTTTTGCAACTGTTTCAGGTGAACCAACGTACATTGAGCCGCCTTTTACCTCGTTCATAAAATGCTGCTTGGTCATTGGCGTCCAGCCACGAGTTTTTCCTACCCTATCCATCTGCTCTTTGAAAAGAGGGAAAGATACCTCGATCGCTTCTTCGTCAGTATCGGCAATAAATCCTGGTGAATGCATACCAACCGGATGTGCTGTATGACCAAACTGCGCCGCTGATTGTTTATAAAGCTCAACATAAGGCGCAAAGCGCTCTGGTGAACCACCAATAATCGCAAGCACTAGTGGAAAACCGTAGGCAGCAGCACGCACCACTGATTGCGGCGAACCACCGACACCGACAAACGTTTCGAGATGGCCAGATTCAGTCTTTGGAAATATGTCGGCATTATCAAGCGACTGCGTAAAATTACCTTTCCAGGTAACCGGTTTTTCTTTTAAAATCTTTGAAAATAGCTCGATTTTCTCTTCAAACAACCCTTCATAATCTTTGAGATCATACCCAAATAGCGGGAATGATTCAGTAAATGAACCTCGACCCAGAATGATTTGGGCGCGACCACCAGAGACAGCATCAAGAGTTGAGAATCGCTCAAATACACGGACGGGGTCATCACTCGAAAGCACTGTCACACCAGAAGCTAATTTAATATTTTTCGTCTTACTCGCAATCGCGGCCAATACCATCTCCGGGCTCGATATCGCAAACTCATCGCGGTGATGCTCGCCTAGTGCGATCACATCAACACCAAGCTTATCGGCCAGCACAGCTTCTTGTATGACCAGTCGTATTGACTCGGCATAGTTCATCAATGTACCGTCCTTGTTCGCTGCTAGATCACCAAATGTGTCTAGCCCAAACCAGTATTCAGGTGTTTTCTTTGTCATATTTCTCCTATACTTTCCTACTATCAATACCGACTTGCTCAAGCAACTCAACATTTAACTGATAAAACTTTTCTACCCCAACTTTTCGCTCAGACAGCACACTTGCCGAGACAAGTGTCTGAAAATGATGGCTCATTGTCGGTTGAGATAGTTTCAGTGCAATCGCACAATCCGAAATAATGTCGTGGCTATTCACTTCCTTTTGTTCACGTGCTAGCTTGCGCACGATCGAAAGCCTCGTCTCATCACCAAGACTCTTGAAAATCGCCGCAGCGTCATATGTTTCATTCATATGTATAATTATATAGATATATTTAAATTTATCAATATATATACTACGAAAATATCCAATAACAAGAAAGATGTATATTAATAGAGAGAATTATTTCTTACACGCTCACGACTAATCCATGCAAGCAGTTGAGCAAGTAGCGCAAATCCAACAGCAATACCAATGACATAGAGAGTTACGCCGCCCCATCCGCCAACTTTATCGGGATTGAGAAATGGGTATGGATACCAGCCAACAAAGCTTGCGCGGATAAGCGTATAGATGATCCACGCAATTGGAAATACGAGCCACCACCACGCCTCCCGCACCAAAATAGGCTTTGCTGATGGCCACAGTAACCACCATGCAATAATAAATATCGGACCGAGTTGATGCAAGACGAAGTTATTCCAGTCAAACCCAAGCGCAGGGTTAGCATCAGGATTATTTTGCAGCAGGGTCGCATACACAATACCCGTAATCAACATGTAGAGTACTGCCCCACCGCGCACATAACGAAACCAGTCGCCAAATGGATTTTTCTTGAGAATAGCAATTGCCGCTAGTACAAATACAGCCGCCGCAATAAGATTGCTCTCAACCGTAAAGTAACTAAAAAGATTCCATCCGTAGTAATCAGGAAGTCGCTCCGGGCTCCATGCACTCCATGGGCGGATCGCGAAAATAATAAACGCCGCCATAGCCAGAAGCGCTGTTACGTTAACAAGAGGCACTGGTCGGTCGATCTTTTTGCTCATGGCTTTATTGTAGCACCTACTTATTCATCTTCTACAAGTTGAGCGAGCTTTTTGGCGGTGGTAATATTACGCACGGTCATCTGTCGATAGAGCGGCGTGCCAACGACTTTTAGCAAGCTGTATTTCGATTGATTTTTGCGAGAGACATTTGCTACGATCGCACCATCTGTATAGATCATAGTCTCGACCTCAGGTCGATACCTAATCTTCTCGAGCACATCAGCTGTGTTTGCTTCGTCAAAAAGATACAATACATCGGACTTCTGCCCTGATTTGTCAGGCTTCGGTGCATCATTCGTCCAATCTTCAGGAATTGTGGCAGCAATAGTTTTGATTTTTTCAGCGGATAAAATGAGTGTTGGAATAGTGAATCCAAAATGCTTTTCAAGTGCCGCTTGTACGTCCGCAGCCTTTGGCTCATGGTCGCTCGCAAATACCGCATTGCCTGAGTTGAGATAGATCACAACATCTTGGAATCCAAATTCCTCGAGAACTGTTTGGAATTCTGCTTTTGGCACACGATGATTTCCACCCACGTTAATTCCACGAACTAGCGCAACATATTTCATCTTGTCAGGCCACTCTCACCATTACGTTTCCCTTTTTATCTCCACCGCTCACACGCTTATGCGCTTCAACAATATCGTCAAATAGATATTCGGAGTCGATAACAGTCTTTAGCTCACCCCGCTCCATAAGCTGAAGCAAGAACTCAATGTCTTCCTTTTTCTCAGTAGCCGTACCAGTCTTGACTCGACCATCAGATTGCGAGCGAAGAATCTCGCCAAGGCTCGCCACCATCAACACGAGTCGACCTTGCTTTGTTAAAATCTCTTTGCCTGCTTTGATGTTGATATTGCCTACAGCATCAAGTACAACATCATACTCCTTTTCACTGTCGAATATACTCTCTTTTGTGTAGTCAATAATGTTTTCCGCACCCAACAACTTTACCAGATCGGCACTATCTCCACTTGTTACGCCCGTGACACTCGCGCCCAAATGTCTTGCAATCTGCACTGCATTTGTACCAACCGCCCCAGAAGCACCGTTGACTAATACACTTTCGCCCTGCTTAACCCGAGCCTGATCACGCAAGAAATATAGCGCTGCCGTACCGCCAAATAGCATGCCGGCAGCATCTTTATGTGTGACATTTTGCGGCTTAATAGCAAGTGATTTTCTGGCATTAACTACAATATATTCAGCATGGGCGCCCATCTTAATACCGCTCATGCCACAAACTTCATCACCAGATTTAAATACATCGACATCTTTCCCAACCGCCTCAATAACACCCGAAAAACAGCTGCCAAGTATTTGATTTCTCGGCTTGCCTATACCAAACGCTAGTCGTGCCAAAAAGCCAAATCCTTTTGGGAATATAGCGCCTCGTATACGTGCATCCGCTGCAGTGACAGCTGTGTATTTTACTTTGATGAGGACATCGTTATCACCCGGCTTGGGCTTAACAACATTCATAGCACTCACAACATCGGCAGATCCATACTCTTTGTATAAAGCTGCTTTCATTATGCTATTCTTTCCAATTTTCCTTTACGGCTAATGAGATTTTTATAGTCCCATTGAATGGTTTTTGATTTTTCAAGCCAGCGTTGTATATCGTCTGAGTTAATTTGATCAACTGATTGATATATAGTTGATGCATCTTTAAATTTGCCAGTACCTGGCTGGAGGCCTGACTCATTGAAGTCAGCACCACTCCAAAACATCAAACGAACGCCATCCTTTAACTTACTGTAGCCAGCAATAGGATTGCCATCTAAAAACCAGACAGGGTGTGCGTGCCAGACTTTGTTCTCAGCCTCCGGAAGGCCGCTAGCAATCTCCTCCTGAAGACGCTCGCAAATACGCCGATCTTGTGCTTCCTGCTCCTCAATGTATTTCGCCACATCCGTGTTCATACATTGATTATACTCCAACGCAATCGATGAAGAAGCCTGCACATCGACAGTTATGATATTTTGCGTACTTCTCCGGATAGCGTTATGTATACAGCTGATGGCAGAGTCTGTACACAGGCAACTGCCATTCCAAGATTAAAATCGGCATCAGAGTCACGAAATTTTTCCGGCTGCATCGCTCCAGTCAAAACGATTGTTTTTCCATCGAGATTTCGCAAAAACTCTGCCGTTTGCTGCAATGCATCTGTCCCATGCGTTATGATAATTTTGCTATTTGGTGCCGTTTCAATTGTTTCTCGAATTATTGTACGATCAGCATCAGTCATATCAAGGCTATCTTTTTTCAGCACCGTTTTTATCTCATATTCAAATCCAGGTCGTGCACGCTCAAGTATCACACGGCTAGCTGGCTCATCAATAGCAAACGCATATCCGTGATTCGTCGGATTCTGCGGATACGCCTTATCGATTGTCCCTCCAGTTTGGATAAAAAGTATTTTATCCACTACTCTAATATTCCGCGATCACTATCTTGTGCTGATTCATCATAGTCTTGAAGGCACCTGGCTTCTTCATAAGCTCTTCCATGTTCTCGGGTACGATCTGCCAGCTTAGACCATACTGGTCTTTGCACCAGCCACACTGTTCCGACTCGGGGACTTTTGAAAGTTTCTCCCAAAAATAATCAATTTCTTCTTGATCTTTGCATGGTACCGAGAAAGATACTGATTCGTTGAATTTAAACTCAGATCCAGCGTTGATTGCAACAAACCGTGTTCCCATTAGCTCAAATTCAACTGTCAATACTTTACCGGCGAGGTTTTGTTGAAAGTCAGCTAGACCTTCCTCGGCAGTATCAGGATAGTATTCTGTGCTTACTATTTTTCCATCAGAAAATACCGAAACGTAATAATCTACCGCTTCTTTTGCATTGCCATCAAACCATAGGTTTGGAATAATTTTTTGTTGCATACTTCCTCCTTATTTTTTAAGATATTTAGCCGCGATACTAAGCGCAAACGACGGTAAGATTACAAACACACAGATAAAGAGCAGCTTCTGCAACACATGGCTCAGGTCAGACATGTCGTTATCATCCTGCAGTGGCAGACTCAGTATAAATAAAACACCGACTACACCAAACGCGATTGATGCAGCAATAAATACTTTCGTGGCTATTTTTTGCATTATTTTTCCTCCTTTAAATTAATCTCTGCTTCTTGCAGTAAACGAATCGCTTTTGGACCTACGCCATGAATTGCTAGAAGTTCCTTTTGCGAATACTGCTTGAGCTGGCTCGCTTTCGTAACACCCACTTCTGCAAGTGCACTTTTAGCTGGTGCACCGATAAACGGTAACTCGTCTTTACCATGTACCTGCAAAAGACTACTTGGATCGCTGTGCGTGCTGCCAGAATTCACATGTTTGTCAGAAATCTTTGCTCCATGCTTAATAATATGGACTACAGCCATCCCGTGACCACGGCCAAGACCATAGTCGTCAGCTAACCACTGTAGGATTTCACCAGCTTTGGTACTACTATCAAATCCTTTTTGAACAGCTTCATCAATAAACTGCTGTGGCGTACAACCAGTTTTAGTTTCAATATTATCTAAATACGCTTGGAACGACATTTTATCTCCTCAAATTTTCTGCTTTATCTAGTTCTTGCAAAAGTTTCGAAGCTTTTGTTCGTATAGCTTTGGACTTGTGACCTTCTTGGATTTTAAAGAGAGCTTCAAGCTCAGCAGCACCCACTGAATCTTTACTGTAGAAATAGAGCAGAGCTTTCATAGCATCCCCGGAGACAATCCAATCCACTTCTACATTCTTTAGCTTATCTTTCAGCCAATCAATGGCATGTTGTTGCTGTTTGAGTGTCAGCTCAACCTCTGTAAAAATCTGCGCCAAGTGCCATTGAATTGACGGCTGGTCACTCTTCGTAAGTTCACCAAAAATCCTTGTGATATACGGCTTGGCCCATTCCGGGTTGTCTTTGACAATTTTCTCAAAACTATCAATTGCCCGCATACGTACCCATGCATCATCATCGAACACACACTCAAACAACTCACCCAGACGCGACCGATCATCAAGTACAGTTTCTACAATTTCAGCCGCTCGGCCAAGTGAATTACGATGCTCGCCAGTCATCAAGATTTGCGCAAAAGATTCATTTGCCAAAACTACTCCTCCACTAATGCTAAGATATTACCGCTCGGATCTTTAAACCACGCAATGTTTGGCCCCATGCCTGCGTCCTTACCACGAAGTATTCCACGCTCATCTTGCTCGGCCGGCATGTTATCATATCGCTCAAAAGCCACACCTTTTTCTACAAGCTCATCAATTGCCGCGTCGATATCATCAACTACGAAATTTAACACTGTGAAAGTAGCTGGCTGATGATCTTCTTTAGGATAGATAAATATCTGCTGTCCATTTATGCTAAATCCAATGCCACCCATTTCGTCACGCAACCCCAAGCCAAGTGCTTGGCCATAAAACTGTTTACATGCTTCAACGTCATTGCTCGAATACCCACTAAATGCTGCTTTGATGTTCATATCACCCCCTTACTTCACTTGATTTTTACGATACTCCACGACGCGCGTAATTAACTCAACCGGCAAAGGTTGGTCGAGAGGGAACTGCACTGAACCTTTGCCTTGTTTGTACTTTGCAAACTCATCTGCAAATGCCTCATGTCCGTTCGGTGTCGCATAAAATCCAATATGATGCTTGAATCCGCCAAAGTATACAAGAGGTTTGCCGTTTAGCTTGTATCCAACTAAACCGTAACTAAAGGCTTCAATCGCATCTGGCACTTTAGCGCGTATGAGCGTCCGCAGCTCGCTTAAACGCTTGCGTACTGCGGGGTCGAATTGATTAATGTAGCTACTTACATCACTCACCGTCATACTCCTAGTATACGCCTTTTACGCCACCAACTCGTCCAAGCGATTAAGCTGACTTGTAAAGCCTTCAATCATGCCCATCTTGAGAAGTTCTTCGATCTGCTCTGCGCTATCCGCTATACTGCGACTGACAATTTTCGTCTTACCATCTTGTTCGATAAATTCGTTTGTCACTGTTATGGCAGGCAACTCACGATTGACTACACCCGCATCGTCTGAGAAATAATCTTTATAAGTAAAGTTTTCACCCTCATTGATGCTCTCAACCTCCATCAATCCCCATGATGTTTGACCAAACCACTCGCCTTGATTTTCGTCAACACACTTCATACCATAGTGCACGCGACCACCTGGGCGAAAATCGAACTCCTTCGCTGTCGTCTCCCAGCCTTCAGGTCCCCACCATTTTTCAAACCATTCTTTATCTGCGTAGGCTTTCCAAACTTTCTCTTTCGGACCATTTGCTATGTATTCAATAATAAGTGTTTTGTTTTCAAGATCTTTCGTCACGTTTACTTCTGCCATATTTTCTCCTATTCGTTTATTAATGCATCCAACTTATCGTAGCGGCTTTGCCACATACTTCTGTACTGCTCCAAATATTCATCGGCGCTCGCAAGGGCACCCGGTGCCAATGACACCATATGCTTCTTCCCCTCCTTTCGCTTGTTAATCAGCTGTGCCTTTTCAAGCACCTTCAAATGTTTCGATATCGCCGCAAAGCTCACATCGTAGCAGGCGACTAGTTCGCCGACCGCGTATTCCGCTTTCGCTACACGCTCTAGCATGTCGCGCCTAATTGGGTCACTCAATGAGTTAAAGATAGAATCGAGCTTATATGTATATTCAACCATATGGTTAAATGATAATTGATATCGAAAATTAGGTCAAGCCTTATTGTGTTTCGATAGCAATCTTAGGAGGTTGTATTTTACACACCATAAGTAGAGCAGGGGAGTGAGAAATCACTTTTTATGCCAATCCCCGTCCTCTGCTTTTTCGTAACCAGCTTTCTTTACCGCACTCCACGCAACCTTATGTGCAGTCTCCTCTCGATCGGCACCAGCCCGTCGCTCCTCTGGTCGATCATATTGATCGTAAGCACTATTAAATGCCTCCTTGTAGATTTCCTGAGCGTGTTTAGGCAAGTTGTCCTTCACACTATCAGGAAGTTCGTTAATTGACTTGTATGGCATAGTTCGCCTCCCTTCTCTTAACGACTTACTCTTCTATTATACGCTGCTTAGGATCACGCTGATAGTATAGACCTATGGCTTTCAATCACTATGCAAAAATTAAACGCATTTTAGAAACATACGATGATTGGTATATTGTTCGTATCAATAAGCCCACGAGCGCTCAAAAATTTAATGGTGAGACTGTTCGTTACAATCACTACTATCGCATATATTCAAAAGACAATCAGCCAATTAAGTTTTGCAAGTTCCAGCAAATAGAACGCTTTGCTAAAGCAATGAATATACCTGTCGAGATGCTACCCATTTCCGAAGGCTAGGACCATCTATACTGAGGCAAGTTTTGCTTCGTGTTTTTCACGACACGCTTCGGTATGGAATAGCAGGTCTGGATTTTGCTTGCAAGTCTCACAGATTAGAACTAAATCGTTACATTCCATGTGTGCACAGTTTTCAAAATTCGAAGTTTTGCCGCCACAGTGTGTACATTCCCCGATTGTCTTTGCATGATCACTAAAGTTTACGGTCATGCGATCATCAAAGACCCGAAGTGAGCCTTCCCATAGGCCATCATCACCATACGCTTCACCGTATTTCACGATACCTCCATCGATCTGGTAGACATCTTTAAAGCCGCGCTTTTTCATCATGGCAGAAATAACTTCACAACGAATACCGCCCGTACAGTACGTGACAACCTTTTTGTCTTTTATGTCATCGTACTTATCTGACTCTAGCTCAGCAATAAAATCGCGGCTTGTATTGGTATTTGGTACGACGGCATTTTTGAATTTTCCAATCTTCGCTTCGTGTTCATTGCGTCCGTCAAAAAACACCACATCATCACCATACTTTTCAATAAGTTCGTGTACGGCTTTTGGTTTGAGGTGTCTACCACCGCCAATCACACCATTCTCATCAACACTAAATTCCTCATCACTGTTTTTAAAGCCAACCAATTCACGGCGAACTTTCACACTCATACGCGGGAAGTTTTCGCGGCCGCCATCACTCCACTTAAAAACTATGTCTTTAAATCCATCAAGCTTTTTGGTTTCTTTAATGTATTTCTTTAAGTCTTCGATCTCTCCGCCCACTGTTCCATTTAGACCATGCTCACTTACAAGTATTCGTCCTCTGAGATTCAAACTATCCGTCAGTGTTTTTTGCCACAACATAACAGCCCGCGGATCTTTAATCGGGGTAAATTTATAGTAGAGCAATATCTTTTGCATCTCTGTTATTGTATCACTTTTCGTGCTATGCTGCATACATGAGCAGTATAGAAAAATTCGATCATGCATTCATAAACTTTTCCAAGAAAAACTATCCATGGATCGCTCGTATCGCACTCTTTGTCATTTTCTTTTTGTTTGGATTCTTAAAGCTCATCGGAGCAAGCCCAGCAACAGATTTAGCACTTGGATTTGCCACGAAGATGGGTGCTGGGAGCTACGGCCATGAACTTTTCATTGCACTCGCGTGTATCGAATGCCTCATTGGCCTGATGATACTACTGCCAAAGCTAACTCGCCCAGCAATCTTTATTATGCTACTCCACATGCTTCTCGTCTCAGCGCCACTTGTGCTATATCCTGAAGCCACATGGTCAGCGCCATTTGTGCCAAATCTGGAAGGTCAATATATCATTAAAAATATTGCGCTTGTTGCGCTAGCGCTTGGGCTTGTCGCAGCCACACCACCACTAAAAAAGAAGTAGTGCTTGTAATTAACTACATTATGTAGTATAATAAAGCGACTAGTCTGCTGGGGTTAGGCACACGGTGAATCTCAGCAATATCTTGCCCCGTAAAAGTAAACAGAAAGATTTCATATGGAGAAATTCTCAGAAAATAAGCAAGCGATCAAAGAAACGCTTCAGCTCTATCTCAAACTTATCGTCATGTATTGGCGGTACACCGTGCCACTCATTCTGGCCGTCATCATCGGAACAACACTGATATTTTATATTCCACCACTTGTAATTGCAGACATCATTTCCAAGTCAGGCGAAAATAATGTCATCTCAATCTCGAACGGATGGATATATCTATTAGTATTTGGCACATCGTGGCTCATGGGAGAGGTATTGTGGCGACTAGCATTCTTCTGGATCCAGAAGTTTGAAGTGCGTAGTTTTATCTACTTATACGACATTGCTATGAAAGATCTCTTAAAAAAAGATCTGGCGTTTTTCAACGATCGCTTCGCAGGCTCAATAACAAAAAATACTATCGGGTTTGGTCGCCGTTTTGAAGCGTTCTTTGACCACGCTATCTTTGATATTGTCTCGAATGTTTTCCCAGCTGTGTTTGGACTCATCATATTAGCTTTCATCTCGCCCGTTCTTTCGCTTGCACTACTTGGCATGATGGTATTTGGTGTTTTAATAATCCGTCCTCTTTTGCAGCGACGAGTTCCGCTCGTAAAAGATCGAGAAAATAAGCACTCGATTTTATCCGGGCATATTTCTGATGTCGTAACCAATATTGGTGCCGTGAAAGCGCACGGGCTAGAGACACGAGAACTTGCAACACATCAAAAACTTGTAAAAGATTTTACCGATGCCGCCTATAAGAGTTGGCACTTTCATAATACTCGAATTGACACAATCGTATCGCCTATCTATGTCGCCACTAATGTCATTGGTCTTGCGATTATCCTCTCGCTCGGTGTCGATAGCAGCACTAAAGCTCAGCTTTTCTTGGCATACAGCTACTATTCAACTTTTTCTCGTTTTCTTTGGTCGTTTAATAGCGTCTACCGAAGACTTGAGGAATCTCTCACCGAGGCAGCACTCTTCACGAACTATATGCTCGAGGATCCTAAGATAACCGACAAGCCTGACGCAGCTAAGCTTAGCGTATCAAATGGAATGATTGAATTTAAAGATGTCGAGTTTACGCATGGCAAAGCCGGTGTCGCGAACCTCTTCAACAAACTCAACCTTACTATCAAACCAGGTCAGAAAGTTGGACTTGTTGGACATTCTGGCGCCGGAAAGTCCACACTCGTAGGGCTACTTGAACGCTTTATCGATATCGACAATGGGAGTATCTTGATAGACGACCAAGATATCTCAGGAGTGACACAAGCGAGCTTACATAAGTCTATCTCGTACGTTCCACAAGAGCCGCTTCTCTTTCACAGAACACTTCGCGATAATATTGCATACGGTAAAGAAAACGCTAGCGAAGATGAGATAATCGAAGCAGCCAAAAAAGCGAACGCCTTAGACTTTATAAAGACTCTGCCCGAAGGCTTCGATACACTTGTTGGCGAGCGCGGCGTGAAACTTTCCGGTGGTCAGCGTCAACGTATCGCCATTGCTCGTGCAATCCTAAAAGATGCGCCTATTTTAGTGCTTGATGAAGCTACAAGTGCCCTCGACTCAGAGTCCGAGAAACTTATCCAAGCTTCACTTGAAACACTCATGAAGGACAGAACTTCAATAGTCATTGCACATCGCTTGTCGACAATCTCTAAACTTGACCGTATTATCGTACTCGACAAAGGAGAGATTATTGAAGACGGCTCACACACAGAGCTGCTTGCGCAAAAAGGCGTATACTCTAAATTATGGAGTCATCAAAGCGGCGGATTTATTGAAGAATGAAAAAACTAAGACTCTTCACGCGCACTGATTCTGGGATTGTAAAGAAAACACTTCAGATTTATAAAGAGGAAATCGAGAGCGACAAGAAGACAGTATGGATGTTCGCCACCCTGATTCCGTTTAGCCACTTTCTATATGTCGTTCTCCTGCCATTACTTATCAGCTTTGTCGTCCAGTCATTAATCGAAGATTCTAGCAATATACAGACACCTCTATTACTTGTAGCAGTCATGGCATTTTCAGGCATCGCTTCAATCATTATCCAGCACAAAGCTTTTACCGCATTCTTTAACCACGAAGAAAAGATGACCACTCGATTAACCGAACGTGCGATGCGAGGTTTGTTGCGTCACAGCAACAACTTCTTTGCGAACCAGAAGGTTGGCTCGTTAGCTGGCGATGTTAATACATTCAGCCGCTCATACTTATCGCTCATGGATGTTCTTTTCCTGCAAGCGAGCAATATAGTTGTTAGTTTTGTATTTAGCCTGTTGATTCTGGCAATCATCTCCCCCCTACTCGTCATACCTACATTCCTTTTAACAGCTTTTGTTGTACTTGAATGTATCCACTCCACCAAAAAACGATCTGCCTATCGAAACAAGCGTAAGGAACTGCAGTCAAAGCTTTTTGGATCAGTCGCGGATATACTTGGCAATCAAACATTGGTACGCATGTTCGGTACTGGAGACGCAGAGATAAAAAGCATCGCCAGGGAGCGCCACGCCATTGAAGCCGTCGCTAAGAAAGAAATCGATTTCTTACAAATGTCAGCTGAAATCAGAATGTCAGCACTTTATATTTTCCATATCCTTATCGCACTCGCGGCACTTTACTTGGTCTCCAAAAACCTTGTATCGATAGCGGCATTAGTGTTTACTGTCGCATATCTCAGCCGTGTAGCAGCAGCCATGTACAACATCAACAGCATGATTCGCTCAGCAGAGCAGGCATTTTTGGATGCATCAAAAGTCACAGAGATCCTCGCAAGCGATGTGGAGGTAGTCGACAAGCCAGACGCAGGAAAACTTACCGTAAGTGATGCACGTATTGATATCAAAAATATGTCTTTTGGTTATCCTGACAGTGAAGATAGTACTGTTTTCAAAAACTTACATCTCACGATACCCGCGCATGAGAGCCTCGGACTTGTTGGACGTAGCGGCGGAGGCAAGTCGACGCTGACACAACTACTACTTCGCTACATGAATGTCTCGGCTGGAGAGATCTTGATAGACGGCACAAATATAGCTGATGTAACTCAAGACAGCCTGAGAGCTTCTATTTCGTATGTCCCTCAAGACCCTTTCTTATTTCACCGCTCACTGCGTGACAACATTGCCTATGGCAAGCCAGGTGCAACCGATGAAGAGATTATTGCCGCTACTCGTAAAGCATACGCGTCAGAATTTATTGAAAAATTACCTAAAGGTCTCGACACTATTGTCGGCGAGCGCGGCGTGAAACTTTCCGGTGGTCAGCGTCAGAGAATTGCAATTGCTCGTGCAATCTTAAGAGATGCACCCATTTTGATACTTGACGAAGCAACCTCAGCTCTTGATTCTGAAAGTGAAAAATACATACAACAAGCGCTTGCTGAGCTTATGAAAGATCGTACCTCCATCGTGATTGCACACCGTCTTTCAACAATCGCAAAACTTGATCGTATCATCGTGCTCGATGAAGGTAAGATTATAGAAGACGGCTCACACACAGAGCTCTTGAAAAACAATAAAACATACGCGTCACTCTGGAAGCACCAATCCGGCGGATTCATAGAGCAATAAAATAAGCGCCTCTCCAAGGGCGCTTATTTTATTGAATTTTGACCTATTCGCTTTTTTCGTCAGATGCTTTTACTTCAGCATCACCTTCGGCTGGAGCTTCTGCTTCACCGTTTTCAGACTCAACCTCAGATTCGTCTTCAGCATCGCCAGCGGCAGCTTCATTAGCAGCTTGCAGTGCGGCTGGTTCCCAGACGCTTGCTACCATAAGATCAGTAACGTGTGATTTTTCTTCTTCATCTTCATCACCATGACCACTTTCGTGCTCAACAAACTCTACACCTTGAGGCAGCTTAGCATCGCCAAGCGTTACCTTATCGCCAGCTTCAGCCATACCAACAATTGAGACCTCAACAGCTTCCGGTAGGTCCATCGGCAGTGCACGCACCTCAACTTTTTCAAGTGCCTGAAGTACGATAAGGCCATTCTTCTCTGCTTCAGACTCACCCTCGCCAACTAGACGAACTGGAACTTCAGCAACCACTGGATCGGTAGCTTTCACAGCATGGAATGATACGTGACGGATCGTCCCCTTGACTGGATCGCGATCAACTTCTTTGATCATAGCAATTCGCTTCTTCCCATTAATGTCTAGGTGTACCGGTGTATGCTTACCCGCTTTTTGGACAAGTTTAACAACTACGCCGTCCTCAACTTGGACGCTCACAGGCTCCATACCTGGGCCATAGACGACAGCAGGCACAACGCCTTCCTCGCGTAGCTTTGCTACTTTTTTACCGTGGAGCTCGCGCTCAGCTAATTTTAGTACTAGTTTTTCTCCCATCTCTCTTCCTTTCTGGAATACTTTTCCGGAGACCAAATTGTTATTCCCTTTATTATAGCACATCTGTTACACTAAAGATAGTGGAAGCATTACTTCATTTTATTACCAACTTCGGCTGGCTGGCTGTTATAGCTGTTATTTTCGCCGAAAGCGGTTTAATGGTAGGATTTTTCTTGCCTGGCGACAGCCTGCTCTTTGTATCAGGCACATTGGTTCAGCAGGGACTTTTCAACGTTAATATCTTTGTTTTTATTTTCTGTCTCTGGCTTGCAGCCACACTTGGAAATAGTACAGGCTATTTCCTTGGTGCGAAGTTTGGTCGGAAACTTTTTAGGAATCCAAAGAGTCGCATCTTCCGCCAGGAATTCCTCGAACAAGCTGAAACATTTTATGAAAAACATGGCTCAAAAACCATCGTCATTGCAATGTTTGTGCCTATTGTTCGTGCATTTGCACCAGTAGTTGCAGGTATCGCAAAGATGCCTTATAAGACGTTTGTGACCTTCAATGTACTCGGAGCACTCGTCTGGACTTCGTCTTTCGTGCTACTTGGTTACTTAGCAGGCGATATCATTAAGCGTTTTGGGATCAATATTGAAGTCGCCGCACTTGTCATTATTTTCTTGTCGCTACTCCCCGGAATCATCCATCTACTCAAGGAGCCTGAGTCACGAGCTAAGATCAAGCATCACGCAAAGCGCATTGTTTCACGCAAGAAATCATAGTTTTATACAGTTACATTTATCCGCTAATTGCTGCAGCGCCCAGCTTTGCTGATGTCATTGTTCGGCCAATCAGTAATTCACGAAATACTTTATCAACTACATATGGTGAGACAAGCTGATGTGTATGAATTTTTGTAAGGTTACCCCTAGCTAGTTGTTTGAGTGGCGTACCAAGAAATGGCAGATGCAATGCACTCCGCATGAGTGGGTCAATACTATCAATAGCAGCGCGTGCGTCATCGTTATTCATAGCTTCATGCACATTATCTCGCGCATCAGCTGCTAGTTTTTCAAAATCACCATGCATTGTAAGAAACTGAGAATAGGTCTGGATATTATTAGGGAACGCAGACCGAATGACGTCATCTGCACCACCTCGAAGTAAAAGCTCAGCGCATTCAAGCGCTTCTTCCACCTTCTCAGGTACATCAAGATCAATCTCACCACGAAAGTGAGTTGCGTTATTCGCGTCTCCAATAACCCATATGCCAGCACAAAAGGTAGCATACCCATCCCCGGCAAGCCGCACTCTTTGTTCGTGAGTGATCGCCACAATATGTATATTATACTATACTTTTTAGATATTTACCAGTGAAGCTTTTTGGATTTTTTGCTATAGTCTCTGGCGCACCTTCTGCAACCACATTTCCGCCACCCGCACCACCTTCCGGTCCCATGTCTATCACGTGGTCTGCGGATTTGATGACATCAAGATTATGCTCAATAATAACCATACTATTGCCCCCTTCAATGAGCTGTTGAAGGATACCAAGCAAGCGCTTTACATCAGCCGAATGCAGCCCAGTAGTTGGTTCGTCAAGGATGTATATTGTCTTTCCAGTGCTGCGACGGCTAAGCTCGCTTGCAAGCTTAATACGCTGCGCTTCACCACCACTAAATGTCGTAGCTGGCTGGCCAAGCTTGATGTAGCCGAGTCCTACATCTACCAACGTATCTAGCTTTCGAGCGATACTTGGTACATTCTCAAAGAATTTTGCCGCCTGCTCTACTGTCATTTCAAGCACGTCAGAAATTGTCTTTTCTTTATATTTGATCTCAAGCGCCTCGCGATTGTAGCGTTTACCCTTACATTCATCACATGTCACGTAAACGTCTGGCAAAAAGTGCATCTCGATTTTTATCACGCCATCACCTTGACAGTTTTCACAGCGGCCACCCTTTACGTTAAAGCTAAATCGACCAGCCTTGTAGCCGCGAATATTAGCTTCTGTGGTGCCAGCAAACAGTTCACGAATTGGCGTAAAGACACCCGTATATGTTGCCGGGTTAGAACGTGGAGTGCGACCTATTGCTGACTGATCGATCACGATTGCTTTATCGAGCTGTTTAATGCCCTCAATTGACTCATGCCTTCCAGGAACATCTTGCGCACGGTGTAACCTGGCTGAAAGCTCTTTTGCGAGAATATCATTTACAAGTGTCGACTTACCACTACCAGACACACCCGATACGACAGTCATCACACCAAGTGGGATTGATACATCAATATTCTTGAGATTATTTTCCTGAGCGCCAACGATATCGAGCTTGCGACTCGCATCAAGTTTGCGACGCTTTTTTGGCACATCAATCTTTTCATCGCCATTCAGGTATTTGCCCGTCAGGCTCTTTGGATTCTTGGCAACCTCTGCAGGTGTACCATGAGCCACTACCTCGCCACCGTGAACACCAGCTGCTGGACCAATATCAAGCAAGTAATCTGCAGCACGTATAGTATCCTCATCGTGCTCTACGACAAGCACCGTGTTGCCAAGATCACGCAGATGTTTCAATGTTGCGATCAAGCGATCGTTGTCGCGTTGATGCAAACCAATAGACGGCTCATCAAGAACATACAGAACACCCTGCAGGCCAGAGCCAATTTGTGTTGCAAGACGAATACGCTGCGCTTCGCCACCAGAAAGCGTATTTGCGGCACGTGAAAGTTCGAGGTATGTCAAACCTACGTTACTCATAAAGCTGAGCCGATCATTGATTTCTTTCATAATCTGCCGAGCAATAAATAGCTCTTCGTCAGTCAACTTCAGCTCGCTATTAAATAACTCAAGCGCCTCATCAACCCCAAGATTACATATGTCCATAATATTCAGCCCGTGAACAGTAATCGCTAATACAACTGGCTTAAGGCGAGCACCCTTACACACGTGACACTTTCTCTCGCGCATAAATCGCTCGATGTCTTTGCGCATGAATTCAGAGTCGGTTTCTTTGTGGCGCCTCTCAAGATTTGGGATAACACCTTCGTATGTCGAGTCATAGTGCCGACCATCAGAAAGCTGCACGCGGTATTTTTGATTACCCGTACCATAGAGAATTTTCTCAAGATCTTCGGGCTTCATTTCGCCAACTGGAACTTGGATACTAAAGCCATGAGCTTCAGCGACAGACGCCATCTTTTTCATATACCATGCATCAGAATTGACTCGATTATATGGACGAATTGCACCTTCAGAGATTGTCAGCTTAGGGTTGAACACTAGATCTGGATCAACCTCCAAGCGACTGCCAAGTCCTGTACATGTCGGACAAGCACCTTGCGGAGCGTTAAAGCTAAAAAGTCTGGGCTCAAGTTCTGGAATATCTTCACCAGGATGATCCACACATGCGTAGCGCTGTGAGAAAGTTGTCACTTCTTCATTGTCTACATTGAGCAGCTCCACCACACCGCCACCGACCTCAAGCGCTTGCTCAACACTCTGAGTAATACGCGAAGCTAGATCTGTACTCATAGCAACACGATCTACTACCAGCTCTATGTTGTGTTTGTACTTTTTATCGAGTTCCGGGAATTCATCAAGCGCATAGACTACACCGTCAACCCGCGCCCTTGCAAATCCCTGACGAGCATATTGCTCTGGAATATGTGCAAACTCACCTTTTTTATCTTTGACAAGTGGCGCTAAGATAAGCAGCTTTGTGCCAACCTCAATTTTCATTACTTCATCAACAATCGCTTGAGAAGTACGACGATGAACAGCCTTGCCGCACACTGGACAATGAGGTACACCAATGCGTGCAAAAAGCAGACGGAGATAATCATAAATCTCTGTCACTGTAGCGACAGTTGAGCGTGGATTGCGACTAGTAGACTTCTGGTCAATTGAGATTGCCGGGCTAAGGCCATCGATTTGATCAACGTCTGGCTTTTCCATGAGGCCAAGGAATTGCCTAGCATAGCTAGAAAGACTCTCTACGTAGCGACGCTGACCTTCGGCGTAAATCGTATCAAAAGCAAGTGAGGATTTCCCTGAGCCAGATAGACCCGTAATAACTACGAGCTTATCGCGCGGGATTTCAACACTGACGTTTTTGAGGTTGTGCTCCCTCGCGCCAACTACTTTTAGTACATTTGACATGACTCGTTATTATAGCAGTTTTTGGAGAGAAATTCCAGATGCGCTGGCTAGCGTGAAGCTACTTGATCTCATCAAATGGAATCACGAAGCTCTCCCCAGAGTAGCCTAATCTGGTGAATGCACCACTCACACCATCCTTACATTTGAGCGATTTCAACGTAGTCTTGGTATCATCGCCTACGGGCGTAAGTACACCGCTGCTGATATCAAACGTAAGAGCATCTCCGCTTGCGGCAGTCACCGTGACGCTACCATCTTCTGTCTCTTTATATGAAGCACCTTTTCCTGCATTTCTACCGTTTCCAGGCTTTATATTGTATGCATTATCGACTAAGCAATCGTCGCCCGCAGCAACATTTGCGTGATCATACTCAGCGAATACACGACTCACACCAGAATTAAATAGTTGAGCTGGGAAGTTTGAATTACTACTGTCGTCAAACGCGCCTATCCCATCCCCTTTGTTGCTCTCTGTCAAGTAATTCTGCTCAAATTGCTCTGCTCCGGTAAGCTCTCGTGTATGATCTGCAATCATCTCTATGGCTGCTTGTTTTCGTGCTTCGTCAGACATTCTTTCACCCGGTCCTCCAATCAGCGCACCTAAAATCGCAGTGGTCGCTACTGCTGCGAAGACACCTCTTATGGCTGTAATAGATTTTTCGGTTTTTGACTTTTCGCTCCAAAGAAGAGAAGAGCGCTTTTGAGTTACCATATCTTCCTGCATAGTAAGCATCACCGGCTGACCGTGCTCAAAAGGCCTCTTTTGACCCGCCGAAGCAACTTGGACTCTTTCGGTACTGACTATCCGCACCCCCCTCACTAAGCTACTTATTAACCCTGTCCTCGTCTGAGTTTCAGTCGTTAACTTAAAATCACTGCGATCCGGGTTCGGAATACTTTCCCATCGAGAGCCGTCGGTTGTCTGTACTGTCGCCCATCTAGATCCAAATTCTTTGATAACTTCACCCTGTAAGGTGCTAGGTTCTTTAGTTACTGTCACTTACGCTTCTCCCTTGGTTATTAGACTCATTCTAGTTTTAATCATATAAGGGTGCAAGCATAAGCTACACATGATAGATTTGCTTATGGTTGCATGATTTTGACAGTAGCGCTATTATATTATAAATTTATCGGAGTTGGCGTATGAAAAAGAGAGTTACAATTGGTGCATTGATCGGTTCATTTATAGTCTTTTTACTGACTATCGATATCGCAAACCTAGCGGTTCGCCTCATCACCGTTGGTGAGTTACCAGACGGTTCTACTATTCTTTCGGCTGATACTATGCTCTTTCTAACTGTTGCTGCTCTCTCGATAGTCTTTGCCGGCCTAATCCTAGCCCTAGCTTCTCGAATCAAAATGTCATCAACACGTATGCACGCTCTTCCGAAGCGTCGTTATAGCCAGGTTCAGTAGTCCATCGTTGGCATAATGCTCTCAGCCCAAAGCTGAAGTTCTTCTAGGAGAAACTGTTTTGATTGATCTCCAGAAGCAGCCAGTCGTTGCAATGATTTTAGATATTTCGGTAGGCTGTCATTTAAGCGATTTGCCCGCCACTCTTCCCAAGATTGTTGTTCGGATTCGTTGAGACTATTCGGAAAGTTACGCGCTTTGTAGTGAACAAGGAGCTCAGGTAAACGATCATCCTGGAAGTCTGGATTAAAATCAGCAAGCGTTTTCTCGTCAGCATTCCGGACAGCCTCAACCCGAATAGCGTCACGATCACTCAAAAAACCATCATAGAGCTGAGACTCTGGGTCGGGCAATTTTTTAAACTCTGGTTTATTTTCATAAATCCCGCGTAGTCTTTCTGCAAAATCCGGATGAGCAAGCAATGTCTTTTTATGCTTTTCGACCACATCTTTATTAAAACCAACCTTTTCCCAGCCCTGTCCTTGCTCGAGCACTCCAAGCGGCGCTACAGCTGGTGAGCGGTTGTACTGAAGCACCTTTACGGGCAGTTTTACAAAGTCTGGAGCTTTGCGCTCCTCCCAGGTTGCATAGATCTTGCGAGCTAAGGCTTTCTCATCTAGTTCAACAAACTCTGTCGGATCATAGCGTAGATCATAAACGAGCACATTGCCATGCGGCCCAGCAGTTAGCGGAAAAGCGACTGTCATTTTGTTAAACTCACCATCGTAGCGGCCACTTACATAAACAAAGGGTGATTTGTCATCAAGATTGATAAGCTTTTGCACTTCTTTTTTGTCACGAAGATTATAGAGATAGCCAAAAAGCTGCGGCTGCTTATCTTTAATCAATTGAGCTACAGAGATCAGTGCCTCGACATCACTGAGTGCATCGTGAGCTTTCTCATGATCAAGCCCATTCGCTTTTGTAAGTAACTCGAGTCGGTTGGTTGCTTTACCTTCTGCGTCAACCGGCCACTCAATGCCCTCGGGTCGAAGCGCCCGGCACATACGTACAATGTCCAGCATGTCCCAGCGCGAGCGACCGTCTTTCCATGCCCATACATACGGATCGTAAAAGTTCCGCCAAAACAATGCGCGAATAAACTCATCATCAAAACGTATATTGTTGAAGCCAATCGTCACGGTGTCTTCAATAAAGATCTCTTCTACTAGCAGTTTGGCAAACTCTGCCTCTGTCAAACCCTCACCTAGAGTAGACTGCGGCGTAATACCTGTCACCATCACTGCATCAGGACTTGGGAGTGTATCGTCATTTAGTTTCACCAGAATGTTGTACGGCTCGCCAATTTGCTGCAGATTCTCATCAGTTCGAATCCCTGCAAACTGCATGATACGATCCTGACGCGGATCAAGCCCACTCGTCTCAAGATCGTAGAAAAAAAAGGTTTTAGCCATCCTGATCCTGCTGCTCGAGCAGTGTAAACTCGCTAGCACCGATACGCACCAATGACTCACCAGTTGCACCTTGACGTGTTAATTCATAGGTAATGCCCATTTTTTGCATAATATCGCGCAGACGATTAACCGCGTGGAATTGATCGAAGTTTGTACGACGTGCGAACTTCTCAATCTTGTCGCCACTCACTACAAAACGCTCCACTCCACCAGCGCCATCTTCTTTCTTGATCGTCCAGGCTTTTTTGACAGCCGCGTCGCTCAGACGAATGACGGGCATATCTTCGTCAATCTCGACTTCCTCACTCATAGACGCACGAGCCTCTTCAGTCACACGTCGCAATTCACGCAAAACTTCTATGACTCCCTGGTTCGCTTGAGATGAAATTGCAAAGACCGGACTCGATGTTTCTTCCTTTAAAGCATCTTTCTGCATAGCAATTAGTTCATCATCTAGCCCCTCTGTCTTAGTAAGCGCCACGATTTCTGGCCGCTCTAGAAGCTCTGGGCTATAACTAGCAAGTTCGAGTCGAATTGTTTTATAGGCTTTTGCTACATCGTCAGAATAGCCATCAATCAGATGAAGTAGCACTGCTGTGCGCTCTACGTGACGCAGGAAAGCATCGCCAAGACCCTTACCTGCGCTCGCTCCTTCGATAAGCCCCGGAATGTCAGCGATAAGCAAGCTTCCGTCATCAATATCAGCCACACCTAGATTTGGCGTCAGGGTTGTAAACGCATAGTCAGCAATCTCTGGGCGGGCATTAGAAACCACGCTGAGGAATGTTGACTTGCCAGCATTCGGGAAACCAACGAGACCCACATCAGCCAGAAGTTTCAACTCTAGTTCCGCTTCAAAAGCATCACCCATCTCGCCAAGTTCGGCAATCTTTGGCGCTTGCCTGGTTGACGATTTAAAGTGAGCATTGCCAAAACCACCATCGCCGCCCTTTGCAATAATCACCTGCTCACCATGATCTACGAGATCAGCAATTACCCGACCATCTCTTTTGACCAATGTACCCATAGGAACTTTTACGATCAGATCTTCGCCTGATTTCCCACGCTTGTTTTGCTTAGCCCCATTAGCTCCAGGTTTCGCCTTGAGTTCCGGCTTAAAGCGAAAGTCGATCAAAGTGTTGAGGTTTTCGGTTGCTTCAAAGATGACATCGCCACCTTTACCACCATCACCACCATCTGGACCACCCTTATCGATATAAATCTCATGACGAAAGCTAACAACACCA
This sequence comes from Saccharimonadales bacterium (SeqCode), assembly GCA_036405235.1. Lineage (GTDB taxonomy): Bacteria > Patescibacteriota > Saccharimonadia > Saccharimonadales > Saccharimonadaceae > JASLCR01. The sequence goes on from DASWYA010000001.1 coordinate 485,185, forward strand.
TCGCCGCCTTTACCAGCCTGAACCGTTACCTTCGCTGTATCTACAAACATTTACTTCTAGTATAACAGGGAAAGCTGGTATTTTCGCACATCCCAGACGCATAACATGAGCCACGAGGCGAGCTTTAGCAAAAAGAAAATCTACCTTGGTTTTAGCCAAGGTAGATTGAGAGGACAGAGTTGCCCACTTATCTTAATGAATATATGTGTAACTTCGCGCTTGGCTGGCAGGTATAGTACGTGCTGATACTACGTTAAATCCGGCGTAATTCATCTCTCTAAGATATACATTACCCTTACCATCAACTCGCTCCACATACGCTACGTGACCATATCCGCCGCCGCCATTACCCGTCTGAAGGATCGCACCTGCTGAAGGTGAATTATTCACAGTAAAGCCTGCAGCACGAGCGTTTCCACCCCATGTCACTGCATTGCCCCAGAAGCTACCAATCTCGTTGCCATCTGCAGCACGACGCTCATAGACATACCACGTACAATAGCCAGGAGCATAACGATTACCAGCAGTGGCTCGTACGTTCTCTGAAACCACGTTGAAATCACTACCGAAACCTTGCGAAGGAGATACTGGTGCTTGATAACCAGGGCGTCGACTCTCAGGCAGGATACCACCTGGGATCAAGAGTTTTTGACCTTTTTTAGCTGTTTTAAGTTCTAAATCATTATAGGAAACGATTCGAGCTTCTTCTGTGCCGTACATTTTTGCAATTGCTTTGAGCGACTCTCCTGATTTTACGGTATGCAAAACGCCGTTTACCGGAAGTATCCTGAGCTTCTTACCCTTTGGTACAACATCAGCTTCAAGATTATTAGCCCATCTGATAGTATTTTCTGAGACATTGTATTTCTCGGCAATCTTTGGAACCGTGTCACCTTTCTTCGCAACATACGAAGAAATGTCTCGTGATTTGACACTAGATTGGACGATCTGCGGCTTGACGATAACTTCATCACTCGTCTGCGCAATTTCACTTTTAGCAGAAAGTGAAACAGCTGCACTAGCAACAGTTGGCGCTATTGATAGATTTGTTCTTTCCGCTAGACCAGCTGCAACATCAGTGGCCACGATTTCATCCACTGACGGACGCTTTTCGTCTTCGTTTGCAACAATCACAGCACTGCCAACGTTCGCCGCTTGATTAAGCTGAGCGCCCGCTTTTTCTGGAGTTTGATAGCCTATCGCTATCACTCCTACTAGAAGTGCGAACACGCTGACATATATGCCAATTTTTGTCGAAGAGATACCGGATTTCTCTCGGTGTGAGGTATTTTTGTGTCTGGCAAAAAGCGATTGCTTTATCGCTTGAGATGATGCCATAGAAGCATCTGATAATTCATGATTACGAATTCTCGTTCTCCTGCCAGTCGGATTACTCCGTTAGGCGTCTACCTCAGATAAGTCTTTCTTCTCGCAGGAACAGGACACACATCGACCGATTATTGATTGATATTACTATTGCTTCTTTAATTGTTCTAATTCGGTGTCCGTAGCGACTTCTACAGGTAGGCGCATTTACTAGGGTTGGCAGGCTCTCGCATAGAGGCATTCACCTCTTAGCCGTGCAGTATTCCCGTAAATGTGCTGATATCTATAATAACAATGCTTGCAAAAATTGTCAATACATTTTTTAATAGATATATCTAGATGATTTTACACTTCTCGGCACAGTGATTTTTAATATTTGCTTGGTGGTCTGCTTCCGTTTTTCCGAAATATGTCATGTCGTCATCACCGCTGAGGAAAAACAGATAGTCACTCTTTGCTGGATTCGCAGCCGCGAGTAGAGCGCTTTCACCGGGTGCTGCAATCGGTCCCGGAGGCAACCCAGGATAACGACGAGTGTTGTACTCAGAGTCGAGAGTAGGGTCGCGCTCTACACCTGTTTTGTCTGCGATATACTGATATGTCACATCTGATCCAAGTGTCATACCTTGCTTCATGCGGTTATAAAAAACTCCTGCGACTAGTTTTTGATCCTCGGTATGCGAAACTTCACGTTGTATGATGGATGCTAAAGTAATACCTTCATAAAGTGACAGCCCCTGCTTCTTAAATGCAGCTTCGAGATTGTTACTCTGAACAATCTTATACATCTCATCAAATGTACGCTCGAGTATCTGCTCTACTGTGGCACTGGTAGAAAACTCGTACGTTTCACCATACACATATCCCTCAAGATCAGCTGAAGCAGGCTTATCTTTGAAAAGCGGATGATTATACGTCTTTTTCAGCGCTGTAGAGATTTCGTCCTCACTATATCCTGCTTGCTTGAGCACAGAAGTAACATCCTGCTTCTTGTTAGCCGCCTTCGTCGTAGGATCAATCAGCGTGCCACCTGGGTAGAACGTTATCCTAAACGTATCAGTCTGACCGCTCTTTAGGTGTTCGACTATCTCAGGAAGTGACATGCTTTGGCTAAGTGCGTATGATCCAGCCTGAAGCGACCCTCCCGAATCTGTAAACCGAAGATACCATTCGAAAGCTAAGGGGCTTTTTATGAGGTGATTTTCACCCAGAATCTGGCCTATACCCTCTGGATGTGTGCCACTTTTTATAGTAATCCGCACTTGGTTGTGATTATCTGGTGCGACTGGCTGGAGTTGCCCTTGGTACCATGCATATACTCCTCCTATGGTTACAGCTATGACCATAATCACGACAGCAACCACTATACCCCATATCTTTACTTTGGATCGCTTTTTTGAAAGCTTGATCCCAGGCTCACTTGGCTCTAGCCCACTACGTATCGGTTGGCCGACAGTCAAGACCGGAGGATCTATGGTGCTTTTGCGCTCGGTAGAATCGATAGATGGCTTTGGTGGTCGTACAATGTCATTCATGTATGCATCTCCAGATAGTCTTGCAATATGATGCTTGCTGCTTCTGCATCTATTGCTTCTTTTGTCATCTCGTCGCCTCTCGATTTTATTCGTTCTTCAGCCAAAACACTCGTAAGAGACTCATCTTGAAATACAACAACAGCGTCCATGTCTTCAAGTAACTCGGCTATCCTGAGGACATATTCTGTCTGCGCAGTTGAGTCACCCGATTGGTTGCGCGGATACCCCACTACTATGGTTGTAACGTTTTGTGATGTAACCAACTCAGCAATATCCTTTCGAAATGAGGATTCATCCATGCGAATAGTATCGTATGGTACTGCTATTTTTACTGCGTCGTCAGCTACAGCAACCCCTACTCGCACTTCACCTATGTCGAGCCCGAGGTACTTTTTACTCTGACTCATCAAGCTTAAATTCTATTGTGATTCGATCAGTTTCATTCGGTACAGTATTTACCCAAAACGGGAAGAATTTCACATCTACACCTTCGACCCCTTGAGTTGCCTTAAGACTTTCTTGAATCTCACCATACCGTTTACCTTTTGCCTCATCTTTGACGGTGTTGTCATCTATCTTTGGACCTGTATATCCGGTTGCGACTAGAGTTGCCTTTGCACCATCTTTAGCTTTTGTGGCATCTTGGAAAGAAACTTTATCGCTACCGTTTTTATACACTCTTTGGTCGGTTGTGTCGCCGAGTTCATTTTTGAAATAGCTGTCGAGGAACGAATCCAACTCACTTTTTTCTACACCGTACATTGTGTATGTCACTGTAGCACTAATAGAGGCACTCTCTGCTTCCTCACCGACGGCCGGAGAGACATCCTCACCTTTGTAGCTCACATTGAGACTTTCTTTGATAGCCGTCGCATCAACAAACTTCTTCTCAAGTTCCGCCTCAACCGTATCATTGTTTTGATCAGCTAGTTTCTGTTTGGCCTTTTGGACATCTGCAGCTGTCACTACTGTCACCATCTTGCTCACACCACCAGATGTTGCCCCTGCAAAACTTCCAGATATATTGCTCGGCTCACCAGAGACGGCACCTGAAGCGCCATTGTACTTGGAACCGTTTTCTGCAGCCGTCACGGCACCACTCGCCGTCCCAGGCGAAGCGCAGGTAATGTTACCACACGGGAAAGACGCACCAGGCACGCTCACTGCTTCATCAGTGACAAATTCAGCACCAGAAGCAGAGCTAAGTGTTGTACCCGCTGGGATACTACGTGTCTGAAGCGAAGAATTTTCGTAATTAACCGTACCAGTCGCTTTTTCGCCTACATCTTTCTTGCCTGTCGGTGTAAAGTCAACGCTTTTTTCCTCTGACTGCTCTACAGATGTAGCCTTTAATGTTAGCTTATCAAAGTCAGTTGCAACTGAGGAACTAATTGTCACGGGTGTGTTTACAGACTGGCTCTCTGTTTTTGCATTGATGACAATCGTAGCACGCGCGGCAAAGAAAATCGCCCAAATCAAGAAGGCAATCAAGAGGATCACCCCTAGGATAATCAATACCATTTTTTTACGAAACTTATCGAAGTTTGGCACTTTAGGACCACTTTTGGCTTTAGGCTTTGGAGTGGCCTTGCCATCTTTCGGCGCTTCTGCCAAGGCGGCAGCCATGGCATTGGCTCGTTTTTCTTTATCACTATCAGGATCTTTTACCTGCGTATCATGATCACCAACGGGAAGACTTGCCCCATCAATCACTTCATCATCATCGGTATCGACTGAAGGAGTCTCTGCTAGAGTAGGTGCATCTTGGAGATTTTTGGCAACCGGGATCTTTGCAGAAGCCGCCAAGCTAAGCAACGCATGATTATTTGTCACAAGAGAAAGCTGCTTGTCGGACTGCTTGGCTGCACGATGCAGCAACCGCAAATTTACAGCACTCTGCAACAAACCTACTCGTTTTGGAGGCACGAGAGAGACGGCATCACCTTTGCTCTGCTTCACCTTAGTGATGATAGCGGTGATGTCATCTTCTACATCGATGTATATTACGTCTTTTGCCATGCTATATTCTGAGAATTCTGTTTAGTTTTTCCTTGACACTATCTGCGTCGTTTCCACTGATTATTGTATCATATGCTACCCTGAGAAGCCCCATAGCTGTGATGAATGTATGGTCTGTTACTTTACCCGACTCATCAGTGATACCTACCACTTCGTCGGGAGAAATATGATGGATCGTCGGCCGTTTCGTAAAAGGCAGGTCTTTATACCAGTTGCGAGTTGCGAGTGCCTCAACAAGCTGATGCAGACTTGAGCCACCGCCACAGAGGAGGATTCGATTTGGCAGATGATCAACAGACTCAAACTCGCTGAGTGCCAATTCTACTCCATCAAGCCAGACTTCAAGAGTCTTATCAATCGCCTCTTCGGCCTCTTTTTTGACATTTGGCTTGATCTTCTCATGCTCCAGATGAATTTTGAGCTTTTCAGCGGCATCATAGCTAAGATCCATCTCGCTTGCGAGTGTATTAGTAAAACTGCGACCACCAATACCAAACATTTTCGTACCTTCAACACCGCCATCGTTCACTACTGCAATATCCGTCGTACCACCGCCCACGTCGGCTAAGACAGCCGTGAAACTGCTCGATGCATCATTGCCAAGCACACTACGACTCACGGCAAATGGCTCCGCCGCGACAGCAAGAAGCTCCAGTGCCAATTCATCCGCCACACGTTCGAGCGCACCGATATGCACCATAGGAGCAAAAGCAGTATAGATCTGGATCGCCACATCTTTACCTTGAAATCCAATAGGATTTGATATCTTGTAGCCATCAATGTGAATACTTACGAGCGCAGAATTCACCAATTTGACTTCAACTTCTTCGTTGCCTGTCTCGAGAGCAATCTGCTTCTGAGCCTTTACCTGGGCACGCTCTTGGACTTTTTCAATGATAAACTCCATCTCGGCTTCATCAAGAGGCCGATCTGGCTGCGGGCGACGGTAACGGATAGTGTTTGTAACACCTTTTACTAGCTCGCCAGCAATACCTATCACTACTCTCTTTGCCTGAAGCCCTGCTTGCTCTTCCGCTTCGGAAAGTGCCGTCTCGCAATTCTGCACAACACCTGCAATATCCGAGATCGCTCCCGAATGCATGTCTGAAACGTCTTGACGTGCCCGACCGACACCGACAATTTTCATCTCGTCATCTTCAAGTTTGGCGATCAGTGCTTTCACGAATTCCGTTCCGATATCAAGCGCCACAATGTGTGCCCGATCGTCGGATTGCTCCCGTTTAGCTTTTAGTTCTCTGAGTTTTTCGATTACAGAATTTGGCATGCTGCTCCCATTATATACCACTTGTGTTTACAGAGGCAAAGTCTCATGTTGTATATTGCACGTTTTTATTGTAATATATACTTTATATGTTAACTCAGGGATCAAATGAGCCTCTATTTGCTAGAGCTGAATTTTCCGGTAACAAAGCATCACTCATCGCTGACAAGTTGCAGCAACTTGCTTTAGCGCTCGCCTGGACGAGTGATCCTACCTCCAGCTCCGAGCAGACAGACTTGACACTTACTAGCAGTCATCGAATCTCCGCGATACACACAACTACTCAGGGCAGCAAAACACCACGCCGTGTACTGCAGCTTAGCGGACCAAATATTCCCAATATATCGTGGCAAACGTCAAGCGACGGCAAATTGTGGAGAAATACGCATACTTTTGGCAGCGTAAGTCAACTCGCTTTCAATAGTGCGGTGCGTCACGTTGTAGCCATCCCTAGTTCGCCCAGTGATACACAGTCAGAATTTGACATGGAAAAACTGTCTAAGGCGCCAGCGGATGAAGCTTTCGACATGCTAGGAAGTTGGGCACGACATAAAGATGGCGCTACTTTTACGACAGAAGACGCCTACGAGGACGAGAGTAATAAAGACAATAGTATTAGCCGCCTATTCACTATGAAGACTGTTAATTCCCACGATAAATCAGAAGTATCTTACGAACTCGAAGTAAGCGATAGTCAAGCAATTGGCCAAGCAGTCCTCTATCGCACCGTTCGTATTGGTTCTCTACAAAAAAGAGACTATAAGAAAGAAGCTCACAGTTTCGACGTGTATGCCGGAGTACTTCTCGAGAGTGAGGGTATGACATCCGATGAACTAGCGACGACAGCTGAACAGATTCGCTTAGATGACTCGGCGGCTATTTCTGCATATATTCAGTCGAGTATGCAACCTAAGCAAGGATCGCTTTAATACGCCTCACGCCCGCTGAGCTGGCTTCCTCTTTTGTAATCTTAAACTTCTTGCCGTCTTCAAAAAGCTGAAGTGTGTGGTCAACATGTGGACCACCACAGATTTCAAAACTAAACGGCCGCTCATCTTGAGGCGAACCTGTATCTTTCATGCTGTAGACTTTTACTGTATCACCGTAGCGATCACCAAATTGACCAAGTGCTCCAAGCGGACCGGTTGCCTCTTCTGTCGGATACTCCGCAAAAGAAACTTGCAAATCTTTGGCAATTTCCTGGTTAACAATTTCTTCTACCTGGTCAAGTTGCTCACGAGTTACTTTGCCGTCATGACTAAAGTCAAAACGCAGGCGCTCTTCAGTAATATTTGAACCTCGCTGCACCACATGATCACCCAATACATCACGCAAAGCTTGGTACATCAAGTGTGTTGCTGTGTGATATTTTTTATGTTGCAAAGTTTGGCCACCCAAGCCACCCTTGAAGGTGCCTTTCGCTGCAGTCTGGCTACGCGCACGCTGCTCGGCCATTCGAGCGTCAAACTCCTCACGCCAATTGCCAGATAGTTTTATGTCTTGCTTAAAAGCCTCTTCAGTACTCAGCTCAACAGGGAACCCGTAGGTATCGTAGAGCGTAAATAGTTCCGTACCCGTCAGGCCATTTTCGGCAAACTTTTCAAGCTGCTTCAGACCTTTTCGGAGTGTTTGTCGGAATACTTTTTCTTCTTTCACCAGTACAGCGATAATTTCGTCACGTTTCTCTGCCACCTCCGGGAAATCGCCATGATACAGATCAGCCACTACTGGTACAATCTCTTCAAAGAAATTCTGCTCAACGCCGAGGTCAAAGGCAAAACGAATTGCCCGACGAAGCAAACGACGCATCACATAGCCCTGTTCTTTGTTGCTCGGCACACAGCCGTCTACCGCGAGGAATGTAGCAGCACGCAAGTGATCGGCGATCACACGCATACTCTCCATATGAGACTCGTATTTTTTGCCGCTCAATGTCTGTAGCTTCTCTATGATCGGCCACATCAGGCTAATCTTGAACACGTCTGGATCATTCAACTTTGCAGCTGCGATACGTTCTAGCCCGCTACCGTGGTCAACGTTTTTCTGCTCCAACTCTTCAAACTGACCGTCACCGACTTTTTTATACGCCATGAAGACATTGTTACCAATTTCCATAAAACGGCCACAGTCACAATTCGGATGACAATGCTCACCAAATTCGGGATTGTGCGGAGTACCAAAATCGTAGAACATCTCGCTATCTGGACCGCATGGATCACCGACAGGAGTATTTTCTTCGTTACCATTTCGAGACCACCAGTTTTTTGAGCCATCGTAGAAGAAGATTCGCTCTCCTGGGTGCATACCGCGCTCGTACCCAGCCTCTTCGCTACCGATCTCCGCCTCATCATTGCTAAAACCAGCCTTCTCAAAAAGATCACGCCAGACACCGGCAGCTTCTTCGTCTTTTGGTACGCCATATTTTTCATTGCCACCATAGCACGTAACATACAGCTTGCTCATATCAAGCTCTACCTCATCTGCAAGAAATTCCCACATCCATTCGATCTGTTGTTTCTTGAAGTAGTCTCCCATACTCCAGTTTCCGAGCATCTCGAAAAATGTCGTATGACGATTGTCGCCAATATCCTCAATATCTTGGGCACGAAGACATGTCTGGCTATCAACAATACGCTGACCATTCGGATGCGACTCTCCTAGTAGATAAGGGATCATCGGCTGCATGCCACTACCTGTAAAAAGCGTCGTCGGGTCGTCTTTTAGTACAAGAGGTGCACGTTTGACAGTGACGTGGCCACGATCTTCAAAAAACTTAATATAAGCGTTACGGATTTCCTCGGTATTCATCTCTGTTATTGTACCACGCGGTACAATCTGCTTCCAAAGAAGGCCTAAATCACAAAAAATACGTCAAACAAACAGGAGTTTACCATGAGCAAAAACCAATGTAATTACATATTTTTTATCAGAGGTCAAAGTGTTAATGTTTATAAAATATTATTGACAGTATGTAAAATAGGCGTATATATAATAATCAGACTTTAACAAGTACAGCATTTAACTGCGGTGGGAGATAGGACATGAACACATGTCAAAGATTTCAAAAACCTTTAGAATCGCCGCTGCGATGCTGGTTGCCTTATTCTCAGGCAACTTCTTGCCTGCTACGACAGCATATGCCGCCAACAATGGTGGTAATAATGGCACAATAAAAGTTCATGAAAAAGGTACTCCGAGTGGTACCGAGAGCAATGATCCAAAAGTTTGTGTATTCAATTTTGAAGCATTCGGACTCGATGCGAATCAAACAGGCGATATTACAATCACCGGCCAAGGCCAGACACCAGATCCTAACCCACCTGTTGTTATAAGCCTATCTACAAATGCAGCCGGCGACGGAAGTACAGCCTATGTCAATGATACCGACAACGCGATTACTCTTGCAAACGGCCACTACAAAGCAACCCTTGATAATAAGTTTGGGACTGATAAGGGCAACAAAGCAAAGTCAAAAGTATTCAAAGTTAACTGCCAAACTCAGCCAACTGAAGTTACTCCAAATGTGAGTATTATCGATGAGTGCGGTACCGCAGACGACAGCGTAACTGGAGTTGAAACAGAAGGCATTAGCTACGAGGTCACAAAGAGCGGCATGCAGTACACGGTAACTGCAACACCTGACAATGGCTACGAACTCGTTGAGGCAAACGGTTTTACACTAAAACGCAACGGTACAGCCGTCTACACTGTTATTCTTACTGACGAAACATGCGAGACGCCAGACACGCCTGCAACACCAGAAAAAGTTATGAATATTGATGTCTGTGGCAAGAGAAACGACACATACACAATCCCAAACACAGAAGGCGTTAACTACTACGTGAACGGCTCACTAACTCCAGCAGGCACATACACTGCTCCAAAGAATAACCCACGCAGCGTTACTATTACAGCTCAAGCTCAGGATGGTTATCAGCTCACCGAAGAGTATAGCGAGACTATCAACTTCACCAATACAAAATGCGCAAAGGTAACTATCTGTCACCGAACAAACTCTGTCACTAACCCATACGTAAAGATCACCGTGAGTGTTAATGCAGTTGATAGTATCGCTGGCAACAACAATGGCAAAGATCACTACGGCGAACACCAAGGTCCTCTTGCTACGAGCGAAGAAGTTGCTCAGGCTCTCAAAGATCAGAAAATCAAGTGGGGTGATATCATTCCTCCAGTTTCCCCACACCACGAAGGTCTCAACTGGACCGACGAAGGTCAGGCAATGCTTGAGAATAACTGTAACTACATCCCAGTCGAGCCAACACCTGTCACTCCAGAAGTGCCAACTGCAGTAAATCTCTGCTACGACGACAACGACTATATCACTATCCCAGAGACAGAAGGCGTGATCTACAAAGCGAATGGCCAAGTAGTATCAGGTAGCACATGGTTTGACGGAAGTGATATTGAAATTACTGCTGAGGCTGCCGAAGGCTACACACTCGAAAACTACACTGGTCCTTGGACATTTACGAGTGCCGATTTTGCTGGTCAAGACTGCCTTGAGATTAAAAAAGCATTCAAATCGTACGAAGACACAGACCATAATGGCACCTTCAGTATCGGTGACACACTCACCTGGACTGTGACAGTGACCAACAATAGCAATGTTGACCTCAACGAGGCATTCAATGTTGAAGTTACTGATCTTGGCGTCACAATCGCCCTCGAGAATCTTGGCGCTGGCCAGTCTCTAGAGCGTGAAGTCACCACAAAGCTCACAAGCGATGACATGCGTGCTTGTAAAGCCACCAATACTGCGACATTCTCAGGTTGGCGTGCATACCAAGAAGTATCTCCATCATTGCAAGCAGAAGTGCTCACAAAGGCTGTCAATATGCCACTTGCAACTGGTTCTGCAACTGCAGAGTACAGCTTCACCTGTGGTAGAGGCGGATACACACCTCCGGCTCCAACAGACACTAAGACACCATCAGCTCCAAACACCGGTGTCGCAAGCCACCTCGTACAAGCTGATCCAAAAAGTAATGTTATGCCAGTGCTTGCGCTGATCATTGTTACTCTTGCATACGGTGCGCTTTACTTCGCACGACCTCGACAAAAATTCGAGCGATAAAAGACTACAGGCTAAATCTACTCGGCGACGATGCCACCACCAACGCATTCGTCGCCGTGATATAGCACTACTGATTGTCCTGGCGTGACTGCACGCTGGGACTCTTGTAATTCAAGAGTCCTGTCTTGCAGTTTGGCAGCAACGAGTGGAGCACGATGTCGGATGCGTACTTGCAGTTGGATATCATCCTTTGGTTTCTCGCCGATCCAGTGTATATTCTGCAATGTAACTTTACGTCGCCAAATACTTTCATCTTCAATATTTTGCGACACGTACACTATATTTCGCGACATATCTTTCCCTACTACATAATATGGCAGCCCGCCGCCAACATTTAGCCCGTGACGCTGTCCGAGTGTATAAAAGATTGCACCATCGTGCTGGCCGATCGCTTTTTGACTCTGCTTATCTACAATGTCGCCAGGCACAGTCTCAACATATTGACTGAGGAAGTCGCGAATTCCAACTTGGCCAACAAAACAGATTCCCATACTCTCTTTCTTGCCTGCGGTTGTTAGTCCGCGTTCCTCGGCCATCTGGCGAACCTCAGGCTTTCTAAAATCACCAAGAGGGAAGAGCGTTTTTGATAGCGCCTCCTCGGTCACACGATAAAGAAAGTACGTCTGATCTTTGTTGTCGTCTTTCGCCTTCAATAAACGACCATTATCTACTCTCGCGTAGTGTCCCGTTGCGATCATATCTGCCCCATTTTCCAAGGCTGTCTCAAGAAATAGCTTAAATTTTACTTCTTGATTGCACATAATATCAGGATTTGGCGTACGACCAATCGTATACTCATCTATCATATATTGCACAACTTTGTCGCGATACTCCTGCTCAAAATCAAAGACCTTAAAGTCGATCCCAAGCTGCACGGCAACACGCTTCGCATCTGCCAAATCTTCTGCCCATGGACATTTCATACCAGGAAGATCTTGACTCCAGTTTTTCATATATACGCCAGTGACATCATAGCCCTGCTCTTTTAAAAGAGCCGCAGACAGGGAAGAGTCGACACCGCCGCTCATACCTACAAAAACTTTTGTGGCTGCACTTGTCACTGACTTTCTCCTGCATGCGTCGCGCCTGTTTTTGCCAACTCGCCAACAGCCAGCCACCAACCGCGTGGTGTCGCCCACCAGTACCACGTCCAATCAGGGTCATCACGAGCTGGATGGTTAATGACCTCAACATTAGGTGCAAATATTTGGAACTCCAAGCCTGCTCGACGCTGATGATATGGAGAAGTCACGATAATAACATGGCTGATATCATACTCGTTAAATAAAGAGTTTGTTTTCTCGGCATTCTGACGAGTCGTCCTTGCTGAATCTTCCGTCAAGATCGCCTCCGCCGGAACGCCTGCATCAAGCGCTTGATGTCGCATTACTGATGCGTTGCTTGGAGAAGCCTCATCGAAAGCTGCGCCAGAAAATATAAGATACTTCGCCCATCCATTCTTATACAGACGAATTGCTTCAGCGGTGCGAATTTCCGTATTGCCGCCACTAACTGCGACGATTGCATCGACTTGCTGACAGCCAGTCTGGTCCGTTGGTTTCTCGGAGCAAGATTTCAAGTCGTCTGGCGCCAAATACGACCCCAGTAATGCAATACCTACGCCGAGTACGATAGCGCTAATAGCTGCAATCTTAAGGATCATAATCGTCCCATTCTTTCATATTCACTACCGATCGCCCGGGCAATCTTACTCGCAGCTTGTTCAATCTGATCAGATGTCGTATGTCTACCCAGTGTGATCCGAAGACTTCCATTCATATGCTCTTCATCAAGCCCAATCGCCGTCAGCACATGAGAAGCGGTGTGTTTGTTAGCAGAGCAAGCGCTTCCAGTAGAGAGGTACACTCCTTCGTTCTCAAGAAGAAAAATAATCCGTTCTGCATCAATACCCGGAAAGGCAATCGAAAGATGCCCTGGCAGACGATGCTTCTTTGACCCTAAAACTTTTGCGTCTGAAAATGTCGCCAGTAATTTTGATTCAAGCGTATTTCTCAGCTCACTAAGTCGCCTATTTTCACCTCGAATATGGCTAGTAGCCCATGAAGCCGCCTCGGCAAAACCTATTACACCTCCGACATTTTCGGTGCCACTACGTATACCACGCTCTTGCCCACCACCCACAATTGCAGCTTTTAGGTTAGTTGAGGATTTTGCCCAGAGCAGTCCAACTTGCTTCGGACCGTACATTTTCCCAGCATTCAGAGAGAGAAGATCAACACCAAGACGCGCTACATGCACATCGATCTGCCCAAAACCTTGCGATGCATCGGTATGAAAGAGCAGGGGAGTCGTATTTCCCTGCTCTCGCCTACTCGCCTTCTCTTCCTCAATGATTGCGGCAATTTTACGCAGCGGTTGAATCGTGCCAAGCTCATTATTTGCAAGAGCGATACTTACAAGCTCGGTATCAGGGCGAAGTAGTGCCTTGATAGATTCAGGCGAAATACTGCCACGAGGATCTGGCACAGCAAGGCTATACTCTCGCCTCTTGGCCGATTCCAAGACTGCAGGATGCTCAATTTCAGAGGTCACAACATGTCTACTCACCTGTTCAAACGCCAGATTGATCGACTCGGTCGCACCCGCCGTAATAATAAGCTCGTCACCTTTTGCGCCAAACGACTCAGCCAAGCGCTGCTTTGCATCTTCATACTCTCGCCTGACGTTAACTGCTGGCGCATACGGACTTGACGGATTGTAAAACTTTTCAGAAAAATACGGGAGCATAGCTTCAAGCACAAAATCGGCAACTGGTGTCGCCGCAGCATGATCTAGGTAGATAGAATCAGTTGTTTTCACTATTCTTATTATAGCAATTAACCGAGTTTATGACCGGTCTTGGGGTCTCGATTGTATACACCACGCATAACTTGCTCAAAATACATCTGTACCGCCACGCCAAAATTCTGCAATTCTTCACCCTCAAGGTAAGTATAGTTAGCCCCATCTTGAGCTTTCAAAATCCCTTTTTCTTGCACTTCATAGCGAGTCGTGGTTTCTTTTGCAAGTCCTGACTCATCGGTGTACTCTTCATGCCAAATCCACGTGTTAGCGTCAAGATTGAAGAATTCACGACGGTGGCCATCCGGAATCGAGCCAAATAGCGTACGCCCTATTTCACTCTCGAGTTGAATCAGCTCACGCTCTGTCAGCTTTTTAAACGGACGACGCATTTTTCTTGGCATTTTTGTCATCTTTGCCGCTTCGATAGCAGACTCATCACCAGTGATGAGTTGAAGGGCTTTCCTTAGAATACTCGACATGGGTTACCTCCTATGCAGCAGTAAGTTTTTCTTCACGCACAGCCTGAAGATATTCACCAATTTGCCGTGAAACATCTGCGAGAACTTCTGGGCTGAGAGTCGTAGCACTGTATTCTACATTCGTAGCAGCACTGCCACTTACCGCTTCAGACGCCAGTCCGCCCGCACCCGCTGCCATTTTCGCAGCCCGTACTAAAGCCTCTTCTTGTTTCTTTTTGTCGAACGCTTCCGGTGGAAGCATGTGCTCAGGATATTTGTTGTGCTTTATATCAAGCTCTGCGCCATTATCAAAAACAGTGCCTCGTTGGTCGAAATGTGATGATGGCATTTGGTTTGACATAAATGAACACTCCTCTGCTTTTTTACAGTTGGTATTTCCTGGGGCGATTTTTGTTTAGAAAATCCGCGAAATTCTTCCCTATTTTACTTTAAGATGAAAGAGCGCGGTTGCGTTCGTAGATGTAATGCGGGCGAGTTCCTCGAGGTCTACCCCTCTCCGATTCGCATGATATTCCGCCACATTCCTCACAAACACTGGCTCATTCATTTTACCACGAAATGGCTCAGGAGTCAAGAAGGGAGCGTCCGTTTCCAGTAGTATTTTCGCGAGCGGAATCTCGTCCCACATCTCTTGCTTATCTTTTGCAAAGGTCGAAATGCCGTTTACGCCAATAAAAAGCCCTTCCGAGAGCGCTTTTTCCATGTTTTTGATCGAATCCGTAAAACTATGCAGCACACCCCGAAGGCCAGGAAAATTAGCAAAAATAGGCCAAAAATCATCAAAACTCTCACGCACATGAAAACTCACCGGTAAATTGTAGCGGGTTGCCCACTGCAGCTGCTGCTCGAGCGCCCTAATCTGAGTATCGCGTGGAGAATTATCGTAGAAATAATCGAGCCCAATCTCGCCAATACCAACAATCTTGGCTTGTTTCGGTAGGTTGTCAGCTAGAATTTCGCCAATTTTCTCCCAACCGTCCTTAGCGTCATGTGGATGCACTCCTACCGTTGTCCATACATTTTCGTGAGTTTTGGCAAATTCTACCGCCTCAAACGAAAACTTCTCACTAGTGCCAATACAGATCATCTTAACGTCAGCATCTAGAGCACGAGTGTACACTTCCTCTCGGTTATCTAAATAAAAACCAGACTCGTGAATATGGCAATGTGTGTCGACAAACATTATGCGCTCGTCTTAGTGTTCGCCTGAGTGTGCTGATACATCTTTGGGAACATGACGCCTTCTGACGGGGCAACAATACCAGTCTCAAAAGTAGTCTGGATATGCTTGGCAGTTGACGGCATAAACGGTACTAATAGATCACCAATCTGTAGTAGATTTCCAACACAGTGAGCCAATACTTCAGTAAGGTGTGATTCAGCATCCGGGTCTGTTTCGCGAGCCTTAGCAATCGTCCATGGCTTTACGTCATCAATGTATTTATTGAGGCTGCGAATCATCAGCCAGACCTGATCGAGAGCTTTATTGAACTCTAATTTTTCCATTGCTTCTCTATACAGTTGCATGTCATGTTCACCCTGAGGTGCATCACCAATCACACCGGATGAATATTTCGTGAGCATGTTTGCTACGCGCGCTACAAGGTTGCCGAGATCATTGGCAAGCTCAGTATTGTAGGCGTTCTCAAATTTCTCCCAAGTAAAATCACCATCTTCCAGCGTAGGAATATGCCGAGTAAAGAAATAGCGAAATGCATCAACGCCATACTGATCGATAACTTCATTTGGATCAACGACATTACCGACTGTTTTCGACATCTTGGCGCCGCCAACATTGATAAATCCATGCACAAGCAACTTCTTCGGAAGCGACAGACCAATTCCGAGAAGCATAGCAGGCCAGATTCCAGCATGAAACCTGAGAATATCTTTACCAATCACCTGCACATCCGCTGGCCAATACTCTTGCCACTTTTCATCATCAGGATACCCAAGCACCGTAATGTAATTACTGAGCGCATCAAGCCACACATACATCACCTGCTCTGGGTCACCCGGCACTTCCACACCCCAACTCAGCGATTTCTTCGGACGCGAGATTGAAACATCTTTTACGCCATCTTTAATGAGTTCCAGAAATTCCTTCTTGCGAAATTCTGGTACGATTTGCATCTTGTTTTTCTCGATCGCCTCACGGATCTGATCCGTAAAATCACTAGCCCTGAGGAAGTAATTTTCCTCAGAGATTTTCTCATATTCCGTCTGGTGATCCGGGCAAACACCATTTGTGTCAGCTACCTCTTTTTCGGTGAAAAAAGCCTCGTGGCCGGTGCAATACCATCCTTCATACTTATCTTTATAAATATGCGGACGAAGCTGCTCCCAGATGTACTGTACAGCGCCACGATGATGACCGTCAGTTGTACGGATAAAATCCGTGAACTCTGCGCCAACTTTTCGCATCAAGACTTCAAAGTTGCCGTACATCTTGTCGGTGTATGCTTGCGGATCAATCCCAGCTTCGGCTGCTTTGGCTGCAATCTTATTGCCATGCTCGTCGGTACCTACCTGAAAGCGGACTTCTCTGCCATTTTGCTTGTGATAGCGGCTCCAAATATCCGCCAGAAGATAGTCAAGCGCATTGCCAATATGCGGCGTGCCGTTTACATACGGAATTGCTGTAGTGATGTATAAGTTTTTTCCCATTAGCTATTAGTATAGCAGAGTAGTTCCGAGGCAAAGAAGAGAGCTACGCCTTAAACTTATTACGCAGTTTCCGGATCTCTAGGTCGCTCAAACCAACACCTTTTTTGAGATAGCCGTTGATTGATCCATATTTCTTTTTCGCAAGTGAAACACCTGACTTTATCCAGTCAGCATCATGAGACGGATATGCTTCTGTGCTTTTCGCGTATTCTTTATATACTTGCCTATCGCTCGCACCGGCAATATACATAATCATAGCGACTACCCAACCAGTGCGATCCTTTCCTACCGTGCAATGCACGAGAACTGGGCCCCTGTTTGCTATCACCATGCGGAGTGCTTTTGCCAATTGTTGGCGTTTTATTCTGTCACTCACCATACTTGAGGTCTCATGAAACCCATTCATAGGAGCACTAACTTTTCTAACACCTCTAATATTTTTATCTGGACTAGCATTTGCCTGAGCCTCTGTACGTAAGTCAATGATCCTTGCATCTTTGCCTGCAAGCAACCGTTCCAGTCCACTTTTTTGACTACTACTTATTGACGAGAGTTGTGGTGAACGATACAGGACAGCCTTCTTTAGTACAGTACCTCCCGTTGTAGTTGATGCGTCTCGGAAGTTTTTAATCGAAATTGATGACACACTGTCCGCTGCGGTACCTGCCGCGCTACCAAGTGTATTCGCACTACCCGCGCTACTTGGTTGATTACGATAACTACTGTAGGCAACGAAACCAAGAGCACTTACAAGGGCGATAAAAATAGCTCCAAAGAGAACTACATGCGCGCTCCCTTTTTGATAACTCGCTCCTGCTCGTCTTAGATGTTTGTCTGTCATTCTACGGTTTCCATTTTATTTCTATTGAATTATACGTGTATCTTACCATAAGCGTCACATCAAAGTATATGCTCTTACACGGCTTTGCTCTTTTGATCTAGACCCGAGTTCATTCCGCGAACTTCCGACACGACCAACTTGCTTCGCTGCAAAATCTCTGCAAACCTAGCTGCTCGCTCACTCCGCTTCGCCCGAGCAAGCTCTACAATCTCTTCGCCATTTAACATAGCTGCGCCATTTGCTTCAGCGTGATACAGCAATTCTCTAATTTTTGGCTTCAATGTCTCAGCAAACTGACTCGGTAAATTACGACTGGCTTCATTCAAAGGTATGACACCATTCCTAATTGGAAGTGGCGCGATATCTTCACCTCTGTTCCATGGCTGATGTTCAGCAACATCAACTGCTTTAGTTTTCCGTCCTACTCCCGCACTTTCGTCAACTAAAATGAGCGGATTTTTACCGTCCGGGATTGTCAATGCATGGTCAAATGCTTTCTTTGCCATACTTCTTGCGCGTCTTATGTATTGCTCCGGCGTAGCAAAAAGAGTTACTTCCCCAAGTTGCGGTGGTAGATTTTTTCTCATGAGCATAGTCTACTCTCCCATGGCAGTACTTACAAGTTTTACTGCAGTGCAGCTACGAGCATAAAACGGCCGTCTACTTCTCTGTTGCCCTTTAAGAACTCGCTGTGCGAATAAAGCGCCTGATCTGAAGCAGTATCGCGATCATCGATACTGATATGGTCTCGTCCTACTCCTGCAGCTAAAAGCTGCCTAGTAGCAACTTCATGCAGACCTTTATTCTCTAAATTATAAAGCGGATAGGCTTTGCTCGAGGCTGCAGGACTCAAAAATATTCGAATATCTTCTACACCTATGCCAGTCTGGCTCAAAAAATACTTTATCGACTGAGCGCCACCCATCTGCTCAAGGTTATGTCGACCAAGGTGAGAGACCATGATTGCCGTTTCTCCTTGATCCCAAATTACCATACCAATACAGTCAGCTAGCGGCAAGAAAAGTGCTTGCTTCTTCACTCTTGTCACAAGGCCATCAGCGACGATAGTACTATCCTTTACTATACCTTCTCCACCAATTTGCTCGTCAACCTCTCGGTAGCGACAGTAGTCATCCCCAGCGTACTCTAACCGTACGAGACACGCCACCTCGGGATCATAGCTATTGTTCTGCAAAAACCCCTGACGATTCGCACAAATCTGAGCCTCAGTTGCTCCATGCTTCATCGAGCCGTCAGAAGTGGTGGAAATACTGATGTTTACCGTCATATGATTAGCATAGCACGGTTGTATTTTTTAGAAAAAGTGATATTATAGGCAGACTATGGCTACAACTCCTGAGACTCCGACTCCAGACGTCTCTGTGTTTCAAGCAAATACCGAGCTTCTGCTCGAGTGGTTACAGCGAACGCCGAACATTGAACGTGCGCTTGATATAGCCCAAGTACTCCATCGTCGTCAAACATATGGTGACGAGCCATATATGAATCATCTTCTCAGGGTTGCGCTTATCGTCCAAGATGGAGGATACCCCCAAGAGCTTGTCGTAGCTGCATTACTCCACGATGCCCCAGAAGATCAAGGTCTAGATATCAAAGCAATCGCCAAAGAGTTTGGCAGTTACTGCGCAGAAGTTATAGAGAACGTAACCTACTGGAAAGGTATTGAAACATTATCGAAATTCGATAAGGCATGCAAGCTTGACGGTAGTCTGGTAGTTAAGCGAGCCGACAATGAGGTAAATTATCAAAAAACTTTGTCAGAACTTGAAACCGAAGACTTCAGCCAAAAGCACTATGATCGAAATGTCGCTATGCGCGGCAACCTCGCCTCACGTAAAAAACCACAGGTAGAAGAGATCGAGCAAGAGCTTGCGGTGTTTAACAGAATCGAGGAAGAATTCGGCGTGTTTATCCCTCTCGGTAGACGTGCAGTAGCTTCAGCCAGTGCTGGATTGTTAGTTCCTGTGGACGCGCCTCAACGGGCAGCATAGCTTTTTCTAGAAGCGCATCAACTTCTGACTTTTCTAAATGCAAACTACCAGCGAGTGAAGAACGAAGCTTCTTGCGCTTTTCCGAGAAGCCGGCTTTCACTAGTCGGAAAAAATCTTTTTCATCTTCAGGCGAAACGAGCGGCTCGGCACGTGTATGGAGGATAATCACCTGTGAGTCAACCTTTGGCGGCGGCGTAAAATACTGCTTTGGAACTTCAACCCCGAGCGAAGCTTCAGCGAATACTTGCGCTGCAATTGCTAGGATGCTCATATCCCCAGGACCAGCTGCAATACGCTCGGCAACTTCTTTTTGCACCAAGAGCACTGCAGTACGTGGCTTATTCTCGGCAGTCATAAGCTTCTGGACAATCTTGCTTGTAATATAGTACGGAACATTGGCGCATACTACATAGTCTTTTGGCAACGAGTCGAGCTCAAACGAAAGGATATCTTCATGCTTCACTTGTAAATTTTTCCCCGGGAATTGACCAGGAAGCTTCCTCGCCAGCTCGGGATCAAACTCAACTGCAATCACCTGTTCGGCTCGAGCTAAGAGTTGGCTCGTAAGCGTACCAAGACCCGGACCAATTTCAAGCACCGTATCACCTTGCATGATATTTGCAGTCTCGGCGATTTCAGAGAGAATAAAATTGTCAGTGAGCCAATGTTGGCCAAGAGATTTATTGGGCATTAGCGATAGGTATCTGGGAGACTTGCCCCGCATACTGGCCATGGTTGCCAGCCTCTTCGTTCGTATAACTTCCGAGCAGCTTCATCCTGTTGCGCAGGCGTAGCACTACCGTACGGGGCATCTGTTACGCTGTTCCATGTGCCTTCATTGAATTGATACGCGCCATAGTATGGACCTGCTGGGTTCCAACTGTCGTAACCACCCTCGCATGACCTCAGCTTAGCCAGCGCTGCCGCGAAATCACCAGAAAAGCTCGGCTTTGCACCAACAATCTCAACTTGCTGAACGGCCTTTTTTGTCACCACTGTCTGAATAGCCTTCTTCTTTACAATCTTGCCATTTTTCACCACAACACGATAAGTCACGAGCTTTTTCCCTGGCACGCCAACTGTTGTGACCTTCTTGTAGCCAACTGGACGATCCGTATCTTGAATTTGCTTGACAGTAAAGTTAAGCTTCTCTTCTTTTGTAATCGTCTGTTTACCTTCGCGCCAAATCTCGATGCTCATATTTTCTGTAATCATCGTGTCCGGCTTCACATTTATATGGTCTTTCGAGGCAAGTGTAATATTTTTCTCTTTCAAAAAATCAGCCACTGTAGAACCTTGAGTATAGACTGTCTCTTTTTTGCCATAAAGTACCAACGAGAGCGGAGTTGCCCGATCTATCACCATACGCAAGCTTGCACCATCCGCCACAAAGTCATCTGTCAGACTCATGGAGGTTTTATCTTCATCCCTTAGAGTGAGGCCAGCATGTTCGGCAACCTGTTTTGGAGTCTGATAGGCCGACATAACCTTAGTGTGCGCCATACCGTCTTCGATAATGACCGGCCTAGCTCTATAAACATTTACTTGGTAGCTTTTTGCGACCAATTCTTCATCAAGACCAGGCTCTACAATGTCATTATCATCAAGTATGATCCCTGCCTCACTAAATACTTCTCGCAAATTATTCTTTGAGGAAATAACACTCTTTTCAATACCGCGATCATGAATAGTAATGAGATGATCAGATGCCGAGTCTGAGCCCGCAGCAAAAGCACGAGAAAACACCGCAAGAGGTGCGAGAATAAGAGCCAACAGGCTCACGAGAATAACAAAGCCAGACGTATGATGTTTGGTAATACTAAAATTCATAAAGAAAACAAGTAGCCTCTCAGAATGGGGTACTTGTGTACAATTATACTACATTTTCAAGCCAAGTCGGGCTAAAGCTTCACCAAACGCGCATATTCAACATTGAGCTTTTTCGTCTGGCCACTTGAAAAACGCACAGTCACAGCCAAGCCATCGATATCAATAACCTCCCCCTCGCCAAATTGGGAAGATTTCACCAAGTCTCCTATGTCAAAGTCAGGCAAGCTATCATACTCTGGTTCTTCCATTCGTCGCTGAACCCCAGGAATAGCCATCACACGAGCACCCATATCAGTCAAGAAACGCGAGGGCGGATTGTAACTACGCTGGCCAAATTGCAAACGACTCGCTGCATAAGAGAGGTGAAGCTCCTGTCGGGCACGCGTCATACCTACATAGCACAGTCGGCGCTCTTCCTCTAGTTCACTCGGACCTGCTTCGTGCACCCGAGCGTGCGGCATAATCCCTTCTTCCATGCCAACCATAAATACCACTGGAAATTCAAGTCCTTTGGCCGCATGAAGTGTCATGAGAGTCACAGCATCGTCACTTGCCACGTCCGCCGAACTCATCAGAGCAACTTCATCAAGAAAATCCGGCAGATTAGCAAATTGAGCCGCGTCAGAAACAAGCGAGCTGAGGTTTTCTTCACGATCCTCGGCCTGAGGCGTGCCGTCAAGAATAAATTCTTTATACCCAGTCACTTTGATTGTCTCCTCGATCAAGACAGTAGGCATGTCACCAGCCTCAATACGTGCTTGAAGTCGGCGCAAGCTCTCGCCAAGTTTCGCCAAAGATAGACGCGCCTTACCTGTCACAGGAGATGACTCAACCGTCACAAGTGCCGAGATAATATCTAGCCCAGTCGCCGACTGCCAAGTAAGAAACTTTTCTAAGCTTGTCGCTCCTACACCTCTTGTCGGAACATTAGCAATCCTGCTAAAACTCATGCGGTCATTTGGCTGATAGAGGAGCTTCAGATATGCCACAATATCCTTAATTTCCTTGCGGTCGTAAAAACGCACACCGCCGACAATTTTATATGGTACGCGCATCTGCAAAAACGCTCGCTCGAGAGTGTAGCTCTGAGCATTTGTGCGATATAGTACCGCAAAGTCAGAGGCCGATCGCGCTTTAATAGCCACTTGTGAGGAGATACGGCTCGCTACCAAGCCAGCTTCTTCGGCTTCATCATACGTCTCATGAATCTCTACCGGAGCGCCTTCTCCCTCGGCGGTCCAAAGCTTTTTATCGGTTCTAGTAACATTTTTAGTAATAACATTTTGCGCTGCTGCCAAGATAGCACCTGTTGAACGATAATTTTGCTCAAGCTTCACCACCTTTGCCCCAGGGAAATCACGCTCAAAATTCAGAATATTTGTAAAATCAGCTCCTCGCCAACTATAGATAGACTGCCAGTCATCACCAACAACACAGATATTCTTCGTCTCATTTACTAGACTTTTTACTATATGATACTGCGCAGCATTAGTATCCTGATACTCATCAATAAGGATATACTTAAATTTCGTTCGCCATTTCTCTCTGACTTCAGGCGCCTCTCGGAGTAAACGGACACTTTCGATCAGTAAATCATCAAAATCGAGTGCATGAGCAGCTTTTTTCGCTTTTTCATAGGCCTGATACAGCTCTGCAACTACTTTCTCGAAAGGATACGATGCCTGTGCTTCAAGATCTTTTGGCGTGAGAAGCTTATTCTTCGCGGTTGATATAGCTCCCGATACTGCATTTGCTTTAACCTGACGATCACTAATTCCCCGCTCTTTCATAGCCTGCTTGATCAAGCTACGCCTATCATCTTCATCATATATGACGAAGTTTTTTGGTATATCGATCTTCTCGCCTTCTATCTTGAGTAGTCGCACACAAATACCGTGAAATGTTCCCATCCACGGCATAAAGTTTCTTGTATTTGGCTGCTCCAGGAGTATAGAAAGACGCTCTCGCATCTCACGAGCAGCCTTGTTTGTAAACGTAACAGCCAGAATCTCTTCGGGCCACACTTTTTCATTCGCAATCAAATGTGCAATCCGATGCGTCAGCGTCTTCGTCTTGCCACTCCCAGCACCTGCCAATATCAATAGTGGGCCTTCAGTCACTAAGACCGCGCTCTGCTGTGCGTCGTTCAATCCCTCAAGAAAATTCATCTGTCTCTAGTATAGCATCAGGAAAGGAAGATAACTTACACAGGCAGCTGTATAATTCCGCCAAAGTAGAGTCCGGCAGCTATAGATACACAAACAAGGATAATGACTAAAATCCAGACTACCGCACCCCATCCAGACTTCTTCTTCGCAGGATGCGCGAGCGGCTGCGTATTGCTATCGTAGATTGGCGCATGCTCTTTGTCTCCAGAACTTTCTTTCTCTTTGTACTGCTTCGAGATGAAGCTGGCTGGCGCCGGAGTTTCGCTTGCTTCGTGATGGCTTGAGTGATTTGAGTTATCAGCTTCAATTGCAGTAATTTCTTCACCTAGCTCCGCTGGTAGCAGAACTTGAGGAGCTGGCTCTTTTTCGGCAGCAGCTTCATCAATTGTAGAATCATCTTTTGGCGTGCTTGCTTCATCTGGCATCTCCTTAGATAAAACACTCGGGGTTGGCTGCTCAGCAGCTGTAGGGCTACTCGGAGCACCACTACCGCTTCCACCAAGAGGACGCTTTTCAACCTTGGCATCGGCTAAGAATGGTGATGTCTGTTCTGGCTCAGGCGTACTTGATGTCGGTGTTGGAACTTCCTCTGGTGTGTCCTCTTGCAGATTCGCATCATCACTTGACGGCACATCAGTCTCCGCAGGAGTGTCTACTTCTGGAGCTGACTCTTCCTGAAGTGATGCATGCATATCGATTGGATCTGGCCATGGAGTATCAGCCGGCTCAGTCTCCTTACTCTCTGGCTCAGGCGCAGCTGGCGCTGGAGGGGTTGGAGGTACCACTGCCTGCTCTTCTTTTGCTTTTTCTAGCGGCGCACTCGGAGTTTCAGGAACGACATTTGAGCTAATCGGGGCTAGTGAGACGCCCTGACGCGTGGCCGGTAAAGATTTTGCTGGAGCAGAACGCATATCAGACGACGGATGCATTACATCCATAAATCTGCCTGAACGCTTCTCAGCAAGGCCCCCAGAAGGCTTTTTTAGAGACTCCCCGGAAGTAGCAGGTGCGGGTACTACTGCAGGTGTAGCCACTGCCTCAGGCGCAGGAACAGGTGGAGTTGCTGTTTGCGTAGGGATATCAAGAGCAACAGCCTCAGGCTCCGGACTAACAACACCAGCAGTCTGAGAAGTATCTGGCACGGTTTGCATCAGTGAATTCACCGCTTTGTCTAATTCGTCAAAATCTAGATCTTTCACCTCTAGTATCCCTTTCTTTCGTGCGCAGCTTTGATAATTGCAGTAAATTGTTCAGCACGTAAACTTGCGCCTCCTGGAAGCAGGCCGTCAAGATCCGTGACACTAAAGAAACTCCCGGCATTTGACGAGTCTACACTACCGCCATAAATTACTCGAATCTGCTCAGCGGTCGCCTTGCCAAAAAGATGTGCCACTTGGCGTCTGATGTGCTTGATTGCTTCAGCTACATTGCCAGGCGTCGCCACAGGATGACCAGCAAAATCTTTGCCACTACTAATCGCCCATACTGGTTCATAAGCTATAACAGTCCCTGCCGCTTCTTCAGCTGTAAGATTTGCAAGACCCCCTGTTAGCTGATCACGCAGCACAGCAACCGTCTCACCGTCCGCTCTCTCCGCAGCCGTCTCGCCAACACAAAGCACTGGTGTAATATGATTGCGCACAGCTGCCTGCACTTTCGCACGAATGTCCTTATCATGCTCGTGGAAGATATGACGCCTTTCAGAATGCCCAATGAGCGCATACTTCACAAGCCCACGCAACTGATGAGCTGATACTTCTCCAGTAAAAGCACCTTCATCACGCCAATAGAGATCTTGAGTACAAAGTTTAAATTTCTTGTGATCGATCTGAAGATTGAGAGTTGGTAAAGCTAAAAATCCAGGAGCAAGCACAGCTTCAACGTTACGATGATTCTGGATTACCTTGTCAAGTTTATGCACATATAAACTCGCCTCATGTACAGTGAGGTTCATTTTCCAATTGCCGATGATAAGTGTACGTTTGCCCACGCTTTAATAATCTATACTTACGGTTATTTCTTCCAGTGTATCAAGATTGACTGCTAGCGTCTAGCAGACTTTCGACTCCAGGTAATTTTTCCCCGCTCATCAGCTCAAGACTGGCGCCGCCACCTGTTGAGACATGAGTAAAGCTACCACCCGATTTACTATCCCAGTGCAGTGCAAAATCAGCAGTATCACCGCCGCCAATGATTGATGTTACCTCTGTATTTGTCGCAAGTTCAAGTGCCACCCTGGCCGAACCGTGTGCAAATTCCGGCAACTCTGCATACCCAAGCGTGCCGTTCCAGATCACCGTCTTTGCCGGATGTAGTTTACTAACAAAATCTTCAATCGTCTCGTCACCGATGTCGAGTGCATACTCATCGTCAGCTACATCACCGAGAGTTACATTTTTCCGCTTCGCTGTATTGTCGAGAGACGCTCCCACGGCGAGGTCTTTAGGAAGCGCCAAAAAATCATCCACATGATCCTGTCCAACTTTTTCTGCCGCTTCTTTATAGATAGCTTCGATTTCACTCAACTTATCAGCTTCATATTTACTCTTGCCGAGAGCAACACCTTTTGCCGCCAAAAACGTATTAGCCATCGCACCACCAATCAAAATCTGCTCGGCAATTGGGATAATAGCCTTAATAAGCGGTAACTTATCACTTACCTTCGCGCCACCAAGAATCGCAACAAGCGGTTTCTTTGGGTGCGCCATCGCCTCTGTAATCGTAACGTATTCCTTTTCAAGCAAAAGCCCAGCTACGCTTGGAACGTACTGCGTGATTGCATCCGTAGACGCATGCGCTCGATGCACCACACCAAACCCATCTTGCACAAAATACTGTGCCTTGCTACTTGTCGCAAGTTTCCGAGCAAACTCAGAGTCATCCTCTTCTTCCTCGGGGTAAAAACGTAAGTTCTCGAGTAAGATCACGCTGCCAGAATTGGCTTTTTTTACTGTCATTGATACATTATCACCAATGCAGTCATCAACGAATGTTACCTTCTGCCCAAGTAGCTCAGAGAGACGACTACCTACCACTCGCAGACTCGCCTTTGGATCTGGCTTACCATCTGGCCGTCCAAGGTGGCTGATAATCACCACTTTGCAGCCACGATCTAGAAGATATTGTATCGTCGGCAAGCTCGATCGTACTCGAAAATCATCCGCGATCTGGCCGTCCTCTTTAAGCGGCACATTGTAATCTGCCCGTAGGAGTACGGTTTTGTTTTCTATTGGTACGCTCTTGATTGTTTGTTTAAAAAAAGTTTTATCTGTCATCTCTCACGTAGTATAGCTCATCGTGCTAATGCTCTGCAAAATTAAAATCACCCCGGTGCCTTGGGGTGATTTAGTTTTGGAAAACACTATATCTAGTGTTCGATATACAGTTGCCATTCGGCGGGCACCACATCCACTGCAATCTTTTTGCTCCGTGATGGGGCAAAGTCGATAGCTATTGGCATGTGAGTTGCTATGCTCCTATTTAAGTGCGAGTTTCTACGCGCGTCCGACCTTTAAATTATTCTTTTGGCGAGAAACACAAAGATGATGGTATCAATTTGCATGAGATGGGTCAAGCATAAGATCAATTTATCAGAGTAACAACTCCGTCCTCCACGAGTGAGCGAAAGTTCCAAATACCTCTACCTTCTGTTTTATACGTCCAGTAAAACCAACCGAGGGTATTCTCATATGCTTCTTGCTGAAGTTTGCCATGCAGCTTGAAGGCCTCAGCCTCCGAAAGTACACCTTTTGTCTTGAGAATCTCACCACTGATCACCACGCTCCACTCACCGATAATGACTGGCTGCATCAGAGAGTACAGTCCAAGGCGTTTTTCGCGGCGCCTAAGCAGCTTAAAATACCCGTTAAATGATCGCCATCTTCGAAACCAATCGGTAAACTGATAAAAATGCACATCCATCACTACGGGAAGCTTCGTAAAACGACCAAACACGCCAGATAACAGATACGGCATAAACGCGTCATGAAACACAATATGGAGACCCGAAGGAGCTACTTTTTTGATAGCAAAATACGCTTTGCGGTAAAACCACATCAATTTTAGACCCATAAATCCATATTTTGGCTCATTGAGCAGCTCTATGCCCCAAAAATATGGATTATCTCTATATCTTTTGACGAGGTCGACAAGAATATCAACTGTTTGATTACGGTATTTCCTGGATTTATGCCAGTCTGATCGACCAGTCTGACCACTGTGGTGGTGTCCATTTTGCGACCCGGGCGCCCCATGTAGATCGATAAGTACTTTGAGTTTGTGCTTTTTCGCCCATTTCATAGCATTATCGAGATGCTTCAGAGCAGATTTATATACGCAATCACCCTCAAGCACCCAATATCCTACCGGTATTCGCACTGCATCAATACCATGTGTTTTTAGCCATATAAAATCATTTTCAGTGATAAACGTATCTCTATGCGCCTCAAGCTTTTTTGTTGCGCCCCTCGTCTGCATAAACGTCCATTCGTCAATTGCATCCGTTCCTTCAAAAATCTTAGGAGTCATCCACTTCTCAAGAAGCAACCAGCCGCCAAGATTTACTCCTTTTATAGCCATAATTGTATTGTAATACAATCAGAGATTCCCCAAGCGAAACGCGGAGAAAAACGCAAGATGATATAACAATCCATTGCATTTCTTGTTCTATCATCAACTAAATCCTGTCAAATCTATAGATTATGACAGAATTCGTCCTCCTTCGGAGTTCGGTTTTCGATGAAAACCACCCACAGAAAAAACGCCACCAAAAGGTGACGTTCTTTCTGTGGTGATCTCGCGGAGAATCGAACTCCGATTGCCAGGATGAAAACCTGGTGTCCTAACCGTTAGACGACGAGACCATACGTTGTTCTACAAGAGAAAACTATACCAAATTTACCTTAAATGCACAAGTGTATCGCTCAGAAGTTCCTTTGTGCTTGTGCTTATTTGACAAAAGTGCTGTAATATATTGACAGTTATTTAATATTGTGATAATATGATAGATAACTACCTTGGGAGAGGTGGAGTATAAGAAGAAATCATAATTACAACCTAGCGAGGAGGTGTGTAATGAAAGCAAAATTAATAGGACTTGTTGTAGGTCTACTTTCTGCAGCAACTATAGGTGTAGTTCAGCTTCAGGCTGAAGCTGCCGGTGATAAATCAGGTCAAGTGGGCAGTGCCCCTATCTGTGAAGTTTCGCCTATCGGCAATCGAGGGAACACAGGTGTTGACCTCACAACACAAAACCGCCCAAACTTGGCGTACAGCGTTAAAGATAGCGTTGCTACGGTAGAGTTTAAGGTTAAAGGCCCAAAGAACTGTAAGGTTCGCGTTACGAATAATGCTTTTTGGGCGCCAGCGCAAAATGGAAAACCATGGAACAAGCAAATCCTCTTCCCAGGAAAAGTCACCAAAGTATACACTCCTGGCACATATGAGTCGAAGGTTAATCTACCAAAGCAACCAAAGAAAGGTATGTGCTACTACCAGGTAGATCTCACCTATGGCTCGAGTAACGTTACTCCTGTTATCGCCTACGGCCACGGTAAGATTCAAGGCTGTATTAAAACTCCCCCTACTCCACCAAAGAAGCCAGGTGTGAGCATAAACAAGCTTGTCGAAGGTGTTGACTATCTCAAAGTTGGCGTAAACGTAGAATATGAGTACCAGATCGCTGTCAAGAACACTGGTGAGGTTGACCTCACAAACGTCGCAGTCACCGACACTCCTGAAGCAGGCGTTACACTCATCTCAGCAAGCGCTGGTACCGTAGCAAGCAACAAATGGACTCACACTATCCCTAAGCTTTCTATCGGTGAGACAATGAGCTTTACTATCAAAGCCAAAGTCCCAGAATACCAAGCCGGCCGCATCACAAATACTGTATGTGTTGATGCCCCACAAGTACCAGGCAACCCTGATGATTGTGATGATGCAGATGTTGAGGTAGAAAAGCCAGGTAAAGTACTCGTCTGTGACCCAGAAACTAGTAAGACAATCTTCGTTGACGAAAAAGATGCTGACAAGTATCCAAAACCAGGCAGTGCCGAGTGTGAAGAAGTAATCGTCTGCGATCCTGACACTGGCGACCTTATCAAGGTTCCTGCAACCAAGAAGGATCAATACGAGTCAAAGAATAGCGATGCTTGTAAAGAAAGCGAACCAGTAAAAGAAGTTAAAGCACTTCCTGAGACTGGTCCAGCCGAAGCACTACTACAACTTATCGGTGCAGGCTCACTCACAGGCTCAACCGCCTACTATGTTGCAAGTCGCCGTAAACTGTAAGTTTTAACGTACTGTGCCCATAGGAATCACCTCTACCGTAACAGATAGAGGTGATTTTACTTACCTCTGTTGAACATAAGCACAATGATATTGACATTTTGTAACGTTTGTGGTAATATGATAGTAACCTCAGTGGACAGGTAGACCTCGGAGGGAGATGTGAATCCTTAGTAGTTACTTACTAAGGATATTTCCCTGCGCGCTTGTGCAGCTTGAGGCGTCGCTTAACAATTTAGCCAAGTATAGAATTGTTTGCGACGATTCAAACTAAACTGAAATCGCAAACTAGATAGTCATTGGGTCTTTATACTCGCTTGAGCATTCGCTCGCAGAGAAAGTCCCATATGGACATTCAACTACTGTATTATTCTTCATCCTTCCGAGGTGTGACGTCAGTTTAGATGACCTACTCGTCTAATGCTGACGTCACACTTCCCTGCGGGGTGTGTGTGGCGGCCTAAAACCGACAACAACACCCCGCACCGACAGGGGGATTGGAGAAAGAAAAATGGACAGGAAGACCATGAGGAAGGCTGAAAAGGCCTTTCTTGAGGCACTCAAGACACCTGCAGGCAGGAACACCGAGATCAAGCGCATGCCCCTTCGGGCTGCGTTCGTCGCGGTGTTCTTCGTCCTGTTCGGTGGCTTGGTTGGCCTCACGGCAACCACCGCGAACGCCGACGAGTCGATCACCTACGAGCTGAACCTCGATCTGGCCGACGCCGCGTCGGCCGACACGACGTTCAACTACCAGTCGACGAGCATCGTCAAGTCGGCTGTCAACGCCAGCGGCCTTCCGGTATTCACGCCGGTCAACAAGCCGTCGGCACACTGGCGCACGAAGTACGCCAAGAAGTGCCCGACGCTGAGCGCGTACCCCAGCAAGGCGAAGATCAAGGCGCTGTACACGCGCCCCACCATCTTCAAGCTCAAGGGGACCCCCCTCAAGGGGTTCCGGAGGGCCGCCATGTCTGACAGGGTCATCAAGAAGCTCACGGGCGGCTACTACAAGGTGTCCGCGAGCTGCTTCTGGCTCCGTCCTGGCGCCAGGTTCCCTGACACCGTCAAGGACATCACCGGCAACGTTCACGGCGTCGGAAGTTCCGTCAAGGGCAACAAGCCGATGCTGTTCGAGGTGGCCAAGGCTACCTCGCGCCGCGCCGGCGAGTCAACCGCCGCACTGGTTCCGATTCGTCGGGGTCAGGACTTCGACGGAGACGGTGTCATCGACGACGGTGACTGCGGGAACAAGAAGCCCGCCGTCATCGAGTTCCCCGAGGGGACCTACGAGTACAACGACACCGACGAGTACTGGTGGAAGGACTCGGGCAACGTGATCGCTCGCGTTCACGTCGGTGGCTCCGCCACCATCCGTCAGGGGAACTGCGCCATGACGCTGTTCTACGACTTCTTCGCTCAGGGCGCGGCCGGATACTCGGTCGTCATCAAGGGCAAGACGACGGTCGAGGCTCATGGCCGCGCCGTCAAGGTCGTCAGCACGCAGTCGGCTCACGCGGACGCCACGGCCAACGCCACGGCATTCGTCAAGGCCAACCTGAAGGCACAGTTCGACGGCTGCGACACCCCGGCCGTCCAGGCGCCGCAGGTGACACCGCCTACGGTGAACGACGTCGTGGTGAACAACACCAGGACCGTGACGTTCACTGGCAAGCTCGCCAAGGGCCTGTCGGGGTTCGCTTCGGCGAGCGCCGGCACGGGTGTCATCCTCGGTGACAACCGCGTCGCCCTGGTGGTGGATGCCAACGGGTACTTCTCCGTCACGTTCACCTACAAGGCCGGGAGTGAGCCGGGCATCGACACCGTCACGCTCATCATCGACCAGTCCGACGGCCAGTCGGTCACGGTGAAGACGAAGGGTCGTGACGCGTCCGGACAGGAAGTGGACTACTTCCAGATCCGCGCGGTTCCGCCCGAGTCGGAGTGACACCATGACGGGCCTGGCGGCTCGCCTACGCAGTGGTTGAATGTCCCGCCAGCACGGCAGCGAGTGTGAGTCCCCAGTATGGACTCCCTCGCTGCCGTGTGGCATTCAATCTTAGAGACTCTAGTGACTATCTAGTTTGCCTAAAAAATATCAACGTTAATTTTCAAATAAGTTAGGAGTTCTTATGAAGAAATTAGCTATGTTTGCTGCCGTTATCGCAGCAGCTACAGCGTTGTTTGTGGCACCAGCATTTGCTGACAGCCCAGGACAACTTTCAAATGGTGACGCTAATTACAAAGTAAAAAACGTCACTACAAATGGTGAATACGGAAAATCCGTAGCGCCAAAGTGTAACGAAACAGTAAAATACAGCATTTTACTTGCAAACTCTGACTTTGGTCAGCTTGAAAACGTTACTGTAAAAGCAGCCCTACCTGGCAACATCTCTATCTCTGGTAAAGATGTAACTGGCAAAACATCAAGCGTATCTGGCTCAGTGAATATATCACTTCCAGCAGGCAGTACGCTTAAGTACGTAAACGGTTCAACAAACTACTACCTGTACAACAGCGATGGCTCTGTCAAGTCAACTAAGACACTTGGCGATGGCGTAGCTGCTGGTGGTATAAACACTGGCACTCTAGCTGGTTCAACTCAAGCTCGTGTATACTTCCAAGCTAAGGTTGACTGTCCAGAAGTTCCAAAGAACATCGAAGTTTGTGAGCTTGCAACTAAAAAGGTCATCACTATCCGTGAAGATCAGTTTGACAGCAAGAAGCATTCAAAGAATCTCGATGACTGTAAAGAAGTAAAGAAGATCACTGTTTGTGAACTTGCTACTAAGACTATCATTACTATCAACGAGAGTGATTTCGATAGCAAAAAGCACTCAAAAGATCTTAAAGACTGTGCTCCTGTCCCACCAAAAGAAGACGAGATCACTGTTTGTGAAACTGAAACTGGTAAAGTCGTAAACATAAAAGAAAGCGACTTTGACAGCAGCAAGTACACTAAAGATCTTAGCGACTGTGCTAAGACTCCTGTAGTTGAGACACCGGCAGAGCTACCTAAGACAGGTGGTACTGACGGCCTACTACTTGCAGTTGGTGCAGCAATCATGACAGCTAGCGCAGCATACGCTGTGGCTGCTCGTCGCAACCTACTTGGCTAGTACGAGACTGACCGCTCATATCCTTTCCGCCAAAGCCCAAAGCTTTGTGGACAAAACTGAAGCGTCAGCCTCAGAGAGACCGCCCCTTACCATAAGGGGCGGTTTTTTGTTACACTAGTAGTATATGGCAAACAAGCAAAAGAAGAAGCGCAACAAAGTCTATCGCGGTAAAGATGCGAAGATAGTTCAGCCTCAGGTAATTCGTGTTGAGGCTGCAAACCGTAACAAGTTGCACCAATGGTGGTTTGAACGCAAACGTATCATTAAGCCAGTAAGTATTGGAGCTGGAATAGCTGTACTACTCGGCTGGATGGTCTACGAGCTGTTTCGTATTATCTTGTAGTTTTTCTTTGTCTTGACCAAGAGGAAGCTGAAAACCAAATGTACTTCCTTTTCCTATCTTCGACTCAAATACTATCTCACCACCGAGTGCAGTAATAACTTTTTTAGCTAGATACAGCCCGACGCCCGTACCGTCTGGTCGCTGCTTGCGGGCATTAGTGGCACGGAAAAACTTACCAAACAGTTGATCTTGCTCATTAGCAGGCACGCCAATTCCAGTATCTGTCACTTTGAGTGTTACACTATCATCTGTCTTGGACAGGTCAACTACGATCGTAGTGTCTGGCTTTGAGTAATAAATCGCGTTATCAATATAGTTCATTACAACTTGGCGGATTTTCGTATCATCAAGCGTCATAGGTATGGATTTTACTTTACTTGTAAACTTCAGCGTCATGCTCCGACTCTCGGCAACTCGTTCCAAGCTTTTTACTTCAGCTGAGACCAGCTTCACAAGATCAACCTCCTGAAGCTCCAACATAAATTTTCCGGTCTGCAGACGTGAAACATTGAGGAAGTCATGGATCAAATGCACCATACGCTCACTACTCGTAAATGCTTCTTCGAGAACTTTCTTCTGCATCGGAGTCACTTTACCAACATCACCTTCTAGCATCATACTTAGATAGCCTTTGATACTTGTCAGAGGCGTACGTAGCTGGTGTGATGCCATGGAAAGGAATTCATCTTTCGACGTGTCGAGGCGCTTTAAGCGCGCATTTGAGGTACGCAGCTCGGCGGTCGCAGATTCAATACGCTGCTCAAGGCTTTCGTTGATACTTTTTACCTCTTGAACGGCGAGCGCATGTTGAATTGCAATAATAAGCTCATCAGAGATCGTCCCAAGTACTCTAACATCTCTTGAAGTGAAGCCACTGCCAAGCTGCTCACCAAGCATAAGATAGCCGATAATAGCACCGTAGCGTACAAGCGGCATCACCACCTCAATTCGGTGACTCATTAAGATTCGACGAACATGACGATCATCTTCGATAAGAGACGTCATAATAGTCACCTCACCGTGCCGCTCTACGTAGACATTGATGTCGTGAATGTCATCAGCAGGAAGACGATTGCGCCGAGCAGCGCCGAACGACGCATACTTATCTCTGCCCTCCGCGATTACGAAAAACGCGTGTTGCGTTTTCAGCGTCTGCTGGATCTTGTCCGCCGCACGTTCAAGCATCTCTTTTAGGTCCGTTGTGGTCGTGAGTAGCTCACTCAACTCAGCATAAAATACATCCGACTGGTACCTATCCCGATAAAATATTTTATTTGTTATTTTGTCGAAAAACGATTTAATCGGCTGAAAAATGAAAGCAAGAACAAGCGCGAGTAGAACATTTAGCGGGCTAACACTTATCGATGAAGTTGCGTGCTCTTGCAAGAATACAAGCGACACGACGTACACAAGCGCATAGTAAAGTATAGCCAATGACAGGAGTGAAAGCACGTAAGCGACACTTCTAACAGCTGCAAGGCGTATATCAAACAATCCTGCTTTACGAATGGCGTATAGGAAGACTAGCAGAGTAAGAAGACACGTTGTAGGTAAAATAAATTGAGCAGCCATACTGTCAGAAAAATCTGACGTATAAAAGCTGCCGAGTATCACTATCGTACCTGCTATAGAGAACCCACCCAAGATAATTCTTGTCTGTATTTTTTGTTGCTTCAGGTGTGAAGTACGATAAAACCGGACGAGGGTTGCTATAGATATAATAAGGAGAGCCACATTGTAAAGAAGTATCGCCCCGTAGTAGATATCAAGCTTTGGTATTCCCACGGCTTGAGAAGTTATTTGTACTGCTGCAAGCTCTGGAGATAGGTAGGCTAACGCACCAACACATACAGCAGGTATCAGCAATCCTAACCGCCATTTTTTGTTTGCAAATGACAAAGAAAAAATTAAAACCGCAGTAGCCATCACGACTGAAAATAGTACAGATGTCATTAACAGGTATGTCGCGGTCGTTTGGAGACCTGAACTAGCCGCAATCAGACTCAACACTTGGAGCAATTGCCAAAACCCAAGCGAACTTGCAAATATTAAAAATGCCACGTGAACACGATTTCTACTTTGCGTAATAGCAAGCGCTGCGATTAAAAAGAAGCCTATAATCTCAAGAAGATAAAGATAGATTGATATACTCACAAGCTCACTTTTCCTTTTCGCTTAGAACAAGCACTAGCGGTTTTACTTTATTGTAGCACTTCTACTGAACCTTAGCTCCCCTATAATACAAGCGATCAATTTGCTCAATATCCCTATCAAGCTTAATAGCTGGAAGTAATTGTATTTTCTTCCGAATAATGTCGGGTATGTATAAAGACGAGAGATTAGTCGACTCAAAGAACACACTGAAATCCCTTTTAGTACGTGCAGCTATATCCAGAAATGCATCAAGTACATTCATTGCATAACCCATGCCTTTTTCGCCATCACTGATAAGTTCGTAAAAGTGAACATATTCACGACCGTTCTCTTTTGCAGCAGCGATCTGACTTTGGATATCCGACGAGGAAGTGTTGAGCCAATCATTATTGTCCATATCGAGACCAATAAACCCAAAGCAAACAGCTTTACCATCTACATAGTGTACGGCTGTCAGAGAATTATCCGCAGCTATCATCTCGTCAAAAAAAGCTCGGTTAAATTCCATTGCAACCGGGTGGTGCGCACCAAGCACCTTACCAAATCCCGTACCCGAAATACGCCAAAGCTCATCGACAATATCCGGTCGAGCAGCCACATCCTCGCTAAATAACATAAATGTATCATTTGCAGCCTCAGCAGGTAAGTCGCCTAAACTACGGTCACTCTTTCGCTCCGTCCATGCCTGACGCAAAGCACTCCGAAGATTTACAGGCTCATGCTCAACATTAGGCACAGGATCACTTGGTGAAAAGTCGAGGCTATATGATGCCATCCATGCTCTGCTATGTACAGCATCTGGAATGTCAGGGTGGATAAATTCAACTTCGCTCATTTCATTGCCCACATAAGACGGGCGACTAGTAGCCTGAGTTTCGCCTCTTGGCTCGAACTCTTCCCACAACACACCTATGCCGGGAGTTAATTCTACCGGGTCTATAGGGAGTCCGCTCGGTAGACACTGAAGCATTACTTTGTCAGTATCAAATAGTTCACGACAACGCTCAGCATCATACATCTTTTCATGTGCCACATCAGCATAAAGAGGAACTTTTTTACCGTTTAAGTCTGCAAAGAGTGTATTTGGATCGTGCACTGCAGCCTCATATGATGAGGAATCTTGGAGACCAATCTTGCGAAACCTATCAAGCAAATCGCAGATCGCTCTATATTCATCAAAATGCATAATATCAACTCTCTCATACTCTCCTGAGACCTCTTGGAGCATATCACTCACTAATTTTTCCTTCTTTTAAATACTTCTGTTTTGGTAAAGCAAATCCATTAAAGCTACTTCCGTAGACTATCGTATATGCTCCTACATTTGGGAAAACGAGACGATCTCCAATCACAATGTCTTTTGGAAGCATCACATCAACTGCAATAATATCTTCTGAATCACAGGTTGGACCCGTAAGCGTGTAAAGTTGTTGCTCAACTGCCACTTCACCCCATTGCCGCAAAGATATGGGACGATATGGGAATATTTCATACCTTACCGCCCCCAAGAAAGACTGAAAAAGACCCGTATCAAGAAAAAGCCAGTTTTCTCCGCCTCGGAGTTCTGTTCCTATGACAGTACTTACGATCACAGAAGAGTTTGCAACTACATATCGTCCAGGTTCGGCAATATATAAAAGATCCTTCATGTCATCCTGAATATTCTTTTTAATATGACTTGCTGTCGATGTAATCTCTGTATCGTCATTGAAATATCTTGTCGGAAATCCTCCCCCAATATTGATTGCTTGTATCTTTATTCCTTCTTCGTTTAGCATTCTTACGAGCTTACTCACCTGCTTTATAGCACCATCCCAGACGTTTACATCAAGTACCTGCGATCCAACATGAAATGCAATTCCATACGGCA
This sequence comes from Saccharimonadales bacterium (SeqCode), assembly GCA_036405235.1. Taxonomy (GTDB): domain Bacteria; phylum Patescibacteriota; class Saccharimonadia; order Saccharimonadales; family Saccharimonadaceae; genus JASLCR01. The sequence continues at coordinate 523,018 of DASWYA010000001.1, forward strand.
CAAGACCTAAGTTTTTCGCTAACTCAAAGAGAGGTTTTACTTCATCAATGCCACATCCGAATTTTTGAGACAAGGGAACAAGGCTATGCGTGTCGTCAAGCTTAACTCTAACGAAAATTTTTGACTTTGGAGCATTAGTAGCTATCTTTTCAAGCTCCTGTCGTGATTGAACTGTAAACGATGCTATACCAATCGCGTGAGCGGTAGTGATACTCTGGACCGATTTAACCGGGTTGCTAAAGTGTAACCTATCTACTGAGACTCCAAGATTCAGTAAGCGTTGTATCTCCCCCTGAGAAGCAACATCAAAACCATCAACGAGCCCATCCATTGCTCGAACAATCTCATCAGTGAACAATGCTTTTACGGCATAGAAAAGTCTAAATGATGGAAGGTTTTCGCGAAAACGCTTACAATTTTGCTGAATAATATCAAGGTCAGTCAGCATGTACGGCGTTTCTTCCTTATCCAAACGCTTGGCTGCATCAATGAGAGAGTTGTTGACTGCGACAATCTTCATATAATTGTTTGTTTCTAGCTTTACTGTATATACTCTATCACACCTAAGCATATATGCTACAGTAGTATTATGACTAAAATCGCCATCATAGAAGACGACCAAGCTATTTCTCAGATGTACCGTATGAAGTTTGAGGCGGATGGTTTTGAGGTGCAGTTAGCAGATAATGGTAAAGCGGGCGTGAGCCTCGTAAAATCGTTCAAGCCTGATCTCGTACTGCTTGACCTACAAATGCCTGAGATGAGCGGCGATGAAGCACTCGCTGAGATTCGCGGAGAAAATTGGGGTAAGGATATTCCTGTTATTATCCTCACAAATATGGGTGAAGAGGAATCACCGCAATCACTCAAAGAACTAGATGTAAAAAGCTACATCGTGAAAGCGGACCTGACACCAAGCCAGGTCGTCGCTCGAGTTAAAGAAACCCTCGGTATTTAATCGTTCTTTAATTCTGCCTGATTTCGCGCAGCTCGGATTACATTGTCAAACAATGCGCACACTGTGAGTGGCCCTACACCACCTTTTACCGGTGTAATCGCGATGTCATCTCTATTTTCACGTACATCGTCCGCTACGTCGCCAACGATCTTGCCTTTTTCCGAAGCTGTCGCAGCATCAACAACCGCTGCACCTTGTTTGATGTGTTCGGACTTTATCAGCCCTGGCACTCCTGTAGCAGTCACGATCACGTCCATGTGCGGCAAACGTTCAAAAGTATTTGTGCTTTGCTTATCAAATACCTCCACGTCATGACCAGCCGCAAGCCATAGCTTCTCTAGCGGCGCACCAACCAAGCGTCCCCTGCCTACAATCGCTATTTTCTTATCCTTTAGGTCAACATTATATCCAGCAAGAAGCCAGTCGATCGCCATAGGTGTAGCCGGTACAAGCGTAGCACCGCTTGAAAGCCCATCAACATCTTTTTCCGAAGCTACAAGATTGACTGCTTCCTCGGTCTGGCTCATATCACTGAGCGGCAACTGGACAATTATGCCGTGAACTGTGTCATCTGCGTTAAGTTTCTTGATAGTGTCAAAAAGCTGATCACTCGACACATCATAAATGTCTACCTCTATCAAAATGTCTGCACCGTAGGCTTTTTTCTTGCCCACATAGCTAGCAATGACAGGATCATCAATTGTTTTGATAATCGCTAATTTGGGCTGAATACCTTCGGCTTGCCTGAGAGCACGGACTTGTTTCGCCTGACGCTCTTTTATATATCCACTCAACTCAGAACCATTTAATACTTTCACATGAGACTCCTTTAGGTTAGACGCTCGGAACAAGCAGAAGAATTAATACTATAATGACGGTAGCTGCGAGCGCCTGATACGCCATCTTGCGTGCCCTATCTTTATCGACAAGAGCTGCCTCGCGTGCCACTTTTTCCGCCTTTTTGTGACCTTCGACTGCATTTTGTTGTCCAGTCATACCATAGAATGCGCAAAATTTATTCTGCACCTGCAGGTAGCTAATCACCGTGATGTACAGTGGCACAAAAAGCACTACTGAACGAAAGAAAATATTTACTTGGAAAAATACTAACACCATCAGTAAGACGATTGTTACAGCAATGCCAACTTGCATTGTCCTGCGACGCTTTGCAATCTCAGCTTTATTGATATTGCACATGCCAGGGATGTAACTTTGCTTTTTCTCTAGGGTTTTTGTCACATGACTATTGTACTACGAAGTGAGGGTCATGCGAACTTGTTCGTTTGACAGAGCGAGGACGTACAACAGCGAGCTATTGTGACAGATGAAGAGGATGATATCAATCCAGTAAAGCTCTATGTGCACCTACATCGTGAACGCGAAGATAAGCCGCACCGTGCTTTATCGCGATCCGACCAGCCTCAAGATTTGGCTCCAACTCCATCCGGTTTGCGCCAAGAAAACGCTTTCTCGAGTAGCCGATCATTACCGGATAATCAGGCAGCTGATCGCCAAACTTCAATAGCTCCCAATTTAACTCCATCGTTTTACCGAAGCCAATACCAGGATCTAGGATAATGCTACTCTTTGGCAAGCCAGCTGAGATAAGTAGCTCTGCTTTCCCCAAGAGACCTTCTTTTACTATCTCGATACTGTCGACAAGTTCCTCTGAATGATGCGCAGCCTGAATATCAATCCCGGGAAGATGACTAATAATTGCCTTGGCTCCGAGCTGCACGACAACCTCTTGCATCCTGGGATTATTCATCCCCGTGACATCATTCACAATCACTTCACCATGCCTCCATGCACGTCTCACAGTCTCAGGATGATATGTATCAAGTGAGATACGTCCTGGAAATTCATCGAGTAAATGAGGTAAGACTGGGCTGAGACGCTCCCATTCCTCGTCCGGCGTAAGCTTCGTTGCGTTTGGTCGCGTCGACTCTGCACCCACATCCACCATTGCCGCTCCTTCTTCAAAAAGTCGCCGTGCACGTTCAAGCGCAAGAGTAGGATCTACGAAATCACCACCATCACTAAAGCTATCTGGCGTAATGTTGAGGATACCAACCAGCTCAGTCATAAGCTTAACCCTGCCCTCTACTCTTAAGTTGATTAGCGACCACTTCTGGTAGTTCTTCGGCTGATTTGTATTCAACAATCATATCCGAAATGACTCTAAGAGTACTAGACGGCGTAGAACCCGAACGATAAACACAAAGTACCGGAATCTCGTAGTCATCTGCCCATCCAAGCTCAATACCCTGACCAGTCGAAGGGCGTGAAACTTCAGCGATGACAAAATCGGAGCTAGCAATAATTTCTTTTGATACCTTGCCTGCATTCTGCTCGTCATGCGGGAAAAATACATCATGCTCTTTTGCAATAGTCTTCCTTAAGGGTTCGTACAGCTCACTTTCATAGTCATAGCCGCTTGCATGTGCCAGATATATCTTCATAGGTTAATCATAGCAAAAATGCCAATTCGCTCTAAGCACTAGTAATTCTGCGGTTCATATCATAGAAAAATCCGTACCAAACGGTACGGATTTTTCTATGGAGGGTCCAGTGGGGCTTGAACCCACGACACCCTGCTTAAAAGGCAGGTGCTCTAACCAGCTGAGCTATGGACCCGTAACTACCATGAGACAAACCAAAGGTTTTTCTCATCGCGCAGTGCGAGCGAGTAAATCGCTCGGGACTGGCTGCTCTTTTCCTTAAAACTATGGAAAAGTACTCTATAAAATGTACAGAATCAGAGGTAAAATGTCAATGCTTGCTTGCACGATGATGGCGTGGAGTGCGTGTGGCAAGGATATCAAGTAGTGCCAAGATCAGGCCAGCCGTCACAATATATACACGGTTGTTTGTAAAGAATTGGTAGACCGTCTGACTATCCCCCTCGAGGATCATTGCAGAACCAAGCGGCTCTACGAGAAGTGCAAGTGCAAGTGCTGCAAAACAGAACGCGCCCGCTAGGCGCAGAGGTAAATCCTTGTAGCTGGGGCCAGAAAATAGGAGGACAATCGCAGGCAGTAAGACAAGCGCAACGGCAACAAGTGTTGCAAGTGGCGGCTTATCTACCACTACACCAGCTTCTTCAATAACCGGTGTCAGTGCCTCTGCCCACAGAGAGCTCAACATTGCTCCAGCAGCCAGTGCTAAGCCGAGTACACCAAAACGACGCTTAGTCAGAAATGCTAAGCCAAATAGGAGTCCAAGTACAACGATAAACACAAGCGCTACACTCATGCATTTATTATACTACGCGCCGATCTTGTCTTTTTTCGGCCGACGCTTAGCGTTCTGCTCAATATACTCGATGATCTTTTCAGCTACATTACGCTTTGTAATGAGTTCTGGTGTCTTGATACTTGCTGATGAGTTCACCTCAAGTACGAGAGGGCCGCGCGCACTACGCATCATATCCACTCCACAGATTGGCAAGCCCATAGCTTTAGCTGCTTTTATAGCAACTTTACGCTCATCATCAGTAAGTTTCACAGCGATACCTTCACCACCTTGGTGAGTATTAGAGCGGAAATCACCGTCGAGACTCTGACGTTTCACGCTTGCTACTACGCGACCGCCAACTACAAGTGCACGGATATCTGTACCGGCAGATTCTTTGACAAATTCTTGCACCAAAAAGTTCACGCCTTCCACGTAAAAGGCTTGCATTACCGCTTGCGCAGCTTTCGGCGTCTCTGCGAGCACCACACCATTGCCGTGCGTACCACGAGCTACCTTGATAATGAGCGGCGTACCACCCGCTAGCTCAACAATGTCATCGAAGCTGGCTGATTCACGAGCAAACACTGTCTTTGGGATACCAACGCCCGCCTTAGCAAGTACTTGATATGCTCGCAGTTTGTCGCGCGAGCGATTAATCGCCAAGCTACCAGCAGTCGTAAAAGAACCCTGCGCTTCAAATTGTCGCACGATAGCCGTACCATACTTGGTATAACTCTGAGCAATGCGTGGGATAATTGCATCAAAATGCTCTAAACTCTCACCTTTGTAACGCACTACGTTGTCATTTGTGTTGACGGCTGTGTAGGCGTCCTTATATTTGATGATTTTTACCTCATGCCCGCGCTTTTTTGCCTCTTCTTTGAGGCGCTTCGTTGTATAGTTTGCTGGACCATTTGATAGGATAGCTATTTTCACAAGGCCTCACTTTCATTAAATTCATCTGCTTCTTCCGGATACTTATATAGTTTTGCTTCACCTGGATCGCCACTATCTACGAGGAAGTTACCACGCAGTGTATTCCTCCCAATCAATATAGGATATGTCTGAGTTGAGCGGTCTGATAGTGTAAATTTGGCATTCAGACGTTTACCATGCATACGAATCGAGAAATTCACTACATCGCGCTCCTGCACATGACCAGTAGAACTTGTCACTTGCCGCTTTTCAACAATTGGCTTTCGAACAACCTTTCCGGTATACCATGGAGAGCTTGGCCCAAATAGCTTAAATGAGGCTATGCCATCTTTGATCTTGACATCGCTCGCCCAGAGTGATGAAGTACGAGCACCCGTATCGATACGAGCTGGAATCTGTTTGAGATTTTTATAGCCAACAAAATCTACCAATGACGAGACACCGATAGTAGTACGTGGTAGTTTTCGATCCATCATATACGATACCTATTTTATCATTCCTACCGTACGTAACTGCTTACGGCTTTATTATTACTTCAGGGTAATATTATATATGAAAACAATAATATTGTCAATACTTTCTCCTCTGTTGGAACACGTTTCGTATAAAAGGTTATAATGGATATCATGGAACCAGCATCTACTAATATTCAGGTCAATGCGAAAAAATCAAAGAAGCGAATAGTTATCATAGTTGCCGCAGCGATCGCGATACTCCTTGTTGCCGTCGGGATAACTATGATGCTGATCTTTGCAGATGCCGAAAAAAAGGCGAAAGCTGCTGCCGAGAAGTACGACAAAGAGCTTACCGAGTATGTTGAGCAACTCAGCAAGTCAAAGACCATTGATGCGACAAAATCAAAACTTTCTGCTGCGCCAAAACTCGAGGAAGTAAACTTTGGTGAACGCACCAAGGAGTATAACGTTGCTAAATCTCAAATGACTATTCAGCAGACATACCGTGATAGACTCACAGCAATGTTCGACGACTATGGTAATGTTGACTTTGACAAAAATTTTCGAAAACTCGATAAAATAACATCCGATCTTGTCTACAAAGAGTCAGATGCTGAGCAAAAAGAAGAGAACAAACAAAGTGATAAATCGAGCAAAATATACAAGGAGTTATTGGAGCTTAAATTTGCCGGCATGCCAGAGTCAGATCAAAGCTATATAGACAAAAAAGCTGAAGGAATCAAGGTTGACGCCGAAGCAGCGGCTCAGCCACTGATCGCAAAATACACTGTCCGTCTGCAGGCCATACGCGAGTACAAAAAGCAGCTTGAAAAGCTATCGGCAAACGCATTCGCACTGCAATACAAACAAGGTATGCTCCGTGGAGTTAGTGGCCAGGTCAGCACTCTAGAAAAGCTTATCGATGAGCTCAAGAAAGCAAAGACTGCGGGAGAAGCCAGACGACTGGAGTACCGCTACGACCACATATACGACGATGCCGAACAAGAGTACCATAACGCAAGATGGGCATCGGAAGAAGTATTTTATGGGAGTCCAAGCACTTACATGACATATGTTGTGGGCGCCATGAAATACGCCGCACACGAGGTAACGATTCCGGCTAATCAGGATGAGGCTAAACTCTACGGGGACGTGCTTTACTATGGGCATCAGGCCTCGACAACCATTCCAAAAGAAGAGAAATACTATAGTAGAACAGTAGAAGCCAAGATACGGTTCGGCCTTGATGAGCTTCAAGCAAAAATCGAGAAAAGTAGCGCGAGCAAGGAGACAAAGGACAAGTACCTACAGCTTGTCAAAAAAGCCACTGATTCACTGACGCTACCTGGCGATTACTCATACAGCGACATGAGCAGCGTAAGAAAGCTCGACCGTTTCATATCTTTCGTAAACTACCAAAGCAACTATATTGGTGTAAAAAGAGGCTCCGGCGTAGCAAGCTCCGATGCGACAGAATCTACAATGAGAGCCGAAGCAAAAGGAATGCGTGATTTCTATAGCATGATCAAAGACACCATACCGCCTAAGGGCGAGAACGGCAAAAAAGAACGTGATACACTCGTCAAGCAAGTTGACGTATGTATGAACATACGTTTTACATACAACGACAAAACAATCGAGCGATCGCTTGCCGTAGCGAAGACAAGCGGGCTTGAGGCATACTATTCCGTCAGTGCTAAATTTGAGGCAGAAACAGATAAGTTAGCCAGCCAGTACGTTGCTTGTACCAAGAAAGTCAAGCCACTATACGATAACGCTACAAAGCAAGCGGCCAATTACTCTGCCGGTCGTGAATTTGCAGTGAAGCAGCTAGCGGAAATCCGCTAATACTGCGAAGTATTTAGAATAAACCGCGCTTTTTAGCACCATCAAACTGTTCAAGTAGTTCTTTTTGTTTCTTAGAAAGCTTGGTTGGCGTATCAACGATGATCTGCACAATGTGTGCACCTCGCTTGTCGCTGCGAAGATGCGGTACACCATGTCCACTCAACTTGAAGTCTGTGCCACTCTGAGTACCAGCTGGAATCTTCATACGAACATCACCATCAACTGTACCTACTTCTATCTCTGTGCCAAGTGCTGCATCAATCATTGAGATATGCTCTTCAGACAAGATCAAGTCGCCTTCACGCGTGAATTTCTTGTGAGCTTTCACTCTAATGTGCACATATAGATCACCTTTTGGCGCGTTTGCTATTGCCTCACCGCGCTCTTTGAGGCGAATTGTTGCACCGTCATCAATTCCCGCTGGAACTTTGATTGTAATCTTTTGATTGCGGCGCTCAGTACCGCTACCCTTACACGCAGTACAGACTTTTTCTGGTACTTTCCCGCGACCTTTACAGGTTTCGCAGGTCACAGCTTGCTGAATTGCGCCAAACATAGTATTCATTACACGAGTCTGCTGGCCAGCACCCTTACAAGTTGGACATGTCTTCATGCTACTGCCTGGCTCGACGGTCGTGCCTTTACAGTGCGAACATTCATCGTCGAGACTTAACTCAAGCTCACGCTCTACACCAAAAATAGCTTCTTCAAACGTAAGCGTGATCTGCGTCTCGACATCACGCCCTCGCACTGGACCACGGTCAGGTTGGCCGCCACCAAAGAATTGACCAAAGATATCTCCAAGGCCACCATCGCCGCCAAAGTTAAACTCAAAGCCCTGCCCGTTATTAAAACCACCGAAGCCCTCAAACGGATTACCCCCGCCACCGCCAGACGCACCACCAACACCTGCATGACCGAACTGGTCATAGCGCTGGCGCTTTTGCTTGTCTTTTAAGACCTCGTAGGCTTCATTGATCTCTTTAAATTTCGTCTCATCGCCACCCTCTTTATCTGGGTGATGTTTAACCGCAGCTTTACGAAAAGCCTTTTTTATCTCATCATCACTGGCGCTCTTAGATACACCAAGTACTTCATAGTAATCACGTTTTGACATCTGTTACTAGTATAGATATTTAGCACTCGAAATGCAAGAGTGCTAGTTACCGCCTGCACATCTGGTGTAAACACTAGCCCATCGCCAATTTCGACCCGTACCGGTATATGTCGACATGCAATATGCAATATTTGATCCTACTTCATAAGAATCATCGTAGTAGCCGCCGTCATTTGCCCCGCCGTTACCCTCAAGCTTTACCGAAAGTCCATATCCTACACCATTACTCTGGTATGTGTATTGTCCTGGTATGTTATCCGAAGGTACAGATAAAGAAGTAGGGTCAATTTTCACATATGGCGCGAGTGCATCTGTCAATGTCTTATTACGGTCACAGTGCCCCCAATTGTCAGTCTGCGACCCGCAGGAAGTCTCATGACTCCGACCATCCCATATCACTGGATAACTACCTTTTTCGCCATAATACATCTCGAGGCCTTTCGAGATCGTATTCAATACTTGCATACGGCCACTGTCCCGTGCTCTGCCTTGTATTCCGTTATAGGCGATAATTGATATAGCGGCAAGAATAGCAATCACAACGATAACCACAAGAAGCTCAACAATAGTGAAACCACTCCTTGTTTTCTTCATAATGCCTATGATAGCATCAGTGAAAGAAAAAATGCAATAGATGTATATTTTTTAGCTCGTGAGGAGATTTTGGAGACTAGCCAGCAACCCAAGACTGCCAGATGGCATTGCGATAGAGGTTTGTATAACCGTAGCCCGGAGTAGATGATCCAAACACCAAACCTACGTTTGAATTCGAAGCACAAGCTAAATCATCATTGCCTCCGCCCCAGGTATCAATCTTACGTATTACTCCATTCTCCATTACAAACGACTGTCCACTCTTGCTACGCGCCACAAACCCGAACTCTGTAGCAGTACGACAATAGAGCAGAGATGTACTAAAAGCAATCGACGAATCATAAGACCCCTTGGTAACTTTTGCGATTGCTTCAAGTCCTGCTTGGTTTGCAGTAGGCGGCTCTGTATTATCAACCATGTACTCTTTGACTTTCTGTCCTAGGTTTCTCAGATCATTCTGAACCGCAGTATCATTTGCTCTGTTTTGTATACCGTTATACGCCACAATAGACATCGCGGCAAGGATAGCAATCACAACGATCACTATCAGTAGCTCTACGATCGTAAAACCACTTATGGTTTTCTTCATACTCTTAGATTAGCAGCTTACATATAGTGCTGCAATGTTAGATCGTGATGTTGAGTTTTATTGTATCGAGTAACTTTTTTCGATCAGAAGCAGCTTGCTCTTCACTGTCAGCGCGAATAACCCCATGATATATCGGCTGGCATATCTCTGGCATGAGCCGACAATCAGCTCCAGGCTTTATATAGCTTGCAAAATGATCAAGTGTTGAGATACGTTTCGCTTCCTCAATACCATTTAGTGACTGCAATGTTCCATGCTGCTCTGCGCATATGTTAAACGATGCAGCATATGCCACGGGAGCAGTGGGCATATCTGGCTCAAGTCCGACTTTCACAAGTAGCTCATTGTACGCATGGTCAATTCCGTAGGCGGCTTTGTATATATCATAACGCTGTCCACCGATACGCGCACCCAGCTCAATGATCTTCCAGCCTGACTTCGTATGAAATAGTTCTACGTGAATTGCACACGAACGCAGCCCCAGCGCATACGCTGCTTTCATTGCGGCAGCCTGGGCACGTATAATCTCTTGATTTGAGATAGAAAGAAAACTATCCGCTTCACGCTCGTAAAACCCAACTCCGCCGAGCGTGTAAGCAGTCCGTGCTGCGAGTGGAGGCAATATCCATACCTGGCCTTCGGCGCTGACATATCCATCGATCGTATACATATCGCCTTCAATAAATTCTTCTACGATCAGGCTTGGACGACCGCGACCCCTCACGATATGGTAGATTTGCTTGATCTGAGCAAAGCTGTCATCAAGACACGTCTTGAGTTCATGCTCGTTCTCAACTTTTGTGACCATAACCGAACCAGCAAGGCCGGCTGGTTTCACAATCATAGGAAATGCTAGTTTACTTGTGATCTTACTTATTTCATTTTCAGTACTGTCTTTCACCTCACATACTCGAGGGACAAGGGATTCATCATACGCCTCGAGCATTTGCCGCATTAAGACTTTGTTTGTCGCCCAATCAAATGATACCTCGGTTGGGTTAAGCGTATATGGGATATGCGGTAAAAGCTTCTGCACATAGAGCTGATTGCGCTCCACAATACCTGTCGCGAGCAGAACCTTCCCCTTAAATGAAGATACAATCTTGTGCAGCTCAACTTCATTTGAGAAGTCACACACAACTGTCTCGTACTTGCCTTCTACGTCCTTGTCATACAAGCCATGTTCTTTTACCCCTTTATCGAGCAAAATGATCACCCTAAGAGGACGACCTAGACGACGAGATAGTTTATCCAGTGCACGTTCGTACTTTGGCTGAACACCATTTACGAGCAATACTATATTGCGTTCGTGGACTGGCACAAACCCAGAATTTTTCTGAACCATAAGTCAAAATTATACTCCTGGCTCGGACAAAAACAAGACTTAAAATTTCTCGCGAATGTGGCTGAAACTGAAATCCCAATTTGCATCTGTCTTTTTATGGGGATTGAAGATATTTTCTGGATCATAGATATGCTTGACCGTTTTCATAATTCCAAGCACCTTCTTTCCATACATCGCCTCAAGCCATGGCCCACGAATCATACCATCATTATGCTCACCACTGAGGCTTCCGCCATATTTCAGCACAAGATTGTTCACTTCTTTCATAGCCGGTTCAATTTTCCGACGCTCACTCTTTTTCTCTATCTCCATGAGTGGTATGACATGGAAATTACCGTCACCAAGATGACCAGCAATAGTAGCAAAGAGCTTGTATTTCTTGATTACTTTACGAAGCTTAGGCAGGAATTCGCTCAATTTATGTGGTGGCACGACGAAATCATCAATAAACGGTGCTGTATGCTTGTCTTTCACCTTTGAGCGTAGGAGGTTGAAACTTTCACGACGCATCAACCAAAACTTCTTGCTCTTCGCTTCAGTCTCATCTTCTTCCATAAAAGTAAAATTCTTAAATTTCGTAAAGTCTTGTCTTGCAGCGTGAATCTTCTCTTTCACCTCTTCTGGTGTACTGCCAGTAAATTCTACAAGGAGAATGAGCTTCGGAACACCTTTTAGGATCGCGAGACCGTCTGGTATGAGGCCAATACACATCTTAATCCACTCCCAGAGACCAAGCCGCTTGATAAATGCAAAGACGAACTTAAAGCTCAGCCAAAGTGTCACATCATCAAAACACTCAAATGTCGCCGGTTTGTGACTCAGAACCGCCGGGATAACATCACCGAGATTATCGATAGACTTTACATAACAGACAAGCGTCCCAGAATGAGGAGCTTTTGGCACAAGTTTCACAGACCCTTCACTAATGAGTCCCAATGTACCTTGAGCGCCTACAAATAGTTTCGTGAGATCGAAAATCCCCGTATCTCGATTCCATACATTCCATAAATGATAACCAGTTGAGTCTTTGCTGACATTTGGCCGCGCAGCTTGGATTTCATCGTAGTGCGCCTCAAGAAGTTCAAACGTCTTCTTGTAAAGACTTCCTTCGTAATCACCTTGGCTCATCTTGCGCACCAATCCGGCTTTATCGAGTGGCTTTACGGTGTATTCGTTGCCGTCAGCAAGCACTACCTTGAGTTCAGTCACGAAGTTGTCGGTCTTGCCGTATTGGAGTGATTTCTCACCCCCAGAGTTATTGCTCATCATACCACCAACACTCGCTAGCTCACGACTCGCTGGATAGCTTGGCAGGAGGCTACCTTTTTTCAGAGTTTCTTTTTCAAACTCACGATACAGCATACCTGGCTGTACCGTAGCGCTTTTCGAAGAAACTTTAATGAGTTTCTTCATGTGCTTTGACACATCAAGTACGATTGACTGGCCGATCGCACCACCACTCATGTCTGTACCTCGAGAACGAGGCGTGATACTCAGCTTTGGATGCTTCGGCCGATTCTCGTTGACAAATTTCACAGCTGCTTTTAGGTCGTCTACATCTTTTGGAAAGCCAATAACCTGCGGAGTCAACTCAAACAAGCTGGCATCATGACTATAAAATTCGCGCGACTCATCACTCGTGTCGAGCTCGCCCTTAAAGCTAACCCCTAACTCTTTCTTGATATCCATATATCTCTTACTTTACCGTCTCTCAGGATAAACCACAAGCAGATTAGTAGTGTACACTATAGATATGAAGTATGAAGGAACAAAACTAGCAGACTTTACCCCAATTGATAAAGTAGAAGAATTACAAATCATTGACGTACACGAAGGTGACGGTGCGATTGTGCCAGAAGGTGCCAAGATCACCGCTCACTACACTGGTGCGCTATGCAAGAACGGCATCATCTTCCAGAGCAGTCATGACTTTGGCGATGCAATAACATTTGGATTAGACCAAGTTATTCAAGGCTGGACAAAAGGCGTACCGGGTATGAAAGTTGGCGGCATGCGCCGACTTATCATCCCAAGTGAAATGGCCTACGGCTCTGTACGCGCGGCAGCAAATATCCCGCCGAATAGTGATCTAGTGTTTGATATCGAGCTCGTCGATATCAAATAAAAGAAAAGTCCCGGTCAATGCCGGGATTTTTCTTTGGTAAGTAACCTACTCGGCTTTTCTGCCCGTAATCGCTTTCCAGATAAGCAGCACAATAACTGCTCCGACAACAGCGACAAAGAAACTCCAGATATTGAAACCTGTCACCCCTGTACCACCAAGCATGCCGAACAGCCAGCCACCAAGTACACCACCAATAATACCTGCAATGATATTACCGATTACCCCCTGTCCTTTGTCTGTCCCGACAAATTTTGATGCGATCCAGCCCGCTAGACCGCCAAGTACTATCCAACCGATTGGTCCCATTACATCCATGTTCCCTCCTTTGGTTTAGTTGTATTTCTATTATACTACTTATTGACTTTTTATTCATTTTTTGACATAATATAATTATAGATGGTGAACTGTTAGGTATTTGAAAGGAATATTTATGGGCAGAACCCTCAAACCTCACTCTTACGACCTCCAAGTCGTACGACTTGATATCACAGACGGTCCATCGGAGCTTCATGAGAATAAACTTGCTAATTTCATCCTTTCGATGAGACGAGAAAGAGGAGAAAGAGGAGGCTCTTTCAGGCGTGCACTCAAAGTAAATGAGCTACGCCAAGACGAAGAGTATCCAGACTGGTACCAATTTGCTCCTGGCTACCCCGGCCTACTCGGCGCTACCTTCACGCCAGATGTGCTCTACAATCCCGATCTGCAAAAAGGAGTTATGGGAGTCGGTCTTTTGATCGACGAGTGTCTCGACGCACATATTAAAACAACCCCGCGCTAGATTGTGCGGGGTTGTTCCTAGTCTTAGATGAGACTATTTCTCGTCTTTTTTGTCGACGACTTCACCTTCAACTGGTTCGTCTTTGTCGGTTTTTTTGTCATCACCATCCTCAGACGCAGGAGCTTCCTCTTTTGACGCTTCTTCGTAAAGCTTAGCACCGACTGGCATAATGACATCATTCAGTGCTTTTACGGCCGCTTCGAGGGTATCTTTATCTGCTGAATCATCCTTTTGGACTTTTTCGGCTGTTTCGACAGCACTTTCGATAGCTTTTTTATCGTCATCAGAGATTTTATCTTTATGCTCGTCTGGCAATTTCTTTGCCTGATAGATTGCATTTTCTAGCTGGTTGCGTGCATCAACTGCTTCACGCTTTTTCTTGTCTTCATCAGCGTGTGCTTCAGCTTCTTTCTGCGCTTTTTCAATATCTTCCTTAGACATGTTGCCAGAGTCCTGGATAGTAATCGACTGCTCTTTGCCAGTACCTTTATCTTTTGCCGTAACATTCAAGATACCGTTGGCATCGAGGTTAAATGTCACTTCGATCTGAGGCACACCACGTGGAGCTGGCGCGATACCATCGAGCACAAAGCGTCCGAGAGACTTGTTGTCAGCGGCCATTTCACGCTCACCCTGGAGTACATGGATTTCTACTTGCGGCTGGTTATCTGCCGCGGTTGAGAATGTCTCAGACTTTGATGTAGGAATGGTAGAATTTCGCTCGATAAGCTTTGTCGATACGCTACCCATCGTTTCAATACCAAGACTAAGCGGAGTAACATCAAGCAGCAAGACGTCTTTTACATCTCCCTGGAGAACACCACCCTGAATCGCAGCACCAATGGCCACAACTTCGTCTGGGTTCACACCCTTGAGAGGATCTTTACCAAAGATGCTCTTTACTTTTTCGACGACAGCCGGCATACGAGTCATACCACCAACCAGCACAACTTCATCGATATCACTTGCTTTTACATCTGCATCTTTGAGAGCTTTTTCAACAGGATCTGCAAGACGATCGATGAGATCTTTTACGAGGTCTTCGAGCTTGCTCTTAGTCAGCTTGTACTCAAAGTGCTTTGGACCATCTGCATCTGCAGTAATAAATGGCAGGTTAACTTCGTACTCGTTAGTGCTTGAAAGCTCTTTCTTTGCCTTTTCTGCTTCGTCCTTGAGGCGCTGCATAGCAGCTTTGTCACTTTTGAGATCGACACCTTCTTCGTTTTTAAACACTTCGAGGAAGTGATTGACGATACGATTGTCAAAGTCTTCACCACCAAGGTGTGTGTCGCCGTTGGTAGAGCGAACTTCAAACACACCGTCACCAAGCTCTAGAATAGAAACGTCAAATGTACCACCACCAAGGTCGAATACAGCAATCTTCTCATCTTTCTTGCTATCAAGACCATAGGCGAGTGCAGCTGCCGTTGGCTCATTGATAATACGCTTAACTTCAAGACCAGCAATCTTACCAGCATCTTTTGTTGCTTGGCGCTGAGAGTCATCAAAGTACGCAGGTACTGTGATAACCGCCTCTGAGACTTTTTCACCCAAGAAAGCTTCTGCATCGGCTTTAATCTTTGAGAGGATCATCGCTGAAACTTCTTCTGGCGTGTAGTCTTTATCACCCATTTTGACTGCTACGCCATCGCCTTTTTTCACGATTTCATATGGCATAATATCGTGATCTTTTTGTACTTCATCACTCTGATACTTACGGCCAATCAATCGTTTTACACCATAGATAGTGTTTTCAGCATTAGTTACACGCTGACGTTGAGCCACCTGACCAACTAGACGGTCACCCTTTTTGTTAATAGCAACAACACTTGGCGTCGTGCGATTTCCTTCAGCATTCGCGATTACTTCTGGCTTGCCAGCTACCATATATGCGAAGGCACTGTTTGTAGTACCGAGGTCGATTCCAATAATTTTACCCATAGATTTTATACCCTTTCGTTTTAAAATGAGTTGAAATATCTTATTTCATTTTAGCACTCCTCGCTGGACAGTGCCAAAACTATCTCTAGTGTACACAAATTAGCACTCTCATGTCAAGAGTGCTAATTTAGCAACACTACCCCTTATTCGTCTCTCATGTCACGAATTGGATTGCGACCAATGTTGCGCAGAAGCGGCAAGATAGTAGATATGAGACCTATAGCTACAATCACACCAAAGATAATTGGTAGGTAAACACTACGAACATCAAAGAGTACAAACTGTTTTGACTGGTCGACTGCGCTAAATGCTAACTGAGCACCAATTGTAGCGTCTTGATAGAGCCAGAGATGAAGCGCACCAGCTGCCACCCCGCCAAGCACAGCCGCAAAGAGAATCACCCTCAGAGAAAAGAGCAATGTATACGTAAAGTAGATCCTAGCAATCATACCCCTGGTTGCGCCAATAGCTCGGAATACCGCTGTCTCTCGACGACCATCTGCGATCGTTCTACCTACGAGACCACTGAGTATCAGGCTGGCAACTGCACCAACTACGATCAGTACCCAGAATAATCCCGTATTTGCCCATGCCTTCAGCTCGTCGAGGACAAGGCTTGAGCTACCGTAGGGCACAGCATAAACAGACTGAGACCCGCCACTGCCACTGAAAAAGCCAGTCTTGTTTAGCAGTGCCCGAGCTTCTTCTTTATCGCTAAATTCCACAAGGTAGCTATTGTCTATAAAGAAACCATTTTTAAACTTATCTTCGTCAGGCTTTTTCGTAAAAATGGCCGCTGGCTTTGCCGACGCCGGCACTTGCTCTAAAAGCCCTTCTGGAATATTCCATACACCCCATCCAAGCGACGACGAAAAGAGACTTTGTACGATTGCCGACACAGATGCTTGCTCTGCACCAGTCGGTGCATCAGCGGATATCCCAACCGCTCGTAAAGTTATTTTTTGCTGGCGAGGAGTATCGTCTATCCCACTCATCTCGCTCTGGAATAGCTGCATGTTTTTTGCAAGTTTCTTTTCCTCAGGCGCACGTGTATCTGATGCTACCTTGACTGCACCACAACTAGTATTAGCAGGTAGCTTGTACGTCACAGAAGGTTTCTGAAACGCGCTATTTTGCTTATTTTTCTCGATCTCTTTCGTCACTTGCTCTGCCTGAGACAACAGCGCACCCGAAGCAGCGTTGCGATAGCAAAACGATAGCGTAATTTCGCCCACGCGGCGGCGAACTTCCTGAATACGATCCCGTTTTTGCTGATTCGTAGCATTTTTTAGCGGTTTTAGACCAAGTAATTTCTCGGCACTGCCATATGGAAGAATAACTGGCAGCTCACCTTTCGACGGGTCGAACGGCGCAGATATAAACGGCTGAGCGAGTGTCTGCGGCAAAATAGCAAGATTTCCCTCCATGTCATCGCTCCTAAATCCCATCTCAACATTTCGCTTCTGGTCGTCAGTCAAACCAGTTTCTTTGCCACTCTTCATGTACGCAAGCAGCCCATCATCTGCCACTAACGGCCTGTTCGTACCAAGAATTTTTGCTGTTTTGTACGACCGAAGATATGCTTCCACGTCAAATGGCTTGTAGTTTTCTCTAGAAATAGCATTCGATACTTCAGTAACCGCTGGAGAATCCATAGCGGACTCGTTGATCACTTTGGATTTTGTCGTAGGATTGATTGATATCGGCGACGGATCCTCAACTTTTGGATTGTACTCAATTCCATACTTCTTCGCGGCAGCTTGCTTTTTAGCAATATATTGGTCGTGCGCTTTTTCTACTCTTTTTACAACCGCAGGATCCTCGAGATGACTATAGAGATCAAATGGCATATCCATACCTTTGCCAAGCGAAATGACGTAGCGACTATTCAGCCCTTCGCCAGAAAAGCGCTCGACACTACTAAAGATTCCTTGAATTATTAACACCGCAGCAACGATCAGGCCAAACAATACACCAGACACTCCCACTGTGATGCCTGTACGAATCCTATGCGATCGTAGTTTGGTCGTGGCCAGTACAATTGTGTCGATAAGTCGTATCATACCACTACCCCATCCTTCAGAACGATGCGACGATCAGCTCGACGAGCGATCGCTTGGTCGTGCGTCACTACAACAATTGCTGTACCGAATTCTCTACGAATTTCCTCAAACAGATCAATGATTGCCCCGCTATTTACACTATCGAGATTGCCAGTTGGTTCATCGGCGAGGAGGATTTTCGGCTGATTGAGTAGGGCACGAGCAATAGCCGCGCGTTGCATTTGACCTCCAGAAAGCTCTTTTGGAAAGTGGCGCAATCGATCACTCAGCCCTACACGTGCGGCAAGCTCATCCACGTGACTACGGCGATCAGACTTTTTGGTACGCGCAAACATGCCTGGCACTTCAAGATTTGTACTAAGTCTCAAAAACGGCTGCAAATAGAAAAACTGGAAGACAAACCCAATAGTCTGACGGCGAAATTCCGATAGCTTACGGTCTGAAAGTTTTGCAATGTTTGTCTCACCGAAACGTACTTTACCCTTCGTAGGCTTATCGAGTCCGCCCATAAGCTGCAAAAGTGTACTCTTGCCGCTACCACTCGCACCTGTGATGGCCACGAATTCACCTTCATGGATATTTAGGTCGACGTTTTTCAGAACTTCAAGCCGCTGACGACCAAGCTTGTAAGTCTTAGAGAGACCTTCGACCGACATCAGTACCGGTGCATCAGATACTTTTTCGACCGTTCTTATGCGAAAGCGCTCAGAGTCTACAAAATTACGAAGTGATTTGACAGCACGAATCGGGTCGCCATCGAAAAAATCCAAAAACTCTTGGATTACTGCTCGCTCGTTTTCATTTCGCGCGCCACCCTCTTTCATTAATCTGTAGTATAACAGGTTGTTAGTTGGTGCGGGTAACTTTCACCATAGAGTGGCGAATAGGCTGGCCATTCAAAGCGTAGCCAGCTTGCAACTCCTCAGCAATAACTTCTTTGTCACCTTCGGCATCTTCATCAAATTGGATTGCTTCGTGCAGTTCGGGGTTGAAAGCCGTGCCGGCTGTTGCTTCGATGCGCTTCAACCCCAGACCATCAAGAGATTTATCAAGTTGCTTTGTAAGATTGACGATACCTTGAACCCAAGCATGATCTGCAATGTCACTCGGTGCGTGTGCGATAGCACGTTCAATGTTGTCGATTGTTGGAAGCAACTTCAAAATAGCCGCAGCTTGGCCAGATGCGCGAGCAGCAGTTTTTTCTTGCTCTACTCGTTTACGATAATTTTCAAAATCAGCACGCGTGCGCTGAAGGTCAAGCGTGAGTTCGGCAAGCTGCTGCTCCGCATCTTCTTGTTTTTTATTTTTTGCCACTATAATACCTCCTCTAGCATTGCACCCGTCTGACGTACTAGGCGCATTACTCTGGCATAACTTTGGCGAGTTGGGCCAAGTACACCTATATAGCTGCGGTCAGAAAATGGTGAACGAAACTTACTAACTATTAATGTAGCGCCTGATGTTTTTCCGATGGGATTTTCAGTACCGATAAAAACATTGAGCGGCTCATTTGGCGCAGCCTCGCGGAGCCACGGTTCGAGATTATCAAGCAAGCGAGCAACACTCTGAGCGTTGGTTCCCTGGAGAAATTCTGGCTGCGAGAATAAATTACCCATGCCAGACATATACAGCTCGTCACCTATAGTTGCAATGCCTAAGTTTCCAGTAAGATCCACAAGGCTATCTACAGCACTTCGGATTGCACGGTCCGCTCGACCATCCGCGCCAGACACTCGTGCCTCAATCGCACGTGCGCTTCGATCTGCTAGAGCTGGCTGCTCATTTGTCTGAGTAAGTAGATTCACATAAAAGCGATAGCCTTTGTCTGTAGGAATACGGCCAGCACTAGTGTGCGGCTGTGTGATAAACCCGTGCTCTTCGAGCTTGGACATCTCACTACGAATAGTAGCACTGGAAACATTGAAGAGTTTCGCAAGTGTCACACTGCCTACAGGTGAGGCAACCTCTGCATATTGCTCGATGATAGCCGAAAGAATGGCAACTTGTCTCTCTGTCATGTCTCGTATTATAGCGCTCTTTTAGCACTCTTTCAAGGCGAGTGCTAATTTGCTACACTATATGTAATGGATATCGAACTTATCAAAACATGGCTAGGCACAGGTGCGATCAATGTCTTTGGGCGACCGTTTGCCGGCAAAGATACTGTATGTGCTCGTCTCGGAGAAGATCTCGATGGCGTGGTGCTCGGTGGCGGCGACATATTACGTAATTCTGTCATACCTCCACATGTAAAAGAAATCATCGATTCAGGTGCCCTAGCGCCAACCGACGATTATATTGATATTGTCCTCCCCTATCTCTCAAAAGCTGAGTTCGCTGACAAGTCGTTGATTCTCAGCTCCGTAGGACGCTGGATTGGTGAGGAACAAGGTGTTTTACAAGCAGCAGAAAAAAGCGGTCATGGGATAAAAGCTGTCATTTACCTAGACATCTCAAACGATGTAGCTCGCGAACGACTAAATAACGCACACACCACCGATCGAGAGTCTCGTGCTGACGATACCCTGGCAACACTCGAGAAGCGCTTCAACGAATTTGAAGAAAAAACCCTACCAGTCATACATGAATATGAAAAGCTCGGTCTTTTAGTGCGAATAGACGGTTCAGCACCTCATCATGATGTGTACACCGCAGTCATCAGCGCCCTTGCCACCAAAGCACATATTTAACCCGCTTCTTGATCGGCAGTAGAATCAGCAGTCTCTCAGAAAAGCTCTTGCTTTTACGCTATTTTGGGCGTATGCTTCAAATATATTAACTAAAATAAAAGGTAAAACACACATGAAATACTCCGTATCAAGCAGTAGGTTTTTTGAGCGTGGCTCACATCACCTAGCACTTGTTGTTGTGGCTGTCGTCGCACTTGTCGGTCTGCTCGGCTTTGTCGGCTACAACGCATGGCAACGGCAACAAGCAAATGCCGGCGGCAAAGCATCGCTTGGACAACTCCAGACGCAACTTAAAAATGCAGAAGCGAACCTAGCCAAAGCAAAGAAGCAAGAAGCAGCAAAACTAGCAGCTTTTAACACCAAGAAAAAGAACGAGAAAAAAGAAGATCCAGAGATTGCAAAGCTCTATACGCAGCTAAACAAAGCTACAAAAGCTGCAAGTGGCCTGCCAAGCATTGAAGTGCTCAATCAGCGCGTTGCAGAGCGTCAAGCAGAAGTAGCTCGAATGCAAGGCCAGGTAGCGGAAGCAGTTGCTAACCTTAATGCAGCCAAAGCGGCTCGAGATGCCGCAAGCAAGAAAAATAAGCCTGCCAAACAAGCGATTGTTGACGACTGGAAGCAAAAGAAAGAGAATCGTGAAGCAAAACTCGCGGATGCTCAAAAAGACCTCGGAAAAGCTCAAGAAAAACAAAAACTCGTTCAAGCTGTCGCTGATTTGAAATCAAAGATAGAGAGCCAACGCCAGCTCTGGGGACAGTGGAAAGCCCTAGAAAATGCACGGAAAAAAGTTGCAGAATTGCAAAAGAAAGTAGCTGACCTAAAGACACAGGTTGCTGCAGCGAAAAATGACAACAAAAAACCTGCACCAAAACCAGAAAACAAGCCAGGCACCCCTGTGCGAGCAAGCTGTCCAAAAGACAAGCCAGTACGAGGATTTGCAAAAGGCGTATGTTACGCAAAGTACACGGCTTGGGCAAAAGACGGAAATAATGCTTGTGAAGGACGTAGCCTGGGGAATAGAGCGACAATTATCTGCAAAGTGAAGAGAACATATTACTACGAAATATCAAGCAGTAGTGGTGTGGGATTGAAAACTGAGCGCAAGCAGACAGTTAAGAGTATCGATTTCACTAAGCCAACACCAACGTGTAAGGTCTCATTTGGTCTATCTAATGTTACCTTTGATCCTCTCGGTGATATCACTGGAAAAAATCTAGTAGCATGTAGATAAATCAAGGACACTGCATAATAGTGAGCTTTGTGACTCCAAAAAACTACGCCCGGAGTAATCTGGGCGTAGTTTTTTACATTTCTAATCTACTCAAGAGCACTAGTCCCGCTTCAACATCACCGTAAACGCCTCAGAAGGAATATCTACCTTACCGAAACGCTTCATGCGTTTTTTGCCTTTTGCCTGCTTGGCTAACACCTTCTTTTTTCGAGATACGTCTCCACCATACAGGCCAGTCGTGACGTCTTTACGATACGCAGAGAGGTCTTCACGAGCAATAAACTTCCCGCCTATTGCAGCCTGCAGAGCAACTTGGAAATTTTGCCTAGGGATGACGTCCTTTAGTTTCTTTACGACTTCCCTGCCGATAGATTGAGATTCACTACGATGTACCATGATCGAGAGAGAGTCTACCATTTCGCCAGCAACATAGAAATCCACACGCACCAGATCCTCGGCACGATATTCATCAAGTTCGTAATTGAACGAGCCGTAGCCAGATGTGACAGATTTTAGTTGATCATAAAAATCCGTGAGGAGATTTGCCAGCGGAGCTTCGAAAGAAATCAAAGCACGCTCATCGATATAGCTGAGGTTTTTCTGGCGACCACGCTTGGATACAATGAGCTGAATTACTGCACCAATATATTCACTCGGTACTACAATTTCACCGTTTATCCATGGCTCGCGGATCTCGATAATCTTGGTAACTTCTGGCAGCTCAGATGCTGACTTAATATCAAGCTCTTCACCTGTCGTCATTGTCACCTGGTAGTCTGTACTTGGATTTGTAACTACAAGGTCAAGATTATATTCGCGCTCAAGGCGCTCGCGAATAATATCCATATGGAGCAATCCAAGGAAGCCGATGCGTACACCAAAGCCAAGCACTGGAGAATTTTCCGGCTCAAATTGCAAGGCGCTATCGCTTAGGCTAAGCTTTTCGATTGCATCCTTTAGGTCGTTGTAGTCTTCGTTTGAAACAGGGAAAAATCCAGCGTAGACAAATGGTTTGACGTTTTTATAGCCAGCAAGCGGCGTATCCGCGTGAGCACGTTTTACTGTGATTGTGTCGCCAACTTTAGCATCACGTGTTGTTTTGAGGTTGGTCACAATATAGCCAATCTCACCTGTCCCGATCTCACTCTCGGGTTTCATGGTAGGTGAAAGCGCACCAACCTCGAGCGCCAAGCCGTGCGCATTCGTAGCAAGCATTTCAATTGTGTCGCCTTTTTTGATCGCTCCATCAACTACACGCGTATACAAAATCACACCGCGATAATCATCATAGTAGCTATCAAAAATGAGCGCTCTCGTAGGACTTTTGGTCTCACCTTTTGGTGGTGCAATTCGCTCGATAATCGCATCAAGAACTTCCGGCACACCTTCACCCGTCTTTGCAGAGATTTTTAAGATGTCTGATTCATCACAACCAAGAAGATTTATGACTTCTTTTGAAACCCGCGGAACATCTGCGGCTGGTAAATCAACCTTGTTGAGTACCGGAATAATTGTCAGATCTGCCTCAAGCGCTAAATAGACATTTGCCAGCGTTTGTGCCTGTATGCCCTGGCTTGCATCAACTACCAGCACTGCACCTTCACATGCCTCGAGGCTACGAGATACTTCATAACTAAAATCGACATGGCCTGGCGTATCAATGAGATTTAGATCAATATCCTGATACTTCATACGAACAGGCGCGAGCTTGATTGTAATCCCCTTCTCACGCTCGAGATCCATACTATCGAGTAATTGACTTTTCATGTCACGCTTCTGCACGGTACCAGTAATCTCCATCATGCGGTCAGCTAATGTAGATTTGCCGTGGTCAATATGAGCGATGATACAAAAATTACGAATGTCCTGCATAACTTACCGTTTCTTGAATACGTTTAATTTTCCGAATAATAACTTCTTCATCGTTACGATCACTGGGTTTGCTTCTCGAATACGAAGCAACCAACTAAATCCAACATATGCAAGCAAGCTGAACGAAGCTATCATCACGAATTTTGGAAGTGTCCTAACGATACTGTCATCCTCGATCGTAAATGGAAATAGCTTCGTGAGAATATAGCTTACGATACCTGTAAGCACGCCAGCGATCACCATTCTACCAAGCGCCTTCCAGAAATGTCCTCCAAATAGCCCGGGGATTCGACGAGACATGACAAAGAACAATATCGCAACTTCGATAACAGATGCTATCGACTGCGCCCAAGCAAGTCCGTATGCCCCCATGTTAAGTGTTAGACCAAGCCAAATGGCCAGCCCAATATTTAGCCCGATAGAGAAAATCGAAATATAGAGTGGTGTTTTTGTATCCTGCTGCGCGTAAAAACTTCGGGCGGAAATATAGTACACCGAACGAAAGAGAATTGCGATAACCAAAAGTCCGAGCAGATCAGCAATGAGTTGCACACCTCCATTTTTGATAAAGCTCACAATCAGACCACGTGTCGCAAACGTCACCATCGCAACTGGCAGAGCAAGCCAGATGATGATTCGAATCATTTCCTGCAACTCTTTACGGAATAGGTCTGTACGACCAGCGCTTAATCGCTCCGTCATGCGCGGAAAAGCAGCAGTCGAAATCGCTACACCAATGAGGTTGATAGGCGCCATATGGAGCGTCATCGCTTGGTCGTATGCAGTTAGCACGACTGGCTTAAATCTTGATGCTATATTTGTCTCTGCCATGCCAACAAGATAGTCCATGCCTTGGTCGAGTGACCGAGCAGGAAGTAGCCTCAACACCTCACGGAAACCTTTGTTTTTCCAGTATATCTTGAAACGGTAATCAAACCCGAGTCCAATAAGGCCAATTGCACTGACAAGTAGCTGCAATACTGAGCCAAAAGCAACACCAAGTGCCACACCCATAATTCCGCCTTCAAAAACCTGCCAACCAAATATATTGATTCCATCCGTAAACCAGACAATACCAATAACAATACCAATGTTGTAGATGATCGGAGCGAGCGTAAAGAATGCAAACCTACCAACTGCTTGCTGAATACTCGCTATCACTGTAGCAATCGCAAAGAGAAACGGATTCACAGCAATCACGCGCATCATGCTTACCGCGAGAGCCATCGTTGACTCGCCAAGTCCTGGCGCAATCAGATGGATAATTGGCTCAGCAAAAATGATAATCAGAACACTGGCGATAAATGTAGCCCCAGCCATGAGGTTCATCATGCTTGACGAAAGCTCCCAAGCTGATTTTTTGTTTCCTCCAGCAAGACGCTGATTAAACACTGGAATAAATGTGACGCTCAAGGCTCCAGACACAAGCATGAAAAACATGAAGTCTGGAACCTTAAACGCTGCAACGTATGCAGCAAGTCCTTCGGGGTAGGTGTCAAAATACTCAGCATTTAGCAAACGGAGTCGAATAAACCCAAAGACAAATGAGATCAGCGTTGCCCCAGAAAGCAGCAACGCTGCAATCTGGACGGTAACTTTCTGGTTCGCTCTCGCGACAACACTGCGGACTCGACCCATCTGGAAAGTGTCCTCCTATGCTGCGTGCAGCATTGCCTCTTTTGGTAGTACTGAGTCTTTCAAGACTTTCACAACGGCGTCTTCTTCTAGCGTTTCTTCTTTCAGCAACGCTTCGGCAAGTGCTTTGAGGCTCGGCATATTGTGCTTCAAGACAATCTCTGCGCGTTTTGCAGCTTCCTGCATGAGAAGCTTTACTTCTTCATCAATCTGTTTGGCAGTATCGTCGCTATATGGACGTTCGTGTGTGATCTTATCAAAGACCATCCCACCGTTGTCTTCGTGGAACACTTGGTCGCGAAGTTTAGCGCCCATTCCTTGCTCGATAATCATGTCTCGAGCAATTTCCGTCGCTTTCCTAAGGTCATTTCCTGCGCCAGTCGTAATACCGTCTTCGCCATAGATGATTTTTTCTGCGATACGGCCACCGAGTGCACGCGCCAGGATGTCCTTAAATTCGTAGACATTAGTATAGCTCTTGTCCTCTGGCGGCAAGAACCACGTCACACCACCAGTTCCACCACGTGGAATGATTGTCACTTTGTGAACAGGATCAGAATCAGGCAAGATATGTCCAACAATCGCATGGCCAGCTTCATGATATGCGGTGAGTTGTCTCTCTTTTTCGCTCATCACCTTAGCTTTTCGCTCTGGACCGATCGCTACCTTTTCGAATGCTTCCGTAAGATCTCGATTGTTGATGTGCTTTGCATTTCTACGAGCAGCAATGATTGCTGCTTCATTGGCAATGTTTGCCAAATCAGCACCACTACTACCAGCGGTTTTAGCAGCGAGTTTATCAAGATTTACAGTTGGGTCAGTCGGCTTATTCTTAAAGTGTACTTTCAGAATCGCTTCACGGTCTTTACGCTCAGGCAGCATAATGTTCGTACGACGATCGAAACGACCCGGACGGAGCAATGCAGGATCAAGCACATCAGCACGGTTAGTGGCTGCAAGTACGATGACATTTGTACCTGTCTCAAACCCATCCATCTCAACCAAGATCTGGTTCAGTGTCTGCTCACGCTCATCGTGACCACCACCCATGCCAGAGCCACGCTTTCGCCCAACTGCGTCGATCTCGTCTATAAAGATAATCGCGGGCGCATTTTTCTTGGCTTTTGCAAAGAGATCACGCACACGTGACGCACCGACACCAACAAACATTTCCACAAATTCTGATCCTGAGATCGAAAAGAATGGCACATCCGCTTCACCGGCTACAGCGCGTGCGAGCATAGTCTTACCTGTTCCAGGGTTACCGACTAGCAACACACCCTTCGGGATTTTTGCACCAAGTTCTTTGTATTTCTTTGGATGCTTGAGGAAATCTACAACTTCTTCTAGGTCTTGCTTAGCGCTATCATTACCGGCGATGTCATCGAATACGACCTTTTCTTTATCAAGACCGTATAGCTTAGCTTTTGACTTTCCAAAGCCAAGTGCTTGATTGTTTTGCCCTTGAGCTTGACGCATCATAAAGAGGAAAAGGGCGCCAATCAGCAGCACGGGTATAAAAATACTCGCAAGCGTCCAAAGTGTACTACTGGTCTGTGATGCTGGCTTTTCATCAAGTACCTTTTTACCTTGATCATTGAGGATATTGTCTTTTAAGAGTCCACTGATGCCGTCTTTGAAGTAGGTTTTTTCCGTCGGCTTTGATTCACCCTTTGGTGTAACTTTGAGATCACCTTCTTGACCTTGAATCTTTGTAATCTCACCCTTATTTGCTCTTGCGATTACATCTGCAATAGACACTTCTTTAAGATTTTCACCTTGTGAGCCATAGATGAATACAGCTCCCACCATGAGTACCATGACGATCCAAAATATTGTTAGGCGTACTGTGTTTGCGATTGGCCGCTTTGGTTTTTTTTGCTTTGATGCCATAAAAAAGTAACTGTCTCCTTCTGCTTAGTCCTCTAGAGCGTCTATTTATTCTCTGTTAATTATAGCAGTTACTCTGGAAATCTGATAGTAAATTCTCGTAGAGAAAATTGTAAGGAAATGCTCGCTCCAGCTTCAAAAACGCTACCGGGTTTCATTGCTTTTACGGCAAGCAAGGCGTTTTGAAGCTGTGGTCGTGTTAGCTTTCCATGCGTTAGTTTCCTGAGTATTTCAAGCGCCTCTCTATCGCCAGTCATACTTAGAAAGTAGCGTGAATATAGCATTAAATCAGGAAATCTCTCTACTTCCAGGTCAATAGTGTGTCTCAAGCTTTTCTGAGCTTGCCAGAGCTGAATTAACTGTAGCCGCGACGATGCAGACAATTGCTCAAATAGTCGTTTCCTAAGCCTATTTCTTAGGTACTTTTCTTCTCTATTAGTCTCATCTTCAACCCACTCAAGATCACGGCTCAGTGCGTAATCGTACAGATCATCTTTTGTCTTGCCCAGTAACGGTCGAGATACTTCTTGACCATCCATGACGGCGAGTCCACGCCAACCAGTACCGCGAGTCATGTTGATTGCGATTGTCTCGATAAGATCATCTTGGTGATGAGCTGTGACAATCCTTGCGTTATGTTTTTTTGCCATCCTTTTCAGGAAATCATATCGTTTTTCACGAGCTAAAGCTTCTGAAGCATTTTTAGTCAAATTACCTTGCCCTAATTCATATTTCAATCTGTATTTTTTACTCAAAAGTTTTACAAATTCAGCATCATTTTCAGAATCCTTACCACGAATTCCATGCTCAAAATGCGCGACAATCAACTGATCAGGCTTATGACGACTCGCCAGCATATCCAGCAGTACCACCGAGTCCACCCCGCCTGATACCGCTACTACATATTTCATTAGAAATCGAAACGTTTACCAAGCCAGACGGCTAGCCAAATTCCGAGGAATCCGCCGACCATAGTCGTCAGTACATTCACTAGATCAAAGCTATTGTAATCACCCCAGAGAAACGGCACCACACCGCCGACGATCATGCCGCCAACCGCACCATACATTACAGTTCGTTTATTCATATTCTTAATTATACGCCAAGAAATCCAACTCAGAGCAACCGAGTATCTAATCTGCGTTGCGATATTAGCAAGTTATCATTTACGAGGCGTCGTGATGTTTGCCTCACGGCCATAAAACGGCAAGACAATCTGA
Organism: Saccharimonadales bacterium (SeqCode); assembly: GCA_036405235.1. Taxonomy (GTDB): domain Bacteria; phylum Patescibacteriota; class Saccharimonadia; order Saccharimonadales; family Saccharimonadaceae; genus JASLCR01. Next base: position 551,545 of record DASWYA010000001.1, read on the forward strand.
TCATTCTCACCATTCTTGAGCCTTTCTATAGCTCGACCTTGCCACTCATCTCCAGTTGCACTCACTATTGGAATTTTCTTAGCATCGGTAAGCGTATTAAGTACCGTCATCCCAATCCGAAGCCCAGTAAAACTCCCCGGCCCCTGGAATACACCTATACCGGAGATGTCATCCCAGGATTTATTATTCTTGCGAAGCTGACCTTCCAGATAGCCAAGAAGTTTGTCGGCTAATGTTCTGTCGGCTTGCCACTCATCCTCATAACTCCACTCACCATCGATAAGCGACAACTTACAGAAGCCAGTTGACGTATCAAGCAAAAGAATCATACGAGTGCTCCTAGAAGCTTGTCACTGTTCTCGCCACCAGAGAGAAGCGTGACTTTTCGAGTGTTCTCACCCGTAGCTTCAAACTGAATCTGCAATCTATCCTTCGGAAGTATGTCGTCTACGATACCGGCCCATTCTATAACTACTATATTAGTCTCGTCGCTAAGCGCTTCAGCAAGCTCATCTTGCATAATTCCAGCATCGCCCAGCCGATAGAAGTCATAGTGGAGCAGCATGCGCCCATCTTGGATCTCATATCGATTTTCAATCGTAAATGTAGGGCTATTTATCGTACTCGAAATCCCCATACCTCTGGCAAGCGCTCTTGTAAAAGTTGTTTTGCCCGCACCCACATCACCAACCAACTCAATCATAGCACCACGAGGAATCGCTCCAGCTATACTCTCGGCGAGCTGTTCTATGTTACTTTGATCTTGATCTGTATATACCTGCTTCACTTGAATCCATAATATACCAACATGTATACTGATGGTAATCATAAGGAGATTTACATGAGCGAATCAGCCGACAACACACATACACATGAACCTAAGAATCAGGAGGTAGCAAAACCAGCCGAAAAACCAGTTTCTCCTATTAAGAAATACTTCTTGTATGTTCTGGTTGGCGGACTTGTCGCTTCGGCACTCATCTCAATTGTTTCTATTCTAGCTGGTGAATTTAGCGACACCTCCACGAAAGCACTTTGGACAACAATATCAATTGTCTTCCACTCGCTACTTGGGCTCGCGTTCCTATCCGCAGACCAAAGCCCACGCCGCGATACATCGCTTATCGTAAATACAGTCTTTGGTGTAGTCATCGCTAGCCTTGCTACTTCGATATTCGGAATCTGGGAAATCGTCGATGGCGTAATTATAGGCGATCTCTACCAGGTATACTTTATGGCTCTCATTGCAAATCTTGTGATCGCAGCGCTGCTCAATACATCCATGCAAGATAAAGTCGTGCGCTACCTGACGTGGTCTACAATTGGTGCAATCGCTACAATGTTCATTGCTCTTCTACCATGGATTTTCCAGGACAACTACTACGATCTGCCTGACGTTTACTTCCGTATTCTAGCGGCGCTCGCAATTGTTCTCGCTACACTCGCCGTCCTCACGACGATTTTCGACCGTCTTTACCAGATGAAACACCCAAGACCAAAGCAACCGCTTGATGGCGGAGCATCGATGACCGTAAAGATTATCGTTATCATCATTGCTGTAATAGTTGGCGCTCCCGTAGCACTTGGTATGCTGTTTAGTATTTTTGGCATGCTACTCTACTAGACTGCTGTATACGTCGTGTAACTCTTCGTCACTCGGAGGAGCGGATCCATCCGCTCCTCTCTCTTTTCCTAGTGTTATACTAGAACAATGATTACACGCGAAGCCACACCAGAGGATGTTGCCGCTGTCGCCGCACTACTTGGAGAAATGCGAGATAGCACCGTACAGCCCGAGACAATTACTGCTCAATTCTCAATGATTGTAAATGATAAAAATCGCACAGTCCTTCTCATAGAAGACGGGGGAACTGTTTATGGATCAGCCGTTATTACACTTATCTGCAAACTGCCAAAAATCACTGCTTGGATTGACGAAGTGATTGTATCCGCAGCTGCACGCGGTCGAGGATATGGCAAAGAGCTTATGAAAGCTTGCGAGTCATGGGCGTGGGAGCACGACGCGTACGCTATTGAATTTACCTCTCGCCCAAGCCGAGAAGCCGCCAACGCCCTCTATCAAAAGATGGACTATCAGCTGCGCGAGACGAATGTCTATCAAAAGAAGAAGGACGAAACGTGGCTCGCGTAAAACTCTCCGAATACCGAGCTAAAAGTCTGCTCGTTCCAGACTACATTGGCGTAACTTTGCGGCTCGACTCGCTTGATGAAGATCTGGCTAACCTTTCAGACGACCAGAATTACGTAATTAAAGTAGACCAAGGTGTAAAAAAGCGCGGCAAGCAAGGTCTTATAAAATTGAATGTCACAAAAGCTTCAGCCAAAGAAGCTATCAATGAGCTTTCCGAAAAAGGCTTTCAGCGTTTTATTGCCGAGCCAATGATCCCACATGAAGACAACGAAGAGCGATATGTCAGCTTTGAGCGAACAAGAGACGGTATTGCAATAAACTACTCAGAAATGGGTGGCGTCGATATCGAGGATCACCCCGAATCGGTCAAACACTACACGATCGAAGACGTGCCACTCGAAAAGTCATTTGTAAGTCATGTCGTAGAAGTTATGGATCAGCAACACATGTCGTTTGTTGAGATCAATCCTCTGCTTGTACGCGAAAGCCTCGTACTGCTTGACGCCGCTGTGCTTGCGGATAGCGCTGGCGAATATCAGGCATCATGGACAGAAGACGATATCGTAGAAGCCAGAAATCTGAGCGAATCCGAAGCCGCAATCGCTGAGCTAAACGACAATTCTCCCGCTGCGTTTTCATTTCGTGTACTAAATGAAAATGGTTCAATTTGGCTACTACTTAGTGGTGGTGGCGCGAGCATAACTATCGCAGACGAATCAGCCAATCAACATAAAGCAGAGTACATCGGTGACTACGGCGAATATAGCGGTGGACCCTCAACCGAGGAGACATATCTATACACTACAGAAGTACTACATCAAGCTTTAAAATCCAAGGCGCCAAAAATAGCCCTGATTATTGCTGGTGGTGTCGCAAACTTTACCGACGTAAAGAAGACATTTACGGGAGTCATCCAGGCACTGACAGAGAATCTCGAAGCACTTCATAAAAAGAACGTCAGGGTATTCGTGCGTCGCGGCGGACCAAATGAAAAAGAAGGACTAGAGCTCATGAGAAAATTCCTAGAAGGCAACAACCTATTTGGGAGCGTGCATGGCTCCGACATAGTCCTGACAGACGTAATTAATGAAGCTTTGGAGTATGTTGATGCTTAATATCCCGCTCATTCGCGAAAATCCTGGCAACATTTTAGCAATCGGCAGCTATCGTCCTGGCTACCAGGCAATTGTAGATTTTGACTTTCTGATTGGTCGCAAATCGCCCTCTATTGTGGGTATCGTAGGTTCATCAAAACGATTCGAAAAATACTTTTGGGGAAATAAAGAAGTATTGATACCTTGCTTCAAAACTCTAGGCGAAGCTCGCGAAAAGTTAACTTCAGTCGACTGGCTACTCAATATATCTTCAGGACGACGCGCATTTTCTTCGACCGTAGACTTCTTTGACAACTTCCCAGAAGCTCGTGGTGCACATATCTTTGCAGAAGATGTGCCAGAAAAAGCTGCAATTGACCTCTACGAAAAGTATCAGAAAAACGGTAAAACTATCATTGGCCCTGCCGGTGTAGGCTTGATCGTTCCTGGATTCCTGAAACTCGGCGTGATCGGTGGAGTGGACTGGCGTCAACTTCAGAAAACTTCCTTGCACTCACCAGGCGATATTGCCGTACTTTCAGCTTCTGGAGGCATGGTAAATGAGATTATCACCATGGTCGCTTCCTCTGATCACCAAATCAGCTTTAGTATGTGCTTTGGCGGTGATCGCTTCCCTACCACAACCCCCCGAGAAGCATTCTTGGCTGCCGAGGCAGATTCGGCAACTAAGCATATCGTCTACTACGGCGAACTTGGTGGTGAAGATGAATATGAACTCGTTGACCTGATCAAAGAAAAGAAAGTCACGAAGCCAGTGATTGCCTATATCGCAGGCGTTATCGGTGAAACATTTGAACAGCCAGTGCAATTCGGACATGCAAAAGCACTAGCAAATTCTAAAGATGAAACAGCATCTGCTAAGCGCGCGGCTCTTGCTAGTGCTGGAGTAACCGTAGCTAGCTCAATGACCGAATTTAGCAATTTAATTGGCAATATTCCTGTGGTTAGCAAAGAACTTTCAGACACTGTTGATCTTTCTAAGCGTACGGAAAGCCTATTCACTTCAAGTATTTCTAGTGAAAAGACAGACGGATATGCGTTTACCGGAAGCTTACTTCAAGACTGGGCAAAGGAAGGTGATATTGCTCTACAGATCACTTCAGCATTACTCGGAAAGCGTCCAACATCAACACTGACGACAGACTTAGTACGACTTATATTCCTCCTCTCTATTGATCATGGGCCACAGGTATCGGGCGCACTAAATACGATCGTCACCGCCCGAGCCGGTAAAGGCTTAGTTGATTCTCTTGCGGCTGGCTTACTTACTGTAGGTCCTCGTTTTGGCGGTGCTATTACTGACGCAGCTAGAGAGTGGTTTGAGGGAGTAGACGAACAGCGCAACCCAAGTAAGCTTGTAGAAACCTACGCTAAGAAAAAGAAGTATATTAGCGGCATTGGCCATAAAAAGTACCGCCTTGACCTACCCGATCCACGCACAGTACTGTTGGCTGATTTCGCAGACAAGCTTTCATCTCACCCACACTTCGACTATGCAAAGTCAATCGAAGCAATCACTAGCAGCAAGAAAGGTACGCTTATTCTCAACGTAGACGGACATATCGCTGCTCTGATGCTCGACGTTCTCTCAGGCGAAGAAAACATGGCTAAAGAAGAGCTTAAACTGCTCATTGAGGCCGACTTCTTCAATGCACTTTTTGTCATCCCTCGAGCTGTAGGCTTCACAGCTCACTACCTTGACCAAAAACGCCTCGATGAAGGCCTCTTCCGCCTACCAGATAGCGACGTGCTACTCACAGAAAACGACTAGCCTTTTCCCTGTTCCAGATGTATAGTAGTCATAAGCACTATGCGGATTGCCGATGTCACAATGGAAAAGCTTTTGCTCGATGGTGGGAAGACATCGGTCGAGCAAGTCACAGCCCTGAAAGAAGAGGCCGCCCGTTCAAGACGCCCTTTGCAAGCTATTGTCGTACAAAAGGAGATCATGAATGAACTCGATCTCACAAAGGCCTATGCTGCATACACCGATATACCCTACATCGAGATCAACCCTACAGATATCCCGTCTGAGACGCTCGAGAAAATTCCAGAGCGGATAGCCAGGCAATACAATGCAGTACTCTTCAAGATAGACGAAGATGGCTTGCTACACCTGGCAATGGATGACCCAGATGATGTCCAAGCTGTTAACTTCATCGAGAAGCAAATTGGTGACAATGTAAAAATCTACATAGCAACACATGATAATATTCTTGCCTGTCTCGAGAACTATAGCGGAGATGTCAATGAAAAACTCAACGATGTCATCGATGTGCAGCGTGAAGATGATGCCAATTCTCAAGATATATCAGATGCTGATATCGCCGAAGATTCTCCTATCGCTAAAACGATCAACCTTCTCCTTGAGTATGCTATTCGCTCAAACGCTAGCGACATCCACATAGAGCCACGCGAAGAATACGTGCAAGTACGCTATCGAATTGATGGTGTACTCAACGAAGTGAACAGATTGCCGAAAAACGTACTCGGATCCCTAGTAAGTCGTATCAAGATTCTTTCAAACTTAAAGATTGACGAACGACGTGTACCGCAAGACGGCCGTTTTAAAATCAAGGTTGCTGGTCGCCAATATGCACTTCGTGTTTCCACACTACCGATCGCCGATGGCGAAAAGATCGTTATGCGTATTCTTGACGAGAGTAACCAAGCAGTCAGCCTTCAAGACCTCGGCTACTGGGGTAAATCTCTTGCGACACTCACCGATGCACTCTCCGAATCAAACGGAATGGTTCTTGTTACTGGTCCAACTGGTTCGGGAAAGTCTACCAGTCTCTTCTCAATCCTCACTATGCTCAACACACCAGATGTAAATATATCTACGATCGAAGATCCAGTTGAATACAAAGTCCCAGGAGTAAATCAAACACAGACAAACGCAAAAGCCGGTATGACATTTGCTTCAGGTCTTCGTGCACTCCTGCGTCAAGACCCGAATATCATCATGGTAGGTGAGATTCGAGACGGTGAAACAGCCAATCTTGGCGTGCAAGCAGCACTCACGGGACACCTCGTGTTTAGCACTCTTCACACCAACAATGCCGCTACATGTCTACCGCGTCTACTTGATATGGGCATAGAGCCGTTTCTTATCGCCTCAACAGTTCGTGCTGTAGTCGGACAACGACTAGTGCGCCGACTCTGTATGACCTGTCGAGTAAGTTATTCACCAGATGAGGCTGAGCAAAAAGCCTTACGTGCAACCTTCAATATAGACGACGAAAAGATGATGAAGCTAGCAAGTCTTGATGCTCAAGCAGCCAGCGAGAAAATTGGCGGCGAAGCACCAATCGGCAGCACCGCGACTGGTATTACGACACTATGGAAGCCATCAGAAAAAGGCTGCGAAGACTGTCACGAGACAGGTTTTAGAGGTCGTATTGGCATCTACGAAGTGCTCGGCAGCACAATTCCTATTCAAAAGCTTATCGTCGCCAATGCAACAAGCAATGAAATCGAGAACCAAGCTGTTTCAGATGGCATGGTTGTGATGCAAACAGATGGTATCGTCAAATCACTCAGAGGCCTCACTACTGTCGAGGAAGTACTGAGAGCAACGAAGGACTAACCAATGGCACAGTTCACTTATCAGGCAGTTGACACACAAGGCAAGCAGCGCGCAGGCCAAGTTGAAGCGAGCGATCGCAGTAGCGCCGTAAAGGTTCTCGTAGCGCAGGGATTGCGGCCATCTCTAGTGAAAGAAGCAAAAACCGCCAAAAGTATCTCTCTCTTTAAGCCAAAGGTAAAGTCTGACCACATCGTTATCTTTACCAGAGAGCTGAGCGCAATGGTTAGCGCTGGCGTACCGCTCCTCAGAGCACTTCACTCGCTTCAGACCCATACCGAAAGTCCTGCTCTCAAAAAAATACTTGAAGCCGTTAGCCGCGATGTTGAAGCTGGTGCACCGCTTGGTGATGCACTTGAAAAGCACGGTGGTACTTTCAATTCCGTATACGTTAACATGGTGCGAGCTGGCGAGGCTGCAGGTATTCTCGACGATATCCTCAAACGTCTTGCTATGCAACAAGAAAAGAACGCTACTATGCGTAAAAAGATCAAGAGTGCGATGACATACCCAATGGTGCTCGTTTTTATTACAATCATAGCGTTCTTTGGATTGATGATTTTTGTCATCCCGCAAATAGGCAAGATCATCCAAGACCTTGGCGGGCCAGATGCCGAGCTCCCTGCACTCACTCAAGTCATGCTTGGAATCAGTGCATTCATCACTACGTATCCATATATTATATTTCCTCTCATTTTTGGCGGTATCTTCTTCCTAATTAGGTATATACGCACGCCGAAGGGGCGAAAAGTATTTCATACACTGGTACTGAAGCTTCCAGGCGTAAACGAAATTATCCGCAAAGTAGCCGTAGCTCGATTTGCTCGTACGTTTTCGGCTCTTATCGGTGCCGGTGTTGCAGTGCTTGAAGCTTTAGACGTCACGGCACGTGCTGTAGGCAATGTGGTGTTCGAAGAAGCCTTGCTTAAAGCATCTGAAGAGGTCAAAAATGGCGCAACTCTGTCTTCAGTCATTGAGAAAAACGACCTTTTCCCGGCTATTGTCCCTCAGATGCTCTCCGTTGGCGAAGAGACAGGCCAAACCGATACCGTGCTTGTAAAGGTGGCCGACTTTTATGAGGAAGAGGTGGATGTAGCCATCGACGGACTTAGCTCAATCATTGAGCCAGTCATGATCGTATTTATGGGTGGTATGGTCGGAGTAATCGCAGCCAGCGTTATGCTTCCGATTGCTAACCTATCAAACTCAATTAAAGGCTAGCTACTGTAGCAAAAGTTATACTGCTCATGTATACTATCTAACAGAGAAAAGTGGGCATTACAGGTAGTGACTAATTTATTTTATAGAGAAAAACCAATCATAGGACTTGATATCAGCCAAACTGGTATCAAGGTTATGGCTGTAGATCCAAAAAAATGGCTCGTAACGGCTTATGGCTCTGTAGATCTCGACCCAGCAAAGGTTCACGCCTCTCTTGAGGGAGATGATGACTATCTTGAGACTAATCTTCGTGCCCTACTCTCAAAAAATCTCATCGGCACACTACCAAGCAGTCATGTTGTGCTTAGCGTACCGACTAGCCGAACATTCACTCGCACATTTTCTTTGCCTCTCTCTTCTGAGAAACATCTCAAAGATGCCGTAGAGCTTGAAATCGACCAGTATATACCGCTACCATCAAGTACGCTCTACGTAGACTATGAGGTTGTCGAAAGACTCAAGGAATCCATCGTTGTCTCGATGAGCGCCGCACCCAGAACGCTGATCGATCGTTGTATAGAAGTAATCGAGAAAATAGACCTTCGCGTTTGTGCAGTTGAACCTGGGGTAAACGCCGTAGCACGCCTCCTCGAGAAGACAGAAGAAGGTCACTTGCCCACAGTAATTATTGATATCGGACCAGCAGGTACTGATATCGCTGTACTCGACAGGTCAATCAGAGTCACCGGAAGTCTCAGCGTTGGAGGCAATACTTTCACGCTTGATATCGCAAAAAAACTCAAAGTACCGCTAGAAAATGCTCATCAGCTAAAGGTCATCAATGGACTTAATGCAGGCCCACGACAACAAAAGCTGCGCTCAGCACTAACCCCGAGTATTGACCGCATTCTGAATGAAACACGGAAAGTCATTCGATATTATACCGAGCGAGTTGAAAACAACAAGAAGCTCGAGCAAGTTCTTGTCGTTGGTGGCGGCAGTAACGTTCCTGGTATCGGCGAGCATTTCACAAACGCGCTTGTCATGCCTGCTCGCGTAGCCAGTCCTTGGCAGCGATTAAATTTTGGCACCCTACCTGAGCCACCAAAGCAATTCAGGTCACGCTATATTACCGTCGCAGGCCTTGCTTCTGTCGCCCCTGAGGAGATTCTGAGATGATAAACCTAATCTCTTACGACAAAAAGACAGACATCAAAGCTGGACGAATAAATGTCATTCTACTGCGTTATGTTTTTATGGTTCTAGCAGCAAATGTACTTCTGATCATCATCCTAGTAGGCGCGTACTTCTCACTCTCGTTCGCTTATGCCAATGCACAACAGCAGGTGACACAAAACGAGCAAAATTCAGCATCATTTAAGAGTGTCGAGCAGCAGGCCGCAGAATTTCGAAGCGATCTAACTACCGCAAAAAGTATTCTGGATAAAGAGGTGGCGTACTCGAAACTTATCATTAAAATTGCCCATGTAGTACCAAGCGGTGTAGTGCTTGACGGCCTTTCACTCGACTCAAAGACACTCGGTACTCCGACAACACTTAACGCAAAAGCGAGAGATACTGCCGCTGTAGAAGAATTATCCAAGAAGTTTAAGGCCGAGACGGCGCTATTCTCAGATGTAAAACTTGAATCAATAGACTTCAGCGAAGGTACAACAAAATATCCAGTTTCAGTAACCTTAGGATTAACTATCAACAAGGAAGCATTACGATAATGGGTGAGAAAAAGCTTTCTGCAAGACTTTTGAACTATATACTGATAGCTTGCCTTCTTCTTATTGCCGTAGGGAGTGGAACAGGATTCTACTTCACACAGAACATCCTCAAAGAGTATGCAACATCAGCTAGTGAGCTCACCAGCAAAGCCGCAGCCGGATCCGAAAACGTTGCAGCTCTAAGTAAAATCCGTGAATATCTAGCCACACACCAAGCACAAAGAGAGAAGGTAAAGAAGATCGTTGGTGAAAGTGCACAGTATAACTATCGTGACGAGGTAGTTAAGGAGCTATCCCGCTTTGCACGTGAATCTCGCGTGCAGATTACTTCCATTAATTTCTCAGAAACTGCTTCTGGGCAAACCGCACCATCGAGCGGTAGCAGCGCTCCAGCCCAAAGTACTCCATCTGCTACTACACCCAATCCAGCCTCAGGCGTCTCTGGGCAAACCGCGCCTGCCGTCAAATCTTCTACGTTCAACGTTGCTATAAAGAACCCCGTTAATTACAGAAGTTTGCTTACTTTCATTTCAAAGATTGAGCAGAACGTCACAAAAATGCAGATCTCACAGATCTCTCTCACTACAAATAGCGATAATGGTCAGCTTTCTTCAGAGAGCTTTAATATAGAGGTGTACTTAAGGTAATCTATGAAACAATCGATAAATATTAGTGATTTAGTACAACCAATCTCTCGCTTCTTTGGGAGATACCATAGCATGATCTTCTTCCTTCTTGTAGGTGCAGGACTTGGTGTTTGTATGTTTATCGTTATCTCTATCGTCAACCTCTCCGGAAGAACTGATCTGGCTGGTGCTTCTGTCAATCAAACATTCGACGAAGCTACATTGCGACGCGTCGATGAGCTTAAAGACAATACGTCGGACTCAAATATCAACCTACCAAGTGGCCGGACAAATCCATTTGTTGAGTAGTACCACAGTACATCGTATACTATAGTTATGCTTATTAGTTCCACGAGACTCACAAATATCCCAGTAATGAGCCTCCAGACTGGAGGTCAGTTGGCAAAGACTACCTCACCACTAATAGACCCCCGCAATCTTACAATAGTTGCATATGAGCTTGAGGGTCATTCACTCGACCAGACACCATCTTTTCTGAGGATGGCCGATGTACGCGAGCTAAGCAACCTTGGTTTTATAGTCGACAGTAGTGATGAGTTCATTGGACTAGGTGATGTCATTAAAGTAAAAGAGATTTACGACCTTCATTTCAGCCTTAACGGCAAGAAGGTAATAGATGAGAAAAAGCACAAACTGGGTACCGTCAGTGGCTATTCGATAGAGCCGGGAAGTTTTATGGTAAAGCAGCTCAACGTAAAACGCCCGCTCTTAAAAAGCCTCACAGATACCGAACTCTTGATTGATCGTACGCAGATTACCGAGATAACCGATGAAACGATTACGATCAAAAATGACGAGCGAGAACCAAGCCCAGTCAAGCGGGCTCGGGAAGCATACACCAACCCCTTCCGCGGACAAACTCCCCAGCCTGAAGCTATTGAACAGAAAAATCACTAAGCGCCGACTTTATGTCGTCGTAGCTAAACCCTTGACGCGCTAGATATGCAATAAGTTTTTGTTCATCTGCATACTTAGTATGTTTTTTGGCGATAATTTTTGCTAGCTCTTCGTTGTCACTTCGATCTGATCCTATTAGTGCACTCTCGACTATCTCCGACGACACGCCCTTAGAGGCTAGCTCACTGGCTAATTTACGACGTGAGGTACCTTTTCGCTGGTTGCGATTTTCCACCCACCACTTGGCAAACTTTTCATCGTCAATATAGCCACGTTCGATAAGCCGCGCAAAGACACGATCAGTCAGTTCCCTACTTACACCTTCGCGCTCTTTTATTTCACCCGTTCTTTTGCTTTTATACTTTGTAGTTCTCGTTTTGCGCCACAAATAGTCTTTAATTTCACGTGAGCTATGGGGCCTGAGCAATGTGTACTCAAGCGCCCTGGCGTAGAGTTTACCGAATTGGCTCTCTGTTTCCAGCTCAGCCAATTCATCTTCAGAATATTCTTTACCAATCTTTAGGCCAAGATCAGTCACCTGTGAGATATCGAGCGAAAAACGAAATTTTCCATCGACTGAGACATTAACCCTGTTCGGGTTTCGGATAGCCTGGGAGATATCAGTGATTTTCATCCAGCAAGCCGTCATGCTTTAACACTGCTGTTAACTGAGGCAGCTCGACAATACCAAACCTACTAGTCAAATGACCTCCACTTTTTATAGTTATCAATTCACCGCCAAGTCTCTCTGAAGCCTTAACGGTATCTTCATATTCACAATATGGATCATCATCACCGTGTACAAAGTAAAAGTTATCAGCTTTTCTCTTAATTACATTCCAGTCAAAACCGTTCTTAGGAAACAAATCCACAAATTGATCCTTCTCAAAATCTTCACGTCTGCTCGTAAGATTCTGATTAAGGAATACACCCACAAGCACTGCTGCGCGGACTCTTGGGAATCTGTCATCCATAAGAAGATTGAGTACTGTTGTAGCGCCCGATGAATGCCCGACTAACACAACATCCTCAAAATCTACCCCTCGAGACATCAAGAAATTCCAATAGGTCTCCTGATTTGGCTTATCATTATCCGGCAGGACTGGAGCCCACACTTCGTAGTAACTTTTTGCAAATTCCGCCCTCAGCCACGGCCACCAATGATCTCCAGGATCACCGCCAGTTCCGTGCAGGAAAACTACTTGGTTAGGCCTTATAGTATCGCTCATAGGTTTGCAACAACCCGTCTGTTACATTTCCTTCGTCTATGACTGCATCAAGTTCCTCACGAGTAATCCACTTTACCTCACTCACTTCACTAGGCTGACACACAAACTGAGTATCATGAGGTAAGGTCGTCCTAAATATTTTCGTAAACCTATTCATAGACCTGCCATTCGGTGACATCGTCTCCGAATAAAAGTAGCGAACTTCTTCAAGATCAGCTTCTCTTACGCCAATCTCTTCCGCGAGTTCCCTCGCTGCAGCTTCTTCATACGTTTCACCCAAGTCAACGTGTCCTGCTGCTGAATTGTCCCAACAATTAGGATATGTATCTTTGGTAGCAACGCGCTTTTGTATAAGAATATTGCTATCCTCATCTTCCACCATAATACGTACAATCCTGTATTTTCTTCCTGTTGACTTAGCTACTTTTCGAGCCACTCCACCAATTGACTGATCATTTTCATCAACTTCTTGAATGATATCGTTATCTTGCATCGATATTAGCTCTCGGCTTCAGCAACTTTTTTGCGGACTTCCTTCTCAATTTCAGCGAGGACTTTTGGATTTTCTTTCAAGTAGACTTTTACAGCTTCACGACCTTGGCCGATCTTGCCATCTTTATAGTCGTACCACGCACCAGACTTGCCAACTACACCATGCTGCGCAGCTAGGTCGAGCACATCACCCGTCTTTGAGATACCTTCGTTGTACATGATGTCGAATTCAGCAATCCTAAATGGCGGCGCGATTTTATTCTTAACTACCTTTACCTTCGTGCGATTGCCGATGATGTCTTCGCCGACTTTCAGCTGTCCAATGCGACGAATATCAAGACGTACTGATGCATAGAATTTTAACGCATTACCACCAGTTGTGGTCTCTGGATTGCCAAACATCACACCAATCTTCATACGGATCTGGTTGATGAAAATTACCGTAGCCTTACTCTTGTTGATGATACCGGTCAATTTACGAAGCGCCTGGCTCATCAAACGCGCCTGAAGCCCCATATGGCTATCACCCATTTCACCATCGATTTCAGCTTGTGGCACAAGTGCCGCTACCGAGTCAACAACAATCAGATCAACTGCATTTGAGCGCACCAATGTCTCTGCAATCTCGAGTGCTTGCTCGCCATTATCTGGCTGTGACACAAGAAGGTTATCTGTATCTACACCTAGCTTTTTAGCATAGGCTGGGTCAAGCGCGTGCTCTGCATCGATGAATGCTGCCGTACCACCTTGCTTTTGGATCTCTGCAATTGCATGTAGTGTCAAAGTTGTCTTACCGCTTGATTCTGGACCATAAATCTCAATAATACGACCCTTTGGGTAGCCACCACCAAGCGCTAGATCGAGCGAAAGCGCCCCACTTGGCAAAAGCTCTACATTTGCCTTGTGTTGCTCACCTAGTTTCATGATCGATCCGTCACCAAATTGCTTAGTGATCTGATCCATTGCTAGGCCTAGCGCCTTTAACTTGCCCTCGTTATCTGGTTTTTCTGCACTTACTGCCGGTTTCTCTGCCTTTTTCGCCATATCTCCCTCTCTCCTTATATATCTTAATTATACGATTTTTGCTATAATATTTCCAATGAAACAACGAGGGTTTACTGTTATTGAACTATTGGTAGTGATCGTAGCACTTATCGTGATAGGCATAGTAGGCTGGCAACAATTCAACGAAGTCCAGAGCGTAGCCAGAGACGACAAGCGCCGCATTGCGATCAATACTATGTATTACAACCTCGAGGATATATTCTATAAGACCAATAAGTACTACCCTGAAACAATTGATGAGAAAAATCTCACATCGATGGATGCATCGCTTTTAACTGATCCAAGTGGAAATAAAGTTGGCACTGGAGAGTCTGACTATCGATACGAACCTGTTAATTGTACAGACGGCCACTGTAAAGGCTACACCCTTCGCGCGGATCTTGAACGTGAAGCAGATTTTGTAAAGACAAACAAAGAGAATAAGTAGTTTTTATTACGATTCGTACGGATCAACAGGTCGACCATTTTTGAATGACTCTATCGCATTATTGAGCGTAGCAACTTGGTCTCGTGGATTAGCGACAAAGGCAAATCTATATGTCGTCTCTTCGCCTTCCGTACTCAGTCGAATTGTGCCGTAGTTGAACATCGTCTGGACAATGCCATTTTGCTTAAAGCTTGCGTCTTCGATACTACCGAGGCTTACTGTCTGCTCATGACGAGAAAATAAACTGTGCTGAATTTCCTGGATCACACTTTCGTTTGTCATATAGAAATGATTCTGCAAATATACCCACACAGCTATAAACGTACCTAGCCCAACAAGTGCCATCAAAAGCCCGCCAATTGCGCTTGCTAGCCCAAAACTCGGTAGCCCAAAAGCCGCCGGATCAGCCGGATAGACAATCATCACAATTATCAAAGCAAGTAGTACCACTCCACCAGCTGCAAAATGCAAGAATAGCCCAATAGGATGACGAATGATATCGAGAATTACGAACTCACCAGCACTTAGATTGAGATGAGGATATCTTTTGACCGCTTCTTCGTGTCTTTGCTGAAGCTTATCACTTACTTCCATAGGCTCTGGCTCAATACTGCGCGAGGCATGTACTACTCCTGGCTCATTTGCATATTGCACCCTAATAGCAGGATCATAGTTCTGACCTTGCACCTGATCTGGCGCCGCAGTCACGTGTGAAGTACGCTGAGGCTGTACACCACCAGAAGAATCGAGAGGCGCTTGCGGCTGCACAGGCTGAGGTGTCCCGTAGACTGGTTGGCCATTTGCATCGTAATATGCCGGGCGATTGTTAGGGTCTTGCGGTTGCTGCGGATTCATATGTACTATTCTATCATTTCTTATCTTTAGAAAGATGCTTTTTTGCCTTTAGCGTCACCATGCGACCACGCGGCGTACGCTCTATAAAGCCAAGCTGCATAAGATATGGCTCGTAATAATCCTCAATCGTAGTCGTCTCATCACCAGTTAGCGCTGCGATTGTATTCAGTCCAACCGCTCGATCGCCATACGCTTCAATCATCTGCACGAGCATATTGCGATCAGCCGGGTCTAGACCAAGCTCATCTATCTCGAGCATATCAAGCGCTTTCGTAGTAATGACAGTATCGATAATCCCATCACCATTTACATCAGCATAGTCGCGCACTCGCTTTAGTAGGCGATTAGCAATACGTGGCGTCAGGCGAGCACGAGTTGATAGTAGGTCCGCCGACTTTTGGTCAATCTTCGATTCTAGGATACCAGCTGCGCGCGTGATGATCTGGCTAATTTCTTCAGGCCTGTAGAACTCCAGCCGATACAAGTGGCCAAAACGATCACGTAGTGGTGCAGCTAAACTGCCAGTGCGAGTTGTCGCACCGATTATCGTAAATTTTGGTAGATCAAGTCGAATCGACCGAGCAGCCGGCCCTTTTCCGATAACAATATCAAGTTTGAAATCTTCCATCGCGCTATATAGCACTTCTTCGACTGCACGACTCAGGCGATGGATCTCATCGATAAATAAAATATCTCCATCCTGTAGGTTTGTCAGGATACTCGCCAGATCTCCTGCACGCTCAATCGCTGGGCCGCTTGTCACACGAAATCCTACACCCATTTCATTTGCTATCACACTGGCCATCGTCGTCTTGCCAAGTCCAGGAGGACCATATAGCAGCACATGGTCGATTGGCTCAGTACGCTTTTTAGCAGCGCTAATCGCAAGCTTCAAGTTTTTCTTTAGTCGCTCTTGCCCAATATACTCATTAAAATTTTGCGGTCTAAGTGTAATCTCAACGATTTGCTCGTCGCTATCTTCGTCATGAATACCAGTATCTACTATTCTTTCAATTGCCATATGATTACTGCTTGAGCGCCTCAGTCACACGTTGATTTGTAGGTAGACTTGAGTCAACATTCTCTAATGCCTTTGTAGCATCTGCAAGTGTATAGCCAAGCGCCATGAGTGCCTCAAGCGCCTCATCATTCGTATTTAATTCGATTTGCACAGCGCCTGATTTCTCGTAGTGAGTTGGCAAGCCGACTTTGTCTGCCAAATCTACAATCACGCGCTCAGCAGATTTTTTACCTACACCACTCGCTTTTGTTACAAATACAGTATCCGAGTTTGCAATCGCATTTCGTACTTGTTCAGCAGTGCCGAGTGACAAAATTGCGAGAGCTGCTTTCGGGCCAATACCCTGCACTGTGATAAGTAGTTCGAATAACTTTTTAGCAGCCAGAGAGGAGAACCCAAAGAGATCTTCGGCTTGCTCGCGCACATGATGGTGGGTGTAGAATTTTGTCTCAGTATCAAGCTGAGCCTGATCGAAATCGCCCGCCGCTACCTGAATCTCATAGCCTACACCGTGCACGTCAATGATCAATGCACCGCCGAATTTCTCAACAATTTTACCAGCTACATGTGCGATCACGATCTATTACCATTCCTATTGCCGTTGCCTCCGCCATTGCCACTTCCCGGCACATTGACGACAGGACAACCTTCGGTGTCAACTTCAGTGTTCGGCAACGTTGCTGGACAAATATCAGACTCGTTCGGAACTCCGTCATTATCATCATCAAAGACTTCGTCTTCCTTACAGTTCGGATCATTGGCCGCAAGAGTTTCTTTACCTTCAATCTTACAAAGTTCTTCTTGACAGTTTGGATTGTCTGAATCGAGATTTTCCTTGCCCGCAACTGTACATTTTGTCTTTTCTTCCTTTTTCGGCTCTTTTTCCTCTTGCTTCTTTTCACATCCAGGTGGGACCTTTGAGCTCAGGAATACATCTGTTTTAGTTCCGAGATCTGTACATACTGTAGCTTTCGTAATACCAGCCGGCTGTGTAAAGCTTGGACTGTTCTTCCCTATCGCAGCCCCCATAAATTGCCGCCATATTGGTGCAGCTAGCTCTGAGCCACTCCTTAGCATTGCTGTATTATCATTATTACCCGTCCATACCGCAACAGAGATGTCTGGCGTATAGCCAACTGTCCAAGCATCCTTAAAATCATCGGTAGTACCTGTCTTTACTGCTACATTTTTCGGCTGACCGTCTGTGCCATAGACAGTCAGAGAGTCACCAAAGAATGATTGCTTTGCCTGCCGGTCACTTAGGACATTTGATATCAAATACGCACCTTGCTCGGAGATTGCTCGATGAGATTTACGCGCATTACTAAATACAGTGCCGCCATACTTATCTTCGATCGATACGATGTTTGATGTCTCATACTGCGTACCACTATTACCAAATGCAGCATACGCATTTGCCATCTCGATCGATGGAACCTCTGCTGAGCCTATCGCAAGCGACAAGCCATATTCTGATGGATCCTTTTTCAATGTCGTAATACCAAGCTCTTTTGCTGCTGCAATAGACTCAGGAATTCCGTATTTCTGCATCACATGAACAGCAGGAATATTGAGCGACCAATTGAGAGCATTTCGCACCGATACGCGCCCTCGATAACGCAGATCGTAGTTCTTTGGCTGGTATCCATTTATGTTGACTGGTTTGTCGTCCAACACAGTTGTTGGATTGATAGTGCCATCAGCCAACGCTGCCGAATAGTAAATAGGTTTAAAGGTAGAGCCTGGCTGGCGAGGCGTAGTTGTCATATTGACATTGCCCCACTTTTTATTGTTGTAGTTTGCGCTGCCTACCATTGCACGAACTTCACCCGTTTTAGGATCTATTGCGACCAGGCTTGCATTTGAGCCACCGTTGTTCTGAAGATTAGCGACATTATCTTTCACCGCTTTGTTAGCTTGCTTCTGCAAATTCAGGTCAAGCGTAGTTTTCACCTGGTAACCAGATCGTTCTACAACTTCTTCTCCATATTTCTCGTACAATTCTTCGAGAACTTTCTCGGTAAAATGCGGCGCACCATTTTCAAGTGCATTCTTTTTCTTGGCATAGTGAAGTTTTGCCTTCAAGGCTTCGTCCTTCTGCGCCTGAGTGATGTAGCCGTCGGCCACCATGCGCTCTAGCACATACTTTTGGCGTGATTTCGCGTACTCGAGATTCCCGCTGATTGGAGAGTAGGCACTTGGCGCCGGCAATACACCAACTATCATGGCACTTTCTGCTAGATTAAGTTCGCTTGGCTTCTTATCGAAATAATTCTTGGCTGCTTCCTCGATGCCAAAGGCGTTCTCGCCGTAATACACAGAGTTGAGGTACATCTCGAGGATTTGGTCTTTTGTATATCGCTGTTCTATCGCGACAGCAATGGTCAATTCCTGATATTTTCTAAAGAAGTTCTGATTACCTGTCAGGAGCGTATTCTTTGCGAGCTGAAGCGTAAGGGTAGAGCCACCACCCTGGATTGATCCAGAAGTCACCATCCCAACCAATGCTCTTCCGTAGCCTGAGAGAGAGAATCCTCCGTGATGATAAAAATCTTTATCCTCCGCAGCTAGCAGTGCGTGCTCAGTATCATCAGAAATATCTTTTAGTTTAACTTGCTCCCTGTGCTCGGCATTAAAACTACTGAAAAACGCTTTGCCGTTCCGGTCAAGCATTACCACACCAGTGTTATTTTTATTGAGGAGCTTATCAATATCAGAGATGTAGTTGTAGTAGTACATATAGGTCGCGACTGGAATAATGATCAAAAACGCGACAATTGGCGCACTCGGATAGACAATTTTTTTCCACCTAGGAAGAGCTTTCCACCATTTCCAGCGGCGCTTCAGAAAAAGCTTCGTAGCAGAGGCAGGGCCACGTTTCTGCGTATATTTTCCTTGTCGATACATCGTATTTATTATAACACTAGGAGCTAAGCAAGAAATGAGCTTGTTCGTTTATTAGAGGTGACGACGTGTTATATGGATATAACACTTGGAGGTAAGGAATAGGGCCTTACATCCGACTCATAGCAATATATGTAATCGCAGCAGCAAGAGCATCAGCGGCATCATCTGGTTTTGGTACACTCGAAAGTCCGAGCTGAAGTTTTACCATTTCCTGCACTTGCTTCTTATCGGCTTTACCGTATCCAGTCAGGGTCTGCTTGATCTGAAGCGGCGTGTATTCTGCTATCTTAAGCCCTCCTTGTTTGCAGGCAAGCATTGCTACGCCACGCGCATGACTGACACTTATAGCAGTTGTCACATTACGTGAGAAAAATAACTTTTCGATTGATACGACTTCGGGCTTTGTCTCCTCAATAATCTGCTTTAAGCCATCATAGATTTCTTCAAGCCTTTCGTCTAAAGGTGTATGTGCTGGTGTCTTGATCACCCCAGCCGTAACCATTTTGAGCGTCCGGCCGTTCACCTCCACCACACCAAAGCCGAGGATGCCAGTGCCTGGATCGATACCTAGTACTCTCATTTCTTAAATACTCCCATAATCTTTTTAAATGAGTTGGCTAGCTCGCGTCGCCATTCCCACACACCATACCCTGCCGCTAAACTGCCAACACCGGCAAACGCAACCCACCCAATTGGCGAATTTTGCCTGCCTACTATCTCATCTATGGCGTGGTCAGCACTTGGCATCGTACTGCTAGCCACCTTACGACAACGATTTGTTTCTGGGTTTCTCTCTTGGTTCACCGCACATGGCTGCAGGGAGCTAGCGTTCGCAGCGATTAGTCTACAGCGATTAGTCTCAGGATTACGAGTTTGATTTGAGGCACAGGCCTTGAGTGAACTTGACGAGCTCGCACTCGCAAGCAGACGACAACGATTTGTTTCTGGATTACGATATTGATTTGGTGCACATTCTTGAAGAGACGAATTACTCGTGGAAATCATCTTGCAGCGATTCGTCAATGGATTTCGAAATTGATCAGAACGGCACGGTGTGAGATTTGAGCTACTGCCCTTACCTAGCTCTTCTTCGGCCGGAAGCTGTGTGTTACTTCCACCAGGATTCGGCTTTGCCCAATCCCACCCACTGCTGAATTTCGCCCATGATTGTCCTTTATGAGTGGCCGCGCTAGCGTCTATGTATTCCGTAATCGTACCTTCGTACACCTTAAGGCCGTAGCTATCCTCTAGCCACACATAACCGCCAGTGTTAGTAATCGACAACGGGTCACCAGTCTCGGTTTCTAAAACCACAACATATTGTCCTTTCTTAATCATCCCGCCAAGACGAATCGACTTAGCGCTCGCAAAATCACCAATTCTCAGCCGTGTACCATCAAATGATACGTCGCTATTTGTGTTGTTATAAAATTTCACATACTCTCGACAATCTGCATCGGTTGAGGCTGGTGCACACGATTTTGGATTTGCTAAAATCTCAATCGGTGACAACGGAAATTCGCCTTCTGGCACTTCATAGAGTTTTTCGTCTTGGTATAGAGCCGCACTTTCAAAATAACTTTCATTGTAACTTGTCGCGCCTTGGACGAGCCGCAACTTTTTACCATCATCGGCAGCCTTTGGAGTGACGACGGTTGGGCGAAAATTACTGTTTTGTAGACTAATCTCGCTAAGCACCGCTCCACCTGCCGGCGAATCAATGGCTTGCGGTAGAAGTGCATTTTCAACTAAGCCATTGAAGCCAATTACCGCATATCCCTTCGGAGGTAGATAAAATGTACGGTCTACATTTGTCGGATCCGTGTTATCAATCAATGGTTTCGTCGTAGTCGTGACAGTATTTGCGGCATCTTTCCAGGTCAGCTTCACCACCCAATCATTGAGCGTCGTAGCCGCGCTGCCTTCGTTGTAAATTTCAAGATAGACTGGCATCTGAGCCACAGAATAACGAGCCGTGATAATCAGCGGCGATTCATCAAGCCACGGGGCTGGTGGATCTGCCTCAATTGCGCGCACCGGAGAGGAGAGAAAGCCTACGACAAGTAATACTACCAGCAACCCCCTGAGAAGATATTTCATGTGGCTTTATTTTACAATGCTTTTACAGGAAAGACTAGGCGAGGTCGGCATTTGTATGAACAGCCACGACATCATCTAGATCATCAAGTACGTCGAGGAGTCTTAGGATCTTTTCGCTTGTTTCATTATCCGCGACTTCGACTGGCGTATTCGCAATATAGCTCAACTCTGCATCTTTGACTTCAAGGCTTGCGTCGACAAGCTTTTTTCGTACTGCCATGAGGTCTTTTTGGTCGGTGTAGACAACTGTTTCGCCGTCTTCCTCTTGAGCATCCTCAGCGCCTGCATCGAGAATTGCGAGCAGAGCATCTTCGCCTGTCTCGGCAACACGAATCACACCTTTACGCGTAAACTGAAACATCACACTTCCAGCATCAGCAATACGCCCACCGTTTTTAATAAGAGCCGTCTTGACTTCCGGCAAAGTGCGATTGCGATTATCAGTAGCAGTCTCAATAATGATTCCGACTCCGCCCGGGCCATATCCCTCATATGTCACCTCTTCAAGTGCAGCCGCGTTTTTATCCGCCACTCGGTCGATAGAGCGCTGGATATTATCTTTCGGCATATTAGCTTGGCGAGCTTTTTCAATCGCCATAGCAAGTGCGGGGTTCATCGCAGGATCAACACCACTGCGTGCTGCAATAGCGATTTGATTACCAAGTTTTGTAAAGACAGCACCGCGCTTGGCGTCTTTAGCACCTTTTTCTCGCTTGATTGTTGACCATTTACTGTGTCCAGACATATAGGAAAGCTCCGTTTAATTATCGGTTCTAGTTTTCTTTATTATAACAGATACAGCTGCCTATGGGCCAGGCACGGTAACGTCGTAAAAACAATGGCTGCACATTACATGTACCGCGTGCTGCCAAACGGAACCTTTTGCTTGACGATATGATTTGTCGACAGTGTATCTGCTGAGTAGATGGTACGCGAGCCATAGCGCTTGTTTATCGTATCGATAGTATGTGTGACCGCTTCATCTCGGGCTAGCTCATCACCAAAAATACTCAGTTGCTCATCGTTTGGCTCGCTAAGCTCATAGCACGTTACGCCAATCTCCTTTACAAATACAGGTGCGCTCATAAACAGGTGACGAGCCTGCTCGTAAATCGCCTGATTAGACGAAAATGGAACCGACGCCATATGACGAGCATGCCAATACGGACCACGCCAGCCAGAACCTTGGTGCTCATATCCCCGAGCATGAACCTGCACGCCACGTGCGACTAGACCCTGAGAGCGAACCTTGTATCCTACTTCTTCTGCCAGATGATGCAAGCGCTTGAGCACCTCAACCCTCGGCATTTTATACTCTTCTAGTACATATTGACGTCCCGCCGACCGGATAGGAAAGTCACGCTTGTCTATTTCAAATCCACGTAGTCGCTTAAACCAATATGATCCGTCTATGCTTTTAAATACCTGCTTTCTCAGCGTTAGCTCATCGGCGTCTAAAAATTCAAGCGGCGTAAAGATACCTACGCTAGCGAGTCGTTTTTCCATCTGGCCCGCTATACCCGTAAGGTCTGTGAGCTTGAGACTTCCAAGCACCTCACGCAAGTTCTCATGCGTGATTTCATCAAGCCCGTTTGGCTTATGTAGACTAGCCGCAGTCTTGGCGAGAAATCTATTCGTCGCAATACCAACATTACAATTCATTGCGCTGCCTATTTCATCCCAGAGTCGTTGCTTTATCTCGTACCCAATATCTCTCAGATCACGACCAGCTATTCTCCCCGAAGTTTCTCCAAAATCTATCACGCCTTCATCGATACTTTTCATACGAACATGCGCCGAGTAGTCATTCATAATATTCATGAGTTTGTGATAAACAAAACGATACTTTGGCGGGTCACTCTCTAACCCGACAAGCTCTGGACATAGCTTTTGAGCATCTTTGAGACGCATACCAAGCGTTACACCCATCTTTTTCGCCTCGTAGCTCGCCGTTACGATCATCGTATGTTCTGTCCGACGATTTACGATCGCTACCGGCCGGCCGCGTAGTCTTGGCCGAGCTTGCTGCTCTACTGTTGCAAAACAGCTATTAAGATCAATATGCATGATACTGGGACGAGCCGTGTTATACATGATCACCCTCCATAGTCAGTCGCCAGGTTAATCGCTCACTATCAAACTCTAGGCGATAATCCGCCCCGCCATCCGTCACATCAAATATATGAACCGTCCTATTTCCTTTGAAGCTTGGATGACGAAGACCAATCTCAGTTATCGCCACTTCTCGTCCATTCGCCCTACGGAATTTTACCGGCTCACACATTGTACGGCTTGGGCGAAACACCGCCACCACTTCTACTTGCTCGTTCAAAAAAGTTTCATCATTCACGTCAGATATCTCCAAATTAACTTTGAAGAAACGATTTATAATTGTTCGCCCGTTTTCTTGCCCGTTTCTTTAGCTAAGAACCCGAAGACGATGAATGATGATCACCTGGAGGGACGCTTTGCTGTGCAGCCAGTGTGTATCACAGGGATATGCATATATTATACCATCTATGGGCCACTAGCTGGTCATACTGTCGAGCTTCTTCACGAGCTCAGATGGTGGGAATTCTGATTTCACTAGATAGTCTCTGACGCCAAGTTCCCGAGCACGCTGCACACGCCCTGGGTCGGTAAAATCACTTAGAATTATGACATGCGTACTTGCCGGTCGGTCGGAGTACTTTTCTAGAAATTCAATACCGTTAACTTTTGGCAAAAGTAGATCAAGCAGGATGATATCGTAATCTTTTTCCACGACCTTCGCCAGCGCCTGCTCACCATCGCCAACTACTTCGAGTGTATAGCCTGCTTTTTCCAAAGCTTCTTTGTAAAATTTTTGCATGATCGGAAAGTCTTCGACCATCAATACTGATTTGCTCATTTCTTGCTCCTTTTTAGTGTAATTTTGACCGTCGTTCCAATATCTTCCGCGGCATGTATATCAAGTGTACCGCCATGTGCGTTCACGATTCGAGAAGCGGCATATAGTCCAAGACCGAGTCCGCCGAGATGTCCACTACTTTCCATGCCACGTATACCAGTTATCTCTAGCCGTTCAAATTGCTCGGCCACTTCTTCTTCATCCATCCCTTTACCGCCATCGTGAATCGTTACCGTCACCACGCCAGATTTCCGCCCGATATGGTATTTTACTTTATTTCCTGGTTCACTGTAGCGAAACGCATTATCGAATATATTGCCAAATGCCAGCGTCAGTCGAATCTGATCACCTTCGATCATAGCTTTTTCTAGACTGTCAGGCATTATTTCCAAGTCTTCTAGGCGCTCATTTGCTTCGGCTGCACGTTTTGCCGACCTATTTAGGATAGTTACTACATCTATACTCTCTGTATATTCCGCAGGCTTTTTTTGCGGCGCCGACTCAAGCAGATTGTCGATGAGGCGAATTTGGTTTTCATTCTCAGACTTTAGCATCTCAATATAGCGTTTTGTTGTACTATCTATCTTCGCAGTATCGCTATGATTGATGGCGTCTATAATAGTCGTAGCCGCAGACGCAGGATGCTTCAATTGATGCGCCACCAGAGACAGAAACGAGCTGTATGCCTTTTCTCGAGCCTCCATCATCCCAATATACTCAAGATACATTGCTACACGAGCCATCAAGAAAAACATTGCCGGATAAAACACCATCGGCACTGTCATTGCCAACCAGTCAATTGGTCTATCTTGTATATAAAATTCAAGCAAAATCGCAATAATATACGTCACGCCGCTCAACCCAGCAGTAAGCATGACCACGTTCCCTCTGAAGAGTAGAGCCGAAGAAAGTATTGGGAACATATAGAGAATCGTCGTACGCGCTTCCACACCACCCTGCACATACGTCACAATACCCGCTATTACAAGATCAATGGTTAGCTGAGCAACTGTTATCACATGCTGAGCACGCAGGTTATTTTTCTGCAGATAGACTGCACCATACAGCAAGGCATTAAATACCAAGCCGCCACCAAAAATTTCTAAATACAAGATAACTCGCTCTAGGTCATTCGTCGAGACATAGTACGTAGCACTAGCAACCCCAGCAACAAGCACCATATACCACCAGCGAATACCGATAAGTCGACGGTTGTTTTTTGCCGCCGCTTCAGTTGCTTCTTTTCTCCCAGTTATTTCGTACCGTGATAGATCCATATATCCCCTAGTGCTTACTTTTAGTATATACCACTCTCCTACTCTGGAAATACACACCAGTTTTTGCTACAATCATCTTTAATACCCAATGAGTACTTTGGCACCATAGCTCAGCTGGTTAGAGCGCAGGACTCATAAGCCTGAGGTCGGTAGTTCAAGCCTACCTGGTGCTACCACATTGGGATTTCATAAATACACTTCCTCAGGAGGTGTATTTTTAATTTAACTGCTACACTGTAGCTATGGGTTTAGACTTTACAAACAGAAAAGACAGTCACGGCGCAGCGACGTACATGTTAAGCGACGGAAGCTATCAAAGTGAAAAAGATCTCCAACAAAAAGCAACTGAACTTACAGCTCAACTTGGTACTAACGCACAGATCGTCGTGCTCGACGGAGTACGCAGCGAGGGGCAGCAAGTCTGTGATTTCTACGACATCACGACACTGCCAGCTGTTTTGATCGTGCTCGATGATGATCAGATTTATCAAAGCTGGGTCGGCCAAAACCTCCCGACTACTGAGGATATCGCCTATGCACTCTCTCAATCCGGCCTGCATATGCGCGGTGATCAAACAGGAAGAGATAGTACTCAACTTTCCGAAATCTAGCATGATTTGACATTGTATATATTCTAGTACTAGAATATATACAATGAAGATCACATTGTCCGAACACCTTATCCTCGGTATACTGGCCGAGCAAATACGCCATGGCTACGATATTGAAAAAATCATCTCCGAAAGAGGTATGAGAAAATGGACAGACATAGGCTTCTCTTCTATCTACTACCTCCTTGCAAAGCTTGAGACGAAAGGACTTGTCAGTAGCACTTACTCTCATGGCAAAGAAAAAAAGCAATTCTCAATTACAGATAAAGGCATCTCTATCCTAAAAGACAAAACAAAAGAACTCATTACAGAGCGCAAACCGGCCAATACACACCTTATGACAGGCCTTGCGACGAGTGATTTCATTGAAGCAAAGAATCTTAAAAAAACATTACAGCAACGCAAGCTGAGGCTTGTGTCGGATCTTGAAGAACTGCAAAATACTCAATTAGTTGCGCAAAACTTACCTCAGCCAGCAAGACGATTATTTAGCCTCAGCGAGGTACTTATCCAAGCAGAGTTAGACTGGGTTAACGCCGAACTTGAGAAGGTTGGGTCGTGAAGCTAGCGGCGAAACCATACATAGGTCAGCATTGCGAGAGTACAGCTACGGGCACACTTCTAAAGCAACTTGGCATAGAGCTGAGTGAACCAATGCTTTTTGGCCTCGGCGAAGGTTTAAGCTTCATTATCTGGAATATGAAAACCATGGACTTCCCATTTATTGGCGGACGAGTAAAGACCGACCAATTGACAGCAAATATTGCCAAGAACTTAAATCTGAGACTTGCCATTCGGGAAACCTCATCGAGCACAAAAGCTTGGAGCAACGTCAAAGAGCTACTTGATAGCGGCAAGGCTGTTGGCCTAAAGCTTGACTGCTACCACCTTGAGTATTTCACTCACCCTATTCACTTTGCCGGTCACTACGTAGCTATCCTCGGTTACGATGAGAAGGATGCGTTCTTGGTGGACACTAATCAACAAGGAACGGAAGTACACACATCCCTCGAAAGCCTTGCCTCGGCGCGTGCTGAAAAAGGTCCGATGTCTTCTAGGAACCTCTATTACATCCTTGAGAAAGATGGCACGACTACACCACTAGAAAAAGCTGTGATTCCTGCAATTCGATCAAATGTCAGAGCTTACCTTAATCCTCCCATTAAAAACCTAGGATCAAGTGGTATCGAGAAAGCGAGTAAGGAAATCATAAAGTGGTTTGACCGCTCAAAAGACATAAAAACCGAGTTCACCACCTCAGCTATGATTATGGAGCGAGCTGGAACAGGTGGCGCGCTCTTTCGCAATCTTTACCGAGACTTTTTAAAGGAAGCCTATGAACTAACAGACAATGACGCAATCGGCGAAGCATATCAAGCCTTTGTAGATGTAGCCAAAAGCTGGTCTCAGGTTATCGCGCTTTTCGAAAAAGTAGCCGATACAGGTGAGCGACAGTATGTTCTCCAGGCGTCAGAAAAGCTTAAAGCACTCTCCCGCGAGGAAAAGAGTGCAGTTCAGCTTCTCGTATCGCTATAGACGGGTTTGTAGACTATTGTCTCTTTCTTAGTAGATAGCCTGTCCCAAACGCGATAATCGGCATTATCAGATAACGCAAACCTATTTGCATAAAATACTCTCCAAAACTCACCTTAAGTAACGGTAGCAATAGGATTGTATCAAGCACGAGGTTAATCACAAGCCACCATAGACCGAGTAGCAGACCTTGTCGTATGTAATCACCTTTTAGTAACTTAAAGTAACGAACACTCAGCAGCACGACAACGGCGCAAAGAACCACCACCATCACAGACTTAAAGGAAGTTTCTTCGATAACCAATCGACGCTCTTGGTCGTAAAATCCAAATGAAATAATTAATGGTACGAGCCAGATCAGAAAACCAAACAACGTAGCCTTTATAAATTGTTTTGTGTTCATATTTCTCCTTTTTAATTTAACCTATGATAGATATTCTAGCACTAGAATATCTATCCTGCCAAGTTTTACATACACCTTTGCTTTTACACGCAAAAACCCCACCAAAAGGTGAGGTTCCAGCGTGGAGGGCCATCTGAGACTTGAACTCAGGACACCCTGCTTAAGAGGCAGGTGCTCTAACCAGCTGAGCTAATGGCCCATGACTGTAAAAAACTATAGCAAACAGAGGCGAGTTTGTCTAGCGGGTCAAAATCTTCAAAGTAATCACTTATGCTATACTTCACTCATGAATAGGCGATCCGGTTTCACAGTTGTCGAGTTGCTCATGGTGATTGTTGTAATTGCAATCCTAGCCGCTGTAACCATTGTTACCTACAGCGGCGTCCAACAGCGTGCCCGAAATGCGCAAACCGCTGGCGCAGTAAACCAGTACCTAAAGATCTTTAAGCTCTATGCCTCTAATAATAATGGCACTTATCCTACAAGTGCTAACCTCAGCGGTGCTCAGTATGCCTGCCTTGGCGAAGACTATACTTCGAATGTCTGCTGGAATGGCGGCGTGACAGAGAACACATGGTTAAACGGTGAACTGAAAAAGTATGGCAGCCTCCCAATGCCAGCGTCAATATCACAGGGCTATACCGGAATCATCTACATCCCTCCTGAGACAGGCTGGACGCTCGATGGGCAGCCTATGAGCTGGATCGCATACCCTGTAGACGGCGGCGCGACGACCACCCGTTGCCCGGTTGGCCCAATCGCATCTTATGTAAGCGGAATAAACTTCACTCCAGCCTCTCCTGCAAGCGGGCAAACCACTGCAGGCTCAGCCACTCAGAATCCAATCTGTTGGATCCCTCTGAAATAACCACACATATTTACTTATTTGCACTCAAAGGGTACTATCAAAGTAACTAATCAAGGAGTGTGAGATGAGTGAGCCAACTAAAAGTACACCGAAAACATCAGCCTTTAACACCCAACCAGCTGGGCTTGAGAAAGCGCTTGACGATCTGTTCCACAAGACAATTAAGGTAGAGCTACCTGAAAACATAAAAAAATGGATTGCAGATAATGCATGGTGGATCGTACTTGTTGGCGGCATCCTATCCCTACTAAGTGCGTTTAGCGTGTGGCAAGCAGCAACTGCAACAAGCCGTTTGCTTGACTATGCAAATCAGCTATCAGCAAGCGTAGGCGTTGCCTCAACCTCACAAAACATCGGCATTGTCACTTATGTTGCAATTGCTGGTATTGTCGCACAAGCAGTCATGATGCTACTCGCGTTCCAGCAGCTCAAAGAGTATAAAAAATCTGGCTGGAATCTAATGTTCTACACTTCATATATCTCACTAGCTATTGGGGTCGTCTACGTCTTTAGCTCGCTATACGGTGTGGCTAGTCTGATCGGAAGCCTCGTGGGCGTATTCATCGGCTGGTTCTTCCTATTTCAGGTTCGTAAATACTTTACGAAGTAGTCGTCTAAAGCTCGTCTTGCTTATTTGAGATAAACGCGCCCCACTGACGAATCAGTCGGAGGATAGTCTTTAATGGTAGCTCGATTAACATATCGAGCGACAACGCCACAATATTCACCTGAGCATACTTTTCACTCATATAGCGCCCAACGACCACAAACGGCATGTACAGTACGTCGCGAATAGTTGTCACGAAGTTTTGGTTGCTATCGATAGCCTCGACTTCGCGAATCATACGACTCAGGCGGAAGCCAAGGAAGCTTGCACCAGAGAGGAAGAGGAAGAAAATAAAGAGATGCATTAGCTCAAATTCAAAGCTTCGCCACAGCCAATACCCCACGCCTGTAAAGACAATCAAAGATATCAGCCCATAGGCCACATTAAATCCTACGCCAAATGAAGTAGCCTTTCGCCTCAGTTGTTTCGCCTGTTCACCATACAATATCTCTTCCATCTGGTCTACCAAGCGACGTGTATTTGCTGCACCCGGAAGAAACAGTGTCATACGTAGCAACACCATATAAAGCGGCGGGAAAAGAAGATTTATCACAAGTGGAGTCACAGCGATAGTCCCGAGTACAAAATAGTCGTATGGGATTTCAAGCGCCAGTCCAATCAACACTTTCGTGATGATCAGAAAGATAACACTCTTTATGATACCGCGATTGATCTTGCTATTGATTGCCTCATAGTCAGCCAAAATCTGTGACTCAAAGCGCGATAGAAATTCATTTGGCTTATCCAACGTGTCAGCCGTCGACTCATCGTCAAGCATATGGCGAAGCACGCGAAATGGTGCACCATGTCGATCAATATAGCGATAAAGTCTTTCTACCGTAGCAGAGGAAAGCAGCGTGTCGATCTGTTTGTTGGTCGCAATATAGTTTCCAAGATGCTCTGTAGATTGCTGGTATCTACCGAGAAGTGCCGTACGTATGATTGCCGGGTCAGACTTTAGCAGTGCACGCTGGATTGCTACAAAAATAGCCGGACTGAGATCTTCTGGCGTCTTTTCAAAAAGTCGCTCAACCGCTGGAGACGAGACATAGTAGTCATAGACAAACTGTAGATATGCCGACGAAACAGAAGGATCATTGAGTAGCCACTCCACCCTCACCGAGAGTACGTCTAGCGTCCACTGCTCAACCTGGTCATGGGTCAATCTCTGTTTGTGTAAATCTTCGTACGCAGTGTAATACTCGCGTGCAAGCTTACTAATCTCAGCGACAGTCGATTCTGGCACAGAGTCATTCAGCAGGTAGCCTGCTAGAGTCAGCTCAACGGCAAGCTCTTCACCACTATTCTTAATCTGCTTGTCATCACGAAGTAAAAAAAGTCTTCGATAAAATCTACGAATCGCCCTCTGCAGGAGCATATGCTCTTCAGCATACTCAGCAGCGTTGCGTAGTTGCTCATATGCCGCGGTTACTGTCCCGCCCGCGCCAACTATATGCACCTTCTGAGCACGCTTCTCATGGTCACGTCTGTGAGTCACTCGCTGCTTGGCTTGATGCAGCAGATTAGTGAGATTTTGACCGTTTTGGTTGAGTTGTTTTTCCATTGTAAATAAAAATAAATTGGTACACCGGGCAGGATTCGAACCTGCGACACCTGGTTCCGAAGACCAGTGCTCTATCCAGCTGAGCTACCGGTGCGTATAGCATTAACGCTCTGGGTATTATACCACTGTTACAGGATCTGCGATATACTAAAGGAGATGGACGTTCACACAAATATTCCCCTGAAAAACTACCTTACTATGAAACTCGGCGGCAATGCTCGCTTTATGGCAGTCGCCTCTACACCAGAGGAGATGGCCGAGATTTGCCGCAATGGCAAGCAGCAAGGCTTAAAGGTAGTTGTCCTCGGTGGAGGCAGCAACACCCTCGTTAGCGACGAAGGCTTCAGCGGGTTAGTTGTGCGCAACCAGATCCGAGGCATAGACATCATAGAAGATACAGAAAGCTCTACGACAATAAAATTCGGTGGTGGCGAAATCTGGGATGAAGCCGTAGCTATGACCGTCGAGCGCGGACTCAGCGGTATCGAGGCTCTCTCGAGCATTCCAGGTACTGTCGGCGCAGCTCCGGTGCAAAATATCGGTGCATACGGCCAAGAACTTGCTGATACATTCTTATCGCTCGAAGCCTACGACACAGAGGAAGATCGTTTTGTATCATTCGACGCAGAGGCCTGTGGATTTTCATACCGGCACAGCATCTTTAGAGGCGAGGCAGAGGGGCGCTATGCGATCACATCTGTCACACTACAGCTCTACAAGACTTCCCCGCAGCCGCCGTTTTATAGAGCGCTTCAGGATTATTTTGATAAAAATAATATTACTATTTTTACACCGAAAACCGTACGCGATGCTGTCGCTACAATCCGTGCCGACAAACTCCCCGACCCAACCATAAAGCCAAACACCGGCTCATTTTTCAAAAATGCCATCGTCGAAGATTGGAGACTCAATGAACTCCTCCAGGAATACCCAGACATGCCCCACTTTGACTTCGGTGACAAAACCTACAAGGTGCCAACTGGTTGGCTTATCGAGCAATGTGGCTTTAAAGGTCAGCTTCTCCACGGCATACGTGTCAATGAAAAAAACTGTCTGGTACTGATAAACGAATCCGCTACAAGCTTCCAGGACCTCGAAGCAGCCAGGGACGAGATTATCGGCAAAGTTCGAGACACTTTTCGCATCGCTATCACGCAG
This sequence comes from Saccharimonadales bacterium (SeqCode), assembly GCA_036405235.1. Taxonomy (GTDB): domain Bacteria; phylum Patescibacteriota; class Saccharimonadia; order Saccharimonadales; family Saccharimonadaceae; genus JASLCR01. The sequence continues at coordinate 583,843 of DASWYA010000001.1, forward strand.
GAACCTCTGATGATCGAGCAATAGCTCACACACTCACTTGCCGTAAATATACAAACAACTTATGCTTATAGTATGAATCGTAGACTTAGAGGCTTTACCTTGATCGAGCTGATGATCGTGATGGTTGTGATCGTCATCTTGACCATACTCGGAACAGTCGCGATGGGATCCATACAAAAACAAGCTGAGGACTCCGAGCGCGACGAAGATGTTAAATCAATCACCCGAGCGCTTGAGACATACTACGAAAAAGGAAATCCTCATGTCGTAGGCGCAAACACCAAAGGTTTCTACCCGAGTGCTAACGAGCTAGTTCATATATTTGGATGGGACTGGTGTAGCAATGCTACAGTATCCGCTAGTCTCACCCCATGTAATACCAGCGGAGAAGGTGAAGACGGCCCGTATTATGCCGACGTGTTGCCAGGTGTTAATAGCTCCATCTTGACGCCTCCTGGTATGGCTGAACAACGAGCAATGAGAAGCACTATCTGGACATGGGGACCTCCAGATGGCGTTGCCCCTGCCGTTGATCAAGGCTACTATGTATACAAACCTCTTACGCGAGGAGATAGCGATGCGTCAATGGTACACAACGGTACTTGCTACGACGTTGGCCAATGTGGCGCGTACGTGATCTTCTACAAAAAGTCAGACGGCAGTATCGTCACCGTGCGGAGCAAGCATCAATGAGTATAAATTCATTCACTGAAGATGGCTTCTCGGCTGTCGAGACGCTTATTACGCTCTTCATTGCAGTACTTTTTATCATTGCAGGCAATCAGCTCTACACATACGTCATGAAAAACGGCGCAGAATCCGATCAGCAAGCGAGAGCTTCCAATGTTGGCTACGAGTACTTGCGCAGCAAAGCACCAGCAGCTACAAGCCCCTGCACCGATTCAAGCCCCCAAAACTATACAAATGAACCAGTGTCAGGCCTTAGTAATGTCAATATCACTCTCGACGTCAGCTGCCCGTATTCATCTGCTACTTCGGGCGATCCTCGTCGAAATATTTCCGAAGTAACCGTCACAGTAAAGTATGGTGGCGCTACGCCACAGCTAGAGGTGCAACATGCAGTCTTCGTCAAACCATAGCCTTGGTCGCCTAAAGGAAAAGGGCCTCACGCTCGTCGAGGTGCTCGTCGTTGCCCCTATGATTATCCTCATCATCGGTACAGTTATCGTTGCTATCGTTGCACTCACCGGTGAGAGTCTCGTGCGCCGCGAGACGAATGCAGTTGTCTTCAACGTACAGAGTGCTCTTGACGACATGGAGGGAGATGCACAAAAAGCAACATCGTTCCTCTACACCACCGGTACCCTTACCACGCCTCAGGGTAAAGGTAATTCGACTTCTGCGTTCCTAAATAACACTTCCGGTCAACCAGACACGCTCATCATAAGAAGTACCGCTACGACCACAAATCCTTTCGACCCCAATCGACAGATTGTCTATACCACAGCACCAAACACTTGCGGAACCCCCGACGAAAGCAAGAACCCTCCGGTTGCCTTTACGATCATTTACTTCGTCGATTCCGGCACCTTATGGAAGCGCACCATAGTACCGACAAGTGGTAACTGCAGTTCGCCCTGGCAGCGTAATAGCTGTGCCGCTGGTCAAACTACTGGCGCATGCTCAGGAGTATTGCAAGACGAAAAAGTTCTATCCAACGTTACAGCTATGAACATAACGTACTACACAAACCCAGGCCCCACGGGCACTGTTGTAGCAGATAACAGCTCTCCAAGTGCTTCCACAATGGAAGTATCTATCACAGTAGACACGTCTATAGCCGGGAAAGCTATCAACTACCAGGCAAAGACTCGCGCAACAAGCGTCAATATCACGGGAACGTAGTAAACCACTTGTGCTTAAAAGCCCCTTGTAGTATATTATCCCTATACTAAGCTAATAATTAGGGGGCATCTAAAATGCTTAACAACATCAAAAAACAAAGTGGCTTCACTATCGTAGAGCTCTTGATCGTGATCGTAGTGATCGCTATCTTGGCGGCTATTTCGATTGTTGCTTACAATGGTATTCAGAATCGCGGAAAAGCAAGCGCAGAGCAAAGTCTCGCAAGCCAAATAGCTAAAAAGGCAGAGGCTTTCAACACCGTTGAAAGCTCTTATCCAGCTAACGTCACCGGCTTCGGAAACGGTACTGGTGCCGCTGGACACCCTAAAGAAGCAAAACTAGATGATCCTACGCAAGTTGTAGACTGGACTTCAAGTAATGTTTCACTAGCTGCAACATATGTCAGCGGCTCTCAAAATCGAGTCGTCTACCGACCGCGAACCGGCGGAGCATGTGTATTCTGGTGGGACTATTCAGCATCAACTCCTATTCAGAAAATAGTCACAGCTGGTGCAGCTGTGACAGGAAACACTGCAGGCACTGGCTGCACAGAGTAAATACGGGTCATCTTAAATATAAATGGCTCAGCTAAGGCTGAGTCATTTATATTTCCTAGCCAATATACCACCTACCTCACAGCTAGCTATTGCACACGGCTTTTATATTTAGTACAATTCAACCATAAGTAATAAGTAATTGGGGGGCATAGAAAATGCTTAACAACATCAAAAAACAAAGTGGCTTCACTATCGTAGAGCTCTTGATCGTGATCGTAGTGATCGCTATCTTGGCGGCTATTTCGATTGTTGCTTACAATGGTATTCAGAATCGCGGAAAATCTAGTGCTGCACAGAGCCTGGCAAGTCAAGTTTCAAAAAAAGTTGAAGCCTTCAATACGACTGAATCGTCATACCCAACACCAGCTTTACTCACCGGAAACCTTGGTGATGGGACAGCTAATAACCCGAAGGAAGCAAAGCTTGACGATCCAAATGCTGTCGTAGCGTATACAGCACAAAGTCAGACCACAACTGCAGCAAACTATGTCAGCGGCTCAGCTCATAGAGTAATCTATCGACAAATTTCAGGTACAGGTGGTGGTTGTGTATGGTACTGGGATTATAATAACACCGCACGTGCGCTACTTAGGACTGGACCTGCAACTCAAGCACAGTGTGAAACTTAGGAATAGCTTCTGGTACAAGCTAGTCAGTCTTAGACTTAAAAAGCATAGTTTCTAGCAAACTATGCTTTTTACTTTAAAGCTGTCTGATATAATACAACCTGTTCTTCAGCATAAGCACAAAGGCCGTAGGGGAAACTTTACGGCCTCGTTCATTCACAACCCAACTGATTGGAAAAACCATGAAATGGAAGTACGCAGGAGTCCTACTCCTGCTCTTCATCGCCCAGCTTGCAGGAATTGCATCTCCCGCACAGGCCGTCTCCATCTACGACGACAAGATCCTGACAACTGACAGCCTTGAAGTTCTGAGCGTTGAAGGCACAACCAATCTGACTGCTGACTGGCAGCAGGTATTTCTCAATGTCCTTCAGCGTCGCTCTGGTGATGCGAACGCAGATGAGATGCTGAGTCAATTCGAAAGCAATCGGACTGCCGGTTCCGGCTGGCTAGTTCAAGCTGCTTACCAAGGCATGCGAGTCATCACTTTTGACCCAGCCGCTACGGTCAGCTTTGATAACAACTGGTACGGCTACCTACACCTCTCGTTCAGCACTGGAAGAGTCTGCGTATGGGAGTCGGGCGGACACACCTGGAAAGACTGGAGGAACCTCGATGCCACTCCAAAGCTGGAGAGCTACGTTACTGTAACCTGCAGCTCACACAGTGCCATACAGCCGCCATATATCCAGTACGACATTGGCCTTCCCTCGCAAGAATTTCCATACCTGTTCATCAAGTCAAGCAACCTTCAGTACCCAACCGGCTACGAGGGTGACCTTGTACCGACGACCGAACCGAAGGCACGGTACGTCGCCCTCGGCGACTCCTTCTCCTCTGGAGAAGGCAATCCACCATTTGAATACGGAACAGATCAAGGAGGAACCAACGAGAACCGCTGCCACAGAAGCTCCAAGGCGTACCCGCGCCTGCTGCAGAACGACCCGAGTCTTGATCTCGGATCGACAGCATTCGTAGCGTGCTCGGGGGCGACGACAGCTAGCGTCCTCTACGGAGGAAGTGGAGCTGGCAACTGGAATAAAGGACCGCAAGTCGCTGTACTGTCAAGTGAAGTCGAAGTCGTAACCCTCACTGTCGGCGGAAACGATGTGGGATTTGGTGACTACGTTCTTGGCTGCGTGGTCGCACCTTGCGGCCCTAGTAGCATAGGCGGAGCGTTCTACTACGCTGTCATGGCCAACATCGAGTCACTGGCATTCTTGGACAACCTGAAGACCACGTACGAAACAATCCTGGACGAAGCTCCGAATGCTCATGTCTACGTAATGGATTATCCGTACCTGGTCGACCCAACCGGAGTTGACTCCCCTGGATGTGTGCTCGGCGTCGACATGACGGGTGCACTAGGAATCCAGCAAGCACTGAACGCAGTGATTGCCGATGCCGTAGGTGATGTACAGGCGCTTTCAAGTGACTACTTGGCACGCCTGCACTACATGCCAACGAACTACATCGGCTCGCCGTTCTTCGACCATCATCTGTGTACCGATGCAACTGGCGGTGCATACTTCAATGCGTTGGATCCGCTCAACCAGGAACACAGCTTCCACCCGAATGCCAACGGCCAGGAGGCCTACTACCAGATCATGGAGGATTACCTGAGCTAGATTGCTGATTGCTGAAGAACAAAGCCTCCCAGGACAATGACGTCCCGGGAGGCTTCTTCATATTAATAATTGCCTCTGACCGTCTTTTAGAATTTAATCTTTCCAAAAAACTTCACATCGCGAAATAGCGGTCTCGCAACAAGCAAAAGTGCTACAGAGGAGGCTACAAGCTCAAAAAATGGATAGGTAAGAGTAGAGAAGCTGAAGCAAGGATAATATGTACCAAAGAATGCACTACATCCATGCGGTCCTCTACTTACCCAATAATACGTCAGACATACGTAGAGTATAGACATTACAAATCCCACTCTTGTGCTTAGACGGAACCCCCTGTCTGCAGCCTGCTTGCTATTTCGTGTCAGAGCATAAGCCGACGAAAGCAGGATAATCATTGACACGAACGAAAAATGATGCGGAATTACAGCCATGATGCCGACATTGACAAGAATTGATACTATAATCAGTATTCTGATATCAAAGAAATTCTTTAACTTAGAGTGTGTCCGTTTGTTTTTTATCATGGCTGCACTTACATATACATAGTATCAAGGTGGCCGCTATGTGAAAATAGAGACCGTTGTTTTAGTAAGGCAGTGGGAAATCTTTTAGTAGCTCTTTTACTTCCTCACGAATGCCAGCCAGCTTCGCTTCATCTTCCCTAGCATCAATTGCTTGCTTCATCCACCCTGCGATCTGCGGCATATGCTCTTCCTTAAGCCCACGAGTTGTCAGCGCAGGCGTACCGAGACGGATGCCGCTTGGGCGGAATGGAGGATTTGTGTCATCTGGTACGCTGTTCTTATTTAGCGTCAGACCAATCTTGTCGAGTGCTTCCTCTGCTTCCTTGCCGTTGATGCCAAAGCTTGCTTGCACATCCGCAAGGATCAAGTGGTTGCTCGTACCGCCAGTGATGAGCTTGAAATCACGCTTCATTAGCTCGTCTGCTAGTACAGCAGCATTCTTTACGATCTGAGCAGCGTAGTCTTTAAACTCTGGTTTGAGGGCTTCACCAAACGCTACGGCCTTGGCCGCGATCACATGCATATGTGGGCCGCCCTGCATACCAGGGAATACTGCGCGGTCGATAAGCGTCGGGATGTTCTCAAGTGTTTTTTCTGGGGCTTTAAGAGGATTGCCTACTACACCCTTTGAGAGAATCATACCGCCACGTGGACCACGTAGAGTCTTATGAGTTGTAGTCGTAATGACATGGAAGCCATAGTCAAATGGATTTTCTTTTACGCCAGCTGCGATGAGTCCAGCGATATGTGCCATGTCAGCCATGAGTAGACACTGGTCCCCTACTTCTTTTGCAATAGCCGCAAACTTTCCATAGTCGAGATCGCGTGGATAGCCAGAAAAGCCAGCGAGGATAATCTTTGGCTTGTGCTCCAGAGCTAGCTCACGGATGTGATCGTAGTCGATCTCTCCTGTCTCGATGTCTTTCATCTTGTACGGAATGAAGTTGTACAGCTTGGCGCTGCGAGTCATTGGGTTACCGTGTGTCAGGTGTCCACCATGTGAGAGATCCATAGCGAGTACCGCATCACCCGGCTCAAGCCATGCGCTGTAGACAGCTTCGTTTGCTGGTGCACCAGAGTGTGGCTGCACATTGGCGTGATCTGCCTTGAAAAGCTCTTTCGCACGGTCGATTGCTAGCTGCTCAAGTGGATCAGTGAACTCTTGGCCGCCATAGTAACGTTTGCCAGGATAACCCTCTGAGTACTTGTTCGTAAAGACACTTCCAAGTGCCGTCAGCACGTCAGTTGATACATAATTCTCGCTCGGGATTAGCTCCAAGCCTTCTTGTTCTCGCTTTGTCTCGCCAGCAATAAGCTGTGCCACAATATCATCTTGCATAAAGGTCTCCCCTCCTTTTAAAAGTATTCCTGTAATCGTCTTGGCAAGAGTGTTACAACATGCCTTTAGTATACCATCTCTCCTCTTTGTTTCATTAATATATCGTATGTGATATACTTCCTCTTATGAAATCCGCCACTTACAAAGAGCGCATCGGTAAAGTCATCCAAAAGCAGCGCCTTGCTAAGTCTATGACTCAGGCTGAATTGGCCGAAAAAATCGGTACGTCTCAGAGTGCTATCAACAGAATTGAAAAAGGTGGCCAAAACCTCAGCGTTGAGATGCTCGGGCGCATCAGTGAAGTACTCTCAAGTAGCATCTTGACGCTTAATCAAAGCGGTAAGATCAACTTTAGAGTGCATGGCGGGAAAAAACTCCATGGTGAGATAGAGGTCAAGACAAGTAAAAATGCCGCTGTGGCACTACTCTGCGCCAGCTTGCTCAATAAAGGCAAGACTACGCTACGCCGTGTAGCACGTATCGAGGAAGTAAACCGTATCATTGAAGTACTCGAAAGTATCGGCGTAAAGACCAAGTGGCTGCCTGGCAATGACCTCGAGATCACACCTCCTGCTCGCCTAAAGCTGGATAATATCGACACAATTGCCGCCAAGCGTACTCGCACGATCATCATGTTCCTTGGCCCCCTGCTCCATCAGTACAATGACTTCAAGCTTCCCTTTGCTGGCGGTTGCAACCTTGGCAAACGCACAGTAGAGCCGCATATGGTTGGCTTGGCACCTTTTGGCCTTACCGTAGAAGCCCGCGCCGGTACTGATTACTATCATGCAACAGTAAAAGACAAGAACCCTGAGCAGACAATTCTTTTGACCGAACGCGGCGACACAGTGACAGAAAACGTCATCATGGCAGCGGCGCTCTACGACGGCGTAGTTACTATCCGCAACGCTAGCCCAAACTATATGGTGCAAGACCTGTGCTTTTACCTCGAAAAGCTTGGCATAAAGATCGAGGGAATTGGCACGACTATCCTAAAGATCCATGGTAAACGCCACATTAATCAAAATGTTGAATACTGCCCGAGTGAAGACCCAATCGAGGCGATGAGCTTTATCGCTGCCGGCGTCGTAACAGGTTCTGAGATCGTCATCAAGCGTGCGCCTATTGAATTTCTCGAGCTTGAACTCGCCGTCCTAAAGGAAATGGGGCTCAGCTTCTCGCTTTCAGACGAATACACTGCTCGCAATGGCAAGAGTCGGCTTGTAGACATCACACTCAACAAATCTAGTCTGACCGCAGCCAAAGATAAACTCCATAGCATGCCATTTCCAGGTATCAACATGGACAACCTCCCTTTCCTTGGCCTTATCGCAACAGTTGCAAAAGGTCGCAGTCTCGTACATGACTGGAGCTACGAAAATCGAGCAATCTACTTTACAGAGCTTTCTAAACTAAACGCTGACATAGAGATGATCGACCCACACCGTGTCTACATAACCGGCCCTACGAAATGGAAATCAGCAGATATCATTGCTCCGTCAGCTCTCAGGCCATCTGTCGTCATACTACTTGGAATGCTCGCAGCGCCAGGTGTTTCAACACTGAGAGATGTATATTCTATCAATCGTGGATATGAAGACTTCGCAAATCGACTTAATTCTATTGGTGCCGAGATCGAAACAGTCCAAGACGTCTAGATTTACCCCTTGAAATATAGTAGAATTATCTAAGGCCAAATCACATGGCGGATGTAGCTCAGTTGGTTAGAGCGTCGGGTTGTGGTTCCGAAGGTCGAGGGTTCAATTCCCTTCATTCGCCCCAAATTAAAAAGAAGACCTCTTGGTCTCCTTTTTAATTTGGAATGTTCTGATACCCCCTACCCGTACGGATTATAGCCGCGCGTTGGCGGTTCACGGAAGCTTGCTCGTGAGCTAGCGTTCATCTCTTGGCGAGATGCCGGTGCTGAGTCTGGACGCTCCGGGATAAATCCACCATTCGCATTCATCTCTTGGCGAGTTAGCTTGCGTGATGGAACTTGCGCTCGAGGCCTTGGGCGTACATACTCACCCTGAGGTGCAAAATTTTGCCCGATCTTAGACTGGTGATACCCGCCAATTATCTGTCTATTCTTCTCGATTTCTTTGCGCTCAGAGAAAGACTGACTACTCGTAGTACCACTTGCATACTGGTTGCTATGAGTGTCATCACTTGAAATATTATTTCCAAATTGCATACGCTTATATTCTAGCATGAAAACTGATACAATATACCAAGTGCGCGGGTGTCGTATAGTGGCTAATATACCTGCCTTCCAAGCAAGTGACGAGAGTTCGATTCTCTCCACCCGCACCAAAGCAAAAGCTCCAGCTTGTCTGGAGTTTTTGCTTTATACGAGCATCCGTACCACTCCTCTCATGCTATAATCATAAGCAATATGAAACAATCCTTCCTCATGAAACGCATCGTCAGTACTGAATACTTGCTCGCGGCAGTTGTCACAGCCGTACTCTTTCAAACGTACGCCGGCTTTGACTGGTGGTGGCTTTTTGTCCTCTTCCCGCTTGTTGACGTGAGTGCCTTTGGGTATTTACAAAATAGCAAGGCTGGCGCACTCATGTACAATCTCGGCCACAGCATGATTGGCCCTGCGCTACTGCTACTTCCCTACTTTTTCGGCGGCCCAGATTGGCTACTATTTGCGTCAATGGTCTGGCTTTTCCATATTTTCGTCGATCGCGCACTCGGCTATGGCATGAAACACGTCGAAGGATTTGGCCACACTCACCTCGGAAAAGTTGGCAAAGCTAAGCGCAAGAAATAGTAACTCCCCATCTGTTATAATAGTTTTCATGCCCCGATAGCTCAGCTGGATAGAGCAGAGGACTTCTAAGCCTAAGGTCGCAAGTTCGAATCTTGCTCGGGGTACCATCAGAACTAAGCTGCTAGTAAAAGGTTTTGGACGTACTATTTGGCAAAAGGAGCCATCGCACCGAAAACTTTTATTGCCTCTTGATTGTCATTAGTTGCAAAAATAATACCCGTACCTCCAATGTTTATACCTGTGTAGTATGACTTCCAGCCCTTTCTACTATTTGTATATTCCCGATTCACCTCTCGACCCTTGCTATCTCGACCTATAACCTTGCAGTATCTTTTTGATTGGTCATCTGAAGAGCAGATATTATAGCTATCACTTTTCTTAAGCTCTCGAATTTGTCCAATACTTTTTCCGTCTTTCATAACAGTGTAGAAAGAATGCACATTACCTTTAATCAGATTAACTCGCAAATTAGAGATAGAGTATCCTTCCAACTTAGGTGTATAAAATTTGTAGTCAAGCTTTGACAATGAAAACTCTTGTTCTTCCCTTATCTTCGCCCAGATATCAGCCTCTTCTTTTTTTCCTGCAGTTGTTGAAGTACTCCTGCGATAACCATTAGTTGCCTGAATTTCAGACTGGGTACAATAGCCGTACTCACTAAAAGGATGTATACCATAACCTTCATCCCCAGGCACCTTATAAGTAAAGCTTGCCATAAACTTCGTCGACTCAACGGGGAGACGACCGCAACGTATCATGTTATATGTGAATGGCAGAAGTCCTGATAGCCATCCGATTGGGAGCGCAATCAGTAGAGCCAATGTGATAACTGTAAATCTTTGGAAAAACTTTTTTGTCACTTTTGTTTTACGACTTCTTGTCCATGCAATCGTAAATAAAACTTTTTGTTTTTTCTTCACCATGTGATTAATCATATCAGATTGATACGATTAATCATTATGACAGTCCTAGCTTCAGGCAAAATATTGCACCACACTGAAATATTCCTTGCTCGATTCTAATCAATCGACCATTTATGTTGTCAGGCTGCAGTACTTGCCGTACAATTACATTAATTAACTGTTAGCATTCTGAAAGGGCATCATCATGAAAAAGCAATCCGGCTCTGCGCACGTAGTAATTATTATTGTTCTTGTATTGGCACTGCTTACATCATTAGGTTGGATATTCTGGCAAAACTTTATCTACAAAGAGCCAGTCGTGACGAAAACTGACACTTCTAAGACTCAAAGTGACAACGATAAGATGCCAGCATCAATGAAGCACATCAACGTGAAAGAATGGAACATTTCAATCATGAGCGAGGAATCTATAAGCTACACCAGCAAAGACGCAGATACAATCCTCATCAAGGGTGACGCATTAAATAAGGCCGAGGCGGACAACAATTGCAAAGAAAGAGATAGTGGCATTCGAGTACTAAGAGTTAAGACTACATCAGTCAACAATAGCGTCCCGTATGTTCAGTCAAACGACGTCGATGGTTACACCTACCTACTCGTACATAGCAACCAAGCACTCTGTGTCGATGAAAACGGCAAAGCGTCACAACCCGTGAACGACGCATACGAGAGTCTATTTAGCGCACTCAAAAAGCATTGGCAAATGCTCGAATCTAGCAATGCATAAATACATCAGATGTTAGCGAAATAGCTATTTACAAAATCTATAGTCTATGTTAATATAATAAGTAATAGTTTCTGTATCTTGTAAAATATACCGACGCTACCGGATGAATGCTCGGTACTTACTTCCTTGAAATTCATCACTATATAAAATGATGAATGAAAGGTATTCTCATGCAACAAAAACGACGCTCTTTTGGTGGGCGAAATAATAACAATCGACGCCGGTCTTTCGGTGGTAAAAATCAGCGCCGCACCGGTGGACGTGGCAAGCAGTACATCCACCCAGATAAGTTCATAAACAAAAACATCAGCGAGAAAGCAGAGGTGGTATATACTCCAAAGCACAAATTCGCTGACTTTGCCCTAAACAACATCTTGCAGGAAAATCTTGTACGAGCCGGCTTCGTAGCACCAAGTGCTATCCAAGATCAGACGATTCCATTTGCGCTTGATGGCCGTGACGTGATCGGTCTGGCAAATACTGGTACTGGTAAAACTGCTGCTTTCTTGCTGCCAATCCTGCAAAAACTTTACAAGGATCGCTTCACGCAGTCTGTACTAATTATGGCGCCGACTCGTGAGCTTGCACAACAGATCGATGACGAATTCCGTAAGTTTTCTAACGGCATGAAACTCTACTCAGCGACATGCGTCGGTGGCGTAAATATCAATGGCCAGATTCGACAGATCAAGCGAAATCCACACATCATTATCGGTACACCAGGACGCCTCAAAGACTTGATGGGACAGGGAATCTTACGCCTGCAAAACATCGACACGTTAGTACTCGACGAAGCAGATCGCATGCTTGATATGGGCTTTGTAAATGATATTCGTGAGATCGTCAGCCAGATCCCAGGTAAGCGCCAAACACTCTGCTTTAGCGCTACTATGAGCGACGGAGTAAAAGCAATTGTTCATGACTTCATGGAAAACCCTGAGCTTGTTTCCGTAAAAGTAACTGAAACAAACGACCACATCTACCAAGATATTGTGGCATTTAATGATGATGAACACCGAAAAGAATTGCTAGTTGAAATGCTAAAGACCAGTGAATTTGAGAAAGTTATCGTCTTTGGGGAGACTAAATTTGGCGTACAGAGACTGAGCGACAAGCTTGAGACTCACGGTATTCGCTCTGAGGCAATCCATGGCAACAAGTCTCAAGGTCAGCGAAATCGTGCTTTGAAATCGTTCAAAACTAATGAGGCGAAAGTACTTGTTGCGACTGATGTCGCCGCACGTGGTCTTGATATCCCAAATGTTTCACACGTAATCAATTACGATACACCGCAGACGTACGACGACTACGTGCACCGCATTGGCCGTACCGGTCGTGGCGGAAATCGCGGCACAGCGCTTACTTTCATCAAAAAGTAAGCCCTCAAAGTGTGATATGCTAGTGCGGTGAAGATTCAAAAATTTGACGTCATCGTCGGTCTCTACATATTCGCTATCGTTGTTGCTCAATTAATGGGCTTGAAAGTCGTGCCATTTGGCGAAGTAGCCGGTATAACACTCAGTATCAGCGTAGCGATCTTCGTCATGCCTCTTCTTTTCACGCTAACTGACATCGTAGTGGAAGTCTACGGCAAAGAACGCGCCCGCTCGATGGTATGGACAGGGCTCGGTATCGTTGTCTTACTTGCGCTTTATACATTTCTCGTCACCACACTACCACCAGCAGCACGCTTTGCAGAAATGAATGGCGCGTATAATATGATCTTCGGCACATCGATTCAATTTGCGATTGCTGCGATTGCTGCATTTGCCTCGGCAGAACTTATTGATGTTTTGATCTACAGTAAGCTACGCGAAAAGATGAAATCTAAAGGAATGTGGCTACGAAATAATGTGTCGAACTTCATCGGCCAGCTGATTGATTCGACCGTATTCTGTGTCATCGCTTTTTACTCATTCTCAACGAGTTTCAGCGATAACTTCAGCTTCCTAATTGGTATTATTATTCCATACTGGCTTGTTCGTTGTCTCGTATCTATCATTGGCACACCACTCGCGTACGCTGGCGTAGCTTGGCTACGAAAACGCGCAGCAAAATCAGCTGCTTAATATTTTAAACAGCACTCTCGTTTCGAATATCATCAGCCTTACGGATTGTGCCGACAGTTTGCTCGAGCTTTTCTCTATTTATAGTTATCGTGGTTCCCGGTGAAATTGCACCTGAAAGTAGCAGCTTTGCCACAGTGTTTTCAATAGACTTTTGGATGACGCGACGCATCGGGCGAGCACCAAGTCGTGGATCGTAGCCACGTTCGACGAGAAGCTCCTTGGCGTCCTTCGCCACGTCAACTTTGATCTTCTGAAGTTCGAGTGTTTTATTGACACTTCCAATCATGAGATCAACTACCTGTAGGAGTTCCGACTTACTGAGCGGAGTGAAAGTAACAATTTCATCAAAACGATTCAAGAATTCTGGACGGAATTGGTTCGAAGAAATCAACTCATCAAGGAATTGTTGCTCAAATTGATCCACCTTATACCCACGCTCAATGTATTCACGAATACGATCAGCACCCGCATTTGAAGTTGCAATCACGATAGCGTCACGGAAACTGACTTCGCGATTATTAATGTCGCGTAAGATTCCTTCGTCGAGTAATTGAAGCAATGTTGTAAGCACATTTGGATGTGCTTTTTCTATTTCATCGAGCAAAATCACGCTGTACGGCTGCTTCATAGCTTGCGCTGTCAAGCTAGTCGGATCGGTCGCGCCGTCTGCAATCAGTCGAGCAACATCTTCGTTACGCACGTATTCGTTGAGGTCAAGACGAATCATACGATCTTCGCCGCCAAAATATACATCAGCCAGTGCCTTGGAAAGTTCAGTCTTGCCTACACCAGTTGGTCCAAGAAATAGGAATGTACCAATAGGGCGGTTTTGATTGCGCACACCGGCACGCGCTCGGCGAAGTGCGTCACTAACTACTTCAACTGCTCTCTTCTGGCCAATCATCCTCTCATGGATCAATGATTCAAGGTTGAGCAGCTTTTCCCTATCCTCAGTCTCAGATGCCACACTCACTTTGATATCCATCGTTTGCTCGATCGCCTGCTGTACAGAATTTATCGTCACTAGACCATCTTCGGAATAACGTGCTGCTGATTCGAGTAGCTTCAGAGCTTGGCCAGGCATAGCCATATCATGCACATAGCGCTCACCCAGCCGATATGCCTCAGCCAAGCTTTGATATGTGTAGGTGACATGCTGCTTGAACTCAGTTAATATCAACTGATCTTGCATAACACGCATCGTTTCCGCCTGTGAGCTTGAACTAATTGATATGCGATTGAGAGCGTTGGCGACTGATGAATTCCGCGCAGATATTTGCAAGTAGCGCTGCTCATCCATGGTGAGGAGCATTCGTAGTCGTCCTGCTTCCAAGATTGGCAGCAAGACGTTAGCAATATCGACTGAGCCAACTCCATCTTCAAAGAATAGCTGCGCATTGTCGAGACAAACGATAATATTTTTTGCAGCATATGCCTCGCCAAGAATTTCCATGATCAAGCTTTCGATCTCACCACGACCAGGAGCGGCAGCGATCAATGAAGCTGCATCAAGCATGATAACTTGACGAAACTTCAGTGAACTTGGAAGATCCGAAGAAGCATCAAGCAACTTCTCGGCAAAAGCATATACAAGCGTCGTCTTGCCTACTCCGGTTGGGCCGACCAGGACGGCATTTTGCGTACCACCAGAGCTAAATTGCTCGACCAGCTTATCAAGCGCTTGTTTGTGAGAGTCAGTCTCAACATTCAGCGTACTACCGACTTGCATACTAATATTTTGCCCAAAACGAGATAATAGAGGTATATAACCGAACGACCAGTCGCGCGCCAAGCCCCCCGTACGCTTTGGCATAGCATGAAATGCAATCAATTCTTTCAAATGCTCTTGCCACTTGATACCCTCTAGGATATCTTTGAATTCGATATGTGCGTGTGCCAAAAACGCATCATAGTTTGGGAATTGCTTTACAAACGCTGCAACCAATATTCCTGGAGTAATTGATACAAGATCTAGCTGATCTCTGATCTCAACCGCGTCTTCCAGTACCTTTCCCAGCGTGATATTCTCATCGTTTGCGATATCTTGTATTAGGCCTGCTGTCAGTCCAAATCGCGCACCAAAAAACTGGCCGCCGTTTGTTTGCCCCACTACAGTCGCTAGGTCTCTTGCGTTTGGATTACCGTGCAAGCGACCAAGTATTTCCATATCGAGCACATCAGCAACCGACTTTGGGTTTTTCGTTGGAGCTAGATTCTTTAGCTCGCCATTCCACCATTCCACAATCATGGCTGGCACTACAGCAAGTCCAGCAAGCAGCCAGCCTGCACTTATCTCAACAAATACCAAAGCAAATCCAGCTATCAATAAAATCAGCGCGAGTATGCTGAGTAGGTTTCGCCAAAACTTATCAATGTGAATAGCTAGCCGCGCCTTGGCAGCTCGTGTGCTCTTAAGGTCAAGCTTTACATCCATGCAGGTGTCCACCCTATAAACATTGCGCCAAGTCCAACGATAGGAAGTAGTGGTATCACCGCCCACAATGCGAGACTTACAAGTCCAATAGCACCCCAAAAGAGAATGACAACGGAACCTATGATGATAAGAATAAATCTGACAATCGCACCAATACATCGTGAGATAAGCCGATCTACAAATGCCCGCCACTGAACACCGATTGAACCCGAGACTCTCCCTGCCGAAATCTGCCTAAATGGCGAGAAAAATGTCTTTAGCAACAGATCAATCGAGAAATAATCAATTGTTGAGGCGAGTCGACCGCGCACAATCTCAAAACGCTGGCGCCATCCAGCCCCATACCACCACGAGAGTAAGCCCACGATAAACATAAGACTATTGTACCTTATACGCTATAATAAAGAGAATGTCACGTCCTGCGATGTTACTCGGAAAAACCGTTAAGTCCATCATGAAACTACGTGGTGGCGGTTCAGCATTACCTGGTCTGATCATTGAAAAGATCGATCCAGGCTTTGTGAAACGTACATTAGCAAGCCTGCCTCATGGCGTCGTAGTAGTTAGTGGTACAAATGGCAAGACTACCACGACAAAGATGGTTGTAGAGCTACTTGAAAGCCAAAACTTGAAGGTTTTCACAAACAGAACAGGAAGTAATTTTGTACGTGGTGTGGCTGCCGCACTACTAGGAGAAGTCGACAGCAGTGGCAACCTTGATGCCGACATAGCAGTGCTCGAGCTCGACGAAGCCCACGCTGTACACTTTGTGAAAGCAGTGCAGCCTCGCTATAGTCTGCTACTTAACGTTATGCGAGACCAGCTCGATCGCTTTGGTGAGATTGACGCTACTGCAGGCCTGCTAAAGAAAGTTGCCGATGCAACGAGCGAGATGGTCGTAGTGAATCGTGAAGATCCAAGACTACTAAAACTAGGCAAGAGTTTACCAGAGCCTAAGGTGCGGTACTTTGGACTTAGCAAACAATTACGTGATGAGTTTCCGGCAGATGACGACATGCGCTCTAGTGCAAGTCTTACAGATGCACGCCCACCTCAAGCAGTCAGTATACTAGAGAATTTCAAAGGAAAAACAGCAGAATTCAGCATTGATGGCAGAAAGCTAGAGACGGAGCTTAAACTTGAAGGAATCTATAACGTCTACAACGCCGCTGCTGCACTTGGTCTCGTCTCACAGATCACCCGGGACATTGATTTTCAGAAATTAAAGATTGCTCTTGGCAACGTGACGCCCGCTTTTGGTCGCGGCGAAAGTATCATCGTAGACGGCCAGCCCGTCGAGCTTGTTCTCGTAAAAAATCCAGCAGGTTTTCGACTCAGTCTCAAGTCTTTTCCGCCAGAAGGCTATGCTACGATGATTGCAATCAATGATAATTATGCTGACGGCCGCGATATGAGTTGGCTCTGGGATGTTGATTTTGACAGTTTGAGCAAACTCGGAGTTTCAACCGTCACAGGTATGCGTGCATATGATATGGCGCTTAGGTTGCAATACGAAGAAGTCTTGTTTTCCTATGTAGAGCAGAATATTCCACTGGCTTTAAAGGACTTCCTGGCGCGTGAAGCTGACAAGCCAAAGAGAATTTATTGTACTTACACCGCCATGCTCGGAATCAGAAAAGAATTGTCAAAAATAGCTGAAGTTGAGGTAGTATCGTGAAAAAATCTCTGCGCATTATCCAGTTATATCCACGCGATATGAATATCTATGGCGATTGGGGAAACACACTTGTATTGAAACGCCGCGCCCAGTGGCACGGCTACGAAGTAGAACTCTTGGAGTACAATCCTGGCGACGTATTTCCTGAAAATATTGATCTTGTAGTTGGCGGTGGCGGGCAAGACTCCGGGCAAGAAAAGATCAAAGACGATCTTCAAAAAATCAGCCCCAAACTCCATTCATTGACCGAGGACAATGTGCCAATACTTGTTATATGTGGCCTATATCAGCTGTTCGGTAAATTCTTCAAGACGAAAGACGGCGAAACTATCCCAGGCATAGGTATTTTCGACATTGAGACACACGGAGGATCTGAGCGTCTCATAGGAAATATAATCACCGAAAGCACTGACTTTGGACAAATCATCGGTTACGAAAACCACAGCGGTCTTACCTATCTCGGAAAAAATGTGCAACCGCTTGGCAAAGTTGTTCGTGGTGCCGGCAATAACGGTCAAGATGAATTCGAGGGCGCCCGGTACAAGAATGTTATTGGTAGCTACTTGCATGGTTCACTCCTGCCGAAAAATCCCACGCTCGCGGACTGGCTCATAGAAAAGGCAGCTATGTATAGATACGGCGAATTCACGCCTGAAGTTATAGACGATCATCTAGCTGATGAAGCCCGCGCAGTAGCGCTCAAACGTCCACGCTAGCTTTACGCACCAAAAAGCAGTATGTATACTGGTTAGCATATGCATCATACTCGATTGCCGATAAAGAAATTCCGTCACTCTATGATGCTATTTATATCCATCGCGATTCTGTCTGTTAGCGCCTGCCTCCAGCTTCTCGGTCAGTCCGCATCCGCTGCAAGTCCTGTCATTCCTACTGTAACGTATGAACGATCAATCGAGATTGAAGCAGAAAATCTAGCCGTATCACCTACAACTGGCAATATCTATGTAGTAGGACGTGATGCTATTTCTATATTTGACAAGGACTATAACCTCCTCTCTAGCTTTGGGTCAATAGGCACAGGTGATGGTCAGTTTAATCGCCCCTTAGGTATTGCCATAGATGAGCAAGGCTACGTATACATAGGTGACAACAGAGATAATCGCATCCAAAAGTTTACGCCTAATGGTGACTTTATATTAAAATTTGGGAGTAGTGGGACAGGTGATGGTCAATTCACTTTTGCAGAAGGACTTGGTATAGATAGTAACGGATACCTATACGTCGCCGATGGCACGAATGGTAGAATCCAAAAATTTAACTCTAACGGTGAATTCGTCTCAAAATTCGGCACAAACGGTACCGGCAACAATGAACTTAGTTATGTTGAATCACTCGCGATTAATTCCAAAGATGAGATATACGTTACCGACGGGAACAACTACGTACAGAAGTATGATTCAGATGGCAACCACTTGGCACAACTTGACGGGATAGGCACAGCTGGTGGAGCTTTTGGCTACGCCGAAGGTCTTGCCATAGACGAGCATGACAATGTATACGTCATTGATTTTCAAGATAAGGTGCACATATTTAATAAAGATAATACCTATCTTACGACTTTTGGCGAACCAGGCTCAGGAGAAGGTCAGTTTTCCGGCCCATATTATTCTACTCATGCTAATCAAAAGCTCTATGTGACTGACCTTGGCAACGATCGCATCCAAGTCTTTGCCACACATCAGTCAATACCTGTAGACATGTCTTCAGCAACAGTAAACGGTAAATCACTACTCGGAAAACCGTATATAAAAAAGATACCTACTTTTACTGGCCAGGCGCCCGCTGGCAGTACAGTGAAAGTTACTGTGCATTCAGATCCTGTTATCTGTTCGACAGTAGCGGCTAGCGATGGCAGTTGGTCATGTACACTTCCTGAGGCTCTGCCTGCTGGACTACATACTGTACGTGTTCTCGTAACAACCACCGACGATCAGACGTATTTACTTGGCCCCTACACTGTCCGAGTAGCTGGATCAACAATTACCGGTAATATTCCTGGCGCCCCTGATACCGGAATAGAGCCCGCTGATATTGTCTACCAAAATGCGACACTACTCTTGTTGCTTACTTCACTAGCATTTATACTTTTCGCTCGCCTTACGAAATCGCCAAGATAAGACAAGAGCGAAATTGAAAGCTACAGAGGATTGGTAGCTTGGAGTTTTTGGAGTTCATCTCTCACTTGCTCACCGTGACCAAGTGGTGTCACGCGGCCATAGACTTTCTGCACCATACCATTTGGATCTATGAGGAAAGTTTTTCTGAGAATTCCCTCTTTGCCAAACATTTTCTTGCCCCAAGCTCCATAATCGTTGATTGTTTTTCCTTCTGGATCAGAAAGTAACTTGAAGTTCAGGTTATACTTCGTCTTAAATTTTTCATGCAAGCTTGGATCATCCTTTGATATACCAACAACATCAGCACCAAGTGCCGTCAGATCATCGCGTGCATCACGCAGGCTACAAGCCTCTGTAGTACAGCCGGGCGTATCGTCTTTCGGGTAAAAATAGAGCACAAGCCACTTACCCTTAAAGTCAGCAAGCGTCTTTATCTCGCCCGATGCACTCTCTAAAAGAGAAAAATCTGGCGCTTTATAGGGTACGTCTTTCATAGTTCTATTATACCTCACAGCTTCTTCTCAGATATCGTCTGATATACTTGATAGCAATGACTTCTAGTAGCGGTAAACCGCGCGTGAAACTTCCGCGCATCCTTACATTTGATCTTCTCAGGGGCTGGTTTTTGGTAATTATTATCCTTGACCATCTCAGCTATTTCCCGAACGGCTTTTCTTTTATTACTGGTGACAGTCGCCTTTTTGTAACCGCAGCTGAGGGGTTCTTCCTTGTCTCAGGAATCGTGCTCGGAATAGTTCGTGGATATAAGTTGATCGATGCGCCTTTCTGGAGCGTAACAAAGAAGCTCTGGTTTCGTGCGTTTACGCTCTATGTAACCTCTATTGTGATTACGCTGCTATCGCTATTTATCAGTTGGCAGTTTATAGGTAATGATGGCGTTAAGTCACCAATACCGCCGAGCTCTACTCCTTTTGGCGAGCTACTGTGGAACATCATCACCTTGAGAGAGTTTTACGGCTGGGCAGATTACCTACGGTTCTATGCAATCTTCTTATTTATTAGTCCGTTATGGATGTGGTTACTGCGCAGAGGTTGGTGGTACATCGGTATCGCAGTTAGCTTTGCTATCTGGGCAGTTGCGCCACGGCCCGTTACCGAGCTACTACAGCCACTCACATGGCAACTTCTCTTCTTTATTGCACTTACTATCGGCTTTTACTTACCAAAAATCCGTGATTGGAAGAATGAACTACCAAAACCTACGTGGAAACTTATCAACCGGTCACTTATGGCGCTTTTTGCGGTCACGCTCACTCTCAATGTCTATGCAGAATTTATATCTCCTGCGTTCGGCGACCCAATCTCTTCAGCTATCACAGCAGCGCATCATGCCGTTACCCCAACTTTCTTCAAGAATAATCTATCACTCGAACGGCTCTCACTTGCCTTCCTATGGTTTTACGGTTTCTACATGATAGTCCGACGCTACGAAAAGCAAATCACCCGCTACCTTGGCTGGCTCTTGCTTCCATTTGGCGTTAACTCACTATATGTTTACTCCGTGCACGCCTTTGTTATCGTGACGCTTCATCTATTCGTCAATCCACAATATGGCGCACCACACGTATACCTCACTTCATGGGATCGTATACCGGAAATTCCTCGCAACATGGCCCTTTCAGTTTTAGCTGTAGGCGTTGTCTACTTAATGGTTAAGACTAAATTTCTAATGAAAGTTATTCCACGCTAGCGTTTACTATACGACGCAACGTGGAGGTTCGTATTCTCTTGTAGCTGGTCGAGTTTGTAGCTTTCGGGAATTACCAAAGGCTGATCCCCATAATACACATAGATCACTTTGCTGCTCGCTAGATCATTAAGATCCCTGAGCTGCTGCGGACTCTCAGAAAGTGGCGCATAGCCTCCTCCAAGCTTTTCGTCCGTACTGTAAAACCTAAAGGCACAGTCAAGATAGTAGCTTAGCTCGATCGCAACATAGGGGTCGTTTGCAAGAATTGTCGTGTCTGTATCACAATGAATTTGCTGCGCAGCCACTTGTTTGACTTCCGGTTTCTGAAGACGCTGGAAATTGTAATTACCAACCACAGCAAGTCCAACAGTACCTATCAGTATCACTCCGTATACGACTGCGACGCTTGCTTTCGCACGCAAAGTTTGACTGTTGATTAAGTACACGCTTAGCGCCACACCAACAAGCATTACAAGACCAATCGTCACGTGTGCCAAATATCTCTCAACGTACATTGAGCGAGCAAGCGAAACAATCATAAGAACCGCAATAGGAATTCCAATATAGAAAACTAGCAACATCAGATTCTCACGGATCTTTTTCTGTCCGAAAGCATACTTCAGAGCCACTACAGCCACAACCAGTACAGCCATTACGCCTAGCGAAGCTAGTACGCTCAGCTGCCACACCGGCTGATACAGTGAGTTAAAGCTAACTATTCCCAGTAGGTTTTCTAGGTTTAGCGGCTGGCCTATTGGAGCCAACGCACCGTTCGTCGTCTGCTTTAAAAAGGTTGGAAGCCACGGTGCAAAAATAGCTACGGCTCCAATCACACTTGCGACCCAAGGGTACACCACCGAGATACTTTCTTTTCGTGTCACCATATGATAGATCAGCCAAGCCGCGTGAGCCATCCAAAGTAATGCCAGATAATAAAGTGAATACATACCCAGCGCGACTAAGATTCCGTACACTACAAGCCACGCCATCTTTTGCTTAGTCTTGTCGTCGACAATTCGCACCAATACATATGTTGCGGCAATGCCAATAAGCGCTGCAAATGCATACATCCTGATCTCGAAGCCATAGCGAAGCAGCATAGGTGCGATCATCATGAAAGGTAGGGCGCCAATTGCTATGCGACTGCCAAAGAGACGACGGAGCAGCAGTCCAGCTACTGCGATGGTACCCGTCAAGCTCAATACACTCACTAGCCTAAGCGAAAGCTCACTCCATCCAAATGTATTTCCCCAGAAATGCAGCAATATGTAGTAAAACGGCGGATGCGTATCTGCAGCTACGAGTGCTATGAGCTGATCGAGGGGCTGCTTTGCGACATAGATCGAGTACGCTTCATCAAACCACACGCTCTGATTGAGTCCAATCCAAAGACTTATTAGACCTGAGGCTACCGCGCTTACGAGTAGCATTACCCAGAAAACTTTACTGTCATTCCTGCTGTGATTCACCCATTCAATTATCTTTCGTACCATGTAGCTATAGTAGCTTGAAGTGCAGGAAAATCCCAGAGCTAGATTTCAATCGCTATTTGCGCTATAATCTCTCAAGGTAAACACCTATCGGGGTGTGGCGCAGTTGATAGCGCGCTCGGTTTGGGACCGAGAGGTCGAAGGTTTGAGTCCTTTCACCCCGACCACGAACGAAATCATTCGATTAAAGGAACCCTTCATAGGGCTCCTTTAATTTATGTGTAGTCTTTAGCCTCTCTTGTTTACTGACTTCATCAAGAATAAAAGGTACTAAGCAAATGCCACTACAGCTTCATAGAAGCTGTTAAAAGAACTTGATTTGGCGCGAGCTACATCTATATCCATACATTCTGCCATCCTAACAGTATCAGAAGGAATATACTGCGCTCTCCCCCTCGACTCTTTGGCCACGTATGTCTTAAGTCTTTCTTTAGGATCACAAATACTATCAACATTAGACTCAGAAATTCTAGATGAATTTGATGGCAAATTATAAGTGTTTCTAATACTGCCAACGTCGCCAAGAAACCAAGCCTCAAGCTCCTCGACAGCGATGCATATTTTATATCTAGAACTGATGGGAGTGGAGCTGTAGGCACTCTCCAGGGCATTTGTAATCTCCCCAACATCCCCACCATCAGAATCCCTTACTATAAATACTACCTCGCACCCAAAATTAAATACTTTACTCACCAGAAGCTTTTTTTGATGTATTATTGCATCTTTACCTGATTTACTCGCTGGAACTATCTCAATTTTGTCGCCAAGTATCTTGCGCATTAGTGCGCCTAAAGCTTTGCAATCGTTATTATCTTCAGAGATTATTCCTATGACCACAGTTAATCTCCTAGCAAAAACTCACCCAATGTCCCACCATCCGTTAAGTATTTTTTTAAAGATTCAAGATTATTATGACTAAATTTATCGTCTACTCTCTGTGCCTCAATCCCATTGCCACCCCTACTAACAAGTACAACATCATCGAGACTCAACATGTTCACAATTTTCTCGGAATGAGTACTCAGAATAACATGGCAATGTTTAGATGCTTCTTTCACTAACTCAATCACATCCGCAAGAAGATTAACATGAATCGAAAGTTCAGGTTCTTCTATAATAAGGATTTTTGAGTCACTATTCATAATATAGAATATCAACGCCAATACCCTGAAGGTTCCTTCAGATAGCTGGTTACTGTAAAGCTTGTTGCCACCAATTGAAAAAATAGGTACAACTAGATCACGACTCTCTTCTATCGTAGTAAGTTTACCGTTTTTATATGCCTTAACACTGCTCTTTGGAACACTAATACTGTTAAAATCGATGTTATCGATCAGCCCAGAACCAGTTCTTGACACTACACCCCTATATCTTTCAAAACCGTTTGGATCCGTATTCTTTAACTCATAGAGAGCCATCAGGAACTTACTGTTTGCCCTTCTAGAATGTCTTGAGCCACCCATGCTTGATCTCGGTGATACATCAAGCATGGTGTCATTTTCGTCACCATGCAAGAAATCTGTAGTTTGAACAGAGACGACATCATTAATAAAATCCTTCACAGCCATCATCCTTTTAAATATGTCAATTTGCGCAGGTGAATTGCCCGTCTTTATCTCATCCAGTATCATACGATTGGAGAAAAAATAATACTCAAAATCATTGTATTCAACCCGCTTGCCTCCGTCTACAGACAAGCTGTGCTCAATATACCTTGGGTTTGTAGGAATCGAATTCTTGTCGAAGTAAACTTTTGCGAAAAGTATATAAACCCGCTTGCCATCTTCGATCTCCGCCGTAACCGACGATACATCGTAATCCTTGGGCATAAAATGTCTCGATCTACCAGGATTGACGTCACTCTGAATACTCAGAAAGGAAAGTGCACTTAGTAGAGTAGTCTTACCTGACCCATTCTTACCAAGCAGTACTGTCAACTTGTCGTTAATTTGGATGGTTACATCCCTGCACAGTTTATAATTTTCTACTTTGACACTTGTTAGCTTCATGATTACTACTTATATTAAATCAGATCAACCAGAGTAGCAATCAAGTTAGACATTTCATCAAAAGATTACACTTAGATGTTTTTGTATGTCGGCTGCATTAAGTGACTCCATATCGTCTAATGTATAACTTGATTCAGTAGTATTACTAATGATAAAACCAAACGGTTCGAGTAGTATGCGTTTCTCTCAGCGATGATAGAATGGTACTGTAATGAGCATTTCACGCGACAGATTCGATAGTATAAATAATAAATGGGGAGATTTTGCTAGCTGGGCGATTTGGAGCCCCGTCTTACCTGGCGATCGACCAAAAGCAAACATAGGTGACCTTTCCGTGCTCAACCCGGATACAAATTCTACCCTGCTTAGAATACTTAATCCTAACGTTGCAATGCTTGGCCTCAACGCAGCAACTCGCCCAATTGCAGGGAAGCTAAGTAATTTCCATGACTCCTACGCTAGAGGTAACGATTTTAAAATACGATACGCCTTTCAAGACACACCATACTGGGGCGCTTACATGACCGATGTCTTTAAAGGCTTGCATGAGACAGACTCACAGAAAGTCTTAAGTTACGCACGAGATAATCCAAAGGAAATCCTGAAACAGATCAATCAACTCCGTGACGAACTAAAAGACCTCCACACTGAAGATCCTTTACTGATTGCATTTGGCGACCAGGCTTATGCCGCTGTTCAAGCGCACCTTGGTGATAGTTACCGCGTTGTCAAAGTCATGCACTACGCGCATCAAATTGGGAAAGAAGCTTACCGAGAAAATGTTCTTGAAGCGATCAATGAATACTTAAATTCATAGGTTTTAAATCGGAATAGCTCGAGTACTGCTTTTCAGCAACTACTTTTGAACTTTTTCGCCATAACTTAAGTCGCCAGCATCACCCAAGCCTGGATAAATATATTTCGCATCCGTAAGCTCTGGATCGATCGCGCCACACCATATGTCTACGTCTGGAAGTTTTTCTTTGAGTGCTTCGACACCATCACTTGCGGCAATCACTGCTGCAATATGAATCTTCTTTGGTGTGCCAACAGCTTTAATCATCTCTACTGCACGAATCAGCGATGAGCCAGTAGCGAGCATAGGATCAGCGATTATCACAACCTTACCGTCAATTTCAGGAGAAGTGATATAACCAGCTTCAATGTCTACAAAAGTACCGTCCTCATCATGCTTGCGATACTCTGCCAAAAAAGCACATGAGGCTCGGTCAAATATCTCCAAGACACCCTCATGCATTGGTAGTCCTGCCCTCAAGATTGTTGCGAGCACAGGTTGATCAACCAACTGCTGCGTAGACGCGTCACCCAGTGGAGTTTTAACAGTCACATCCTTGTACTCAAGTGTCTTACTGATCTCAACCGCGATCGCAGCGCCAATTCGCCTAATATTATTCCTAAAACGCCATGTGTCTTGCTGTATATCTTTGTCTCGCAGCTCAGCTAGCCAAGTACTTACGATGCTTTGTTCTTCAGAGAGATTTGTGATCATGCACCCATTGTGGCACATGAGCCTACAAAACGCCAAAGAAGTCATCTGGTATGATAAGTCTATGACAAAAGCAAAAGCGAAAAAGTCACACTGGCTTGTCAGCACATTCGGCACGCTTGGATATATATCGTGTTTACTTCAGTGGCTGTGGGCTGGAATTGTCTTTGTGCCGCTCCTTCTCGAAAATCAGATAATCCGCGGATTGTTGTTACCTTCTAGCCCTACGCAAGAAAAAGTCATAGTACAGCAAGCAACTGAACCGAATATCTTTCTCATGATTATAGCTGTATTCATCACCATAGTTGTCGTAGTACTCAGTGCTGTCATGCTGATACGTTTACCGTTCAGTATTGCAAAGACTGGCAAAAAAGCTGCCTCAACCACAGCACGGGCGATTGTACCCGCTATCACACATCATCGTAAGCTACCTCCAAAAAAGCAGCGGGTTTTGACGGCAAAAATTGTAATGTATTTAAAATTCAGCGCCAGCATCGCGCCAGTGCTGCTGTTACTTGTCGTTTATCTGGTCGACACCGAGCTTCCAAAAGACGTCGTATTGACTGTCGGTTCCATACTAGCAATCGGAACTCTACTGTGGTTTAGCCTTGAGTATGTCTGCGCAAAAACCATGGGCGTTTCCCTCGATAAAATCTTATAGCTCATGCTATAGTTTAGCTATGCAAGAAAATCCCCAGCAACCAACTCCACAGCCTCAACCTCCAGTAAGCGCAGCCGATTCAGTAGCGTTCCAGCGACTACTGCCAACCAAAAACACGCCAGCCCTACTGAGCTACTATTTTGGCGTATTTGGACTCATCCCTTTCGCTGGCATTTTCTTTGCAATCACTGCGATCGTCCTAGGAGTCTTAGGACTTAATAAATACAGTAGCAACCCCACCCCAGGTGCAAAGCCCCACGCTATCGCGGGACTTGCGTTAGGGATATTTGAAGTAACATGTTTTGTGTCGTTCTTTATCTGGCTCGTATGGTGGCGTTCAACCAACCCGTCCTAGATACTACTTCGCGAATTCGATAGCACGAGTTTCACGGATGACATTCACCTTGATCGTACCAGGGTACTGCATGGTGCTCTCGATCTTGTTGGCAATATCACGTGCTAGCTTGATGCCAGAAAGGTCATCTACCTTTTCCGGTCGGACAATCACACGAACTTCACGACCTGCGGAGATCGCATAGGCTTTGTCGATACCTTCAAAGCTTGTCGCAACATTTTCAAGATCACGCATACGCTCGGCAAAGTTCTCTGCAGAAATATTACGCGCACCAGGGCGAGCAGCTGAAGCTGCATCAGCGACACGCACTACAAGCGCTTCAGGTGTTGTTGCTTCGATATCATCATGATGAGCTTCGATAGCATGGACGATCTCGTCTTTCATGCCATACTTCTTAGCCAGCTCAGCACCAATATGGTGGTGCTTGCCTTCGATTTTATGAGTGACAGCCTTACCGACATCGTGGAGCAGAGTTGCAATCTTTACCGTGCGCACATCCGCACCAATTTCTTCGGCAATCATTCCGGCCACATGCGCCATCTCGGTGCTATGCAGCAACACATTTTGGCCATAAGAGGTACGGAATTTCAGCTCACCAAGCAGGCGCAGCATTTCCTTTGGAATACCAACTACACCAACCTCGCGCGCAGCATCTTCACCTGCCTGCTGGATCTCTTTATCGATTTGCTTCTGAGCTTTCGCAACCACCTCTTCAATACGGCCTGGGTGGATACGGCCGTCTTTCATGAGCATTTCTAGCGTGAGACGTGCTACCTGGCGACGAACTGGATCAAAGCTACTCATGACAATCATGCCAGGCGTGTCATCAACCAAGATATCAACGCCAGTTGCACGCTGAAGCGCCTGGATATTGCGGCCTTCTTTACCAATGATGCGACCTTTCATCTCATCGTCAGTCAGCTTAATAGCCGTAACAGTTCGCTCAGCAGTTACTTCCGAACTCATGCGCTCCATGGCGCTCACAAGAATCGTCTGCGCACGCTCTTCAGCGTCTTGCATGGCATCTTTTTGCAGCTTATCAACCAGACCAACAAGATCGTGCTTGATATCGCGCTCAGTCATTTGCATCAGCTTGTCGGCAGCATCCTTTTTCTTGAGACCAGCGATTTTCTCAAGCTTTTCCTGTTGGCGAGTACGAATCTCACGAATCTCACCCTTGAGATCTTCTACTTCGTCTTCTTGCTTGCGAAGCTTCTCAGCTCGCTTGTCGAGTTCATCAAGCTTCTTGTCAAGAGTTGTCTCACGATCAGCCAAGCGATCTTCAACTTTCTTTAGCTCACGGCGACGCTCTTTTTCAATCTCAACAGCCTCGTCTTTAGCCTTGAGGACGATATCGCTCGCCTTGCGCTCAGCCTTAACAAGTGCGTTCTCGGCCTTATGTTTGTTTGCATTTTTTTGCTGGACATCATAGGCAAATTTTCCACCCACACCCAAAACAACACCAACAATTCCAATGATGGCTTCTAGCATAATAGTTCCTTTCCCCTTCCCGCCCCGCTACGTGTTCGTCGTAGCGTAAAAGATTTGATCAAAGCAGGTCCAGGTGTTTCAAAAAGTTAATTAAATTTCTTACGGTCGGTATAAATACTGACTGTCTTTATTGTAGCGCGTTTTGACAATGGAGAGCAAGACAGTTATTTGAGGGAAAAGAAAGTAAACATTGCAAAGATATAATGCTAAACTGAGAGCATGCAATTCGTGTTGTACGTAGTTGTTTTTTTGTGCCTATTTGTCGTTCTCTTCGCCTACCTCACGAACCCCTTCAATCGCTTCACTATCGTCCGTCGATCATATCGCGCAGAGATGAAGCAAAGCGCCATAGAAGCTATCGACGAAAACAAGAAACTAACCATTCGCCAGTCCCTGCCCCACCGTGCATTTGCCATCATCAAAAACGGCATCCATATTCTTTACAGTAGATGGGTAAAGAGTCCCGCAAGCAGCAGCGACTCTATCGATGATATTATCAGCGATATTTACAGCCTGAGGTTTGATCCTACTAAATTACTCCTCGTATCAGGTGATCACTTCAGTGCACTATTTGTACGGAATCTCGGCGTATTTTATTACCCAACACTCGATACAAATATCCAAGGCACCGAAAAACAATGGCATGATCGTCAGATAGTATATCTGCAAACGCTTGCCTATGCACTTGGCGTATTCCAAAAGCAGCCTACACTCACGACAACTATTGTTCCGACCGGACGTTGGAGCGCCACATGTGTCAACTTTTACGCGTATCCATCTGATACGCTATACGGTATGCTTTATGCACTTGCCAGCACACTTGGTGCTGAATCAAGTAGACCATTTTCTTATTCTGGAGAAAATCATCATGCGCTTGATACTATCCCGGCAGGCAAAACGCTCCTAAAAACATATAAAAAATCTCTGAGTGAACATTACGAGACATACCGAAAAACAGTATTTGATGAATCGCTTGGCCTCATCAATCCAGACGTACGAATGTCTGGTGCAAAAGATATCACCAAGCGCTCATCAGCTTTTTACGACAATGTGATCTTTTGGAAGACGACAGAAATCGCTATGAAACTAGATCTCATCAAAGAAGATATGGACTTTCTGGATCAGTTAAAGACACGAATTGTCAGTGCATTTTGGCTCGAAAAAGAGGGCTATTTCCTAGAAGATCTATCCATAGAAGGGAAACAAGAAAAATACTACTCCTCAGACTGGCTCATCGTACTTGCTACTGGATTTTTGGATCCCGAACAATCAGACGAAGCAGCATACTTCACTAGAAGTATCGACTACATTCGTAGGAAAAAAATCGACCGTCCATTTGCTATCAAGTACCAGCACGAGACTCGCGCACATAGGCAATTTGCAGCAGTCAGACTTGCTGTTGCAAGTTATGGGGGCGACAGTATATGGAGCTTCTGGGGAATGGAATACATCAAAGCACTTCTCGTGCTATATCGATCGACTGACGAAACATGGTATTTAGACGAAGCGGATTATCACATCGGAAAATACGAAGCATCAATTGTGAAATACAACGGCTTCCCCGAACTCTACGACCATGCTGGAGAAATGCTGCAAACTCCGCTCTACCGCAGCATTCGTCAGACTGGATGGGTGATTGGCTTTGATCAAGTTCGTGCGATACGAAAAACAATTACTCAATAATATTTGTATTCCTCAGGTTCAGTTTTGTCTTTTGCCACATGAAAATCATCAACGCTATGAGAATTCCATACATCACTACTGCATGCCACGGCGTAATTTCAATCTCCGTCGTCGCCCATGGAAGATTCGCAAAGAACTGAGCCGTCTGCGTCATGTAGCTCAGCAACAGATATGCAGGATAGCCAATAACCCAGCCAAGCGTTGGCAATAACAACGCACCGATTCCAGCAATAAATGTTAGCAGCATCGCAAGTGGTACGAGTGGCAAGATAAGTAGGTTTGCTGGGATCGCAACATTACTCATCTGGCCAAAATAGAGCAAAATTATTGGCAGCGTCATAAGTGTTGCTGAAATTGTCTCGCCTAAAATTTGTCGCACAATTCCGGGTTTTTTCGCGCCAAAGTAAAATGCTTGAAGCAGAGGTGCGAGAATCATCACACCCGCAAAAGCTGCAAAACTAAGTTGCCAGCTAACATCGCCCCACGCGTAACTTGGATTAATCAGCACTGTCGCAGCAACAGCAAGCGGCAAAAGCACCAATGGATGAATCTTACGACCATAGTACCATGCGAGTAAACTAAGTCCCGCTACCAAGCCAGCCCTCGACATACTCGGACTCATGCCAGTGATCGCCACAAAACTCACGATCATTCCACCTGCCGAAATGAATGATAAGTATTTTGAGATTTTCTCAAACAATCTACGCGCCAGACGCACTAAAATCGTCAGGTTGTATCCGCTCGCCACCACAATATGCGTCAGTCCAGCAAGTTTCAAAGCATTGTCCAGCTCTGCAGGCAAATCCCGTCGCTGCCCTACCAAATAGCCAACTCCTAGAGATGCTTCCGGATCAGGAATCGCTGTATGAATTGCTGCCGCAAACCAATCCCTCACTCTTAGAGCTATATCACCTGGTGCTGGCCGCTCGATTTTAGAAACTTCAGCCCGATACATACTTCCCGCAAATGTGCCAAACCCTTTCTCCAACTGACCGCTTACCGTTACTATGTCGCTGCGTTTTACTTCTGGTTTTTCAGCAAGCGTCACCCAAAGTTTTCCCGAAAGCACCTTCCCATCTAGTGAAATATCGCCAAGACGCAGCACTACAGCACCACGCTTATCCGTATCTGCGTCATCGGACACAACTCCTCTCAGTGTAACAGCTTGCCCATACAGCGAGTCATACGCATGAAGGTTGCTTACTTCCAATGATCCGCGCCAGAGTCCAATCAGTAGGCCACCTACTAAAGCAACGGCTAGCAAATAGGCCCGTTGCCTTGTGATAGCAATCAATCCTAGCAATATTCCAGTCAGTAACCAACTAATCGCACCAAGAAATTCCCATTTCAAGGCAGGTGCGAGTACCACCCCGGCAAAAATTCCTATGCCAAGTACAGCAACCTGCCAAGAGGAATGAACTACCTGCCTTGCCCTCCACATGTTCGAAGTATACGAGAACTTTGCTTTATTCAGCAACTTCCCAGTGTGCTTCTCTATAGTCATACTGTCAGACAGTGCACGTATTGACCAAAGCAACCTGAACCAAAGGAGATTATTTA
The DNA here is from genome assembly GCA_036405235.1 of Saccharimonadales bacterium (SeqCode). Taxonomy (GTDB): domain Bacteria; phylum Patescibacteriota; class Saccharimonadia; order Saccharimonadales; family Saccharimonadaceae; genus JASLCR01. The sequence continues at coordinate 615,598 of DASWYA010000001.1, forward strand.
CCTATGAAGAAATCACTATTAGCCGCCGGCGTAGTCACGGCAATCGGACTCACTGGAGTCGCTGGAGCTGCGACATACGCCGCGTCTTCAACTCAAGCTGATCCAATGTCAGGACTTGTAGGCGCAATTGCTAGCAAGTTTAACCTCGACAAATCCGAAGTACAAAAAGTTTTCGATGAGCAACGAAGCCAGATGGAGACAGAGCGCGAAAACGAGATCAAAGATGAGCTTGCTCAGCTCGTGAAGGACGGAAAGCTCACCCAAGCTCAAGCAGATAAAATCACCGCAAAACGTGAAGAGCTTAAAAAAGAGCGCGAAGCAAACCGTACAAGTGGCGAAAAACCATCTAAAAGTGATATGAAGAAAAATATGGAAGCAAGAAAGACAGCTCTCGAAAAATGGGCGAAAGAAAATGGCATCGATAGCCAATACCTACGCTATGTATTCGGTGGCGGACATCATGGTGGCCACGACCGACAGAGATAAATAAATAACATAGTCAGGGCTTGCCGTTCCCGGTAGCAGTATCTATCATATACATATGCCTAAAGCTATCGATCCTCTCCATGAAGTTACACCAAGTGCACTTCCGGATCAAAGCAATTTGAGCAAACTGTACGGCAAGCCTCTGGCTTCCCAGCCTAAGGTTATCGAAGAAGAAAGTGCCACTCCTCGAGAGATTCCAAAGCAAGATCTCAAACAAACTTTTGTCGTCAACCTTATTATCGCTACCGCTTACATTATTTCGTACCTGAGCATCTCCGCAATATATGCGCTTGGCGGTGATGAGGATGGTTTAAGTGCAAGCGATCGGGTTCTTATGCTCGGATTTTCTGCTGCCACTGTTTTTACATGGCTATTTTCGTTCATGGGTCTCAGAAAAGTTTTGGAACACAGCACAACCTTAAATCTCTCAACTCTTCTAGTTTTTTACAGCTTTTTTATCTTCCCGGCGACGAAAATAGTTGTTGATTTTCATCAATACAACCTTTATATATGCGTAATTGTTTCGATACTATATACACTCATAAGTTTCATTTATCTTTCGATTCTTTCAAATGCTCTTGTGAAATACGAACAGACGAATAAACGAAATGCTTTTAGATACTTGATCGTATTCATGATAAGCATCATGCTCATTGCTATTTTAACGACCTATTTAGCTTCGTAACTTCCTGGGAGACGCAACAACATAAAATATCTACGTAGCTCTGGGTATTTTGTTAGGTATTGCTAATCTTTACGCGTAGCTTGAAGAATCAGCGATACGACAGATAGCGTCAAGATACCACCAACAAAGAACGGATTATAAAAAATCAATGCTATGGTTAAGAATGCACTATCTATGCATTTAGTTTGGACACCAAAAAATCCGATACACATCTCTCCATTTAGATCTTGGAGATATCCTGACAAAAATACGAAAGCTCCGCCCAGGGCAGCTACGCATACGATCAAAAGACTGACTAAGAATACCCAACTCAGTTTCTTTCGAGCAACAAGAAGATATATTCCATAAATCGGGACCAGGCTCAAAATTACGCCAGTGGTGCCAGCTTAGTTTGCAGCACCCATGTACATAACTGTAGCTACAAGGATCAAGAGGGCAACAATACAAATAACTGCGAGTAAATAGGCAATACCCTTTTTAAGCTTCATATTGGCAATTATAGCAAATGAACTTGCGGTTAACCTTCAGTCGGTAGAGGTCCAGGCAAAGTGTTAATATAGGTTTTATGAGCAAACGAAAAATAAATATCCCTGCTAAACTTCTGGTTCTTCTTAGCATCACATGGTTTTTGGCTGTATCATATATCACCACCAAAACAGGATACCACCACCTCATCGCAGACCGATTGGCTGACCCCCAGGGAACATCAACACCATTGGAAAATATCCTAGATAGCACCATCGTCATACTTACATTTATCCCGAGTGGCCTACTTCTTGCATATCCCTATGTAAAAAAATATTTTACAGATTATATACCGCTAAGAATCTTCGTACTCTCTATAGTTTTAGGTTTTGTTTTATATACTCCATTTAGTTGGTATGACCTTTTTGTCAATTTTGCCGACCAGCTCGGAACTTAACCATTGCAATTGGATTTTAAAATTTTAGATTTGGCGTTTTGCTTTCCGACTTGGCTTCTTGCCTGAGTTAACGATTGCAACATATACCAACAGCATACCTATAGCAGCGAAGAATACCATAAGCCCGAAAAATACGAAAACAGCAAGCATGGGGTTACATATCCCTGGTTTGCCATTTGATAATGCATCACACCACAGCCCACCTATGGGTTGCGTAAGGTACCATGGCGTAATTACGGCAAGTATAAAGAAAAAAATCCCCACTGCAATCAGTATCTTTCCGCTCAAGCTTTGCCTCATGCTTTCATAATAACAGACAGGCCCCGAGATCCGTTGGTACGTCAAGCCACTCGGCTGCATCTGCAGACTCAATTGGCACATACCACACCGCCAATCCAAGACATAGTATAAGCATCACCAGGATGCTTCTAGTCGTTTTCATCACACGCCTTTCAAATTCTAAAGGTACGAATCGTAAGCGGACGCCTACGATTTATTCAATTGTTAGCTGAAGAGCATTTCCAATTGTATCACTCAACCATAAGCTATTTAGTCTTAATTTTATCAACATTGCTTAAGCCTGCCGACTTGACTATCTCGCCTCAGACCGGTAGTATTAACCGCGGTAACAACGACAAAGGAAACACCTTGATGAGCGATAATTTACAGAAAAATGCCCTACTATCTGTCTATGACAAATCAGGAATTGATACCTTTGGACGAGAACTCGAAAATCTTGGCTGGACAATTTACGCATCCGGCGGCACAGCAAAGGCTTTGACTGATGCAGGCATCACTGTTATTGACGCAGCGGAGCTTATCGGTGGCGCAGCTATCTTAGGCCATAAAGTCGTCACACTTTCTCGTGAAATTCACGCAGGCTTAATGGCAGATCTTGACGATCCAAGTGAAGTTGAAGAACTATCGACGCTTGGGATTCCCGAGATTCACCTTGTCGCTGTCGACTTTTACCCACTTGAGGAAGAAATCAACAACCCTGCATCTACCCCAGAAAGTATTCGTGAAAAGACGGATATCGGTGGACCTACCATGCTTCGCTCCGCAGCAAAAGGTCGACGAATTGTATTGTCACGACCCGAGCAGCGCAGTGAAGTCATCGAATGGCTCAAAAATGATCGACCAGACAATAAGTTATTTAGAGAAAAACTTGCAGCCGTGGCTGAATACGAGTGCGCTCGCTACATCGGTATTTCAGCAGGACAACTCGGCGGCGCAGATGTCTTTACTATGAATCTTCGTAACCACGCAGAGTTAAAATATGGCGAAAACCCCTACCAATCGCCAAGTGCGCTTTTCGCCGACAACCGAATCGCACCAGACCCACTCGGCATGGATCAGTTTGTCCAGCACAAGGGTCACACACTCAGCTACATCAACATGACAGATCTTGATCGCCTAGTAAATAGCATCACGCATATCGCTGCTGGCTTTGAGAAAAACTTTGGCACAGTACCTTGTATTGCTATCGGGGCAAAGCATAGTAATGCCTGTGGTGCAGCGGTAGCTGACACGCCAGTTAAGGCAGTAGAGAAAATGCTCGAAGGTGATCTACGCGCCATTTTTGGTGGCGTGATCATTATGAATTTTGTGGTCGACGAAGAAGTTGCTACGTCACTGATGCGCCATAAGGTTGAAGGCGAAAAAAATCGTCTCCTTGATGCTGTCATCGCAGGAGACATCACACCAGAAGCACTTGAAATCTTGAGTCGTGCTAAGCTCCGCGTACTCACTAATCCTGCTCTGCTAACTCTCACAGAAGCATCTCTTGAACACGCCGCAAAGCTACGTCCAGTTCGTGGTGGTATGTTGATCAACCCTCAGCCAAACTTCGTACTCGACCTTGCAAGTAGTGAAATCACAGGCACAGGTGACCTATCTGAGCAGCAAAAACGTGACATTGTGCTCTCATGGGGAATTGGCTCAACAAGCCAAAGCAACACTATCACTATCGTGAAAGACGACATGCTCTACGGAAACGGTGTCGGCCAGCAGGATCGTGTTGGCGCAGCACAGCTCGCCTTGAAGCGCGCTGGCGACGCAGGCCACGACGTATCTGACGCTACCGCATATAGCGATAGTTTCTTCCCATTTGTCGATGGCCCAGCTACACTCGTCGAAGCCGGCATTGGTACTATATTTGCAACAAGCGGCTCAATTCGTGACCAAGAAGTTCTCGACTATCTTGCAGACAAGTCTGTCACTATGCGCATGATTCCAGACAAAATTGGTCGTGGATTCTACGGGCATTAGACAATTAAAAGTATTGCGCCTAAGCACAGTATGGCTGCGACAATCTTCCGCGGCAGCTGATCTTTTTCTCCCAAGAACACTATACCTAGGATCATCGTGACAATGATATTGACTTGCAGCAACACAGAGACAATGCTCACATTGCCATAGCTAAACGCGTAGAGTGTTGAAAGACTTGAAGCTGCAAACACAGCACCAATCAGCAACATTTGCCAAAGTAGCCTGCCTTTCAAAAGTACCCCCATAGCTGGAATCGATCGCGGTCTAGCCGCCATGATGAGTAGGGCAGGCACCAAAAAAGAAAGCGCATTCCAACTCGCCACATCAGAGCTCTTCGCTACATACGCCCAAGCAACATTGGCAAATCCGTAGATCATACCCATCAATATACCAAGTAGAATCCCCTTGTTTTTCTTGAAGTGCCGCCGCTCAACAAGTACGCCAATACTCGCAACAAGAAGCAACGCTCCACACAGCTGGACACTCGTCACTGTCGTCTGGAATAAGATAAATTGCGCAAGCATCGTCCATATCGCACTCGTTGCAAAAAGCAAAGAAAATATTGACGCTTCAACAAGTTTTAGTACATATGCCGAAACTATTGCTCCACTAGCATAGAGCATCACAGCACCAAGCATCCATGCCCAATACTGGCTCAAGTCAGGTAATACAAATCCTTGCGAAAACGCTATCACAGCCAAAAATAATCCTGTAAATCCTTGAAATACTGCCGCATACGCAAACGAATCAAATTTGCTATTCTTCAGTAAAACTCTGCGTAGAATTACGCTCACCGAAAATGTCAGCACACCAATAGCGATAAGAACTTGCCAGGTCATAATGTTTGAAGTATACAGGAAGCTAGCACATACACATATGTATGATTTGAGTTATTTGCTTTTAGTAAAAACTATGCGAAAATAAGAGTAATGACATCAAACTCTACTCCAAATCCTGTGCTCATAATTGATTTTGGCGCACAGTACGCTCAGCTTATTACTCGTCGAGTTCGCGAAGCCGGCATCTACGCCGAACTCGTGCCACACACTGTTACAGCTGATGAATTAAAAGCCAAGCAACCAAGCGCACTTATTCTTTCTGGTGGGCCAAGTAGTGTTTACGAGCCAGATACACCACAGGCTGACAGTGCGTGGTTTGAGCTAGGACTTCCAATATTTGGCATATGTTATGGTTTCCAAGCTATGACAAAAGTACTGGGTGGTGAAGTACGAAAAACTGGTCTGAGTGAATTTGGCCGCACAAAGCTTGCCATAGAAAACACCGGCACACTCCTTGCGGACGTACCAAATAGCTGCAACGTATGGATGAGCCACGGCGACGAGGTAGCCTCGGCACCTGCTGATTTCAATGTACTTGCTACAACTGAGGGCGCAACCGTAGCTGCATTTGAGAATCTCGCAGAAAAAATGGCTGGCGTACAATTCCACCCAGAAGTAAAACACACTGAAAATGGCCAGACTATCCTCGAACACTTCTTGTTTAATGTCGCCGACTTAGAGAAAAACTGGTCTACAGAAAACATAGTCGAGACACAAGTAGCTGCAATAAAAACACGCATCGGGAATGACCATGCAATTTGTGGCCTAAGCGGTGGCGTAGACTCTGCTGTTGCGGCAGCACTTGTACAGCGAGCAATCGGCGATCAACTCACCTGTGTGTTTGTCGACCACGGTTTACTCCGCCAAGGCGAAGCAGAGCAAGTCGAGAAAGATTTCGTCGCTTCAACTGGCGCAAACCTGCATATTGTTGACGCAAGCAAACAATTTCTAGATGCTCTAAAAGATGTAAAAGATCCTGAGGAAAAGCGCAAAATCATTGGCCGTGAATTCATCCGTACGTTCGAAAAAGCTGAAGCAGAAGTCATAGAAAAAGCAGGCGGTAAAGTAAAATTCCTAGTGCAAGGCACGCTTTACCCAGACATTGTGGAGTCCGGCGGCGGCAGCGGTACTCACACTATCAAAAGTCACCACAACGTAGGCGGCTTACCAGACGACCTAGAGTTTGAAATCGTAGAACCACTTCGCGATCTCTTCAAAGACGAAGTACGTGCTGTTGGCCGCGAGCTTGGTCTGCCTGAAGAGATCGTTAACCGCCAACCATTCCCTGGCCCTGGCCTTGGTATTCGTATCGTTGGCGAAGTCACTGCAGAGCGACTTGAAGTGCTCAGAAAAGCAGATGCAATTGCGCGTGAAGAACTCACCGCGGCTGGCCTCGATGATACAATCTGGCAATGCCCAGTCGTTCTACTTGGTGATGTGCGCAGTGTCGGTGTGCAAGGTGACGGTCGCACTTATGGCCACCCAATTGTCCTACGTCCAGTGACCAGCGAAGATGCAATGACAGCCGACTGGACACGCGTACCATATGAGACTCTTGAGAAAATTTCAAGTCGAATCACAAATGAAGTACGTGCAGTAAACCGCGTAACACTTGATATTACTTCTAAACCACCAGGAACAATCGAATGGGAATAGCAGCCATTACAGGAAAAGTAACCGTAGTCATCGGTCTGCAGCGTGGTGATGAAGGAAAAGGTCGTGTTGTCGACGAGCTCGCTGAAACACACGATATCGTAGCACGTTTTAATGGCGGACCAAATGCCGGCCATACCGTAGTACTTCCCGACGGCACCGAGCTTGACCTACATTTGATTCCATCGGGTGTCGCTCACCCGGGCACCATGAATGTGATTGGTAATGGCTGCTACCTTGACCCGATCAAACTTCTCGGTGAGTTTGAGCACATGGAAGAAAAGGGCGTCATCATCTCGCCTGACATATTAAAGATCAGCGACAGTGTACACCTGATCCTTCCCCAGCATATTCAGGAAGATACAGAGAGGGAAGCAGGCGCTGGAGCGCAGGGAAGTACGAAATCTGGAATCGCCCAGGTTGCTCGTGACAAATATTACCGGACGGGAATTACTCTTGGACATGCACTCGAAGACAGTGAGACAAAAGCCTCCCTGCCTGTGGACTACCAGCGGGCAATCGATACGCTCGCGCCATATGTTGACGACACTGTTCTCTATCTCAATAACGCTCTACGAGCTGGTAAAAATATCCTCGCGGAGGGTGCCCAAGGTTTCTTGCTTGATGTTGATCATGGCATGTATCCATTTGTCACCTCCTCATCTACCGCAACTGGTGGCGCAGTAACTGGCCTTGGCATTCCGCCACAAGTCATAGGTGACGTATTCGGTATTGTAAAAGCTACACAATCTCACGTTGGCGGTGGTGTATTCGTGACAGAGATTACCGACGAAGAACTACTTGCCCGCTTGCGTGGTAAACAAGGGGCAGTCGATGCAGAGTTTGGCACCACAACTGGCCGCGCACGTCGCATGGGTCATCTCGATCTTCCACAACTTCGTCGTGCTATTGATGTGTGCGGAGTAACACAACTCGTACTCACAAAGGTTGATTGTGTGCCTCGCTACGGCGACACTATCACTATCTGTGAACGCTACGAATCAAGTGAAATCGCCCCTGCCTCACAATTTGCGCTTGAACAGCAAAAGCCTGTCTACACCCAACTTGGTTCATGGAGCGAGGATATCTCAAGCATCACAGATTTTTCTGCCTTACCGAAAAATGCACAGGACTACATCACGTATGTAGAAACTCGCCTCGCCACACCAATCACCCGCATTGGTGTTGGGCCAGGACGACAGCAGGTGATTAAGCGAACTTAGCTTGAGATTCGCTTTCTAGAATACTTGCAATAGTTAGTATTTTGTGATATTATATTGATATGAGTAAATACGATGTTGATCGCGCTTTCGCGCAAATAGTTGAAGAGTTTGAGAACGAACAAGAGCAAATCAAGAAAAATGATTTTGTTCCTGAGGCACGTCCAATCCCAGATGGCCTAATCACAGAAAAAGGTCACTTGCCTCTTGGTCATATTGTCTACATTGGTGATTTTGAGCAATAGCTCGATAAAATTATTTCCGTTTTAGTGAAACCGTAGGTAATACATTCGGCATTCATTGAGCTGTTTATGTCTCTTAGTATATTAGGCGTTGTATTCTAGTTTATCGAGCCATTTAAATAAACTATTCCACTTCGGATATTTGTATGATACCATTAGCCCATAATTATTGAGGTAACTGATTATGATATGCAGTAGGTATTGACTAACATGGCTCGACGTATCTTAGGCCATGTGCCAAAATCATTTCACCCAGATCAAATTGTAGCCACACATCAAGGCGGTCTCAACAATACATTTATTCTGGATGTTCCTGTTGGAAACGACTCAAAAAAAGTAGCAGTTCGAACACCAAAAAAAGAGGCAGATCGATCTGCAACCGAAAGAAAGATAGCCGAAGAATACAGACAAATTGGCGCCACCGCTCTGGGCATAGATTTCAGACTGAGGCACCTTGACGAGCAGAAGAAGATAATGGATCGTGCTTCAAAAATTGGTCTCAAAGTACTTGAATGCCAACTACTGCTCGGCAAGGAAATGGTAACTGACTATATGGATGGCACACCTCTTAGCGACTACCTCCAGAGGGACACTTCAGACATTCAGCCACAGATGCTAAACGACATTCTATCGCACCTCACTCAAGCACATAGTGTGGGTATTGTCTTTGGCGACAGATGGGCTGCAAATACGATGATCCTTGAGGATGGGACGCATAAGGAATTCGATTTCGATATCGAACTGCAGGGTGATGTTAACGCTACCAGCACCTTTGAGCTGGCACAAACTCTGTATCACATAGTACATTTCGCCAACCAGAATCGTGACCATGTCATCTCTTTAATAAAAGATTTATACTCACAATCGCCCACACTGCTAGCGGGATACGATAAAAAGATTTTCTTCACTCTCCTCGAAGGCCATCGAAGGTATTTTCATGAAGAGTATGCAAAATCCGGTGTTCCTTACGAAGGGATAGTACCGCCGAATAACGAAATCAGCCAGCTCCTCGCGCTTCTAGATGATATCTGGCAAGAGGTATCGCTAGATGCAATCACAAATCAAATGCCTGCAATCCAGGTAGCGGAGGCGTAATGCTTGAACATTATAAAATCGCCCAAGGCCTATCTAATAGATATGCACCAAGCAATCAAACGCTTTCATTGCACGCAAAGAGGGAACAATTTCTTAGCTCTTCCATCATCCCTTCTGATACGTTTGCCTTTTCTGGTATTGGGGCTGAGATTACCACCAACAATGGGCTATTACTCGACCTTGGGTCTATGACTGTAAACTGTATCCTTGGTCAAAATGATCCCTGGGTAAACGCTAATATAATCGCATACACACTTAGCGACCAGCCATCTTTCTTGACGACACGAATAGGCGGCTCACTTTACTACGAAGTAGCAGACAGACTGCTTCATCTTACCGGTAGAACTGATGGATTTATTAATCATCGACAATCAAATGGCAGTGACACCACCGAACTTGCCATCATAGCAGCATACAATAACCGACTCCCCGAACAAACAAAGCTCATCTCCTTCAAAGGTTCATATCACGGTCAAGGTCTCACCGCATCATATAGCTCACATCTGCAAACCAAGCATCGATTCTTGGTCGACAACGATTCACCCGTCATCTTTTTAGAGCAACCAAATAATGCATCTTCCATGACCAACACTACTCCATTATCCGACCATGACAGCGCTATACTGGACGATGTCTCTCGACTTGCATCAGATGCATTCGCAGTCATCATTGAGCCTATCCAGGTCAATTCTTCCGTAAACATGCCGTCACGTGCATTCATGCAAACCCTCAATAAGATATGTTCAGAAAATGGTATAGCGCTTATTTTTGATGAGGTTCAAACAGGCTGTGGATGGCTGGGTAGTATGACTGCAGCAGAACAGTACGGGGTGAAGCCATCCCTCTTCGCACTTTCCAAAGCATTGACTGCTGGCTACGGACCGCTTTCGGCTTTGATCGGGGACAAAAAATACAAGGATCTAAAAGAAGGCTCAGCAGCAAAAACAAATGGAGCTGACATACGGTCGCTCGTAGCAGCGAATGCTGTCATGGATAGACTTTTTGGCGTAGCCGACGAACTAATCCCGAAAGACGCACCAGAAAAACTACAGGTAGAGCTACGCGATGGATTACTCTCCAAGTTTGATCTACTTAGTAGTCAGCTCTCCGCACACCTAGACAATGTTGCCTCTACTTATCCTAACCTGGTGCTAGACATCAAGGGAGAAGGATTAATTAGAGGCATTCAATTTTCGCATAGTAAAAATAATATTGAAGATGTTGTTCACTCGCTGCAGGAGAGACTACTCAAAAACGGTGTTCTTGTCCGTCACAGTAAGGACACTCTCATCATCAAGCCGCCTCTTGTTATCGAAACACATCAGATGGATGCAGCATTTGAGATTATAATCAATACAATGAAGGAGTATGCATGAAAAAACTAGGAGTTATCTTTGACATGGACGGAGTTGTGTCTGACACACAAAAGTTTCATGCAGAAGTAGAAAGTCGCTTACTCGAAGAGTTCAATATTCAATTATCCCCTGAAGAAATCACCAAGCGCTTCTCGGGAGTTGCTGACGATGTCATGTTTCAGCAAATATTCGATGAAAACGGCAAAAAAGATTATCCACCTATCGACAGTATAGTGTTTCGCAAGTGGAACATGATGGCAGAAATTGCAAAGGGACGAATCACTGCAATACCTCACGCCATTGAACTAATTCGAACTCTCAAGGCAAATGATTTTAAACTTGCGATTGCATCAGCATCGACACTCGTCTTCATCCACGAAGTTATCGATGAGCTAGATGTCGCTTCATCATTTGACACGCTCGTCTCTGCACAGGAAGTAGATCATGGCAAACCAAGTCCAGATGTTTTCTTACTTGCAGCCGAGCGACTGCAGCTTGAACCGGAAGCTTGTATTGTTATAGAAGATGGACGAAGCGGCATGCTTGGTGCAAAAGCAGCTAATATGAAATGTATTGGTCTGGTATCAGACACGCAAGAATCATACCCATCGACAGTTACAGTAACATCTCTCAAAGAAGTAACAATTCCGCTTATTCATAGATTATAGGTGTTTAAGTAAGTAAGGTACTACGCAAAACGGTTGCAGCAGCAATATGGAGCTATCACCATCTACTAAACCTTATAAGCTGCACAGCTAAATCGATTTTACTTTATCAAGCACGTGCAGTACATTCCATGCGTCAGCTTCGGTTAAAGTAAGACCCTGTGGATTTTTCACGACGTCATCCATGGCTTCCTTTCCAAGTTCAGCTTCTAATTGTAGAAGCTGATCAATGGCATTCATCTGTCTTGCATGAGCCAATAAAAAACCTTGTACTAATAATCGCTCCTCCTCGGGAAGTTGAGCTATATCGTCAACATCAGCTTCAGACATGTCTAATCCTTTTTCATCAGTGGATGACTTTAACTGCGCCGTAATCTCATCTATTATTTCGGTTGCATCTTTAAGGCTCTCATCATCCTTTGCTTGCTCTAGAAGCTGGTATGTCATCTCGACTTTTTGCATGAGTTCGCCAAGATCATCATCAGCTTCTGGAAAAGTATACCCATGTGCTTCAAGGTTTTCACAACACTCCTCAAAAGCTTGAGAGGCAAGCTCTGCCTCATCAAATACGGCCTGCTTTTCATCGTTTGTTGGTATTCGAATATCAAAGAAAAATTTAACCTCGTTGTCTGCCCCTATGACTACGATCTGAGTCCTATACGCATACTCTTGATCTCTATCGTAGAGGACTTTAGCCACTCTAGTATCGCCTTCTCTGCGTTGAAGAATGATATTTAGCATAGCAGAATCATCACTTTGAACCGTTTGCTCATCAAGTTGAAAACCATCTTTTTGAAGCAACTCTCCGACTCTATCGTAGAGGGCTTGACGAGTTGCTTCAGAAGCTAGTATCGGTTCTTTATCGTGCATATTACAATAAAAATAGTTAGATGTTATTCGTGTAGCGGTTCACCAGGTCTTGCAAAATGATCAACGCACTTATCGTGATAATGATAAAATAAAAATATATTTGTGTCAATATAGCTCAAAAATGCTACACCAAGTCATCTTGATCTGGGTGACTAACATACACGTTCGGCTCAGCGAGCGTTGGCTCAAGTTTTAGAAGAGCCTCATGTAATACTTCAGGAGAAATGTCGAGCCTTTCTGCCGCAGTATTCAAGCGATTTGCAAGCTTGTCTACGTCCACTTCAGAAAATGTTGCAGCAAGTGCAAGACTCTTGACTTCTTGATCCTTCATAACCTCATCTACTTGATATAGATGGATAATCTCTCTGTCTAATTTGCGTTTTTTGTGCCCAGGTACAACATTTAGTAAATCACTCATCGGATTACTCTAACATACACTTGGGGCATTCAAAACTTTAAGCGCCTTCAGTTCGTCGGTACTCGTCAGCCAGTAGCTGAGCTGTCCATCTCACAAAACGAGAAAATAAAGGCGAGGGCATAACTTGCTCGCTATCATCCAGCTCAACAAACGGGCATCCATTAGATCCTGGAGGCACCTGCTTGCCAACCGCTAGTCCAACACCATCCTCTGAAAGTACTAAAGGATTTCCACTCTTTAATAAATCGGCTAAATCATGCTGACTGCGAAATGCTAAATACGCAAGCGACCTCACAGTAGCCTCAGACTGGACTATCTCAAGTATTTCTCTAGCCTGCTTGCCTCTTGTATGCTCGGCTACGATCTTATCGATGTCATCAACCCCGCTGTAGATGAGCCCGGTAGGCGGGGCAAGCTCACCTCTTTCTGTTTGATAGGGTGGTCTTGTTGCAAAAATATTATCAAAATACCCACGAAGTCTGTCAGCTACTGGCAGGCCTTCTTCAAATTTTAGACTTTCCCGCAAAGCATCACTCGGATTTATCGAGACAACATAGCCAAATAATCGTCTTGCGCTTTGCACCCTTGCGGATGGTAAAATATCACCGTGTTCACCGTGAGTATGTGTCATGTCTGACAATCATACCATTTTTATGTATTTTTGCAATTTCTAGGTTAGAATCTGACCGAGCTGATCTCGCTCTACTGCCGCTCTAACTTCCATAGCAATTCTCTTGCCATAGCTCATGCTCTGGCCATGCAGATAGCCAGAGTAGGGAGTAAACATAGTGCCTGGGCTACCTGGGATTCGCATTGACACGTCAAAGATGTAGATTTCTTCGCTTGGTGGACCAGCCGTCACTGCACCTTGAAGCGCAAATGCACCAATCATGCCCTCTGGATAGTCAGCTTTTACTGCTTCCACAAACCTCTCGCCCAGATCATAGACTTTCGTGAGTAGTGATTCTTTGATCGTCACCGCCTGATGTCCATTCTCAATATATTTCGGCTGTACTTTTTCCAGAACTTTCATCTGCTCTGGAGCAGTAAGGCGTAGCATGCCATCGATATTAGTCTGACGACGGATGTCTGTACCCATAAATTCTAGGCGATCTTCAACGCTTGAGTAAAAGAAATTAAGGTTGACCATAGGCCCAAGCACGAACTCTTCGATTACTGGACTTTGACTTTCAAAGCTGTCACCAAAACGCTTTTTCATCTCGGCTTCATACTCTTCGGGAGACGTGACCAAAAAGAAATCACGTTCGTAGCCACGCTCAGCCTCGGCTGCTTTCACAAAGCAAAGTCGATCAATGTCTCTATAGTTTTCAAATTGCTTTGGCACATTGATGCCTGCTTTTCGAAGGAGATAGTATTGGTTCTTTTCTTCGTCGCGCTCTTCTTTGCGCACCAATACACGATTGCCAATAATCGGCACACGGAAGTTATTCTCTACCTCGTTGTAGTCGCAGTATACCCAAAAATAACGACTATGTACGAAGAGGGAATTACGCTCACGTAATTTTTCTTGTACATCTGGATTCGTCACATCTTTAAAGTTATCTACGACGATCACTTCGTCAACACAGCCAATATCGCCACGTGTTTTATAGTGCTCTTCGTAAACTTTGTGACGACCTTTTTGCGCTACAACTAGCGTATTAAATCCAAGCTCTTTTGCCCCACGGCACACATCAAGCGCGCTATGACCACCAAGTGTGGCTATAGTGATATTTCCTTTGTCATATCCGGCTAGAATTTCACTTATGTCACTGGTATTGATCATGTAATTACCTCATCTAGTCTATCCTGCTCGTAGGCTGTCTTAATCTCACGAGCGATACGTCGACCAGTACTCATCGGTACGTCGTAGCGCAGGTCAGAATATGGCGAGCCACTTACATACGGGTTGCTGCCAGCAACAATTCGCGCTGAAATCTCAAACACGTAATATCCCATATCTGGGGTGATCACCATCTCGAGGCAGAATGGGCCAAATAGTCCCTTGCCTGTCACTTTTTTAGACTCGGCCACAACCGACTCGCCCATCTCAAGAAGTCGTGCAAGCATAGACTCTCGCACAACGAGCGGCATATTGCCGATGATGTTGTACGACGTCTGGAGATCAAGATCGAGCTGGTCTTTGGCACTAATACGACCAATTGAGTCAACATTCGTCTCGTAACGCTTGTCCATACTCATAATCTCCAGCTCGCCTGTGAGAGGTGAGTGGAAATAGTGCACGTAGATAGGGTTCCCGATCACATACTGCTGAATGATGTAGCTGCCAGGGTGGCGCGCTTCGATCTTTTCATCGAATTCTGCCTTATTCTTTGCTAGGAAATACCCTTTACCGCCACCAGCGCCGTTGAATTTCACGATAGCTGGACCATCGATTGCCTCTGGAGAATCATAAATTTTTGGCATCGTCAGACCAGCATCGAGTAACCACTGGCGTTGACGCTTACGACTCTCCTCAAGCGCCAAGACTTCCTTCTCGCCAAAGTACATAACTTTATTGTCTTTTAGCTCGTCAGTCGTAATAGCTGCAAATAGCGAGCCGTGAGGGATCAGAATTGCATCTTTCTCGATGAGCTTCTGCTCAAGATCTCGATACTCACCATAATTATCAATAGTGATAATTTCATCTGCTACGGGGAAAGCACGGTATGTTTTTTCATATTCTTTCTTTACAACAACAATTGTTTCAAAGCCTTCATCCTTGGCGCCCTTAAGTATTTGAAGAGCGGAATGGCTGCCAAGAGTCATAATACGAGGTTTATTCATTTGCCCTATTATATCACTGATATTTCTACTTTAAAACACGCGATATTGTTTACGGGAGTATAATTAAAGCACAACCATTTAATACAAAGGAGATGGTATGCAAGAAGAGGAACAAACAACAGAAGTACGGACAACCGATGAGCAGGTCGGTGGCACAAATGTACAACGTGAGACGGTCAGAAGATCAACACCAATGTCTGGCGTCGTAATAATGCAACGTGTAGTGTGGTTTATCGCTGGCGTATTTATCGTTATGCTAGCACTGAGAGTTCTTTTGCTGCTTCTGGCTGCAAATCAAGGTAATTTCTTTGTTGACTTTGTCTATGCTGTTGGCGGCTTCTTGGCGGCTCCATTTAGCGGCATCTTTGGTTCACCAACGTATGGTAAATTCTTTTTCGACACGGCTAGTGTCGTAGGAATCGTAGTCTATGCACTCGTTGCTTGGGGTCTAACCAAGCTCGTCACACTTACTCGACCACGGGAAGAAGTCTAGGCAAGTACCGCATCGATATCGTCAAATGTATCGTGCATCAGGTTTTTGGTGTGTATAAACGCTTGTAACTGATCAAGCGTACGCTCTTGGTTCCACGTATCGATAATTTGAGTATTGTTAAGTACTACCGACTCAGTCGGCTGGTTTGCTGCTTGCATCTGTTTGTTCCTTTGTTTGTTTTATTGTCTTATGTATCTATTTAAGCATAAAAGCTTTAAAAAAGCAATAGCTATATCATAAAATCTTAAAATTACACATTCGACGCTAGCTCCTCTATCTGGAGTCATATAATATGGCTGAACTTGAGAGACCGCTTATGGTAGTATGAAGCTATGAAATGTCCACAGTGTGGTAACGATGTAGCTGCTGGCAGTTATCTTGTTTGTGCACAATGTGGGTACACCGAGCAGATAGGCTCCGAAGAAGTAAAACTAAGAGAGCCGAAATCCTCTTATGACAAATGGGGAGTATCTTTAGGTGTTAATATCGCTGCACTGGTATGTCTAGTGCTTGGCGGCGGATGGACACTGTTGCTTCTTGGACCCTTGCAAGATGAAGTCGCCATGCTATTTTGGCTGATTTTCACTATACCTATTTACTTTATTTTATTTGCGGGGCTTATATCTTTACCGATCACATGGCCGTCAAGCGCATTGTTCGCATACTGGTTTGATAAAGCACGGCAACAGAATCACGCATTGCACTGGTGGCAGACAGCTACTATTTTTGCGTGGAGTACTTTGAGTGTGACAGCATCAGTATTGTTGTTGTTTTTGTATGAAAAGAATATAGCGACAGGCGATGCATTTCTAAAAAATCAGTTTATGAGCGATCGTACTATGTTGCAAGCTTTCGCAATTACCAGCGGTCTTATCGTCCCAAGTTTGTGGCTACTTGCCCTACTACGTAAAAAGCGTGATCTGCCTAGGCCGCGTTCACTGGTTGGCAGCATCTTTTTCGTAATTTTCCTAAATGTAATGATACTAGTCAGTTATATGATTTACGCAGACATTGCAACCAAAAATTCCTATCTGTCTGTACCTCAACTTCCCTCTGTAATATATAGTTTTGACGCTACAAAACAACTGGAGAGTCCCACGGTGAAGAAATCCGATTCTAGTAGGTATTCGACAGGTTTAGGTGAGATTAATTATAGCCAAGTACAGGTGACAGCAACTTTTTCCGATGACGCTAGTGAAAAGGTAGGACGAATCCTAGTTTTTACTGAAATGGCTGCCATGGACCGTCCAGCATGCTCCGACAAGGGCTATTTACCAGACTTTATGCAAAGCATACGCCGCCACATCGGCAATAATGACCCTCTTGTAAAATGTGAACTAGCATACAAGACATCAAAAGGCGTTAATTTATATACTAGTACGGCTAAATTTAAAGCAGGAGAAGAACTATTCTTCCGGATCGGCGATGTATTTTTTATAGCTACAGTCAGTAGTCTAGGCGAGCCGGGACATGGCGTTAATGCAGGGAAGCGTTACCCAGAAAATGAGCCTCTTGCAAACGGCGCTTATAAGGAGTTGATATCTAAGACTATAGATAGTTTTCATAAAACAACGCTTGCAGCTGAAGAAAAAGCTCAAAACAAAAAAATAGCTGAAGAAAAAAGAAAAGAACAGGAACTACAGAAAGCAAAAGATAGTGCCATTACAGCAGTAGTGTTTACCCCATATGGCATCAATGGACATGACACGAATCGTACAGAAAAATATAAACAATATCTCACACTTACATCGGCAACAAATAAAATTCAAGCAGGCGGATGGCTTGTAACATTCGAAGTTAAATCACAAAATAACAGTAGTAGCTACTACTTGAGCCTATCTGAAGTTCAGCAGATTAGTCAATCTTCCGCATGTGTGAATGGCCAATTACTACTTAAACTAGGTGCATGTAAGATTTCTTTCACTACTCCTAAGGGTGTTCGAGTATTTAAAGATAAGGGTGGCGGGCGCTACTATTATTTTGTTAAAAATGATATTTTCTTTCAAATGGATGCTTCTGCTGTATCAAGTGACATTCAACTGATTTCGGAAGTAATCGATAAGCTACACCCGATTTAGTAAAATCTCTTACAGTCCTCTCACCAACCCCTAGCCTTTACCTCCATATAGCACTTATGGTATAAATAATCTAGAGGAATCTCTAGGAAGAAACAAACAATTATGGATATAACATCGAGTCTCGTCATCGTCGCCATCGCCGGTTTGATCCACGCCAGCTTTCAGCTAAGCGTTAGCATGCTTACCCTACTCAGTAGCCATACGGTAGGCAAAAAGCGATCACTAGGTCGATTGGTCTTGCTGACAAATTCATTTGCGCTTGGCGCGGGGCTTATGACACTTCTTCTCCTGTCTACATTATCTCTTGTCTTCTCGTACATTATCTCTGCATCTACAAGTCCTGATATATTACTCTGGACGATTGCCTGTGGACTGCTGGCGGGTGTAGGCATATCAGTATGGGTATTTTATTATCGAAAAGAAGCTGGGACGTCGCTCTGGATACCGCGAGGAGTTGCACGTTACCTATCCGAGAGGACAAAAGCCACTAAGAATTCAGCTGAAGCTTTTGGTCTTGGACTCAGTAGTGTTGTAGGAGAGCTGCTTTTTATCATCGCACCTATAGTGATTGCGGCGTTGATACTCATCAATCTTGAGCCATTTTGGCAAGCCATGGGCATTGCGCTCTATACATTTGTCTCCCTCGGATCACTCTTGATTGTAAATGGGCTAATTGGCAGCGGCCACAGCCTAGCGCGTATCCAGAAATGGCGCGAGGAGAATAAGACATTTTTACAGTTTGCAGCCGGCAGTGGTCTACTTGTACTAGCCTTTTATGCGTATGTCGGACAGGTAGTAGAAGTTACCGCAATTGCAGCTGCGGGGAGCGTCTAGTCATGGCAGCAACTGGGGTGGTTAAGCGATCAGGTGATCGACCTACAGAAGAATTCTCTCACGAAAAACTTCATAGCAGTGTACTCGCTGCTTGTTTAAGTATTCGAATTCCAGAAGGAGAGGCTGAGACAGTCGCGAACATCGTGAGCAACTTAGTTGGCGCATGGGTCGAAGGAAAACATGCTGTTACTTCTCACGATCTACGCAGGATAGCCGCAAAGCATCTGAGTGATCTCCAACCCGAGGCTTCGTATTTATACCAACATCACGGATTAGTGCTCTAGGGCTACTTTAGGAAGGATAAAATATGGCACGAAAACCCGCTTTTGACTACAATCTGATTGTTATTGGTAGCGGCGCAGCCGGCAGTCCGGCAGCGACGATTGCAGCTGCAGCTGGAAAACGAGTTGCAATCATAGAATCAGACATCTTTGGTGGCGAATCGCCAAACTGGGGTGACATCCCTGTAAAGTCACTACTCCATGCGTCACAACTATATGATGAAGCTAAGCACGGCGCACGCTTTGGTATACGTAGCGGAGCGCTCGGATATAACTTTATGAGCCTTAAGTCTTGGAAAGATTTGGCTATTAAACGTACTGGTGCGGGCAACAACCGTAAATATTACGAGCAGCAGGGGATTGATACATTTCATTCTGTCGCCCACTTCCTTTCCCCTCATGAGATCAGTATCAGCCGCCGTCATCTTTCAGCCGAACAATTTCTAATTGCTTCAGGGTCACACTGGGAAGAGCCATCTATCCCTGGCATTAAAGATGTCCCCTACTACACTCCCCGCACGATTCTTGACGTTACTAGACCACCTAAAACCCTACTTATCCTAGGGGGTGGAGCTACCGCAGTAGAATACGCACAGCTGTTTGCTACATTTGGCACAAAAGTCTACATCACAGATAGAGCCGCTCGTCTACTGCCAGATGAAGATCAAGAAGCAGGAGAATTAATCGGTCGCTTACTACATGAGCAAAAGGGCGTGTCTGTTCTCACTCAAACACGAATCTTGTCTGCACAAAAAGAGGGTCTCGCAAAGCGAGTCACCTATTCACGTGGTGGTGCCGAAAAGTCTCTACGCGTTGATGAAATCTTAGTCACAACCGGCCGCACTCCGTCAGTCGATCTTGGCCTTGAAAATGCAAGTGTGGAATACACTCCAAAGGGTATTGAAGTTGATGAATACTTACAAACGTCTGCTAAGCATATTTACGCAGCTGGTGATGTACTTGGTAGCAAACGATATTTACACACAGCTTTACTGGAGAGCCGCGTAGCAGCACACAATCTACTCAATAAGCAGCGAGTCCAGGCTGACTATACCGCCATGCCAAATATTACTTATACATTCCCCGGTGTTGCTTCAGTTGGCCTAACTGAAGATGATTGCACAAAGCGTGATCTCGATATCAAGAAGTCACTTGCGCCACTCAATATGATTGCACGTTCAAATACGAGCGATTTCAGAGATGGTTTTGTAAAACTCATTGCTGATCGAAGTGGTGTATTAATTGGCGCTACAATTGTGGCACCACATGCTGGCGAGATGATTCATGAGCTAACACTTGCTATCAAGCATAAGATGACGGCTAGTCAGGTTGCAAATACACCTCACGCCTTTTTGAGCTGGAGTGAAGCAGTGCGAATTGCTGCGAGTCGCCTTAGCTAGTTTTAAGCGCAAAACTTGTAAACAAGTCGCTCAGCTATACCTTCGGAATCCTTGAAAGCAATAGGATCGACAAAAGCAATTTCGTCACTCTCCTCACCTACTGAGAATTCCATATTTTCTGGAATAACTTCGTATACAATCCATAGCAACCAAGCCTTGCTGCTCGACATCCAAATAGGCTCCTGCAATACATCAATCACCTTGGCAGTTAAATTGCCCTTATAGCCAACTTCTTCATGAAGTTCTCGTTTCAAGCACTCAATATCTGACTCGCCATGATCCCAGCCGCCACCGGGTAAGCTCCAGTGGTCTCGGCCATGCTCTTTATTTACCAGCACTTCACCTTTTTCGTTGCGAATGATCGCCTTAAGTGACACGCGGTAAAACGTAGAGGGATACTGAGAGATGAGATTTGCTTGATTCATATCATCTTTGATTTTGCAGATATTCTCTGAACTCGTCAAGTGAGTTCACAATGTGTGAGGCGCCGGCCTGTCGTAAAATCTCTTCGTCATCAAATCCATGGGTCACCCCTACACGTCGAGTGACACCAGCGGCCGCAGCTGATTTCATATCAACCATGTGGTCGCCAAAAGCAACAGCATATTCAGGCTTCACACCAAGTCTATCAAGTACAGCATAGACTGGCTCTGGATCCGGCTTGTGCGCCGAAACATCATCTCCAGTGATAATCGCAATTTTACTCAAGCCAAAAACTTTCTTTAGATTTTTAGCAAGAATATCCAACTTCTCATAGTCACCTAGTTCTTTATCTGCACGTACAGCTTTTAGATCTAGCTCAGGGAGCGCCATCTCAAAATTACGCACAAGGTGGTGAGGCCGACCACTTGTGAAAATACCAAATGCTATACCTTGCTCACCTATATATCTCAGTAAGTCTTGTAGTCCCGCATAGGGCCGGACAAGATCTTCTGCCAGTGTGTCCTGAATAGGGCGCAAAAGTTCTGCCATGCGGTCAAAATCGAGCAATTCTATGACGTCAGGGCGATCCTTGTACAACAATAAATTGGTTGATTCGAGTGTCTCACGAACATGGCCACCGATAACCTGTAAAAGTGCCTTGTTGTAGTCTTGATACTCTGGATGTTGCTCCTGCGGCAGCCCAATTTCATGGAAGTGTGTGATAGCAGCTTCATATTGCCCGCGTTTGATAACCTCAAGTGTATCGAGCAGCGTACCGTCTATGTCAGAAATAAAAGCTTTGACTTCATGCATTACTCTCTATTGTACCTGAGCGCAGAACGTGTACATAGCACACCGTAGTGTCTGTAAAGCATATGCTAATATACAAATATGGAAAAAGGCTCTGGTATCAAAATCGAAGACTCTCAGCTTTTAATATGTAAAGGCACCTATGGCGGAAAAGGCTGGACACCCGCTGAACGCTCAGCCGCATGCCAACGCTATAAGGAAATTACAGGTAAGGACGCAGCATTGAGTAGCTCACCCTTGGACAATTCTCAAGTACTAAGCATAGTTATCTCTTCGGTTCTCGTGCTCATCCTCTTGGCATATTTGACATACGTGTTTTACAAGAAAAAGACGAGTCGAAAGTCGGCAAAGGGCAGGAAAAGAAAAAAGTCCTAGCGAATGCTAAGACTTTTTTCTTGGTTGCGGGGGCAGGATTTGAACCTGCGACCTTGTGGTTATGAGCCACACGAGCTGACCAGACTGCTCCACCCCGCGGTACATCAGCTAGTTTAACAGAGGCGAGTTAATTGTGCAACTCTGGGCGATTACCGCCAAGTAGGAAATTTACCCATTGCTCGGTGTTACTAGTAGAAGTTTGGACATCCCCAGTGGTTGTCTGCTCCTGCTTGCCATAATTTTTTGCTTGCTTGGAGTTATTTGGTAAGATGATGGCCTTCTCACCCGGAAAACCAAGGCCAAGACGCTGGCGAACCGCAAGCTCTTTGTATTCATCACTTTGGTAGTACTTTCCCTCATACCGCAAAGTCTCAGTCTCAAGCTCTACAAGTTTGAGCTCTTGCGTCTTAGCATCAAGATCACGTTGCAACTTAAAGTTGCGCTCCATCACATTGACAGAACCGATTGCCCATCCAGCGGCAATCACCAACCCAGCAGCGATCACCATGTTATTCATAGTGAAAACATAAAAACGAAGGCGATAGATTAAGCGATTGATGTTTGTTTTTTTCATGATTTTCATTGATTATTATAACATGAGGAGTCCGAGTGAAATGATTACTATATAATTATTTCCGAGGCGACGAATGTTACATCAAACGATAGTTTGCTATAGCCTAACAGATACAATTACGCTACAATAGTCGGGAATGGGGGTGTAGCTCAGCGGTTAGAGCAGCGGGCTCATAACCTGTTGGTCGCTGGTTCAATCCCAGCCACCCCCACCAAGAATAGTTTTTTCATTTTGTTACTACATCCCTAATTACGCCGATAGATCCCTTTGTATGTTGCGTTCGCTTTGTTGAAAAAGCAAACGTACGCTACGAGTGTATCGACTACCTATCTTGAGGTGCTCACCCCATTCTCGCGTCCGATCATTTTGTCCACCACGGAATAGCCGATATGCTAGTGCATGCTGCATATTGACGAGTTCATCGTTTGAAAGCCCGTAATTATCTCGGAGTGTATGTAGAATGCCGTCAAATGTCTGACTCCACGCGCTTGTAGCTAATATTCTCAGCTCACTCTCTGATGTGCGCGAATAGCCAGGCTGGCGTTGCCAACCAATTAGCGTCTCAAGCATAGCTTCTTGCTGCTCAAGCCCTTGGATAATCGCTTCGTGTCTGGCTTGCTTTGCAATGAGCGGATGTACCTGTGATTTATCAAACCGCTCACCCGCTAGATCTGGATTCGTCAAACGATTTGCCGCCATTGTTTTGGCGCCAATACTAGCTTTAAATGCTTTTTGGTTACGTATTATTTGTCCATGAAGCTCCGGGCTCAGCGCTAGGCCATTTACCGCGTATCTTGCTTTGTCGCTATACAGTCCCTGGAGTATTACACTAGCATCCGTCAATTCCCACGCATGTCCGTCAAGATGTTCAAATTTAGGAATCTCAAGATCTCTACCAACAAGAGTTGGAACGCTACCAAATGCCCGACGTTGATTAGGGTCAAAGCGGGCCGAGGCGCTAGTAGTTTCTATGTCTAGTGGCAACGTCTCAGGCTGATCAGGAAAATTATCATGGCGGCGTGTCATGCTTTTTAACTCCTACCACAGCCAGGGCAACCTGGTGTATTACAATTTGCACAGATAACACGACCATAGCGTTTGTTGAGCGCTTCATGCTCTTCGCCACCATCAGCTGAGAGTACGCGAGCTCGTTGAGCCGCGGCATTCATTGCTTTTATAGAAGTAGGATCATGTTCATAACCCTCAGGACTTGCAGGAGTACTTAGATTCTCAGCGGCCTTAGAGCTAGACTCTTTGTATAAACCAAAGTGTATAACTTCAAGCTCATGCTGATCAGTCATGGGTGCATTCTGCCATAAGATCTATAGAAAGTCAATCTTTTGGCATCCTGCGATGCGATCGTCTACAAAACTACTCCCAACGGAATACCTTGAAGGCGATGAGATAGATGATGATCATCCAGGCACCAATCAAGCCAATCTGTGGCATGATATCGATCAGATGTTTGCCTTCAGTAGCAATCAGACGAATACCATCAATAACTGGTGTCAGCGGCAAAAATCCAGAGATGCTTTGTAGCCACTCAGGCATAAGGAATCGCGGGAAGAATGTGCCAGACAGAAACATCATAGGGAATACTACAATATTCGAAAGTGGTGCTGCCTGACGTTCATTTTTCGCCCAACCACCGAGAGCTAGACCAATGCCAAGAATCATGATGATTCCAAAGATCGTGAAAGCTATTAGCTCAAAGTAATTTCCTACAACCTGCAGATGGAACACCAGAATCGCCACAATAAACATGATTCCGATCGAAAGCAGACCAGTAGTTGCTTGCCCCATCATAATTGAGAGGAAATACTGCCACACACGTAGCGGCGTAGTACTGAGCCGGCGCAAGATTCCCATCTTCTTTAGCTCAGGAAATACATTGATCGGACCGAAAATACCCATACCAATAATGGCGAAACCGAGTAAGCCAGCGAAAGTGTAGTCAAACGCACTCAGGCTTTTTTCATTCAGCTCACTACTCTTAACTGAAAATGGTGTTTCGTTCTTTACAAACTGATTATTAATCTGCTTGAACTGCGCCTCAAGTACCGAACTAAGCGCCTGACCAGATGATTGATTGTTCTGCGTAAAGACGACTTCTGCTTGACCGCTTGGGTGCTTTTGACCCTTTTGCACTTCTCCAAAATCTTTCGGTAACACAATCGTTGCATCAAGCTCCGAGCGTGACATTTTGTCTTTTGCCTCGTCAAGTGTAGTTACTTCTTTGTTTACCTTCAAAACTTTGTTGTCAGTAGTTTTTTGAGCGAATTCTTTGGAAAATACGCTACTTGACTGATTAATTAGCGCGACATTAAACGATACGTCACCACTGCCGCTATTGAGAGATCCAAATACAAATAGGAAGATTAGCGGAAAGCCAATGCCGAAGAAGATCGATAACTTGTCGCGGAAAAATCGCTTGGTGTTGATGACATAGAAAACCCAGACTGTGTAAAATGCTCGTTTCATAGTTAGCCTTCCCTCAGTCCTTTGCCTGTTAGGTCAATAAACACGTCTTCAAGATTTGCTTGTTCGACATGCTGCTTCTTTTTGAACCCGCGTTTTAGGAGTGCTTTTATGAGATTTTTCGGCGTGTCGATTGCGACAATTTGTCCGTTGTCCATCACTGCTATGCGGTCACACAAAATCTCTGCTTCGTCCATATAATGGGTCGTCATGACTACGCTGATACCTCGATCACGCACATTTTCGATAAGCTCCCATAGATTTCGGCGAGCTTGTGGATCGAGACCAGTAGTTGGCTCATCGAGAAAGAATACTTTTGGACCATGCACAAGTGCTGTCGTGATAGACAAGCGCTGTTTCTGACCACCCGACAATTGCTCAACAAACGCATTGGCCTTTTCTTCTAGATCAACATCTTTTAGGAACTGCATTGGATCAACCTGCTCGCCGTACGCAGCAGCAAACATTTCCACAACTTCTTTCAGCTTTGTTTTATCTTGGAACGCAGGGCTTTGTGGCTGCACGCCGATAAGATACTTAATCTTCTGCGGATGTTTTGCTACATCAATACCATCGATTGTCACGCTACCGTCATCGATTTCACGGAGTGTTTCCATCATTTCGAGAGTTGTTGTTTTCCCAGCGCCATTTGGCCCTAAAATTCCGAAAATTTCGCCCTTTTTGACACTAAAGCTAATGCCATCGACAGCCTGCTTGTCGCCATACCGTTTCTTGAGGTTTTTCACCTCCACCATCGTCTTTACCATATAGCCTAGTGTACTCTTCTACGCCACTTTTATACAGTATCGAGCTTCTTAACTCGCCTAGCATGCCGCGGGGCGTCAGAATATGGCGTATCGAGCCACACCTGAATTGCGGTCTTCATTTCATCGATAGTTAAAAAGCGACTTGAGAGACTTAGTATATTGGCATGGTTGTGTTGGCGAGAAAGCTTCAAGATCTCATACGGATCTTCGCTTATGTTGCCTTCAGCGTCTATAGGCTGCTTTGCAAGAGCGGGCGAGTAAAACACTGTACAGCGTACACCTCTGACGCGATTTACCGCCATTCCCTCACCTTGCCCGCTGCCACCCATGATGATGCCAGCTTCACATTCTCCATTAGCTACTGCTTCTGCAGCTGGAAACATAAAATCTGGGTAATCATCAGCCATATCAAGCTCTTTGGGGCCAAAATTGATAACTTCGTGACCCAGCGAGGTAATATATGATTCTAATTCGGTAAATGCGCTATCGTACGCTAGGCCAGTGTGGTCAGTAGTGAGTGCTATCTTCATATTACTTATGATATCATCCGTTTTCGCTGGAAACAAAAAAGCCCCTCGGGCTCAAACTGTGATCAAACAGCGTAGCCATTCGGGGCGATTTTGGCACCTGTTTGTTTGATACTACTGTAGCATCAAACACGCTTATGGTGCAAGGATTTTTTCTTATTTTTTCTTAGATACGGTGAGGAAACCGTTACGTGGGTTTTCCTTAACAACGCGGTCTTCAGGAAGATCTACTGGTGTACCCTTTGCATTCTTCTCTACCTTTGCGAAGAAATAGATAGTCTGTGGTTTGCCGCCACGAAGAGTAACTTCGGTTTTGTGCAAGTAATATGTGACGCCCTTTGAGTTAGTGTGACTGTAAGCCATTGGTTTATACCTCCTATTAGTTCTTACAAAGACTAGACTACCCCCTCTAGTCGCCCCTGTCAACACTTTAGATACTGCTGTAGTGTCTTCTCAACAGAGCTTTTAAAATCAACAAGGTGATGACCCGAAGGATTATTACCACTGTTATAACCACACATACAAGGAGAGAAAAGCCAGCGAAATCAGGTGACCATGCAGGACTAAGAAATTCATGTCGATAGAGTTCTGGATTTGGAAAATTTACTACACTCGGCAAAGCATTCATCCCTTTGTATTTTGCCTGCTCATCGAGATTACATTGAGAATAGGCCACACCATATCCGCTATATCGTGCTCGACAAATCTTGTCTGCCTTTTCAAGAACGTCTTTTACTTTGATACTCGACTTCTTAGCCGCGTCCATACGACGCTGAGACTCCCGCTCATATTCTTTCTCAAGATAAACTAGTCCAGTCGAAGCATTCATATGCGCCGCACTATAACGCTGGAGAGCAAAAAGATTATCCTTAAGATCGGATTCATCTCCTCTTTTATCAGCCGCAAGGACAGCTGTGCGTCGCTCAATCATACCGACATTATTCAGTCGAAAAAAGGTCGCCGTGAGCAGGCCGAAAAGTATCAATAAAATAACCAGCTGCCATGTTTTTATCCGCTGCAGCCGCTTTATACCCTTTTTAACTTGTCGTTTATCTGCCACGTACGCCCACCTATAATCCTAGAGCTAGTATAGCTTAGATGGGCTATTTTTTATACATTGCAAAGCGAGGCGTCATGATAAACAGGGTCATTAGCCCTCCGACAATAAAGTACACATTCATCGCCATGCCATCCTGAAACACCATAAACAAAGCACCGAGCAGTAATGCAGCAAGACATGCGCCTAGATCTGCCATTATCTCCATCATAAACAGATACATGATACGAAAGCCGGATAGATCAGCCGTATCAAACATGCCACGACTAAATGCCATCGCGTATCCTGTGGTTGCAATGTCGTTTACAGCGTTATTGGCAATTACTCCAATGGGAGTGTTAACGGTTGGCCGGAAGACGTGAGTAGCTGCATTGAGAATTGCCATTACTTGCAGTAGCAGAAGACCTTGTTTGCGATCTATAAGCCTGCCGAAAATATAGGAAGAGACCATAGCGACCGCCAGCGTAATCGATGTCAGTGCACCAAGCTTTGCATAGATTTCTTGAC
The DNA here is from genome assembly GCA_036405235.1 of Saccharimonadales bacterium (SeqCode). GTDB lineage: Bacteria > Patescibacteriota > Saccharimonadia > Saccharimonadales > Saccharimonadaceae > JASLCR01. The sequence goes on from DASWYA010000001.1 coordinate 643,710, forward strand.
CATCCGAGGCAAAGATAATCAGCGTGATGAACAGCGACCAAGCAGTAGTTGTCATAAAAAAATCAAACCCTACCGCACCCTGAGCAACAAATCCCTTTGACGTCAGCCGCCAAGGGAATCCTTTAAAGGTAAGCTTTTGCCGCAAGCGAGTCTGCTCAGCAGTATGCATGATCGGAACAACTGAAAGCAGAAAGAAGAGCGCTGCGAGCAGTATAGCCGCAGATGGATGAATGAGCGACGCAGCGAGACCTCCAAGCAAAGGGCTAACTCCTGCCGCGACTTTTTCAATGATACTCATATATCCAATTTCTTTACCTGCATGCTCACTATGCTTGACCTTCGAAAAGTCAACAAGGTAGCAAAGATTATTCAGGGTACCGGCAAAAGCTTGTAATACACCCCACAGTAAAAGCACAGGCAGACCAAACTTATCAACAGAGAAAAGTAGGAGCATTGCTGGAACAAACAAGATATTCGCCACGAGCAGTCCATGTTTTGGCCCAAATCTCGCCGCTATTTTTGCCGATGGCCATGCAAAAATAGCCTTCAGCCCATAATAGTACGCCCAAAACATAGCGATAGTCACTATTCCGTACTCGAGCTTATATAGGTAGACCGAGGCAAATACCATCACAAAACGAAGTGCAAATGTTGTCAGCATACGCGAGACATACAGCTCGGCAACCTCATCAAATGAAGCATAGCGCCAAAAATGACGCCGTTTCAGTATACGATAGATAACTTGTCTGATCATGTGTGTTTTGGATTGGTATCTCTAGTCTTATTATATACTACTAATATATGCGAATCTACTTTTCAGGAATTGGCGGCGTCGGAATTGGACCGTTAGCTGAGATAGCCCTCGATGCAGGCTACAGTATCGTTGGCTCAGACATTTCAGCAAGTGCCATGACTCGCCAACTAGACGCACGTGGCATATCAATCTCAGACGATCAATCTGGAGCTTTCTTGCAGGCAGAGCATGAAGGAGAATCCATAGACTGGTATGTGTATACTTCGTCTCTACCAAGTGACCACCCAGAACTTTTAAAGGCAAGGGAGCTCGGCATAAAAATCGCCAAACGGGATGAACTTCTAGCGCGTATTATTACAGAAAAAAACTTAAAACTTATAGCTGTTGCGGGTACTCACGGCAAGACCACAACTACAGGTATGATTGTATGGCTCGCGCATTACTTCAATATTCCTATCAGTTATTCGGTTGGTTCAACTCTTACGTGGGGGCCAAGCGGCAGGTACACACCCGGGAGTGAGTATTTTGTATATGAGTGTGACGAGTTTGACCGTAACTTCCTTGGCTTTCATCCATTTGTATCTCTCATTACGTCTATTGAGCACGATCATCCCGACACATATCCTACAGAGGATAATTATTTCGATGCATTCAAACAATTTGGTGAACAATCCGAGCATATTATCACCTGGAAAGAACACTCACAACTTTTCAGCGGCGAAAAATCTACTCTCGTCGACACGATTAGCCCTATGTTGACACTGAGGGGGGAACACAACCGTGCTAACGCAAGCCTAGTGCTTGCAGCACTTGAAAGATTTGGCTTGAATGCAAAATACGCTGCAGATGGACTCAATAAATTCCCTGGCACCGGACGCCGGTTTGAGAAGCTAGCCGAAAATCTCTATACCGACTATGGCCATACACCTTCGGAGATAAAAGCGACTTTGCAACTCGCACGTGAAGTTTCCGACCAAGTTGTGCTTGTATATCAACCTCATCAAAACGTTCGACAGCATGAAATTTATGAACAATATACAGATGAAATTTTCTCTGGTGCTGGCAAAGTATATTGGGTACCAACATATCAGAGTCGGGAAAACGAGGAGCTTGAAATTCTCACTCCAGAGCAACTTACCAAAAGCCTCGACCGGTCAAAGATTCATATAGTCGACTTGGATGATACGCTGTGGGAAAATATTCAAAGGTCTCTTGAAGATAACAAGCTCGTATTATGCATGGGCGCCGGCTCAATTGACGGCTGGGTTCGTGGCCTGCTTAAGTCTTAGCGATTGTCACCGCTGCCAGTGGTAACCCCGCGTTTTTGACGACTCAAAACTTTCTTGAGATTGCCGTCAGCCACCTCTTCTAGGCTCGACCCGAGTAGGTGAGCAACTGAGTTGACATACCATAAAATATCGCCAAGCTCTTTTAGAATTTCTGCTTTATCCTCGCTGGAAATTTTACCGTCTTTATCGCGAATTAGCTTTTTAAATTTTTCAGCCATCTCGCCACTCTCGCCAACCAGTCCAAAGACCTGCGAAATAAGCGCGGGGCTCATGTCTGTCATACCGTGTTCACCAAGCAATGTTGATATAGCTTGGGTGGAATAATCGCTCATCTTCATAGCTTCATTTTAGCAGATGATGGGGTTGGCCCGCCTACCAAGTTTCTTCAAATTCTTCGAAGAAAAAAGGGTCGTTGAAAAACGTGCGAGCTACAATCCGTTCAATGCCTGGTGCTGGATTGTACAGAGAAAGTTTATGCGGCTTCACCCACATCAACCTATCACGCAGCACGATATCGTCACTCTCAAAACGGAACACATGCGCTAGAGTGCTAGTAACGATTTCTCCCCCATCACTATTGCGGATGTAACAGTCGCCAACATGGCGTACCTGTGGACTGTCTAGGCCAATCTTTTCATAAGCTTCGCGCTTCGCGGCCTGCTCGATTGTTTTGTCGTCGACATGCACTTTCCCATAAGGCAGTGTCCACTGATCAGCATACGGCTGACGTACACGCCGGTAAAGTAGCAGTTCCCCTTCGCTATTCTGCACAACAAGCATAGTAATAATCTTTGGCTGAATACGCACATCAAGGGTATTGGTAGTGATACGATCAACGTACAGAGCACCTTTTTTCCCGAGTGTATAGCCGCTTCCATCTTTCAGAACAAAGCCTTGTTTCTGAAGAAGCTTCAGGTGATAGCTGTAAAGATTTGTCTCAACATTTTCTGGTCGAAGATCACGAAAACGTGCATATTTCTGACGCATCAAAATACCCATAATATGCTTTTGGATGTGATGTTCAATCGTTGTTTGCTCAATCATATTTGAGTCAAATTATACTTGCTAGTATAAATATTTACAAGCAGATATACTAAGAATATCTAGAGGCGGAGGTGCTTCTATGAGAGAAAGGAGGTTATGTGAAAATTTTTCCTTCTACTGAAATTTTTGAGCAAAATCCTTATGCTACGCTTCCTACAAAAGCGATGCACATCATTACAAAAATCTCAAAACGCCATCGTGCTTATTCAGGCAGTGATGAGCGGACAAGAATCAATCAGCGTCAGATTGCAGAAGCAATCCTGTACATGTCTTTATATCAAGAATTTGGAGCAAAGTGTTACGGGTTCATGACAGACGCCACCAAACTGCTCGATAGTCTACTTGAACAAGATCCGCTGCCGATGCGACTCAAACACCAGCCATCTGGCTTGTAGTAGGTCGCTTAGCGCGAACAAAGTGCGTCAGCCTACCTTCACCGAGCCAACGCTGCTCATACGAGGTCTCTACTTTGTAATCATCCGCGAGATCTGATTCGTGGAGATCAAAGCTCAGCTCCTTGATATGCCATTTTTCCGAAACTAGTTGCTCAAGACTCCACTGGAAAAACTGTGGATTATCATGCTTCAGATAAAAAGATCCTTGCGGCGACAAAAGTCCTGCGTATTTTTGCAGATAGATAGGATGCGTCATACGGCGACGCGCACTTCTCTCGCGCGGGAATGGATCTGGAAATGTCAGCCACATCTGCTCAACGGAATGCAACTCAATGCATTCATCAATTTGATCCGCTCTGGCACGTAAAAATACTATATTTTCTATACCTTGAGTGAGCGCCTCGTATGCACCCTTCTGCAAGCGATCAGCTTTCACATCGATCGCGACAAACCGCTTCGACGGATATCTCTTTGCTAGCTCAAGACTGAAAAGACCAGTGCCCGCTCCTATCTCTACAAAGTCAGCTGCTTGCTTTTGCCAGTCTTCAAACTCAAAACAATTAGCAGCATTGAAAAACTTTGCGAATTTATACTTTTTTCGCTTTCTTGAAATGACAAAATCATCAGGATCCATCATCTGAGCGTCTCGACCTTGCCGTCTTTATGTAGCTTTACTAGTCGAGATGGAGTATCATCCATGACTTCACCACCATCAACATATATATCAACCTTGTCGCCAAAATACTGCTCTGCTTCAGAAACCCTATTTGCCGGTGGCATCCCTTCAGGGTTGGCGCTTGGAGCAATCAAGGGACCGGTTTTCATGAGTAATTCACGTAAATTACCATCCGCTGGCATGCGATACGCAACTGAACCATTGTCTCGCCTCAACCATACTGGAGCATGGACAGATGGCAAGATAACACTTACTTTCTCTGGCCATACTGAGTTTAGATAGCTAAGCTCCTCCCGGGAAGGCACATCAAAGAGTTGTGAAAGTGATGCAATCAACACAATCGGAGATTTCGCCACATCACGGCTCTTGAGAGCGTACACCCTTTCAACTGCTTTTTCGTCATCCGCCTTTGCCAGTACACCATAGAGTGTATCGGTGCGAAGAACGACAACCCCAGCATCCCGTAGCGTTTCCACGATTTCAGGGTCATTAATATCAGCGAGAATCTTCATAACTTGCTATACTACCACATATGGAAACGCTTCAAAAATGGGCTGAAAATACAGCGTATACCTTTATCGTGGATCACTGGGTCAATCTAGTTGGTTATATCGTCGTCGCTATTCTTGCATATTTTGCCGGAACTCGACTTGTAGGCACAATAGTGAACCGTGCCGTCAAAGGCGCTCGTCACCGCGAATGGCATAAAAAAGACATAGAAAAGCGACAGAAAACCTTGAGGGATCTGTTTCGCGCAATCTGGAAGATAATCGTCGTCGCCGTATTTGTCTATGCGGTTCTCAATGAATTTTTCCCAAATATCGAAACATCACTTGCGCCCCTCTTTGCAAGCGCCGGCATCATCGGTATCGCCCTTGGATTCGGTGCTCAATCACTGATCAAAGACTTTCTGTCCGGCATTTTTATCATCTCAGAGAATCAATACCGCGTAGGTGATGTCATAGATATCGAGGGATTTTCCGGGACAGTCGAGCGTATCGGCACCAGAAGTACGGTACTGAGAGATACTGATGGTAACGTACACTATTTTCCAAATGGTATGGTACAGCATGTCATCAACAAGACTCTTGGTTTTTCTATGGCACGTTTTACATTGCAGGTTGTTCCTACAACAGACATTGATAAGCTGTCCGACTTGATCGACGAGGTCGGCGCAGAACTTGCGGAAGAAAAAACTTGGAAAGATAAGATTATCAAGGCACCTGCCTTTGTCTCACTTGGTGACATCACAGGCATATCAACCGAAGTAATCATCGCAGGAAAAACTCAACCAAGCGATCAGTGGGCTGTCACGGCAGAAATGCGCAAGCGGCTTCATGGTCAGTTTGAAAAATATGGTATCGAGCTAGCAGTCACGCCAACCACTCCAGGACAGCCAAAGTCTCGCCGAAAAAACTAGTCTATATTTAGCGATTCCGGACTCAGCACATCGCTCTTGTAAGCATCAACATCCTGAAGCTCTTTTAGCTTTTCAGTGTACAGCTGATTAAATTGACTTAGGGCCGCCTCATCAAGCTGGCCATCAGCTGGGAACCCTTCAAAGTCATCATCGCTCCTTGCTTCGCTGCGGATATCCGCTAACCCTGGCCTGCTTAGGTCCAACTGGGATGCACCCGAACTCACATAAAGGGAAAAGGATATCATCACTAGCACTACCGAAGCTACAACACTCCCGAGTACGAAAATTATCAACCTGTGGTCTTCAAAAACATTTCCAGATTGATGCTCAGTATCTTCTGTCATTTCTTTAATTCCTCAGCGTAATTTTTCTTAAAATTCAAAAACTCAGCTTTGTACTGTTCAGCTAGTTTTGTCAGCTTATCGCTCGCTTTATACAGCGCAAGCCTCTTCTGACGAGCTAGGTCGAGAGCATCGAAAAACGTCGTAGGTTGTTTCTGACAATCCGTATTTAAGGCTGTTGAAAGTGCCGTGTCGTAAGCAATAAATCCGAGTCGAAAATCTTCATACGATTTGTTGTAGTCGGCGGTAATCTCAACAAGTTTACTCCCAGCAAGCTGATTCGATGCAATTCGCTGATTCAGCGGAACCATCAGCTTATCAGCTATCGTCCTAAAGGCTGCACCTCTATTGTGTCTCAGGAGAGTGTCATTTCGCTGAAGCTGATTTAGAGAAGCTTGTATCTGTGTGCAGTTTGTCTTAATCGCCTGAATTTGTTTATCAGTAATAATACTCACGGCAGAGGCGTGAGGCGTCACGAGCAGCAAGATTGCAACAAATCCTATAAAACCAGCGGCTATTTTACGAGTCATACGTTCTATTATCCCAAGCCGATGCCTATTTGGTCAAATGAATTCTATTTTGACTTTGTGAGATTAAATTTTCAGCTTTGAGTGCCGTAAACGCGACAGAAAAACGCTCGTCCTGAGGCATACTCTGCCGAAGCTCATCTAGAGTTACATCACGAACGCTTAATTTTTTCAGGATCATCCCGCGGACTTCACGCACACTACCTCTAAGCGGTGATTGTTTTTTATAGTGTTTACTCGCGGAAATATTACGTACGCCATTTACCTTAAGCCATGAACCATAGTCCATAAGATTCTGATAGAACTGTCGTGGATTCGCTTTATCAATTGTCAGTTCCAATAACTCAATAATCTCTTCGTCGTCGACCGAGAAATTATCAGCAAAGAAATGATGAATATATACGGTACGAATATTTGTTTCTACAAAAATGCTTGGCTGATTAAAACTATAGGCCAGTATGGCACCAGCCGTATTCTTTCCAACGCCTGGAAGTTTTATAAGCTCAGTTAGTGTATCAGGAAAGGGACCTTGATTAGTTATTTGCTTTGCCGCTTCATGTAAAAACTTTGCTCGACGATTATAGCCAAGCCCCTGCCAGAGCTTCAAAACATCAGCTAGGCTTGCTTTTGCCAAACTATTTTCATCTGGGAATCTTTCAATAAACGCCTCAAACTTTGGAATCACCCTAGAAACTTGCGTCTGCTGCAGCATCAGTTCACTCACCAAGACATAATATGGGCGAGTATCTTCACGCCATGGCATGGCACGATAAATCTCTTCGCCTTTTTGATGAAGCAACCTCTGAAACTCTTCTCCGTTCATTACACTCCATTATAAGCGTATATTGGATATTAGGACATCGACATACCGCGTCGTTACTCGAAAAAGTGAATAAATTCACTTTTCACTCACTTCCTAGCGCTATACTAGATATATGACGACATACGTACTCGCAGGTGGATGTTTTTGGTGCTTGGACGCCGTATATCGACAACTTAAGGGCATCGAGAAGTCGGTCACAGGCTATGCAGGCGGTAACGCTGAAGATGCAGATTATTACAAAGTAGCAACCGGCACGACTAATCACGCTGAGAGCCAGGAAATTACGTTTGATGAAAATATAATCCCAAAAGAAGTCATCCTCGATATGTTTTTCTTGATACATGATCCAACGACACTGAACCGTCAAGGCAATGACGTCGGCCCACAATATCGTAGCGCAATGTTTTACTCGACCGATGAGCAGAAAGCCGACTTTGAGGCCGCAATAGAGCGTGCCAAAACTCATTGGGGCGACAGCATCGTTACGGAACTTGCGCCGCTTGAAGAGTTCTATCCTGCCGAGATTAGTCACCAGGACTATTATGCAAATAATCCTACCAATCCTTATTGCTCTATCGTGATTGAGCCAAAGATCGTCAAAGCACGAAAAAACTATACTCAATACATTAAGGAGGGATAGATGCGACTCACTAAATACGAACACGCCTGCTTTACGCTCGAAAAAGACGGTAAACTGCTCGTCGTTGATCCAGGCGCATTTACGACAGACTTTGGAAGTCCAGAAAATGTTGTTGCAATCGTAGTCACGCACGAGCATCCTGACCATTTTCGTCCAGATAAGCTTAAGGCAATCATTGCGAAAAACCCTGGTGCAATTATCATCTCTCATGAAGGCATTACGAAACAGATCAATGATTTGCCAACTCACACTGTCTCAGTTAACGATATCTTTACGATAGGGCCATTCTCACTCGAATTCTTTGGTGGCCAACACGAGATAATTCACCAAAGCTACCCACGAATAGCCAACCTTGGAATTATGATTAATGATACAGTATATTATCCTGGTGATTCATTCGTAAAACCAAATAAACACGTAAACGTGCTCGCTCTTCCCGTAACAGCTCCGTGGCTTAAGATCAGTGAAGCAATAGATTTTTGCATAGAAGTAAAAGCAGACCTTGTATTTCCTACTCATGACGCGATCGCATCAGAGTTTGGCAAATCATTACCTGATCGCATGCTGCCAAGTTTCGTAGAAAATTATGGTGGTAAGTACCAACGATTAGCTGAGCCTGTCGAAATCTAATGGACGCAGCACTTACTCATTTGCAAGAAAACGACCCTGCACTTGCAAGGCTAATTCAGCAATATCCTGCTCCGTCATTTGAAAAACACACCAACTATTATCATGAATTAGTAGACAGTATTATCTCACAGCAACTCAGTGTCAAAGCTGCACGCACAATCGAGGGTCGGTTCAAAGACCTATTTGGAGGCAACTTCCCTTCACCCGAGCAAATTCTTACAAAGGACGCTGAAGAGCTTCGAGCAGTTGGCCTCAGCCGGCCAAAAGCCAACTACATACAGGATCTGGCTCGGAAGATTCTTGACGGCACTATACGTTTTGACACCATTGATTCTCTCTCAAATGACGAAATTATTGAAGAACTTACCAAAGTAAAAGGTATTGGCGTCTGGACAGTTCACATGTTCCTCATGTTTTGCATGGGACGGCTTGATGTCTTACCTACTGGCGATCTTGGTATCAAAAACGGCGTAGGTAAACTCTATGGATTTCAGAGCGTACCTACACCTGAAGAAGTCACAATTGTCGCCAGCAGGAATAACTGGCATCCATATGAGTCAGTTGCTAGCTGGTATATTTGGCAATGCCTGGACAATACGCCGAAGAATTAGTCAATTTCGGGTGTTTCTATCTCAACCTGAATGTGATGAACGATCGGAACAAGTCGCTGCACAGAGTGCTTGATATTGTCAGTTATCAGCTCTATCGCGTCAGTATCTAACCCATCCTTTAGATGCACCTCAAGCACTACAAGCAAGCGTTCAGAGCCAAGATACATAGTACGTAGGTCAAGTACGTCTTCCACTCCATCAACTCTTTTTGCAGCCCTAGCAATCCGTTTGTTCGTATCTTGATCCACTGCCTTCCCCACGATAAGATCACGTACATCACGAATCAGCATGAGTGCAGCATACATCATCGATAAACCGATCAACACACTACCCACTCCATCAAATCTTGCATCTCCAGTCAGCAGGAATAGCCCAAGTGCCAAGAGCCCCAATACTGTAGAGCTGGTACCGAGGCAGTCAATGATAAACGTCGCTTTAGTTTCTATGATGCTTGAATGAAGCAAATGTTTGAGCCAGTGCTTTGACTTATCCTGGCCTCTCAGTCGCTGTATGCTAAGACTTAGCGCATAACCATTGGCAAAAAATCCGAACGTAAGCATAGCAAATGCCAACCAAATATTTTCAACTGGAGTCGGGTTTACAATTTGCTGGTAACCAAACCACAACGAGGTGACGCCAGTGCCAGCGAACATAATAATACCTGCTACCAGTACCCAGAAGAATAGCTCCCTACCATACCCAAATTGGAACTCGCTATCGTGTTGACGATACGACCTTTTGACGCCAAAAAATAAGATACCGCCGGTTATCAAATCAGATAATCCTTGGAGTGCTTGCGAAAGCATGACCGTGCTGCTGGTCAGAATTGCTACTGTGATATTTAAAATAACATCGAGAAGACTTACACCTGCTGATGTTGCTACTACTTTGATGTCGGAGATTTTACTCACTGTATACTACATTGTACGACAAAGAAGCACCCTTTAACATGGGTGCTTCTTTTAGGGTACGAAATATTTACTTCATATTGCGTTTGATATCTCGCTCGACAGCCTTAGCAGTTGCCTTTACATCCTTAGCGACGCGCTCGGCACGTACTTTCGCTTCATCGCCAAGTCGACCTGCTTCCGCGCGGACAGCCTTGCCAGAGCTCACAGCACTTTTACTCATACCGCGTGCTTCTTTTCGTAGCTTTTCACCGCCAGCCTTCAGAGATTCGGCACCGTCTACAGCCGCTTTCATCGCCTGACCTTTTTTAACATTGGCCTGCTTCTTTAGATCGCCTGCTTTTTTCTTAATATCAGCGCGAGTCTCTTCGCCACTTTTTGGCGCCATCAAAATACCCGCAACAAATCCAAGAGCTCCTGCAATTGCTACTTTTACTAATTTACTCATACTTTTTCTCCTTTTTATTTACGAAATTGTTTAACCGCTTTAACTGCTTCAGCAAAAACTTTTACCGGCGAAAGCCAGTCTGTAGCCGAAGAGAGATTGTTAGTAATGTTGTCGATATTTTTAGCAATTCTATTTACCTTTGCGATTACCATAACGACCGCGATAAGTAGCGCTATGATCACAACAGAAAGCAAGATAACTGCGATAGAGAGTAGAACTACGAGTGTTTCCATAATTTCCTTTCGTTTTTATTTTTGTCAATGCGACTATTTATATAGTAGCATTATTTTAAGAAAAAATCAAGTCTCTTGTATAATAGAGGATGTATGCAAGCAAAAATAGATGTCATCCGAGCACTCACCTCTACTATTGCAAAACGAGCCTTACTGATTATTTCTATTGCCGGTGCAGCTGCTTCTCTACTGCTTTTGATTGGCATCTGGGCGCTCGCACACTACCTGAGCGCATGGTGGTGGCTACTGCTCTTTATCTATATTCCGTGGCTCCTGATTGCACTCGTAATACTCGGTGTGGCAAAATTGATCACACATAAAATCTACCCTTATCCTCTAAACACTAGACAAAAGAGACTACTCAAAGATTTTGCAGACAAGATCCAGCATTTGCTCGAAAGCCGCGGCATGGGATGGTGGATGTTTGCATTTCTCTGTTTTAAAGACTTGCTATTTTACCGTGATCTTAGGACATTGAAAGAATTAATTAGAAGTACCGCTAGCTTAAAACAAGATTTCGCTGACCTTGAGAGGTCGTTTGGCGAATAGTATAGCCTAACCTAGTCTTGACTAGGTTCCGACTCATCAAGAAGCTCACGAAGAGCAGCCACCGCAACTTGACTATCTTCAAGTCTGGCCATTTGCCCGGCGTCAACTCCCGACACCTCAACAGCTCGCCGCCAGTATTGGCTATTTGTTTTCTTGCGGATATACACTCCGACTTCACCGTCAGAGTGAGCTGATATCTCTATAGGAAATGGCGGAGCCTCTCTGCGCTCTATCGCTTTCAATAACTCAGGAACGTATAATCGTGGCTTTATGCCATCTCGTGCTTCAGGCAAACGCGCTGCAAAAGCTGGTATTTCACCACTACTTACACCTTCTTTCAGCATTTCAATAGCATCATCAGGAGTTAGCCCTCTCTCAAGAGCTTGCTTGTAGATTGCGTTCAGTCGCAACTGATCCAGCTCCAAACCACGTGCTATCTCCTCACGAGTAAGTGAGATAGCTTCTGGAGAAACCACTGTTTCAATTGGCGGCTGCACATGCGGCACAGGAGCTTGTGGTATCGATGAAGGCTGTTCTTGGTTTTTATTTCGTCTAGTAAATTTCATAAGCAATACTTTTAATAATACACTATTTAGCGAAATATGTCAACCACTGCTCCCCTACGAACAGCTGGGATATTAGCGACGAAACAAGGCTTTACAGTCCAAGTTCTTTTTTCTGAGCGTCATCGACAAATGACGGTGAGTTCATCATCACATCCACACCAGAGCCATTCTTTGGAAATGCGATAACCTCACGGATGTTATTTTCACCCATGAGTTCCATGAACATACGGTCAACCCCAAACGCGCAGCCAGCATGTGGCGGAGCACCGAATTTGAAGGCGCCAAGCATAGCACCAAACTTATCCTCGACATACTTTTTGTCATAGCCAAGTAGCCCAAAGACACCATAAAGCACTTCCGGATTATGGTTGCGCACGCCGCCACTACAAATTTCATAGCCGTTCATCACCATGTCGTATTGGTCAGCCAAAATAGCTAGCTTCTCGTCATCAGTCGTAGCTTTGAGCGCTTCAACGCCGCCTTTTGGCATACTGAATGGGTTGTGTCCAAAGTCGACTTTTTTCCTAGTATCATCCCACTCGTAGAATGGAAAGTCGACGATCCAGCAAAGAGCAATAACATTTGGATCTTTGAGCTGGAAGTGATCGGCAAATTCTGAGCGCAGACGACCAAGTACTTTATTTACTACGCTTCGCTTGTCAGCACCGAAGAAAATTGTATCGCCATCCTCTGCACCGGTCTTTTCTTTTACTGCTGCGAGTTCAGCTTCTGAAAGGAATTTCGCAATTGGCGATTTCGCTTCTCCATTTTCGTATGAGATATAAGCTAGACCGCCGGCACCTTCCGACTTTGCGATTTCGGTAAAGCCATCAATTTGTTTACGACTGAGACTCAGACCATCTTTGACGCAAATTGCTTTGATCGTTTCCGCTGACTTAAACACTCCAAACTCAGTGTCTGCAAATACATTTGTCAGTTCTATCAGCTCCATACCAAATCTAAGATCTGGTTTGTCAGAGCCATATTTGTCCATTGCTTCTGCATACGGAATTCGTGGGATGTCTTCAGAAAGCAATTTTTTGTCTGCAAAATCAGTCGAAAGCTGCTTGATGAGTGGATCAAACATCTGGCGGACTTCTTCTCCATCCTCAACGAAACTCATCTCCGCATCGAGCTGATAAAATTCACCATATAAACGGTCAGCACGCGGGTCTTCATCACGGAAGCAGGCCGCTAGCTGGTAGTAGCGTGGTATACCGCCAACCATGAGTAGCTGCTTGAACTGCTGAGGAGCTTGAGGTAAAGCATAAAACTTACCCTCGTGCATACGACTTGGAATCAAGAAGTCTCTCGCGCCCTCTGGGCTAGAATTTGCCAAAATTGGCGTAGTAACTTCGGTAAATTCTTGTGTTTCCATGTAGCTACGAATTACGCTAAACATTTCAGCGCGGCGCTTCAGCATGTGCTGCATCTTTGGCCTGCGAAGGTCAAGATAGCGATATTTCAGGCGCAGTTCCTCATTTGCCTGCTGCTCCGAAAAAGGCTGAATAGGTAGCGTATCAGCGCGGTTTAGCACCTCTAGACTATCGACTACGACCTCAACTGTACCACTTTCAATATTTGGATTTACTAATTCTGGTGCACGTGCTTTTACTTCACCATTTGCCTTGATAACAAATTCATCACGCAGACCCTCGGCAATAGAGAATGCTTCAGCCTGCTCAGGATTTATGACGAGCTGGATCAGCCCCTTGTGATCGCGAAGATCAATAAAAATTAACCCACCATGATCACGTCTAGACTGCACCCAACCGGCGAGGCTGATAGTTTGACCGACTACTCCGGCCACTTCACTACTTAAAATTCTTTTCATACTTCCCTTGATTATACCTATTCTCCTCTGTTCGCGCTAGATCAAAGAAGCTGTTATACTATTAGTTAGAAATAATTTCGAAATAAACATGCCAGAACAACACATATTTGCAGAACTCAGCCTCGTATTTGTCATCGTCGCTCTTGTGGCTGGGCTCATGCGGTATCTACGCCAACCTTTGATACTCGGCTATATTCTGACCGGCATACTTGTCGGCCCGTTGATGCTAAATCTTATTCATTCGAAAGAAGCATTTGAAGGGTTCTCAGAGATTGGCATTGTGCTACTGCTTTTCATCATAGGACTTGGGATGAATATAACTGTCATTCGTAGTCTAGGAAAAGTTTCTCTGCTCACCGCTGCAGCGATCTTAGTACCTATTGGTGGCTTAGGATGGGCAATCGGACACGCTGTGGGATTTGATAATAACACTGCGTTAATTGTAGGACTGGCTCTATTTTTCAGTAGTACCATCATCATCTTGAAGGCTCTATCTGACAAGAAACAACTCAATCGACTCCACGGACAAATTGCGATCGGTGTGATTATCGTTGACGATGTCGTTGCAACGCTTGCGATTGTCATCGTAACCGCACTTGGCCAAGGTGATAATCTATCTTTGCAAGACTTCGCATGGATGGCTCTAAAAGCCTTTGGGATTGGTCTTTTGCTCTTCGTTGCAGGCGTTAAGATAATCCCACATTTCGCAAAAAAGTTTGCTAAGAGTCAAGAATTTCTTTTCCTCTTTGCTGTCGCATGGGGGTTTGGCATTGCAAGCTTATTTAGCTGGGCTGGATTCTCACCTGAAGTTGGAGCACTATTTGCTGGCGTAAGTCTCGCTTCCATTCCGTACGCAACCGAGATGAGTGCACGGCTCAAGCCGCTGCGAGATTTCTTCGTCGTACTGTTTTTCGTTTCTCTTGGCGAGAGCTTTGTATTTGATAATTTTGGCTCAATCATCATCCCAGCGCTGCTGCTTTCACTTATTGTCATAGTTGGAAAGCCGCTCTTTGTTATGAGCAGCCTTGGGGCGCTTGGCTACACAAAATTAACGAGCTTTAAAGCTGGCATAAATCTATCTCAAATCAGTGAATTTTCTATCGTGCTCGTCGTACTCGCAAGCACACAGCATATCATTGCACCAAGCACCGTGAGTATTATCACGCTTGTTGCATTGATCACGATTGCCATTTCATCGTATTTGATGAAGTATGATGATCAGCTCTATCGACTACTCGAAAAACGTCTCTCGTTTTTTGAACGCAAAAATATTCGTGAAAAAAACAAGCAGCGCGGCATATATACGAGTATCCTCTTTGGCTACCAACACGGAGGCTATGAATTTTTAAAGCTCTTTAGAGATACAAAACAAAAATATCTAGTCGTTGACTACGATCCAGAAGTCATTGAGCATCTTGAGACACAAGGCGTGCGACATGCCTACGGTGACGTGACCGACCACGAGTTTCTAGAGGAGATAAATGCCGGCCATGTAAAATTTGCCGCCAGTACAATACTTGACGTAGACGTAAACAAGCGCTTGCTGCATTTTCTTCATCGCTACAACAATGACGCTACTTTTATCTGCCACGCTCACACATACGAGGACGCATTGGAACTGTACGAACGCGGCGCGAGCTACGTGATCCTGCCTCGATTCCTCGGAAGCGAATACATCACTACGCATATCAAGCGTTATGGTTTAGAAAAGAAAGCTTTCGAACGATTCAGACAAAAACACATCGTCAGCATCGGCAAACAGGCAGTTGAAAACACTTAGACGTCTTGGCTTTTTGGATGGCTGTTGTTTTTTCGCGGATTTCTAGCAGCGACAACTCTTAAGTCGTCATGTGCATCAAATTCGTCAACAATCTTACGGCCGATGAGCGCTTCAATCACATCCTCAAGACTAAGAAGACCTACTGTCTCGCGATATTCATTCACCACAACAAATAGATGATGGCGCGTTTTTAGGAACGCAGCAAGTGCATGGTCAAGCGTTTGATCTAGGTGGATGTAAAATACGCGAGACTCCATCGCAGTATCAACTCTCGCAGTATGCTTTTTAGTTGTATCCAAAGTTAAAAGATCACGCAGGTGCAAGACACCTACGACATGATCCATATCTTGGTCTATGACTGGAAAGCGACTGTGGCCAGTCTTGTGTAGATCATCCAAAACAAGCGGACCGAGAATCTCGCTCTTTTTTACACTGTCGATCACGCTACGTGGTGTCATAACTTCACTTACCGGGAGATTTCTAAAATGCAAGCTGCTCTTTATGAGCAGCTGCTCATCGTGTGTTAATAACGTACCAGCCTGTGATACAAGATGTTGCAGCTCTTCGCGAGATGTCAGTCTTGTATCTGCCGTACCTGGTGTGACTACACGCAGGAGAGAAAATATCTTAGGGTAGCGCTGGATAAAATTGATAATCTGCGACTCGTATTTCTCGTACAACTTTTGTGCTTGACGACGTATAAAAGAAAGACGAGAAACAGCACCATATTCAAGCGCCAGCAGAACCGCGAGAAGTAGCCCAACAATCCAGCCGAACAAGTACACCAGAGTAACTACACTCAGTACGAGAAATAAGGAAGCCGCAGCTCGTTGCAGCGATAAAAGATCTCCATAATATCGCGCTCGCTCCTGCTCAATTTTTGTCTCTTTTTCTCCAGCTTTTATCCGACGATCAATCTCAAACTGAGAAAAATTCGATGGAGTGACTGAAATTGCACTGACTAATAGCAAGCAAGCAATAAGTATGATCACAAGCACAAACAAGATTTCTACCATACGTCCATTCTAGCGGTAGAATTCAAAATTTGCTACACTAAAGATAGTAATTAAGCCCAGGGGGGATAATAGTACAGTGACCAGAAATACATGGATTATATTTACAGCAGTTGTAGTAGCCGTATTCGGCGGACTCATATACTTTTCGACAAGAAATAGTATCGATGTGAGCAAGGTAAACGAGAATTCTGTTCTCGCTGCAGATGCACAATCGGGTAATATTGCAGACCACGTCTTTGGTAATCCAAAGAGTAAGGTTGTACTTGTTGAGTACGGTGATTATCAGTGTCCAGGCTGTGGCTCAGCATACCAGCCACTCAAAACAGCAAGCGAAAAATATAAAGGTGAAATGGCATTTGTATTCCGCAACTTCCCACTCACTAACATGCACCCAAATGCTCGTGCAGCGGCAGCAGTAGCTGAATCAGCCGGCATACTCGGAAAGTTCTGGGAGATGCACGATAAACTTTACGAGACTCAGGACGAATGGTCAGGCGCAACATCAGAGCAGCGAACCAAATTCTTCACATCATATGCAGTATCAATCGGGCTTGATGAGGCAAAATTCACCGCGACACTAAAAGAGCAAAGTGAAACCATCAATCAGAAGATCAGCTTTGACACAGCACTGGGCCGCAAAATAGGCGTTGATGGAACACCTGGCATCTACCTAAACGGCAAGAAAGTCGAAGGCGATGTAAAGGACGGAAAGCTTATCCCTTCAGACAGTGACAGCTCGACTCCTCCAGTATGGTCAAACATTGAAACACTTGAGCAGTTCTTCCTACAGCCTGCTTTTAAGGAAAACGGTGTCAAGATAGAAGAGCCAAAGACTAAAAAATCTTAAATCGTTTCGCAACTACGTAGACAATCAGCATTAATGCCACAGTAAAGCCAACAACTGCCCCGTACGCCCACGGGGCATCGGCATATGGCAATGCTATGTTCATACCGTACATTCCGTAAAATACGTTTGGCAACGTAATCAGCACAGTGAGTACTGTCAGGGTCTTCATGCGTTGGTTGAGCTTATTGTTGGCAATTGTACTATACGCATTTCGAATGCTCTCAACTCGTCCCTTATAGCTCTCTACGGCTACAAGGAGCTGCTTGAGCTGCAGGCTGATATCGTCAAGAGATTCGTTCATCGACTCATCTATTACCGAATAGCTTCCGCTGCGAAGACGCTCGACAACCGTGTGGATGCCCCCAAGATTCATACGATATGATGTAAGATTGTCTTCTACGACAACAAAGTGAATGAAATCTTGATTGTTAACTTCATGAGTACGCAAGCGATTGGCCGTGTCATTGATACTGCGCTCTGTGTGATGCAACAAATCTACGTACGCCTCGACACATGCTGCTATTATTCCAAGCAGAAGCTCGTCTGTCTTTGTAGTAGTAATCGGAAGAGTCACTCGCTTGATCACATCAAGACTCAGTGAATCAAACTGTGTAAGACTTATAAGTGTATCCGGACGAACAACAGCAAGCAGTGGCGCGGTTACAACATGACCGGATTTCGCCAAGTGTGGCAACCGCAGAAATACATAGAGATCATCAAGGTGAGCTTCTGTCCTAGGAAGCTCTTGGTGGTCCCTGACATCATAGACAATATTGGCAGCGAGATCGTAATCTTTAATAAGTTGATTAATCTCTTCTACTGTTAGATTGCTGCCACTAACCCACATGCCACTTTTCAGTGGTTTCTTTAACTCTTCAAATTCCTCACCCTGTGAGCGCTTTGAGTAATACGCCAACATCTTAAAGGTTAGTATATCAGAGCTTATGCTTTCTTTGCTACTCTAGAGCTACCAAAGTGGCCAAACTTTAGCACCGACAACACCGAGGACTTCTTTGGTAGAGATAGGGCCATTAAATCTCGAGTCAATCGAAGCCGGCCGATTATCACCGCTGACGAATATTTCGCTTCGAGCTAGCTGTATATCAATATTCTCTGTCTTCTCATCGGGAGTCATAGCTTTCTGCCAAGAACTACCATCATCCGGCTGAAAACCTTTTGGATACTCTTGATTATACACAGTGAGGATGCCGTCTTTTATAACTACACGCTCTCCAGGTAGTGCGATCACCCGTTTTATCAAGGTAAGACCAGTGACATCATCAGTTGAGAGAACGGCATTCCCGAACGATGAGTTCACGATGACCACCTCACCGCGTTTTGGCACATATTCAGTATTATTGAGTGACGCAAGTGTCTTTGGAATCTTATTAAGCAGCACTTGGTTGCCCGTAAAGTATGTCTTTTCCATGCTGTGACCATCGATTGAGATAATCTGAGCAACATACGTATTCGTAAAGATGATGACAAGCATAATCACACACAGAGTCGCGATACTACCAATAACAAGTCTCGCTATCTTGACTCCTTTTTGACTTTGAACTGCGTAGTATATTCTCTGAAATATATTAAGTGCTTTTTCGACTTCTAATCCATGGTGCACCCGCCAATCATGACGTTTTCGGAGCATCCTCAAGACGAGCAATATAATAGCTAGTCCAAGAATAATACATACTAACCAGATAAGAATTGTGAGCGTATCAGGATACTTCTGTGTGAGCCGAAAGAGAAAGTTCCCAAAATTATCTGTATATGTAATTGGTGCTTTTGATTCGAGAACGATCTGCTGCCCAGAGTCATATACAATAACTCTCGTAAGCGGCTGGTCTCCGTACTCTATGTAGCGTGAGTCAAATTCCTCGAGATGGTTAGACGTATAGGCCAGTGTTCCATCTGTGTAATATCGAACTTGCTTTGCTGTATCGAGCGCTGGATCAACAACTTCAACAACCCTAAGAGAGTCTTGGTTAAGAAGCGTACCAGTTGGTCGAACAAACCCTGGTTGACCAGCCACAGTCAGGGTACATTCTGTGGTTGGCTTACATATAGGCTTGTCGTGTGGCAAGAGCATGATTGATGGACGATTTGCATCTGGCAAACGACTTAGAATTGTTGACGCAAGCTGCAGAGTATACGACTCGTTTGACGCAGTGAACTCGCCGACTTTCGTCCACCTGTCACCACTCGCTGTCACTTGACCAATCTTCACACAGTCGCCGTATGCGCCTGACTCTGACTGAGCAAAGCTTTGCACCTTGGCAGACTCTCCGCGCTTAGCAAGTCGCGCAAATACATCGTATTTTTTCTCAGTTAGCTCCAATATCCCTGTGTATGAAGGCAGCTCGCTACAACCTGTATTGACCGTAAGATCCTCTATGTCGGCGTACGCTGGCACACTAATAGATATAATACCCGCACCCGCCATCAGAACAGTGAGCAGCAAGTACTTAATGTATTTCTTTAACGTCATAGTTATGCTTTATTGTACGCCACGAGGAGCGACCAGTGCGAATCTGTAGCAACCAAGCACCAGCCTTACGTAATATTTCTAGCTACAAGCTTTTGCCGCCGTATATTTCACGGTTGGTGCAGATGCTTGCGCTCGAGTTATTTGCTTGCTTCGGCACTTTGAGCTGTATCCGATTCCGCTACCAGTAGTCTTTGTAAAGTACTGCTTGCCTCTCTGTGCGCAGCTAATCGTGTAATGATAATGAGATTGACTTATAGTCGGACAAGTGCTTTCCTTTTGAGGACTATCCCATACGATCGATGTTGGATAACACCCTCTAGCAGTGGATGTAAATGTACCAATTTGACCAGTCGCACATGCATGTCGCTTAACAACCACTGGTGTCTTGTCTTCACTCTTTTTCTTTTTCAGGTCAGATAAATGATTTTTAGCTTTTCTAATGTCTGCCTTTAAATCATTCACCTTTTGCTCTGCTCGCGATACCTGCTTTTGAGCAGCTACGTAAGCCTGATAGGTAGGCCATTTTTCACGTACAGCAACAGCTGGCGCTTCAGCTTTTTGGTGCACTTTCTTTGCGCTAGCAATTTTTGCTTCTAACGACTTAATTGTTTTGCGTTCCTTGGCAGATACGCCATTCTTTTTTAAAGCAGCAATTTGCTTTTTGAGCGCGTCTCGTTTAGCTGCATATACTTTGTCCGCAGCCCACTTCGCTTTAAATTTTTTATCGATAGCTGGGTCAGCTTTCATCTGAGCATTACGATGAGCAAAATATCGTTTTTGAGCAGCATCTGCAAGCTCCACCTTTTTCTTGTAGGTTGCCTGAGCCTGAGTAAGCTGACTTTCTAGATTAGTGATTTTTTTCTCGGCCGCTTTTATCTGCGTCGTACTGCCAACAGTATTCTGCCCACCCGCATTAGATGTTTGTCGTTGCCAGGCATTATAGCCAACAAATCCTAGTATCCCTATGAGAGCTACTACTATCCCTACGATTAGGACGAGGTGATGTGAGCCACGTTCAGCTTTTCTTTTTTGCATTTGTTTTCCTTTTTGAATTTAACCTAACTGCAGAATACTCTTTACAAAGCATAATTGCAATAGTTTCAGACAAATATCAGGAAACTACATCTCACCAGGGGTGGCATCTGCGCTAGCTGGCTTTAGCTCGCGCTCTTTCAGCGTAAAGACAAACACTGAAGCAAGTCCCATCGTAACAGCAGAGATGATGAATAACGTGCGTAGCGAATCAGAAAAAGCGTGGGTTACTTTACCTGAGTATTCAGTCTGATTTTTATCGAAGGTTTCAGAAGCCTTTTCGCGTACTGGTGCTGGCAACTGAGCAGTCGACTTTTCAAATCCATCGCGGATTTTTTCTTTCACATCAGGTGTATTGAGCGTCAAGAGCGTATTTGAGTTAGATAGATCACCGATTTGTTTAGCTGCGGGACTACTTGCAAGTGATTTCACGTAAGCATCGTTCTCGATACCTGATAGATTTGCAGTTAGGCCACTAGTGAGCATCGCACCGAAGATCGCGATTCCTACCGTCGAGCCAAGCCCACGGAAAAGCTGTACAGAGCTGGTTGCGACACCAAGTTCACTTTGTTTAAATTCATTCTGAACCGCAATATTGAGCACCGGCATAACAAGCCCTAGGCCAAGACCAACACCAAACATCATAAGTGCTTCATGCCAGTAAGGTGTCTCAGGGGTTAGAGTAGTGAGCAAGCCAATCATGACCGTCGCAATAACGATACCAATTTGCATGAAAATCTTGTACTTACCAACACGCGAGATGATCTGTCCAGAACCAATACTTGTCGTCATAATACCAGCCATCATCGGTAGCAGCATCAGGCCACTATCAGTTGGTGATGCGCCAAATACCTGCTGGTTGAACTGCGTGAGGTACAGGATTGAGCCCATAAAACCGACACCGAAGAGAATTGATACACCTACAATGCGTAGGAAATTCATATTGGAAAAATTCTTTAGCGGCAAGGTTGGCTGCTCAGCCCGCTTCTCTACATATATAAGTGCTGCAACACTGAGCGCAATGATAGCTCCCATGATGACACGCAAAGTCGTGAGAGAAATATTCGCCCAGTCCATAAAGCCGGCAAAGATATTCTCAGTATTGTCGACCGCTAACACGAGCGTGGCAAGTGCAAGTGCAAGTAGTCCTGCACCAGCGTAGTCAATTTTAGGTTTCTTAGCATGCTTGAGTGATGGAGTGAAAATAGCGATCAGAGTAAAAGCAACAATCGCTACTGGTACGTTGATGTAGAACGTCCAGCGCCAGTCAGTCGTAATACCAAATAGTCCGTGACCGTCAGTCAGCCAGCCACCAAGTAGTGGCCCGATTACCGATGCAATACCAAATACAGCACCAAAAAGTCCTTGCCAACGACCACGTTCACGCGCCGCAAAAAGGTCACCAATAATCGTAAACGCATTTGCCGTGATAATACCACCACCGATACCTTGTACAGCTCGCGCCCAGATGAGCTGATCTACCGTACCAGCCATACCACTAAGCAAGGATGCAGCGCCAAATATAGCCACACCAATGAGCAAGATAAGCCGTCTACCGAATAAGTCGGACAATTTACCAGCAATTGGTACAGTTACAGTTGTGGTAAGAAGGTATGCCGTCACGATCCAGCTGAGCTGATCAAAGGCATTAAATTCTTCAACGATTTTTCCGAGCGCCGTAGAGACGATCGTTTGGTCGAGCGCAACCAAAAATAGGCTGGCCATGACCGAAAACATAATGACAAGCTTGCCTCGCAAGCTCAGATGATGATGCATAGTTATACTACTCCTTGTGTTTTTTTAGTGCTTCAAATTGTGCTTTCACCTCTTGAGCATCCTCGCTGTCATCGCTCGTCAAGCGATTGATGAGATGTTCAAGTTGCTCTTCTCCAAGACAAAACAACACTTTCTTTGATGGCGAACCAGCGATATAGAGTTTATCTCCCGCGCTAAGCCCAAGCTCTTCGCGAGCATTTGCAGGGATGACGATCTGACCTTTTGTGCCGACAGTCGCAGTACCAAATAGTTTTTTGTCATGAATTGGGTGCTTCATATATATGATTGTATAAAAGTATGAAATGTATGTCAAGTAAGTTTTGTGTCAAAAATATACTATCTAGTCACATCTAAAAAAATCGTATACAATATATCGATGAATACCCGTGAAAACTCTGTCGATCAGTCTGATCGATTACGCGAAAAATGTGCTGTTTTTGGAATATACGGTGCGAAAAATGCAGCAAAACTCACCTACTATGGACTTTGGGCGCTCCAGCATCGAGGCCAAGAAAGCTCCGGGATTGCCAGCTCAGATGGCAAAGCATTATATCGACATTCTGCTTTTGGACTCGTAGCAAACGTTTATACAGATGAAGACCTCGCTACGCTAAAAGGTACAACAGCTATTGGCCACAATCGCTACTCAACTAATGGTGGCGCCGACCCACAGTTTAATCAGCCATACGTGTCAAACAATCGAGTTTTTACACTCGCACACAACGGTAATCTTCCGCTCGTTGATAAGCTTTCTGAATTTTTGTCGAGCGTCAACATAGATCACGCGGAAATGAATGATTCCGGCATGATGACTGCAGCAATTGATCATGAACTTGGCAATGGGGCCACAATAGATCAGGCAGTTACAACTGTTTTTCCTCTTCTAGAAGGTGCTTTCTCTGTCACTGCAGTTTACAACGAAAAGCTCATTGCGTTTCGTGATCAATATGGCATCCGCCCACTATCGCTTGCGAAACTTGACGGCGGATATGTCGTAGCATCAGAAACCTGTGCTTTCGATACTATTGGTGCAGAATTTATTCGTGATATCGAGCCAGGCGAGCTTGTTGTGATCGATGAAAGTGGCGTCACGTCACATCAAATCGTAAAGCCCGATCTGAAATTTGATATTTTTGAGCTCGTATATTTTGCGCGTCCGGATAGTGTCTTGATGGGTAAAACTGTCAGCTCAGTTCGTGAAAAATACGGTATACAACTCGCCAAAGAATATCAATTTGACGCAGATATTGTAGTACCAGTGCCAGACTCTTCTATCCCAGCCGCTCTTGGCT
Source organism: Saccharimonadales bacterium (SeqCode) (assembly GCA_036405235.1). Taxonomy (GTDB): domain Bacteria; phylum Patescibacteriota; class Saccharimonadia; order Saccharimonadales; family Saccharimonadaceae; genus JASLCR01. The sequence goes on from DASWYA010000001.1 coordinate 667,629, forward strand.
ACGCCAAAGCAAGCGGTATTCCGTTTGAGATGGCTCTGATCAAAAATCGCTACATCAATCGAACGTTTATCAGCCCAACCCAAGAGCTACGTGAGCGTGATGTCATGCTAAAGCTCAATCCTATCATTGACCTTTTAAAAGATAAGAAAATCGTTCTCATCGACGACTCAATCGTGCGCGGTACAACCATGAAAAAGGTCGTTAAAATGCTGCGCGGAGTTGGCGTGAAGGAGATTAATCTTCTCATCAGCTCCCCTCCTGTGAAATACCCTGACTTCTACGGCATCGACACACCTAGCCAAGACGATCTCATTGCATCTCGCATGTCTACCAAAGAAATACGCCAATGGCTCGGTGTTGACTGGCTCGGCTATCTTTCGTACGACGGTATGATTGAGGCTACGGGTGTCTCGCGTGACCAGCTTTGCACATCTTGCTTTGACGGCAACTATCCATCTCCGATCGGAAGACGTGCTGACGAGATTCGTTTTGTAGAAGAAAAAATAGCAACTGGCGCTTACAGCCATTCCGCTGAAGATGATGAATAAAAAACCTCGGATAGCAATACTTGCATCCGGCAGCGGCACAACCGCCGAAGCCTTAATGCAGTCAATCGTACGCGGTGAGTGTAACGGAGAAGTAGCTCTAGTCATTTCAAACTCAGCCGATGCAGGAGTGTTCGAAAAAGTCGACGCACTCATGACTAAAAATAATCTCACGGTCGAGAAAGCATACGTTAGTAGCAAGAACTTCCCAGACAATGACGGTGCGCCAGTAGAATACGGGCGACAGACTCGTGCAGAGGAAGCTGAGATCCTGCGCCTACTCAAGTTACATGACATTGATTTCGTTGCACTCCTTGGCTATATGAAACTTGTCGGCTCATCTATAGTTGAACGCTATGGCTACAACTCTCAACTATCTTCACCATTCCAAGCACAGATGGTAAACACTCACCCCGGTATTCTGCCTGATACAAAAGGCTTATACGGTATTCACGTACAAGAATACGTACTTAAAAATAATCGCACAGCGGGACACTGTTTGTTTGCTGTCGATACAGAGTATGACGGCGGGCCAGTTGTGGCCGAACACCGAGTTGAAGTCCTTGAGGGCGATACGCCGGAAAGCTTGTTTGAACGTATAAAGGCATCCGAGCGTGCAACAATCGGCTCTGATATTGATATTTTTTTAACACAACACACGGAGGAATCATGAGCGACAGAAAGCGAGTATTGGTAGTAGGCGGTGGCGGACGTGAGCATGCACTTTGCTGGAAATTAGCTCAGTCTCCAAGAGTAGAAAAAGTCTTCGCAGCACCGGGAAATGACGGCATGAAAAAAGTTGCCGAGATAGTTTCTATTGATTTTCTTGACGTAGAGAAATTGATATCCTTCGCAAAAGAACAGTTGATTGATCTCATCGTGATCGGCCAGGAGGCAGCCTCAGAAGCTGGACTAGCCGACGCAGCCAAAGCAGAAAATATACTTGTTTTTGGCCCTACTAAAGCAGCAGCCGAAATCGAAACTTCAAAAGTTTTTTCAAAGCATTTGATGAGCAAAGCAAACATTCCTACTGCCGCATACGAAACATTCGACGATGCAGAGAAAGCACGTGAGTTTGCCCATAGTCGCCCACTACCTGTCGTTGTAAAGGCTGATGGCCTCGCTACTGGAAAGGGTGTTGTGATTGCTGAAAATTACGAACAAGCCGACGCGGCAATCGATGAGATTATGGTCAAGAAAATCTTTGGTGATTCTGGAAATCGTGTCGTGATCGAAGATTTCCTAAAAGGCCAGGAGGTTTCAACACACGCGTTCTGCGACGGGAAAACCGCCGTTTTATTCCCTTCATCACAAGATCACAAGCAAATCTACGATGGAGATAAGGGTCCAAATACCGGTGGCATGGGCGTCATAGCGCCAGTTCCATGGGTCACCGAAGATCATCTTTCTTACACACAAACAGCTATCGTAGATCCAGCACTTGCGCAGCTGCAAAAAGAGGGTCGCACATTTAACGGCACGCTCTATCCTGGCCTAATGATCGATGACGATGTAATCAATCTACTCGAATTTAATTCACGTTTTGGCGACCCGGAAGCAGAAGTATATATGCGCTTACTCGATAGTGACCTTTTTACTATTCTAGAGAATTGTGCAGCCGGAACATTGTCGAACAGCGACGTCACCTGGAGCAAGAAAACTGCCGCTACTGTAATTCTTGCATCCGCCGGGTATCCAAAATCATCGAGAAAAGGTGACGAGATTTCCGGGATTAGTGAGGCAGAGTCACTCGAAGACATTGTAGTATTTCATGCTGGCACGTATGAAAAAGATGGGAAGTTCTATACAAATGGCGGCCGAGTTCTGGCTGTCACGGCTACCGGAAACGATCTAGACGAAGCTTTAAGGAAAGCTTATGAAGCAGTCGAAAAAATCTCTTTTGATGGCATGCAATATCGTAGTGATATTGGTCGACGCGTGTAGTTTATTTTTTCCTCAAGAATGTCAGAGTCAGCGTCACAGCCGAGACGATGCTCAAAATAATAATTCCCCAGAAAACAAGCGGTGAATTTTCAAGCGGCAATGGTACGTTCATACCATACAATCCAGCCATCATTGTCGGAATTGTCAGCGCAAGAGTAATAACCGTGAGCAGACGAATTGTCTCGTTTAGGCGCGTGTCCATCACTGCACGGTAGCTATCTCGCAAATTCGTGATTGTACGAAGCAATGACTTACAACGAGCAATTAACTGCTCAAGGTCAATCGAAAGATCTTCAACTAAATCTTTGTCGTCTTCGTGCAGTTTTAGCAGCTTTCCGCCAAGTAGTTTTTCCAGTGAAGTATTAGTCGGGATGAGCGCATCAAGATAATCATTTAGCTTTCGCTCGTACTCTGTGAGAGTCGCGATGTCTTTTGAACGAAGACCTCCAACGTCACTAGTTGCTGCACGCATCTGGCGATTGATTGTCGCAACACGTCGTTGGTACTGCCTCACAATCGCATCCATCATGACAATAAAAAATCGTGAACGATCAGCAGTCGGTGTGGTTGTTGTATCAATAAACGGCTGCCACAATCGACCAAGTGAATCACGACTCACCGTCACTATATGCTGACCAAGCGCAAATAGAATTGGCGTCGTAAAGTCATTGAACTCATCATCAGTATCAGGAAGACGTGTGATGAAATATGTCCAGCCATCCTCGAGTTCGACACGCGGAATCTCGTGTGGGTCGAGTGCATCATGGAGGATGTCTTCGTCGATCCCTATTGCTTTTAGGGTAGCTTTCTCATCATCACTTGGTCGCTCGCTGCGAATCCATGCATCTGGCTGGAGACGCTCTACTTGAGCAGGATTTCCTGAGTCAGTCTTTGAATTAAAATATTGAATCATAGGGATATAGTCACGAGATTTACTATATTGTTATTATTTTTATGTTTTTTACTTTCTTCTTCATCCTTATTGTATCGATTTTTACATAATATTACAATATTTCTAGAAATTTACTATTCCCTTTATGCACTATTCGTGGTAAAAAATACACTATTTTTTAACCTCCGTTAGCTTGCAAAATCTTCAAAAAATGATTGACTTGCCGTGGTGTAATTTTATAGTCTTATCTTTGTGTTTTTTACGCGGACTTTGGAGTTAGTTTAGCGAGACGTGTTTAAAGAGCATAGGACCAGCTACTTGAATGTAATAATGAACCTGGCTGGGGTATAAGGAGAAGAAAGTGAATATCAAATCAAGCCTAATGGCGATTGGCGCCATGTGTTTTATTGCGCTCGTCGCAGCTTCGCCATCAGAGGCAAAAGAGCTGAAAACGGTGACCGTAAAGAGTGGCGACACTCTCACATCGATCGCCGAGAAGCATAAAACCACCTACGTTCGTTTGTTTAATGCAAACAAGCAATTTCAAAATCCAGACCAAATCGATATTGGCGACAAGGTCAGGATTCCTACAAAAAAAGAAAAGTTACCAAATCGTTTTGCATCGTACTCTGCGGCACCTGCAGTAGCACCAACAGCTTACAACTACGGTGGACAATACGTTAATTATGGCTATAACTCAACAAGCCAACCAATTGCCTACACAGCTTCTGGTAATGGCGGCAATACATACTATTTCGGAAACTGTACATGGTATGTTAAAGACCGTCGTCCTGATTTACCTAACATGCTTGGCAACGGCGGACAGTGGGCTGGCAATGCAGCAGCACGCGGTTACAAGACAGGCTCAACACCTCGAGCAGGCGCAGTAGCCGAACAAGCTGGACACGTAGCGTACGTTGAAAGCGTCAACAAAAATGGCACAGTCACTGTTTCAGAGATGAACTACGCCGGCTTTAATAAAGTCAGCAAGCGTACTGTATCTGCAAGTACATTCCACTACATATATTAGTCTGGAAAAAGAACACCTGCCCTACTCGGCAGGTGTTCTCGTTATGTAAGGTAACTGGTAGTATTAGCGTCGACCAAGTCGTAGCTTTTTACCGCGACGACCGCGTCGCATTGCGAGTACTACAATCAATGCGACAATGACTACTAGAGCAGCAACCGCTGCAATAATATAGCTCATTGGCACAACCCAGAATGATTTTGTAAGATCGAGAGTATAGTTCTTTGATCCGTACGTAATCGTAGCACTTACTGTGTAATTGCCAAAAGTATCAACTTTGTCGAGTGGAATCTTCCAACGACGCGCATAATCTGGCAATGTCATGTCTTTAGGTGATCCAGCGTTAAAGTCAGTCTCGTAGACAACTTTGTCACCGTTTTTCACCGATATCTTACCAAATGGCGCGACCTGGACATTTCCTGTATTTTCGAATCGTGCAAGCACTTCGATATCTTTACCATCAGCGAAGAGCCAACCATCTTTACCACCCTGCTGTACATCGAAATTCGTTACACTCAGTTTCTCAACCAAGTCTCCTGGCACTGTGAGCAGAATAATCGATGCAACACTTGCGTTGAGATTGACTTGCCCACCTTCACCAGTTGTCGATGGTGCAAAACGTACAGCGCCGAAATAACCACCCGCTTGAGCATTCTGCGGCACACTGATCTTTACATCTAGCGTACGTGTTTCTTTTGCAGGAATTTTCATATCTGCAAGAGGCGTCATGAAACGCTTCAAGCTGTGTGTTGGCGCGAACTTATCAGCATCAAGAATGAGAGCCGGCGAGCCATCTTCATCACCAGCAATAAAGTCATTTTGGACTGGCTTTACAACGATTGGCGATTCTGTGAGGTTCGTCACGGTCATTTTGACGACTTTGCTCTGCCCTGGGCGTATTTGAATATCGCTGCGAACAGGAGTAATCTTAAGTGTGTTTACTGAGTTGTTAGCTGCAGCATGAGCCGGATGTGCGAGTATGATAGCCGCCAAAAAGGCAACAAGCAGTCCGGCAAATAGTGCCACGCGACGTATCGCAGAGCTTTCATGTAAAGTAAAATGTTTCACGGTGATGCTCCTAAAGCTTAGAATTTACCTGTTGCAGTAAGGTTAATGTCTGCAGCATAATTACCAGCTGGCGTGTTGTTGGTAACGCTAGCACCAAATGTGAGAGTTTGATTGCGGTTACTTGCTGGCTTGTTGTTTGTTGTGAAGACTGGATCGCCATAAGTACTTGTAACACCTGTAGCATTGCCGCTGACAAAGTTCATACGATAGTCTGTTGCATTGTAGCTGCCAGCTGCGATCAAGTCGCCATCTGTAGCATCTGTTACATTTGTGCCGAGCTTCACACCAAATAGTGCGTTGCCTGCTGTCACGTTGCCTGCAGCCCCAGCTGCAGCGATGTTACATGCGGCAGGATCGCTCGAACGAAGCAAGCCACCACAGTTTGTTGCATCACTTTTGAGATTGATCACAGCACCTTTGGCTGCATTGGTAGATAGTTGAGTATAGATCGTGCCCGTATAGACATCATCTGGATCAAGCGCAATTACGCCACTATTATCTTTACCCAGCTTTACAGTTGGAGCAGTTAGCGTACCGCCACAATTGTCAGTAATTGGACTAGTTCCAGGTGTCACTGAACTTTCACCAGAAACGCAGAAAGTCATACTTTCGAGAACAGCACCCGTCACACCGACCGTATCAGTAACAACTAGCGCTACACTACCGCTATCCTGAACACCCGTACCGAGATCTTCTGAAGTGTAGTTGGCTGCATTTACGGTACTATCGTAAGTTACGATACGTGCGTATATTGTACCCGCTGTGCTTGGATTGACGAGACCTGTTACTTCCACAGAAACTTGATCATCAGCTGCAATTGATTTTGCAACTGTGAAACGATCAGTAGCCGCGTGAGTTACGCCTGTTACACCGCTGCTTGCTGAAGCGGCAGCATTGGTGTTTACGTTTGCTGCAGCACACGCTTCGCCAATGAGTGGAGTGTTTTTACAAAACTCTACTACAAATGCTTCAGCAGCTTGAACAGCTGTAAAGTTCACCGTATACGCGCTACTCGCACCTTTTGACGAACTGCTCATCGCAATTGAACGATCTGTTACTTGCGCAGCCGACACTAAGCCTGGCAACGCTACAGTTAATACTAATGTGAGCGCTGCCACGATATAGCCGGTCCGGCGTCGCACTGCGCTTAATGACTGAGATATACTCATTTCCCATCTCCCCCTTGAGTTTTTGCTCTTTGCTGTAGTTAACGACCTCAGTATCTCAGATTGCACTTATGCTTGTCAATTGCAACTTGAGTAAAACCTTAAAGTTATTTTTCTTGGTAGGCGTCGCGCTCTTTGAGCATCTTGCTACGTAGCGATACCACCTGACTACGACGACCGAGCCAGTACGATGGTAGAAGCAAAATAAAGGCAGCCAGCGAAGGAACCCAGAGAACCTTCTCTGTGCTCGAATTAGCTTCTTTCTCAGCCGTTTTGGCTTCTTCAGCGACTTTACCATTCGACACTGCGATAACCTGCAAGAATGCAGTGACACCATTGACGTCAGTTGCCGTAACATTAACTCGATAGATACCTGCTCTATTGTACGCATGGGCAAGCGACACAACACCGGCGATTGATTGGCTTTTCAGCTCAGGCTTGCCATTGTCACCCCAGTCAATACTAAACGCATACGGACCTGTACCGCCCGAAAGCTGCAAAGGCCAATTAAGGTCACTCCCTGCTGCAGCCGAGCGACGTCCGTAAGCGCTAGTCAGCGTCAACTGTTGGCCGAACTCTGCAAAGCTTGTATCTTTAAAATTTACAGTGACTGTGTTTGACTTTGGCCCGGCTTGATTTAACTCATCATATACAAGAGCCGTCAGCTCATTTTTTCCTGAAAATAGACTTACCTCAACGCTAAAGCTTCCGCTCTTGCACATCACCGCACCGACCATTACGCCGTTATTGTAGACCTGCACGAGCAAATCATTTGGACAAATACCTCGTACGGTTATCGGTGATTTTGCAGGTGATGAGCCATTAGCAGGCACCGTGATACGGGCGCCTCTGCTTGGAGGAGCCTTTGTCTTTGTAGCTTCGATGCCGTACGAACCAGGTTTGGGATCTGGCGTCGGTATAGGAGTAAGTGCGCTTGCGTCCATCGATCCGAGTACCAACGCACCAACCGCCATACCAAAGATCGCTAGTAGTCCTTTTCTTACGGGCTGGTGAATCATTTGAATCATAATTGTGGCTCTATTGTAACGCATGCGACTCCCGCTCGAATGCATTAAGTTTTATCGTCGTCGAGAGCGTGGCTTATTCAACCGAGCGCGAATCTTATTTACTGTTCGCCAGACGAAATATATAGCAACGAGTAATACGACAAGGAATACTAGGATAAACCACCATGGTAGGTACCAAAATGATACTGTTTTGACGATCTCACTTGTGTTGTTGCCATTCTGTCCATAAAAGATATCAAGTGTAGCTTCATAACGACCTGGCCATAGCGATGGCGTTGCACATTCGGTTAACCTTGAACTTGAACCTTGGAATTGGACATCCTCAGCCTTCAGCTTGATACACGCTGTAAAGGTTCTCTCCTGTCCGATCAAAGCTAATGACTTATTTGGATTAACATCGCTTATAACCTGTTCATTGCCGAACATGCCTTTAAGTGTGATACTTCCTACAGGACTTTCAGTGACATTACCATTGTTCTTGAGTGAGTATGCGAGCATCTCAGGCATCGACGTTGCAATAAACTGATACGCACCCTTTCCGCCATCAGCTTTATGATCATACGCACCAAAATTTGTCAGAGTGAGATCTTCTTTCACCTTACCAGGAATTTGTGTAAAAACCAGCGTCACACCAGATGCACTTAAGCCAACATTACCACTATCAGAGGAACCAGATGAGTAGACAATAGCACTATAGTAGCTACCTGCACCATGTCCTGCCGGTATAGCAACATCTATCGGTACTGATTTTGTGCCTTTCGCAGGTATACTCACATTCTTGGGTACTGTCAAAAATGGCTTCAACGACCAAGTTGTCTGAGGTGCATCCTCCGCAAGCATGAGCTTAGGCGTACCACCGTCGTCTGTATAGGTAAAGTCAACGACACGAAGCGATAGATTGAGAGGTTCTTTACGATCAAGATTGCTAATAATAAGTTTATCTTTGACTGATTTACCCTGTGCTATCGTGTAATTTTTACGAGGTACGATGCTCAGCGCGGCCGATGAAGCGGCATGCGCCGTTACTGGCGCCATAGTATACGCGCCTGCCATTACTACTGCCATCATTGCCAAGACGACACTTCTAATCCGTTTCATCAGCTCTTCCCTCACTTACATTTTTGCTTAAGTATAAGCTGCATTGTAACACTAAAAACGGCCGCTGGCTATATACGTGATCGTTGTGCTATACACACCAGCTTTGAGATTAGCAGCCGAATTCAAAATGTAGCTCACGGTAAACGTTCGCATCAGGCTGACATTCGGCGAAAACGCCACCACATCACCTGAAGCGTATTTATATCTATTTGGTACATTGTAGCCAGGCGCAGCAACCGCATTTGTCCATGGCCCGATAGGATCATCGCCAACCTGTGGCGCATCATTTGCGACCAAATTGATACCAAATTGATTCGTACCTTTTTGGCTGGTTACTGGATTTGACGGCGAGTCAATCACGCTCGTACCAGCAGCAGGCACTCCACCGTTCGCAGTCACCGCAAAGCCACCCGAAGCATTAGTACCGATCGCCATTTGCGACCACGCGGTGAGTGTCGACTTATCGCTCAGTTGCCCCATATCGGTATAGTTAGTTTCGTTCGTACTAGTGCAATTCTCCGCCACCTGCTGAGCAACACAAAATATCAACATCGGTGGAACTTGCGTTTCGAGTACAATAGCATTCGTCACCTGACCACGCACCGAACCAAAGTCAATTTGCGGTCCTGTTCCGTTGGTTGACGCTAAGCTCTTTATACGTACTGAAAACGCCTGTGCCGTATTTGTTGGATTCACAATACCCGAGAACGTATACGACGAAGCCGTGGCAGTACTTGGTGTAGTTGGCGGACGAGTAAGCACTATATGGTTCGCTGATTTCGATGCTATTGAATATCCCGTCTCTCCGGTCTGGCCTGATAGTATGGTTTGTGACACATTGAGACCAGTTGGCGTAACGCATGGCTCGTATGGAATCGGACTATTGCAGAACAAAAGATCGACTGATCCAACAGCGTCGGGGCTCATATAGCGAAACGATATCGTATATTCGGTTGTCACACCTGGCAGAGTACTCTTCATGTACAACCCGCGATCCTGCATACGCATTGCAGCTGCAGCCGGATTCGTAAAAAACAACACGACCAATATGATAGCTAGCGCCTCCTCCGACAAGAAAGTGCGTACATAAGCCATAACCCCATGAACTTTTAGCAAGTTGTGTTGCATACCGCTATTGTACTAGATATGAAGGCTTATGCGTAGCACCACATTAGTACACTAATAGATACGTAGTGCGGGAGACAAGAAAACCGACTCTCAATTGAGAGTCGGTTTTGATTTTGCTACATTGTACTCGACTTAGTATTGTGGAGCAGCAAGGTAGTTGATCTTTGTTGTGTAAACACCAGCTGGAGTATCCGCAGCAATGTTACCTACATAGCGCATCTTTGCTGTTGCGCAAGAGAGGACGGCGTTGTTGTTCTGTGCGATAACTGCTGGAGTTGTCAGACTATCCTCATCAAAAGCGAACTGCGCCGTGATTGGAGAAGCTGTTCCGTCGCCGATTTGCCCACTACCACCCTGATAGGCAGTTTCTTTGGCAAGCGGTGCGATTGATGGAAGGTGATAGCTATCTGGGTCGTTTGTGATCTCGTCCTGGAATGAAGGAGATACTTCGGATTGCATTTCTGAATCATTCACAAAGCCTAGTCCGAATTGTTCTGTACCAGGATTACTGAGCGTTGCACTTGGGTCAAGTGGCTTAATGAAGTCACCCACAGTGTTACGAAGTGTATCACCTGAATAGTAGACCGTTGCACCACCAGATGAGTTGGAGCTAAGACGCCAATAGGAATTCACATCCCATGCTCGACCAGTTTCAAGCGAGTACTCAGCGTCTGGATTACCAAGCTGAAGGCGGTTGTTATCTACAACCTGGATAGGGTCACAGGTACCGTTACGTGTTGGACCAGCCGGACCATCGAGGTCATCAGTATCACGGTTGTGCACACCGACTGAGAAAGCCATAGTTTCAAGTACCTTTGTAGTGATGTGGATTGAGTCAGTCATCATATTAGCAACTGTTACACCACCATCAATATTGTGTGAGCCACCAGGTACATGATCACCTGTCGTATCACTGTCATATGTGTTCATCTTTACGAAGAATGCGCCGCTACCAGGGTTGGTAATAAAGACAGATTCTGAGGCTTTGAATACGATCGTAACTACCGTACCATTAGCGATGTTAGTAGCAGTGCCTTTTGAAAGAGTAATGTAGTTATTCTTACCTGTGTTGATACCTGAAGTGTGAGTGGCATCTTCTTTGTTATCAGTTGCGAAAGACCAGCCTGTCTGAGCAATACCGCCTATAAAGACCTGGAATTGACCAGCACCAGCACCTTCGTCGAAACCATCTTCAACATTGAGGTCACTTGTTTTGTTTTCCCAACCGCCACCTACACCATCGTTAGCTTGACGGTTAGTAGTTAGTACGCTTCCGGTGTTGTCTCCTGGCGCACGACACTTACCAGCTGCCTCTTTACAGTATTGAAGCGTGAAAGCCTTGATGTCTGCTGTGCTACTTACCTTAAAGCTAAATTTTTCACCAGTCTTCTTACCGTTTGGACCAGAGCCTGCTGGAGCATAGTTTTCGCCTATAGAGTTTGGTGCAGCATTTGAATTACCCGAACCATCGGTATCTTGCCAACCAGGTGCTGACGAGCTGAGCAAGAGCGAACGCTCCGTCAGCGGATTAAGCGCGTCAGCAAAGGCAGGTGCTGCCGGAACAAGCACTGCTGCTACAAGAGCAAAGGCTGCACCAAGCATCGTGCCACGCTGAGCAATCGACTTGAGTGTATACATTTTGTATATCTCCTTAATTGTTTGTTTTATATTATCCCTTTTTTAGGAGGTACATGCGCATTGTAGCACTAGCGGTATAGTGTGTGCAATAGGCAAAATAGACTTTTCCACAACTTTTTTTATTTTGTAGTTTATTTGCCTAAATTTCAGCTAATAAACCGGCACAACTACAGCTGAAAAATCACCAGCATACTGTCCAGCCGGTGTCCCGTTCGACACATTCACGATCATGCTGATTGTAAAATCAGTGCGACCAGACTCTTTGTCGCTACTGCCCACTACATCACCATCTTGATACATAAACTTATTGGCAATATTGTAATTGTCTGTCGGCTTTCCGAAACTCATCTGACTCGACGGCACCTGCACCGGATCTGCACCAACAGATGGAAAGCTGTTGGCAACGGCATTGATCCCAAATTGCTCCGTACCAGGTTGTGAATCAGTCGGTGAAGCTGGCGTTTTCAGCACGTGATCGCCGTATTTTGGCGGATTACCAACGATCTGCAACGTATAGCCATTGCTCTGATAGCTCAATACTTTTACTGTCATTGTCTTGGTCGCGGTACGTTCAGCACTGAGTACACCAACATTGGAGCCGGTTGACTCAACGATGACTTCGAGCGAAGGTGTGTCGTCGACTATAGTGCCAAACTGAGCAGTCGAACCCGCGCTCTTAGTCGTACCGCTGACTGGATCACCAACCGAAAAAGTTGAGCAATATTGGCTCGAGCAACTCTGATCGAGAGAGCCAACACCAAACTGCGACTCTGGTAGTTGATACTTAGGCGAAGTAGGCACCTCGGCAAATGCAGTGGAACCTGACAGCATAGCAATTACAGCCCCCACACTGAGGGTCAGTAATTTCCCATATCTCAACACATTCGCTCTACCCATAAGCAATATCTACTAGTATCGCGTACTCTTTACGAAAACTCAATCACCGATAAAGAAAGTCTCTGGCAAAACCGATAAAAGTCTGTTACATTAAGAACAAATTGCTTATGTAATACAAAGAAAACTATAATGGAACCAGATAAAAAACCTGACGAACTCGAAACACCGGCGGCAGAATCACAGCCACAAGATGCGCCAGCCGACGCGTTGAGTCGAACGCCAGATGATCTTGCCGACGAAGAAGCTCACGAAGCCACAGCATCATCAAAAGCAGATAATTTACCTGAGGAAAAGAAGATTTCACCGCTCAGGCGCGTATTCCGTAGAGTAAATGTATATTTCCTATTATTTATACTACTCGTTGGTGTAGTTGGCATAATCACTGTCGTCAACTATCTCAATAGCCAAAAAGCTCCTGTCGAACCAGGTGTTGATGCACAATCACTGAGCCAAAATTCGCTCAAGCAGCTGGCAAATACTGATGTTAGCGTGGGCAGCTCATCACAAACACTGACAATCCAAGGCAATGCAGTAATTTCCGGCCAGACCTTGATGCGCGGCGACCTCAATGTTGCCGGAAACTTTCAGAGCAGCGGAAGTATCACTGGACCATCGATCAAGATCGCTGGTGATGCTAGCCTAGGGAAAACTCAAGCAAATAGTCTGCAAGTACAGCAAGATCTCGCCGTACAAGGTAACACCACCATGCGCGACCTAAGCGTTGCCGGTGCGGCATCATTTAGCGGCGCAACAAAAGTATCACAGCTGACTGTGTCGCGACTTACACTTAGCGGCAATGCAGTGTTGCAAGTACCAAATCATCTGAGCTTTACTGGCCCAACCCCTAGTCGTTCAAACGGCTCTGCACTTGGCAGTGGCGGCAGCGCATCAGTCAATGGATCAGACACTAGCGGCACTGTAAATATCCGCACAGGAAACAACCCATCTGCTGGCTGTTTTGCAAAGATCACCTTTAGGCAAGCATTTAGCGCTCGCCCACGCGTCATTGTAAGCCCTGTTGGCAATGCCGCTGGCAAGACCCAGTACTATGTCGATCGTGACAATTCCGGCTTTAGTATCTGCACAGCCAACGCTGCTCCAGGCAATCAAACCTTTGCCTTTGACTACTTTGTAGCCGGCTAGACGTCCATAAAGACAACTACGCGATCAGCCTTGACGTGCATTAAGGCACGGTGAATTTTGATGGATTTTCGCTCACCGCCTACAGGATGGATAACCAGGGTACAAGGTATAAGCATACATAGGAAGTTGCGATGATGTGGCAAAATGTCAAAAGGACCAGTGGCATTCTCGGCACTCACACTAAAGGCTTCACCTTCAAAGTACACCTGAAATGGCGCATAGACCTTGACAGCCATAGTTGGCTTGCCACCAGAAGACTGCTGTGGGGCTTGCTCAGCTTTGTCTACTTCGGGTTTTGGCGCTTCATCAGCCATGTTACTTATCCTTATGGTCTTTATCGGATTCTTCGATTTCTTCTACAGCTTTATCGATGTCATCACTGGACTCTGCGGCTGGCTGCTCTTGCTCTACAGGCTTTTCAGCCGTCTCGACAGCTGGTTTCTGTTCGCTCTCCTCGACCTTTTCTTCAATCTTACCAATAATCGCTTCGACACCATCAAGTGTTTGGTCACGCGTCATATGCTCACCCGGAATACCGGTCACTTTTTCCATCACATTAAACCGTTGCTTAAAGAATTCGATCAATGCCTTGGCTTTGTTGTAGTCATCACGGTCATCCGCCGATAGCTCCGACTCACCGATGATGGCAATAATGCCCTTGAGTGATTCGTATTTCTGCAAAATTGCCGTTGCACGAGTTGCTAGATCATAATGGCGCTCACCCACGACTTCGGGTGTGAGCAAGCTAGATTTCGACGCCAAAATATCAACTGCAGGACGAATACCTTGCGCCGCTACCGCACGCGAAAGCACGATAGTCGAGTCGAGCTCATGCTGAATCATCTGCACAGCCGGGTCAGAAAGGTCATCGGCTGGCACATAGATAGTCTGCAGGGCAGTGATCGAACCATTTTCATTGCTCGCCAAACGATCTTGGAATGTCTTTACGTCAGAAAATACAGTTGGCTGATAGCCACCTTCAGCTGGAGTCTGGTCGATAATAGTCGAGACTTCGTTTTTCGCCTGAATATAGCGATACATGTTGTCAGCAAAGAGTAGCACATCTTTTTTCTTGTCGTCGCGGAAGTATTCGGCAAGTGTGATTGCAGCCAGTCCAATCAAACTACGCTGTACCGGATTTTCATTCATCTGACCAAAGAACATGGCAGTATTTTTGAGCAAGTCATTGTCTTCAAGCGTCTTGTAAAGTTCATGACCCTCGCGAATACGCTCACCAATACCAGCAAACATACTGATCGCGCCAGAGCCCTCAGCGACGTTGTTGATGATCTCCATAGTGAGCACTGTCTTGCCCACACCAGCACCACCGACGATACCAATCTTGCGACCTTTGACAAACGGGGTAAAGAAGTCGAGTACCTTCAGACCTGTTTCAAGCACGTCGTCAGAGCGATTCACAAGGCTTGTTTCTTGGAAAGCTGGCGCGAAAATTGGACGCTTAATCATCGTGTCCAGCACCTCTTGTTCGAGCTGCGGCTTACCATCAATAGGACGCGCCATCGCATCCCAAACACGACCGATCATCTGCTCGCCAACTGGAATCTCGAGACTACGGCTACTACGATGTACGCTATCGCCTTTTTGAATACTATAATCACCGCCAATATTGAGACATACAGCTATGTCGCTGTGCGCAAGGCTGCTCACCAAAAGTGGTGATTTCTTTTCATTATCAACATAGAGCATTTCGTTGAGATCTGGCATACCTTCATCGAACTGAACCTTGATAACAAGACCTTTCAAGCTTCGGACAATGCCTTTTGAATTACTAGGTGATTGATCGCTCATGCTCCAGCTCCTTCAGCGCGTATTTTCTTGAGTCCAGCTAGCGACTCCTTTAGACGGGTGTCGACTTGGGTACGCTTTGCACGGTTAAACTCGGTATGTAATTGGTTGGCAGTATCAATAGAACGTTCTTTAGCGGCCGACATAGCCTTGAAACGACTAGCTATCTGAGCGAGCCGACTATCGTAGATAAACTGCGAGATCGTCAAACGCAAGATCGAATTTTCGAGATATGCCGCTACCGCATAAGAACTTGGTTCAAAAATATAGGTCTTTTCAGTTACCAAATCATCGCTCGCAACAGCTAGATCAGCCACTCGACCTCTACTTGACACAACTTCACTCAGATCAACGTCTTTAATCTCCTGCTGAGAAAGCGAGATGTAATTTTGGTAAAAAATCCTGCTCTTAGCGTATTTACGTACTATATCCATCAGAGGATCAACGTTGATATAGTCACCCTCTGGGAGGTCAAAATAATAGGTGTAGTCGATATGCGACTGCTTGAGCTTCAGTGCACCATGATGACCGATAACAAGTACATTATTTTTAGCCTCATCATAGCGCTCGATAAATTTCTTTATTAAACGCTGATCGATGTCACCGCTCAGTCCACCTTTCGCAGTAATCAGAATCAGTAGTTCTTTGTCGATTGGCTTTTCCTCTTCAGTGCGACCAAAATTAAAGAGTACATCGACACGAATTTGTTTGTAAATATTCCAAACTTCGTCAAAAAATTGGTTAGAAATGAGCACCTTGTTTTTCGTTTTCGCGATCTGCATACTCGAAAGGCTCTCAAGCGCCGAGGTGAGGCTGACTACAGAACGTACCGACGCTTCTTCTGCTTTGATCTCTAGGGGACGACGCATATTATGCCTTCTTCCCTTCGGTCTTTTCTGGCTCAGCTGGAGCATCTTCACCTGCCGCTGCACGAGCTGCTTCCTCAGCCTGACGTTTCTTTTCTGCCTCAGCCTTAGCGACTTTTTCAATGGCAGCTTTTTTGACTTCATCGATCGTCATAACTTCAGCTTTCAGCGCCGCATATAACTCGTCGAAATTTCCGTTTAGATCCTTGTCTTCTTTTAGTTTCGGCGCGTATTCGTGCACTCTTTCTTTGAGCTTTTTGACGTTGATTATCTCTTCAGGTTTGCTCTCGAGTACAATGCTCATAATAAACTGCTGCTCAGCATAGCTATAGATTTCACCAATTGCTTGATTCATGAGCTTGAAAAGCACCTTGCCCTTATCATAGTCAGCTTGCGCCTGCGGGCTCAGCTCGGTACCAAAGTGAGCATATTCTTCAGCGGTACGATAACCAGCGAGTGTCAGATTTAGCTTGTCAGCCAGTGCTTTTTGGCGTTTGTTTTGCCCCACACCACCGACACGGGTCACCGACAAAGCCGTGCTGACTGCTGGACGCATGGTATCTTTAAAAATCTGCCCGTCCAGAATCCATTGACCATCTGTAATCGACATAATGTTGGTCGGCAAATATGCAGTAATATCACCGCCTGGCGCATACACAATCGGGATCAGAGTCTGGCTAGCGTGATTTGACTCTGTCTTACCGCCACGTTCAAGCAAACTAGAGTGCGTGTAAAACATATCGCCAGGGTAGGAGTCACGACCAGGAGAGACACCAGCGATCAGTGAAATTTCACGATACGCCTGAGCGTGTGCTGTTAGGTCATCGTAGATCATCAGCGTATCCATGCCAAGCTTGTGCCAGAAATATTCACCATGCGCTGCGCCAACATACGGCACGAGATAGGTGAGAATGAGCGATTCAAATGAGTTCGTCACGACCACAATCGCCTTTTTCATTGCATCATTTTTCTCAAGCGTGCTCACCAGCTCGGCAACATCATGCTGACGCTTAGCAATCAGTACATACACCACAGTGATGTCAGTGTTCTTCTGATTGATCGCAACCTGCGCCGCAAGTGCTGTCTTGCCTACCTTGCTATCACCTAGCATCGCCATACGCTGACCGCGAGCGAGAGAATATTCAAGATCGAGGATTGTGACACCCGTCTCAACCGGCGTATCGAGTAATTCACGCTCATAAAGCATTGGCGCTCCGTGGAATACGTCCCACTCTTGATCTGGTTCAATTGGACCCTTGCCATCAATAGGCTCACCAAATACATTAACAACTCGGCCAATGAAGTTTTTGCCTACTGGCGTCATAATATCACGTGCCTCGATGACACATACCGCACCAATACGCAGCGGTGAAGCATCGAGCTTCATCACAATCACATGATCTTCGAATACTTCGTGAACATAGCCGCGAGTATCGTCGTCAAACCGCACTGTCGCGTGAACATTGGTAGGCTGGAGACCTTTTACACTCACCATGAATGACTCAATACCAATGACTTCACCGACTGGGTTTCCCGCTTCGACTAGCTTGTTGAACGTCTTAGCCCCGTCCATTAACCACCTCAAGTTCCTTCACTAATGCCTCATGTCCTTCGCTGAGCTTGCCGCGCAAACTGAGATCGTGAATATGATTTGGCGTACGAACATACACCCCAGCGACCAACCCAGGCTGTATGCCAACAGCTATAACTGCCTGTGGATGAATTGATGCACGCACCCATTCAGCAAGCTGCCCAAGACTCTCTGGGTCGGCTTCGACAGCAAACGTCATATGAATCACAGGGACCTTATCTTTAAGTATATGGACTTGCTTGATGAGCCTATCACGCTGACGGCCATCCTTGAGACTGAGATTATTGGCTATCAAAAAAGCATCAAGCCGATCAGAGTGCAGCACATTGAGTGCAGCACCTTCTTTGCCAACTTTTGTACGCATATCTTTCATTGCCATTTCACCATCAATTCGCTCCAGCTCAGATGCCAAACGCGCCACATCAAGCCGACTAACAATCTTTGAGGGCAAGACGAGATCAGCATAGGAAAGCTCGGGCGTATCGGTCATAGCTTCATGTCATCCTGAATAGCTTGTTTGTTTGTCTCCAGCTGCTTGATGATTGACGGTAGCTGCGCCTTTAAGTCGAGCTGGTCGCCAAGCGCCTCGAGTAGGTAGTGCTCTATGACACGCGCCATATTGTCTTCAAACGATTTAAGCATGACATCTTTTTGAGCGTTGACCTGCTCCTTGAGGCTAGACTCGAGCTGCTCATGCTGAGCCTGCAATGACTTGAGCGACTCTGAGAACCACTGCAATGCCAGCTGATGCGAGTCTTTCATTTTATTCATTTGTGCTTTGCTATCTTCAAACACGCCATCAAGTGTTTGTTCATGACTAACTAGACTCTTTTCAAATTCACCAGCTAATTCCTTGTGACGCGATTCAAGATTCTGGGCGCTCTGAGTAATATCAGCCAGTGCCTTATCTTGCACTTCTTTCATAGCACCAGCCTGCTGAGCTAGCTGCGCCTCAACCTGCTTAGATACATGATCTTTCAATTCGACCTTGATCTCATCAATCGCACCGTCCAGCCTAGCAATAATATGGCTCTTTAGCTCAGTATTTACATCGGCGATCGTCCGGCTAAGCTCTTCCCTGAAATGCTGACCATTCTCTTTCAGGACATTCTGAAAATACAACCGAGCATGGTTGCGCAATTCTTCTTTGAAATTTTGATCGAGAAACTGACGCTCACGTTCAGCCATTTCCTCGTCGATTGATTGTTTCTTTGTAAAAAGTCCCATTAGTTCCCCACCTATCTAACTCATCATAGCTTCAGTAATAAATATACCGCGAAAAGACCAACTATTAAAATCAAAAGCGCCGTAATAATTACCTGCAGAAGCGCACGAAAGATTGACTTTTTACTCATTGGATTGCGACCGATCGAAATAACACTATTGCGCACGCCTGCGTACACCACGGCAATAGCGGCAATCAGACTGATAAAGGTAATTGCGAGACTCAGATAAATTCGAATTGGGCTGACTTCCTTTTCAGCAATTTGCTGTCCAAGCCGCTCCAAGAACGGAGGTACATCGACCTTCGTGCTCTGGATATTTGGATTGCGCTTCACATCAACTGTGACTGGTATAGTGCCAAGTTGAACTGTCTTTTCATTGCCGTTCGAATCTTTGAGCTTTGCTGAACCAAGCGTAGTTCCTTTACCGTTAAATGAACTATTAGCTCGACCAAAAACCGTGCTCTCTTTTGTGCCGGCTTTCATGCCGATACCGTTATGTGACGATAGGGTAATATAATCACCCGCACGCACCACTCCATTTTCTGTACTCACTAGGACGTTATACACGCCTGACACGGCAACGTATGTTTCATTGATCCGCTTGCCACTTGAGATTTTTAGGGGTAGTTGTGCGGCGTCAACCGCTACACCAAGCATATTCTGTATGTTTGATTTTGTTGCCGCTTCGACTTGCTTGCCATTCTTTTCAGTCAGTTGAACAATCGTGCCATTATCAAGTGCGGCCGTTGCACTGTAATCTTGCACGTTACCACCGCCATATTCTACGGCTTTGCTAGGCGTCGCGATCATGCCAACTACGCTAATAGCGACAATTACACCTACGACGATGCGTGCTCGTTTCATGTTTATTTGTTACTCCCTTTTACGCTAGGCTCAGTATACCATAACCTTTGTCAATTTCAGAGATCGACCTCCCGTCAATAATCCCAAAAAACATTGCTTGTTTTATTCGGCTTATGCTAGAATGATCTCAAGCTTTGATGGACCACCACACGTCACAGTGAAACAAATATTTTTTGAGCCGGCTACCGGTATAAAAAATAAAGAAAAACACAAAAAATGACAGTGTGGTCTCACCTTCCCACCGTTTTTAGGCGACGTTTTGTGCTTGCAGCTGCAGGTATTGTTGCACTATATATCGCGTTTTTTACAACGCTATTATTCGTGCATCCAGCATTTGCTGCAGCTGGTATAAATAAAACGCTAAGCTTTCAGGGGCGCCTCGTTTCATCAACCGGCGCTATTGTTCCTGATGGCTCTTACAATATTCAATTCCACTTGTATCAGGATGGTACTGGTACAAGTCAAGGAAATCCCGGCGGAACCCTCAAATGGACCGAGACATATACCAACAATGGCTCGAACAGCGGTGTTCAAGTCAGAAACGGTTACTTCTCGGTCAATTTAGGATCAAAAAATCCATTTGGCACCTCCGTCGACTGGAATCAAGACACACTTTGGCTCTCAATGAACGTAGCTGGAACAACTGCCGGCTGTAGTGATTTTGATGAATCACCATGCGCCCCAGACGGTGAAATGATCCCGATGAAGCGAATCAATGCCGTACCTTATGCCATGAACGCTGGTACAGTCGGTGGCAAATCGGCTGACGACCTCATCCACAATGGTACTTCTAGTCAAACAGCTAACTTCAATATTTCAGGCACCGGTAGAGCAAACTCCCTACAAGGTAACACTAGCATCATTTCGCCACTCTTTGACAGCGACAATACTGGCACACTCAATGTGGGTACAGTTACCGCTTCAACTATCAATATCGGTACAAGTGACTCAAGCGCGCAGACGATCAATATCGGCACTGGCGCCGCTACCAAGGATATTACCATTGGTAGTGTGTCAGGAGGCTCATCGACTACCCTACAAGGAGGGACAGGTGGCGTGTACGTCGATAGTAACGGTGGCTTTATCGTGCATAACTCATCTCAAAATATAGACACGCTGGTAATGAGCAACTTTGGCAGCGTCGACCTCAATCTTAGTTCATTGCAAGCATTCAATGTAAATGACTCATCATCAGCCTCGCTACTTTCTGTTGCCGACGACGGCACAATCTCTACGGGTGCATCTACGAATCTTGAAGTTGGAGGTACTGCCACCTTCCAGAACGGTATCGACTTACAAAATGGTGTCGTCTCAAGCACTGGCAACACTCTGTCACTGCAAGGCAATAGCTTGGATCTGCTGACAGCTACCAATAATGGCGGTGTTGCAAATATCGGTATTGGAAATAACGCAACAAGTGGTTATGCTCTTGATGTCACTGGCGACACCAACACTTCTACACAATATCGAATTAACGGCTCAACCGCTTTGACAAGCTCGGCGCTCAACTTTAGCGGCGGCAGCGCCTCATCCGTTAATGCTGCAAGTGGTCAATCTCTTAACCTCAGCAGCGATACAAGTGTCAGTGTCAAAGTAGATGGCAAAGCAAGCGCTTCATTTAGCGACACAACCCTGCAGGTTGGCAATGGTACCAGCGATAGTCAGACTACTGTTCTCACCCTTGATCAAGCCTCATCCGCACCGAGTGGTAGCGCTGTCGGCAGCATGTACTATGACTCCACAATCGGTAAAGTGCAGTGTTACGAAGCCGACGGATGGGGTGCATGTAGCAACAGTCCAGATAGTTTTGTCACGCTCAGTCCAGAGTACGCAAACGCTGTCATGAACGGCGCAGATGTTGGTGTCATCTCGTCTGATCTCTGTTCAGACACGCTCAACATCAACACTTCCGTCTGTGGCACTAATGAGACGTACAATTTCTACAAATGGACTTCTGATCAAACTTCTGATCAAACTCGCAGCATCTATGTATCCTATCAGCTGCCAAGTACCTTCAAAAACTTCGTAGCTGGCTCAACATCCCTTATGGGTCGCACTGATAGCGCTGACTCAACTGTTAGTTATCGCATTTATCGCGACCATGGCAGTGGCCTGACGGCTTGCGGCTCACTCGTAACGGCATCGACTGGTAGCCAGACGTCATGGCAAAAGTCTACAGCAAGCGGCAGCAATGATCCATCAAATTGTAGCTTCAGTGCTGGCGATAGCCTCTTGGTTAAGATTAATCTTGTAGCCAAGTCAGACGCGAATGCCTACGTAAGCAATCTTAACTTCGCGTTTAGCAATAACTAGCCACACTAGCATATTCTTGTTATGCTAAAATATCGCTAGTACTAACAAGAGGTAAGGTAATATGGACGACATCAAACCACGGCCGCGACGGCCCCGGCCGACTATCCGTTCAAATACGGCACATCCCCATGCAGCCCGTCCGGACAACACACAACCTCAACTTCAGGCTCAAACGCAGCCAACAACCATTCGGAAATTATCACTGCATCAAAGGCTACTCCAACAAAAAAAGAAACTCCTAATTTACGGGGTGGTAGTCGCTGCTGTCGCTGTTGCCTCATCTATATATTTCTTGCAACCAACAACCCCTACTCAATCTCCAAATGTAGTAGACACGCCTCAATTTCAGACCGTATTACCCATAGGTGAAGATATTGCAAAGCTTGGTGGATGGAAGCGCGTCAGTCCACCAGACAAGCCTGGCGCATATGCTTACGATGACACTATTGGCAGTATAGCTATTACTGTCAGTCAGCAACGACTGCCCAACTCATTCAAATCCAATACAGCCGATGCGATTACACAACTAGCCAAATCATATAACGCTACCGAAAAGCTTACCGCCGATGATACAACTTTTTACGTTGGCGCCTCTGCAAATGGTCCACAATCAGTTATTTTTACCAAGAATGACTTGCTGATTCTTATAAAATCAAAAGCCCGCGTAAGCAATAAGTCATGGGTGAAGTATATCGCGAAACTAGCACCGACTGGCTCACCACAACCACCGCAATATTAATTAGTGAGAACTATTGTATTTCGCAATAGATTGAGAGACTTTTCCGTCAGACTTTAGATTCTCGTAGAAAAGCACCTGATCTTTATTGATCATCATACTGTCTTCTGGTCCATGAATTTCATCACCAAGCTTGATAAGTTGTACATTGTTGCTTTGCTTATCGTCACTTGTATTTTGTGGATTTTGCGAGCTGCTATCTGAATCACCGTTTGCTTGTGACTGAAGATAGAAGATGTTGGTCATACGAAGATATCCACCATCTGCCGCGTGCAATTTACCAAAATACACCTGCCCATTCACAAAGAACACTGCCTGATACTTACCGCTGTCAATCTGGCTTGCTCCCCCACTGCCAGGTACGCCCTTTACGAACCAAAATCCCACTGCACAAATAAGTACAATCAGCAAAATGATTACTGCTGGGAGTACAAATCGTTTCGACGACTTTTCTTTCACTACATGATGAGAAGCTGCATGTGATGCTTTGGGCTGATGCGTCGGAGCCGGCTGTGGCTCTTCGGCTTGGCGTACTGGCTCCGGCCGACTAGTTGGCCTTCTCTCTGCTGGTCGTGACGCGCGAAGCGGTCCGTCATTCATCTAGTTGTATCTCCGTTTACTTACTATGCCTCTTGTTCATTTCATCATAGCATAAGAGATATGCGTACTTCAATTAGCCTTCAGAACCGAGTAGTTTGCTGAGCTTATCCTTGACCAGCTCATCAACGCTCGTACCTTCGCGAACCTGAATATTAAAGACAATTGAAAAATCACGTCGACCCTCAGAACTGCCTTCAATACCTTCGACTATATCCAGACCGATATCTGCCACTCGGATACCGACAAATATCCGCGTACCGGCTGTCGAGCGCTCCCGAGATGCGATAAAGCCTTTATCGATCAGGAATATAAATGCATTATAGATGTCGGATGCAGATGGGCTGATACCCAGAAGATCAGTGGTCAGCCACTTCTTGTCGCTATTTACTGCAACTCGTCCATCTTTCTTCTCGACAAACCCAAGCTGGCGATATGGCATGCTTGCCGGTACTGTACGTTGCAATTGATAAAAGTACAGTAGCATTTTTCCGGCGGTCTCTTTGATCGTCATGTGTCTCCTCGCCTCCCAGCAATTGTTCTGCAACTAGCCACTCCTCGGCTAGAATATTCTTCATACATTATAGACTACTTTATCCAAGAAAGGATATTGTGAAAAACAGGCCTTCACGTTCTAATACTTAGGACATACCTCTCTATCTGACATAAAAATACCATATAAAGTGATATCTGTAAAAGTTTGACTCAGATCAGTGGATTCTTTTCGTAACTACTCTGAGCTTGGATCTATGCCGCAAGACTGCTTGCTTTGTTCGCTTACGATATCCTTAAATTCCAGCCCCAGTTCAGTCCGTGCTGGATGGTAAGTCTTTCGTGGAGGGCGACCATGAAATCCTTCACTCATATCTTCAAACTGAGAGACAACAACACCCGCCTCTTCTAGTCGATCGAGAATAGGATAGATCGACCCAGGACTTATACTAGAGCACTTAAGTGCCTGATAACCGTGAAAAGATGGATCTTCTCCAGTTTCTCGGCTCGCATTCCAGCGACAACCTATATAACCTAATAGTTGTCGTCTTACCGGACTTCGTCGATTGAATATATTACTTTCAATTAGCAACTCTTCACTTGGAGATTTTGACATAAGAAAATAATACAATATTATACTATATTTGTAAATAGTTAGCCTCCAAGCGGGCACACTCCACAGCTATTTTTGGGAGTCTGGAGTTGACGATAATTCTATTGTACGATTAGCAAGCTCTGCTACAACTGGCCAAAGTCCCGATTCCAACCTTCGGTAGTATCTTGAAGGGTAAACATCTAATTCTGGCATGAGCGCAATAGCACCTGCGGTGACTAGAATTCTAAGTTCTCGCCCTATCATTCCTGCATTTGCATCAGGATACATTTTATCGAAAATCTCTTTTGCTCGAAAAGGCTCGGGTGGATCTACACTAAAGCTCATTACGGCGTGCCATGTGGCCAAGCAAGATTCACGACCAAAAAACACTTTTGAAAGATGCTTAGCCGAGTCAAGTTCTGGCATAAAATAAAAATACCACAATGTGGTATTTCGTCAAACTTGGCTCCCGCGGCTGGATTCGAACCAGCGACCAATTGATTAACAGTCAACTGCGCTACCGCTGCGCTACGCGGGAATACTTGAATCATTTTAGCGTATTTACTCGCCTCTGTAAACTAGCGAAGCGACTCTATCTTTCGTGTCAGCTCGGCAATATTCGCCCAACTGCTTCCATCGGACATAATAGCGAGGACATATGTGCCCTTTGGTGAATAGACGATCGCTGCATCATGTAGGAGCGCCCACAAGAATCCTACCTTATCTGCAGTTTGACCGCTAGCACCTGTAGGAATGCCTTGACGATAGACATTTCGCTTCATAGCGCTTAATAGCTTTGCGCGACTACTCGCCTTTAGACCGATCGACCCGCTCTCGAGTTTACTTAAAAACACCGCTAGATCACTCGCGCTTGTCCGCTGCCCACTCGCTGGCAATGTAGTATTTGGCATACCGAGGGCATGTACATCATTGATAACTTTTTGATAGCCGATTTTTTTATACAATGCTTCGGCACATGCGTTGTCAGAATTCACAATCATCACTTCAAAACATTGATCAATTGTCTTGCTGCCGAGAATTTTATCCGACCACTTCCAGTCATTTTTCTCAATCTTTTTGAGAGTTCCATATGCTACAAAAAGCTTGTAGGTACTTGCTGTGTGAAATGTTTTACTACCATTATGTTCTGCCGATCTACCGCTACCACCTAATTCTCTGAATGACACACCAAATACACCAGGATGATCGTCGTCATAGTGTTTTATAAGCGCTGCTATACCGTTACTGGTCTTCGTATATGTACGCGTATAGGTAACTTTAGGTTTAAGGACTGTCGTGAGAGCCGTTGCCTGCTCCTTCTGTTTACTCAAAACCGCCGCTACGGAAGAACGTGTAGCAGAAGTATCAAGCGTGCGACCGCTAGCACCGCTTTTTCGAGATACTTCGGTGAAATCTCGAGTTGTGACTTTTGTCACTCCTGCGGCTTTTAGTACTTTCGGCGTTATGGATTTTGCAAAATATGAATCTGATGACTTCTTATTGATAGTAAAAGCGAGCTCGGTTTTATTCGTCTTGAAATCAAGCCACGATAACACTTCCTCTTGGGGAATTGTTACTTCATCTTTTAGCGCCTTTACCTTCACGCCATCCGATGTCGAGTCGAGCAACTGACTTTGAAGTGCTTCAGCCTTTTGTGTTGTTACGGAAGATAGAGCCACCTCCACATCCAGATGTATACTGCTCGGACTTGCCAACGTTGGACTCACACGTGACAACTCTTTTTTTACATCCTCAGAGCTACACGTACCTCCATCTTTGGCTGGCACCACTTCAAGCTTTTTATCTTTATATCTTAAACTTGCATCTTTTGGTTGGAGATTACAGTCGCCAAGTGTTGTGCGGATAAATTCATCCTGAGCCGCACTGTTACGATCATACTTTGGACTTTCTTCCTTCCAGAAATTTTTATACCACAAGATAGAAGTTGGGATGAGGCGCGCCCAGAACGGATATTCTAAAGCTTTTACACGATCCGTGTTTGCTATTGTCAGCCCGATTGACTTCGGCACGACGTCCTCATAGGAAAGTTTGGAATTTGCAACAATCACTGGAATTGTTTTTTCATTTAGCATCTGGTCGAGCTTAGACGAGACTTCAGCTTTTTTCTGACCGCCCACCTCAAGTGTATCGATACGGGCAAATGGAAGCAGCTGATCACTTGGATAGATCAGCTGAATCGCTGCTATTACAATGTATAGCACGCCCGCTCCGATTAATAGGCTACGACGATGAGCAGATAGGAATATCTTAATACTATGCATCGCCCACCTTTAGTTTCTCTGTCTCATTCTCGTAGCCAAGAAGATGTAGTGCTTTGAGCAGTGTAGCTTGGTCTGCCTGATCTTTATGGAGATGCAGTGCTTTTTTGAATTCTTCCAGCACTTTGTTGGTCGATTCAGGTACAGACGATGACTCCTGGACATGCGCAAGCTCTAAAGAGCGAGGAGAATTATCCCGCCGAATCAGATACCCTTTCGTGATCAAGCCATCAATGTGCACAGCGACAGTAGAGACGGACTTATAGCCAAGTGCTGCCATAATTTCTCGATAACTCGGTCCGTAGCCATGCTCTCGAATAAACCCATCAACAAAAGAGAGCAACTCTTGCTGCTTTTTCGTGGCACGCTCCCTTTTCATAGGTTTATTGTAGCATAGCTTACGCTTATTTATTGAGGTAGAGAGTGGTATACTATGTGCTTAGAGATGTTTAGCAAAAACACTAAATTTTACAGCTTAACCCTACTCATCGCCGATGTAGTCGCCTTGATTGCTGCTTTTGGTATAGCTTACATAGTTCGAGTGTCTTTAGATGATCGCAATCTACTCTCAGCACGCGATGATTCGACCTACATTTTTGCCGTACTATGCATCATCCCTGTATGGGTTCTTATATTGGCATTTTTGGGGGCGTATAATTCCATCACTTACAATCGGAGACTCGCAGAGTGGAGCAAGCTTGCTATCGGAGCATTCATAGGCGTCTTGCTCGTCATCGGCTGGGAATACATGGCAAACGTGCGCATTTTTCCAGCTCGACTTGTGACCGTCTACGTACTTGTTGATGGATTCGTGTTCCTAGTAGTTGGCCGAGAGATATTGCGCTTCGTGCGAGGGCTGATGTTCCGACTCGGACGAGGCACCAGCCGAGTACTGATTATCGGAAATAGTGAAGCGACGAAAGATATTGCAGCGAATCTTGCCAATACAGAAAAAAGTGGCTATAAAGTGATGGCTATTGCTGGCCCAAGGAAAGTAGTGCCAAATGGCTATAGTATTAAGCATTTTGCTTCGACAGAAGACGCCCTAAAACAAATCGGTATTCTTAAAATATCTACAATAATCCAAACAGACTTGTACGACTCAGCCGACCGTAATCAACAAATCCTTAATGCTGCACTTTCTAGACACATTAACTATAGCTTCATCCCGGGCGAAGCAGAGTTTTATGCCGGCAAGAATACTGTCGATGTATTTCTTGGCTACCCAATCATTAATGTCAGCCAAACGCCCCTCATTGGCTGGGGAGCAATCACTAAGCGCATTTTTGACAGCATCATAGCATTACTTTTACTAATCATACTGTCACCTATCTTCCTCCTAATCACCATTTTGCAGCTTATTTTCAATCCGGGACCGATTTTCTACGTGAGCAAACGACTCAGTCAATATTCCAAACCTGTTGGCGTATATAAGTTTCGCAGCATGGGCGCAAAATACGGCAAAAAGACACCTATCGAAGAATTTGAACAAATGGGACGCGAAGACTTGGTTGAAGAGTACAAGCGTGACTTTAAGGTAGAAAATGATCCGCGAATTACTCGTTTCGGCAAATTCCTGCGCGATTCATCACTTGATGAACTTCCCCAAATTTTCAACGTCCTAAAGGGAGATCTGAGTCTTGTTGGTCCACGCCCAATCCCAAAGCACGAACTCGATGCAAAGTTTACAAAGACACGTGGTGCACTCTTGCTGAGTGTAAAATCGGGTGTTACGGGCCTTTGGCAGGTTTCGGGACGCAATGATCTGACAACCGAGCAGCGTATTCAGCTGGAACTCTATTATGTACAAAACTGGAGTTTCTGGATGGATATAAAAATCCTATTCAAGACTCTCGCTGTCGTTATTCGTCGCACTGGAGCACGCTAATGCCCAAAAAGCCAAAGATTGCCATTGTTCATGACTGGCTCACCAACATGGGCGGCGCAGAAGATGTCGCGCTTGCACTGCTTGAAGCGTTCCCGGGATCACCGATTTATACATCGACATACACGCCAGAAAAGATGCCGGCGTTTAATAAGTATGATGTCCGTACCACTTACTTGCAAAAGTTTCCCGGACCACTAAAAAGGCTCCACAAGTTTTTTCCCATGCTCCGCGTGCGTGCATTTCAAAAACTCGATCTGTCAGAGTTTGACATCATTATCTCAAGCTCCAGCGCAGAGAGTAAGCAAGTGCGTAAAACCCGCGACGATCAAGTGCATATCTGCTACTGCCACACACCGATCCGCTACTACTGGAGTCATTACCAGGAATACAAAAAAGACCCGGGATTCGGACAGCTTAATTGGCTCGTGCGTCTGGTCATGCCTATACTTGTACCGTCCTTAAAAAAGGCCGACTATAAAGCCGCGCAAGCTGTTGATGTATTTGTTGCGAACTCATCTGAAGTACAGAAACGTATAAAAAAATACTATAACCGGCCAAGTACTGTTGTGCATCCGCCAGTGGATGTGTCGCGGTTTACCCCAGCTCGCAAGCGCAGTGACTTCTATGTCGCGCTCGGACGACAGGTTCCTTATAAGCGCGTCGACTTGGCAGTTGCTGCTGCTACAAAACTCGGTATTAAATTAAAGGTATATGGTAACGGTAGTGAGCATGAAAAACTTGTCGCCACGGCAGGCTCCACGATTGAATTCTTTACTGACCGCTTTGGCGACGCCTCAGATGAGGCAGTCGAACAAGCCCTTAATCATGCCAAGGGATTTATCTTCCCGCCTGAAGAGGACTTTGGTATCGTGCCAGTACAAGCACTCGCAGGAGGTACACCAGTTGTCGCCTACAGCAAAGGTGGCGCGCTTGATATTGTCGATAGCGAAAGCGGTGTGCTTTTCAAGAATCAAACCATCGATGATGTAGCAGAAGCCATCAAGAAGCTTGAGGAAAAAAGTTACTTACCAGGTACACTTCGTCGTAAAGCAAAACGCTTTGAGAAATCCCTCTTTGTATCAAAAATGCGCAAAATCGTTAGCGATCAACTACGGTAACAACTACTCGACAGTGACACTTTTCGCAAGATTTCGCGGCTGGTCCACATCGTTACCACGGGCAGTGCTTACATAGTAGGCAAATAGTTGCGCCACAACGTTAAAGAGAAGCGGTGTTAAAATTTTGAGCTTCGTCTTCACTCGCACTACGTGTTCTGCTGCGATTTTCTTGTCGCTGTCAGTTATAACAATTGCATGCGCGCCACGTGAATTGATCTCCACAATATTGCTCATGGATTTTTCGTAGAGCCAGTTATTCTGAAGGAAGCAGACTTCAAAGAAAGTATCATCGACTAGAGCAATCGGCCCGTGCTTCAACTCACCACCAGCATAGCCCTCTGCATGAAGATAACTGACTTCTTTAAGCTTGAGCGCACCTTCAAGTGCAATCGGGAAAGATGTGTCGCGGCCAATATAGAGAGCATGATTGTAGTCGTTATATTGCTTAGCAAGTTTAGCCATAGGCGCCTGGTGATCTTCAAGAACCTTTTCAATCTCCTCCGGCAGTGCATCAAGTTCTCTAATAAATTCTTGGATATCCTTCGTGTCTGCACCTTGCGCGTGAGCAAGCATGATAGCGAATATCGTCATAGCTGCTACCTGTGATGTAAATGCCTTCGTACTCGCCACACTTATTTCTGCACCAACATGCACATAGACACCACCATCAACCTCGCGGGCAATCGTGCTACCGACCGCATTTACTACGCCAAGGCAGCGTACACCACGACGCTTGAGTTCCATCAGGCAGGCAAGTGTATCAGCCGTCTCGCCGCTCTGACTCACGATCAATGCTATAGAGTTTTTTGGCACCGCGAATGAACGATAGCGAAGCTCGCTGGCAATCTCGACACTTACCGTTACATCATCACAAAGCTGTTCCATATAATAACTTGCGAGAAGTCCAGCAAAGTGCGCCGTACCACAACCTACGATAATAATATGCTCAACATTGCGTAGCTCCGCCTCACTCATGTTGATACCACCAAGTCGAGCACTCATAGTGTCGACTGATACACGCCCAGACAGCGTCGCACGAAGGCTTGATGGCTGCTCCATAATCTCTTTGAGCAAGAAGTGTTCGTAGCCACCTTTCTGGATAGCTTGCATGTCCATCTCTAGTGTCTCCACAACCACATCAACATCTTTCGAGTCAATTGTTTGCAGATCTACACCCGCACGCGAGCAAACTCCGACTTCACCATCGCGAAGATAAATCACCTTGTCGGTATAGCCTACGAGAGCAGATGCGTCGCTAACAATATATGTCTCACCGTCGCCAAGTCCGAGGATTAATGGACTGCCTTTTCTGGCAACAATAATTTCGTCAGGATTGCGCACACTCATCACCGCAATACCATACGCACCTACAACCATCTTCAGCGCACCCTTTACCGCCTCAGCTAAAGAAGCAGCGTCTTTATACACATAGTCTATCAGTGCTGTCAGAACTTCCGTGTCCGTATCGCTCTTAAAGTCGTACCCTCGACTCTTGAGCATAGACTTTAGGTCCTCATAATTCTCAATGATACCGTTATGCACAAGATAGATGTCACCAACGGTGTGCGGATGTGCATTGCGTTTACTTGGCTCGCCATGAGTTGCCCAGCGAGTGTGACCTATGCCAGTAGTATCTTTCATTTGGTGAGCCCCAATGAGTGCTTCAAGTTCAGCAACCTTACCTTTAGCACGAAGCAATGTTGGTTTAGCTTGCTCATTCAGCGTTACAACGCCGGAGCTGTCATAGCCTCTATACTCCATACGCTTCAAGCCGCTGAGTAAAATATCTTGAGCTGGTCGTTTACCAATATAGCCGATGATTCCGCACATAATTTCAATAGTTCTCCTGTTTAAGAGCAGCCTCTCTTAGCGAGGACCGCTAATGCTAACTGTACGCTTGAATCATGATAATAGGTAGTATTTTGTACTAATTACAACGATTCTTATCTGTTAATTAACGTTGTAATATCTGCAATGATATCATTCTTGCTCGTGGCCAAGTGCTCGGTTTATTCGCGTCGATGAATCAGGTTTACCTTTTCCGGCATCAAAACGCATCTCTATATGGTACTTCTCACACACCTCAGTCTCAGGAACAGCTGCCGCCATGTCTCTATCACCTCCATTAGCAAAGATAAGATTGTCATCTGGATGTAGCTTGGCAAGCATCTCAAGGGTTTTTATCTGCGTTGGATCTTCATCGATAGACAACACAACCTCGTCAACATCACGAAGCGCATTCATAAGTCGCATCCGATTGCCTTCATCAAGTATGATCTTCCCTTTTTTGAGTATCTGTTGCGCATCGTTATTCACTACTACTATGAGGTAGTCACCCATTTTTTTTGCCGCTTCTATCATATCCAAGTGTCCACCGTGTAGAGGATTAAAGTAGCCGCTTACAATTACTCGTTTCATCTGTAGAAATCCTTTCTATTCTTGCTATAAGTATACCGTAATTATAAAATAAGGTTATGAATATACTTGTTACCGGAGGGGCTGGCTATATCGGCTCTCATACAGTTATTGAGCTCGTTGACCAAAATCACACTGTGGTTGTGGACGACCTATCAAACAGTAGTGAAGAAGTTATCAATCGCATCGAAAAAATTACTGGCACTCGCCCTGAGTTTCATAAATTCAATCTCGAAAACAGAGAAAAGCTTGAAGCGCTCTTTGAAGCAAACAATTTTGATGCAGTTATCCACTTTGCTGGTCTTAAAGCTGTTGGCGAGTCGGTCGAACAGCCACTGCGCTACTACCGAACAAATCTTGACTCCACGCTGACACTACTCGAAACGATGGAGAAATTTGGCGTCAAAAAATTTGTCTTTAGTTCATCAGCAACCGTATATGGCGACCCGACTGAGTTACCACTAAAAGAAACGAGTCAGACAGGCATTGGCCTCACCAATCCTTATGGCCAAACAAAATTCATGATCGAACAGATCATTCGTGATTACGCGCTTGCTCAACCTGACTTCTCTGCGGTGATTCTCCGATACTTCAATCCAATCGGTGCACACAAAAGTGGCCTGATTGGCGAAGCACCACAAGGAAGACCAAATAATCTCTTGCCGTACGTTACACAAGTCGCAGTCGGAAATCTACCAAGCGTTGGCGTGTTCGGTAACGACTATGATACTCCTGATGGTACCGGAATACGCGACTATATTCATGTTTCTGACCTTGCTGCAGGCCATGTGGCAGCTCTTGAGCACCTTCAGACCGGAGCCTCCGTATACAACTTAGGGACAGGTAACGGGACTTCCGTCCTTGAGCTTATTGCCGCAACCGAAAAAGCAGCAAATAAAAAAATCCCTTACGAGATACTGTCACGACGCCCAGGTGATATCGCCTCATGCTACTGTGATCCCTCTAAGGCGGAGCAGGAACTTAGCTGGAAAGCTACACGATCCATTGAAGAAGCTTGCGAAGACTCTTGGCGCTGGCAGTCGCAGAATCCAAACGGCTACACAGAAAAATCCGTATCCTAGACGCTTCATCGTTAATTTGATCGTGATTATATTTGACTCTTGACAGCATAAGCTTTATAATCTAAGGTCGATAGCCACCACAAGCTAGGACGAAAGATGAAGATCAGAAGATCAGATAACAAAAAGAAAAAACTACTCCTCGTGTTACTCGCGCTTTTGCTCACGCTTGCTATTGGTGTAGTGACTTATTCTTATCTGGAAAAGATTTGGTTTTTCGCCCCATCAGACAGTAAAGCACCGACTTCACAGAGCGATACACCAACGACCACCGCTCCGGATAGTCCACAAGAAGAGAATTCTAATCTAAAGGACAAAGAAGACTTGGCGACTTCAGAAAAAGATAAGGGCTCTCCTGTCAAGAACGGCAGTAATCCATCCAAGATAACAGCCGTAGCGATTACTTTAAACACTAGGCAAGAAACTCATGACACTGTGACCGTTTCTACTAAGCTACAAGGTATCTCAAGTGGAAACTGTGCACTCTCAATTACTAACAATAGGCGCCATCACTCAGAAACCGCTCAGGTACTCTACCAACCAGAATTTTCCACTTGCGCCGGGTTTAGTGTTAATAGAGACGTGCTTGGTGCCGGCTCTTGGAATATCAAACTAGTGGTAACTTCAAATGGCAAGACATACACAAAGGAGTCGACTCTTAATGTTCACTAGTTTGAGACGATTACTATTTTTCAGTTCCCTCGTCTTGCTGGCGGGCGTCTCTATTGGATACGGTACTCACCTCTTTATGAGACAATCCGTAGCACATGCTGTCCAAGCTTCAGATTGGAAGGCGGGTAATATTATTAGCGATGTTACTTTTACGAAAAAAGATAGTATGTCTTCATCGCAAATTCAGACATTCCTAAATCAAAAAATCGGCACATGCGACATTAATGGTACAAAAAACTCCGAATATGACAGCCGTTATACTCGCGCAGAATACGCGCAGAAGACGTGGGGGCTAAAGCCACCCTTCACCTGCCTCAACAAATATTACGAGGTGCCCAAGACTACACCAGGTGGATCTATGCCTGCAAATAACTACTCAAATCCAAGCACTATACCTACTGGCGCAAAAAGCGCTGCCTGGATCATAAAAGATGCAGCTAATCGCTACAACATAAGTCCAAAGGTCTTGCTAGTAAAGATTGCCACAGAGTCGGTTGGGCCACTTACAAGCGACCAGTGGCCACTCTTTAGCCAGTATCGCTATGCTATGGGTGCACATTGTCCCGACAGTGGCCCAGGCGGGTCGGCTAATTGCGACCAGAAATATGCCGGCTTCTCCATTCAGATGTATGAAGCAGCTAAGCTTATACGCGGATACCTTGATAATATGGATGAGTCTTGGTGGCCATATAGAAAGCCTTACACAAATAATCGCATTCTTTGGAATGTAGAACCGTCAGGCTGTGGCGCTGGCAACGTCTACATACAAAATAAAGCCACGGCTGCACTCTATACATACACACCCTATCAACCAAACCAAGCTGCTCTCAATAATATGTACGGTACTGGAAACTCCTGCAGCGCCTACGGCAATCGTAATTTCTGGCGAGTATTCGTTGATTGGTTTGGCGATAGCAGAACGGACGGCTTCAGTAAACTTGAAACACCACGTTGGTTTAGCCTGAAAACAACAGCTTACAAGAAGGAGCCTCTAAGTGGTCAAAATGTGGATAGCCCTATAGCGTCCGGCACACAGCTCCGCTTTACTACTAAGATATATATCAACGGAACTTGGTACATGCGTACTGAGTGGGATAGTACTCACGGCTATATGAAAGGCATACCCATCGAACAGCTTCAAGAAATTTCGTATGAGGCTTTTGAGACCCCCCGTTGGATGGTATTTAATAAAAATGACTACAAACTTAATCCAGTCTCAGGTCAGAAGCAACCCGAGCTTTACAACAACCAAAGCTCACTGTATTTTTCAAGTAAAATAACTGTGAACGGTATTCTGTATTATCGAACCAAATGGAGTACAGACAATAGTGTGCCGGAAGCTTTCCCGGCAACCAGCATGAGTGAAGCTGCCGCTACTCCCCTTGAGTCACCACGCTGGATGGCCGCACGCAATACTGCGTATCAAAAAGATTTGTCAAAGAGTACGATTCCAAATACCTCTACCTATTCAACTCAGAACTCTCACCTCTATTTTTCGAAAAAAATACTCTTAAACGGCACATGGTACTTCATTTCTCGCGGCACAAGTTCCGAAATGCTCGCATACTCTTGGAGCGACTTCAAGGAATTGCCACTAACCTTTGCAAAACTCAGCTCTCCTCAGGTTATGAAGCTCAAGTTAGACACTTTCAAGCAAGATCCAGCCTCAGAACGAAGCGTTGATACGCTTCTAAAAAAGGATAGCCAGCTGTACTTTACATCAAAGCTCAGCATTAACGGTAAGTGGTATATGCGCACGCAATATGACACCCAGCGCGGGCACATGAAAGTCATCCCTCTCGAAAAACTAGCTGCAGTGTAGCTCTTTACAATCAATAGCTCGGATATTGTTTCTCTGCTACAATTGTGAAGCATATGCCCAAGATACTCAAAACCGACACACTAATTATTCTTCCAACTCTTGGACAGCGAGAAGATTACCTTAAAGAGACAATTGAATCAATTAAAAAGCAGACGTACCAAAACTTTGACATTGCAATCATATACCCTTTGAAGAATCATTTTGTTACCGCTATCGCAGACCAACTTGGTGCGATTAAAGTATCAGATCCAGGCGGACTATCAGCCGCGCTAAACGCGGGTATTGCGGCAGCAAAGCCACACCACAAGTTCATTAGCTGGATCGGTGATGATGATCTCCTCACGCCAGAATCACTCGAACGCGCCGTCCGAGCACTTACCAGTAACCCTTCATCTCCCGTAGCTTACGGTTATTGCGACTACATCAATCAGGATGGTGATTTCCTGTTCAAAAGTAAGGCCGGCTCGCTCGCTCCGTGGATTATGACATGGGGGCCAAACCTCCTCCCTCTCCCAGGCGCACTTTTCCGAAAAGATGCAATTCTAGAGGTAGGCGGATTCGATGAATCAAACAAGCACTCTATGGACCTTGATATCTTCCTTCGGCTGAAAAAACTTGGCAAGTTTATCAACACCAAGCATACCCTAGCAGCATTCAGATGGCACAGCGACTCAATGTCGGTCGCCAGTAGGGATGTTGCAACGAAAGAAGCCGAAGCGGTTAAACGTAAATACACTCACCCAGCCCTAAAACCACTCACTCCCCTATGGTTCACCCCGACACGATACGCATCAAAATTAGCTGCGAAAAAACTGTCTAAGCGTTAGACTTATCTTTATTTTTCTACCCCAATAGACTAGTATGGATACAGCGACAGAAAATTGAGGGAGAATAAAATGAAGAAGGCTCTTATTACCGGCATTACTGGCCAAGATGGTTCGTATTTAGCGGAATTACTATTAGAAAAGGGATACGAAGTCCACGGTCTCGTCCGACGATCATCGTCATTTAACACTGATCGTATTGATCATATATTTAAAGACGCTCACGAGAAAGACACTCGTTTGTTTCTACACTTTGGTGATCTATCCGACGCGAGTAATATCTCTCGACTGCTAGAAAAAATCCAACCAGATGAAATTTATCACCTCGGCGCACAAAGTCATGTTCGAGTTAGCTTTGATATACCTGAGTACACTGGAGATGTCACCGGTCTAGGAACTCTACGTATCCTTGACGCCATTCGCGATGCTGGCATTAAAACTAAATTCTACCAAGCATCGTCATCGGAAATGTTCGGACTCGTTCAGGCTGTTCCTCAGACAGAAGAAACTCCGTTCTACCCTCGCTCGCCTTACGGTGCCGCCAAGGTGTATGCCTACTGGATCACTAAGAACTACCGCGAAAGCTATGGGCTATTTGCCTGTAATGGCATCTTGTTTAATCACGAATCTCCTCGACGCGGTGAGACGTTTGTCACTCGCAAGGTAACACGCGGACTTGCGCGCATTAAGCTTGGTATCGAGGATACACTTTATATGGGCAACCTTGATGCGAAGCGGGACTGGGGATATGCAAAGGACTATGTCGAGGGCATGTGGCTTATGCTACAGCAAGACAAGCCAGACGACTACGTTCTTGCCACCAACGAAACCCATACCGTACGAGAGTTTATTGAGATTGCAGCATCCCGTCTTGGCTTTGACCTTGAATGGAGCGGTGAAGGCGTTGATGAAATAGGTATTGATAATAAGACCGGGAAGGTGATTATCCGCATTGACTCTTACTACTTCCGCCCAGCCGAGGTTGATCTCTTGATCGGCGATCCATCAAAGGCAAAGAAAAAAATGGGCTGGAAGCCAAAAGTTACCTTCAAAAAACTCGTTGAGATTATGGTAGATGCTGATCTTCAGAGTGAAAGTGGAAAGGCAGCAATTCTTAATGATTAAGCTTATCAAGTCAAGTTTCTATAATGAAACGGAGACAAAAAAAGCACTCGCTGAATTCATCCTAAACGAAGAAATACTCAGTATGAATAAAGAATGCAAAAAATTCGAAGAATCTTTTGCAGCCAAACAAGGTCGCAAACATGCCGTCTACGTGACAAATGGCAGCGTGGCTAATCTCCTCCTTATTCAGTCGCTGCTTAATACTGGTGTGTTTAAAAAAGGCGATCGTATTGGATTCTCTGCCCTCACATGGCCAACAAATGTTATGCCGCTTATTCAGCTTGGGCTCGAACCTGTTGCGATCGATTGCCGACTTGAGACGCTCAATGTGTCACCGGAAAATCTCAAAGAATACCTCGGCGATATCAAAGGACTTTTTCTTACTAATGTACTTGGCTTTGCAGACGACATAGAAACCCTGAAACAAATGTGCGACGAGAATAATATCGTCTTAATTGAGGACAACTGCGAATCACTTGGTTCATCCGTAAACGGAAAATTGCTCGGAAACTTCAGTCTTGCGTCTACCTTTTCGTTCTTTGTTGGACATCACATGTCAACCATAGAGGGTGGTATGGTGTGCACTGATAATGATGACCTACATGATGCCCTCGTAATGGCACGCGCGCACGGCTGGGATCGCAACGTGTCGCCACGAAAGCAAGATGAACTGCGCACCAAAGCTGGCATTGATGAATTCTATGCCAAGTATACATTCTACGACATAGCTTCGAACTTCCGCCCAAGCGAGATCAACGGTTTTGTCGGTAATACACAAATGCCCTATTGGGATGAGATTGTTGGCAAGCGCGTCGATAATTTTCATAAGTTAAATGAAGTAGCTTCAAAGAATGACGACTTCTATCACTACGACTTGGCACATATGGATATCGTTTCAAACTTTGCTATGCCAATCATCTGTAAAACACCTCAGCTTGCACAGAAATATCGTGAAAAATTCACAGCGGCCGATGTTGAAATTCGTCCAGTTATTGCTGGCAATATGACGAAACAGCCATTCTACCAAAAGTATATCAACGACAGTGCGCCACGGCCCAACTCCGACCTAGTACATGAAAATGGTTTCTACTTTGGCAACAACCCGGAAATGACGGACGACGAAATTGAGCTGCTCTGCTCGCTACTGGAGGCTTAGTGAATGGATAAAAACGCCAAAATCTATGTTGCCGGACACAGAGGGCTTGTAGGTTCGGCTATTGTCCGCAAACTCGAAAGCTTAGGCTTCGTGAATATCATAGTGCGCAGTCGGAAAGAGCTCGATCTTACTGATCAAGTAGCGGTTCGAGCATTTTTTGAACAGGAACAACCAGAATACGTCATCGACTCTGCTGCAAAAGTAGGCGGCATCAAGGCAAATATGACATATCCGGCTGAGTTTATGTATGAGAACCTACAGATTCAAAATAATCTTATATGGACAGCAAAGGAATCGGGTGTTAAAAAATTTCTCTTCATCGGAAGTGCTGTTATTTATCCGCGAGATGTCGAGCAACCCATGAAAGAAGAAGTGTTTGACCAAGGCGCTCCCGATCAAGCCAACGAAGCATATGCATACGCAAAAATCGCTGGCATGAAACTCTGCAGCTATATCAATAGTGAGTACGGGGTTGATTTTATATCTTGTATGCCGACAAATATTTATGGCGAGAACGATAACTTTGACCCGGAAACAGCCCATGTTATTCCTTCACTTATCCGCCGAATGCATGAAGCAAAAATCAGCAACACTCCAGAAGTAGCTATTTGGGGAAGTGGCAATGCATGTCGTGAGTTCCTCCATGTTGACGATCTCGCAAATGCTGCCGTATGGATACTTGGACACTATCGAGAAAAGCAGTTCGTCAATGTTGGCACCGGTGAGGACATATCCATAAGAGACTTAGCTCTTAAGATTAAGAAGCTGGTTGGCTACACTGGCAATCTTCTATTTGATCCAACAAAGCCTGACGGAGTGCCTCGAAGATTACTCGACGTCTCACGCTTAAATAAAGCAGGGTGGCAACACGAAATCGACCTTGATACTGGGCTTTCGCGCACTTATGATTGGTACTTAGCGAAAATCGCGAGGAATGCGTGATGCAAACTATTTCTGCGAATCTCATGCTCGTCATCTACGCTCTTACTTCAGCGGCTGGATTGGTACTACTAAAATTAGCCGGACAAACCGGTGCGCCAATTTCGTTCATTGATGGTAAACTGCATCTAAACTTTGGCATATATGCAATACTTGGAATTTTTCTATATGGAGTAAGTTTTCTTCTGTACACTTACCTTATTGCCAAAAATGATCTTAGTTATATCATACCCGTATCGACTGCACTGGTGTATATTGGGATTTTTCTAGCATCCTTTTTCTTGTTTAAGGAGGCACTCACGGCAGCAAAGATTGTCGGCATTCTACTTATCCTAGGTGGAGTTGTGTTACTTAATTTAGGAAACTCAAACACCAATAACACTACAAATTCAGCTACAACAAGTAAGCGTGTCGGTCAGTAATCCTATACTTTTTTACAAGTTGCATACAGCGTCAAGTACTGACGGCCGTATAGATAACGGATTAAGGCGATAGAGCTGGTATTTTTGAGCTGGCTTTGTCAGACGAGTAAACTTTTCCGACTCACCTACAGTTTTATTTAACCTGCTACCTTTTAAGAGCATGATGTATGAGGCATTGATCTGCACGAGATAGCCAGCCACCTCTTCCGCACTATTCTTGCTGTTGAATATTCTTTCCGTACAGCTTATACGTTGCTCAATATCGAGCACAAGACTGTTTGTATGTCCTATCGGAATTGTGAATACCCGCACTGGTGCTACTGCCGGGAGTACAACGCTTTCACCAGTGCGTGCGACAACCACCGATCCGGATGGTACCAAGTGTACCGCTTTCCTTATGTCAGTCACCATCTTATACTTCTTAAGCTGATTATTTTCCCGCGTTTTCTTGGAATTATCGTAAGGTATATAATCGCGGTTACTCATCACATTCTCAATATTCTGGGAAATGAATAAGTAAGATACTAAGCCCACCATCATAAATGCAGTGGTGGTCGATATAGGAAGCGATAACGACTTGTATCGATGAAGTAGAGTCGCAAGTCCCGACACGGCGATAACAAGAATTATATACACAATCACATCTATCCTAAGCATTCGCTCTATTGCCCACTCAGGCAGAACGTTGTTCATCGTTTCAAAAATTGGAGGAATTACAGCAAGCATTGGGAAAAGTGCCATACATCCTATAAAGACCTTATTAATCTTTCCTTTTGCGAGCAAAAGTAGACATGCAAATCCTAGAAAACCAGCTATATAGATAAGCAAATCAGGCACAGGTGATGTTAAACCGTAAAATGTTGGAACAAACGCTTTCATGCCGAATAATTCCCAGTGTTGGAAATTATCGTTGTAAAATTCTAGTTCAGTTGTACGACCGCCTCGATTAATTAACGTGTTAACAAGGGGTGCGAGCATTAAAATGAATAGTGACCCAAGCCACGTAGCCACCATATCCTTTGCCGTCCTTATGCGACCGCGCTCAAACAAGATAAAAATACCCCCAGCTATCACCATAAGAAGGAATGCAAAAGCTGAATAAAGCGGGTGTGTAGCTGCAATCAGCGCAGAGCTTGCAAATATCAGCACGGCTGCGCCAATCCTTTCTGCTTTTCTTTGATTAATAAACAGTAGGACTCCAGCCATCAATAGTGCAATCCAAGCAAGAACCATCTTGTTAGGATAAGGTGCGGTGAAGCTATTTGCTGCACTTGGTAGAAGCAAAAACAGCAGGGCGCCTGAATACACCCAGGTACGTATATGTCGGCGAGAAACAGCCATATTCTCAAGAAGCTGCTGCAAGAGAAAGCACACGGAAGACAGTATTGCAAGTTTTGCAATTGGCAAACTATACAGCCAGACATTAAGTGCATCAACCCCAAGATAACTCGGTATTGCCATCAGTACATGCCAAATAACAAACAGGTAGGTTGCATCTATCGTGCCGTATGCTGGATCAATAAACCGGAAGCCATTTTCCGCAAGATCTCTCACATTCGATATATGAATAAGGGCATCACCGGCAATATAGGATCCATACTGTATATTCAACACAAAATCCAAGACAAGTACGGCAAATGCTGCTGCTACCCATGAAAAGAATCGAAGATTAGTAGCTGCACGAATAGTGTTTTTTACACTTTCGATTATGCCTTCTCTTAAGTAGCGTATTGCGTAAAATATTGAAAATATTACCGTGACAGCAAAACTAATACCCAAAAAGACAGGAGGAAGAGTAAATAAATATCCTATAGCCGACCATATGAAGAAAGCGATATTTATCGTAGCAAAACTAAGCGCAATTTTTCCCAAAAAATATGATTTCGTCCAAAAACTAGGAACTTCTTTGCGAATTAATCGAAAAAAGGCGTGAAAAAGAACATAGCCACACATAAGAAGAATGAGCCAATACAGCTGTGATACTACCGCTACATGCACCGGCGTTAGTAAATTCACCTGCGCTTGGCCTTTGTTTTACCATAACGTTGCCTAGCCTCCAATAGCGCAATCTGCCTTGAGAGCCGATATAGCGTATCTCGTTCTTTTTGGTTATGTATATAAGCGTAAAGTACAAAAAATATAAAGCTAATCGTAAAGACGTACAATACCAAATCCGCCCCGCGCCCAATACCAAGCATGTTAGCAATGTAGCCGACCGTACCCGGGAACAATACAGCAACTATTATCAAAAGGCTCAGAAGCAACCACGTTACTTTTTGGAGTGCGCGGCGTGACTGAACACCAAAACGCGATAATACTACAAATGCCAAAACTATAGCAGATGCGACCAGAATTAACTGAAATATCATCTTTTAGTCACCTTTCTCAGGAGCACATCGAGTCCAATGTTTACTGCATTGATAGCTCCTTGACCTTTCGCAATAGAATAGTCAGTATACTCAATTGTGATTGGGATTTCTTTATAGCGGTACTTCTTTTCGGCTATTATTTCCAGCATCTCTGACGCGTGTGCCATGTCCGGCATGGTGATCTGCATCTCTTCAGCAACTTTTCGATTAAACACCCGCAATCCATTATGCGTATCTGTGAGCTTTAGTTTAGTTGTCATTCGTGTAAAGAAAATTGCCAACTTCAAAAGCGCTTTCTTTGTCTTTTTTATACCAAGTGCTTTTCCTAAAAACCGTGAGCCGAGAATGATATCCGACTTTCCTTTCTCAATCTCCTTCACCATGGCAAACACATCTTCAATTCTGTGCTGACCATCCGCATCAAAAGTTACGAAATAGTCAACTGGCAGCTCCCTGG
This sequence comes from Saccharimonadales bacterium (SeqCode), assembly GCA_036405235.1. GTDB lineage: Bacteria > Patescibacteriota > Saccharimonadia > Saccharimonadales > Saccharimonadaceae > JASLCR01. Next base: position 710,854 of record DASWYA010000001.1, read on the forward strand.
CAAACTCTATACCTGTCTGGAGTGCCGCACCTTGCCCCATGTTAATCGGATGACGCACAAGCATGCCGCCGCCAGCAAGTATCTTGACATCGCTATCGTCTTTACTTCCGTCATCGACGCATACGACATAGTCGAAGTCCTTCTTTACTTTTCTGACTATACCTTCAATTACCTGCCTCTCATTGTATACAGGTATGATAATCGCCACCTTACTTAACACGCTTTTGCTCAACATAGCTTTGTTTAGTATAATAACAGATATCCGCTATGTTACGAATGCATAAAATAAAGAATATAGCCCCTGGTGTTTTTTGTCTATTTCTTATTGTTACCACGTCCGCCATCTATCTCGTAAGTAAGAGTAGTCAGAATAGCGCTTCGCAGATCTCAGAGGAGAGTATTTCTTTGAGTCAATCCACAGGAACTTTAACGACAAATGGGAAATCAGAAACGGCGCCGACACCACCAAAAAAGCTTCAAGCGGACGCAGCACAAACAGTCGTATACAGCGCCGACCCAGTCACCGTACATAAAAAAGCAAATGCCGTAGTGCTTAATTGGGATCAAGGTGGTAATCAAGGAGTTTCGATTGAAGTACGTACGCAAAACAACAAGAAGTGGTCTGACTGGACGTCTATCGATACTACGGATGATGACAGAAAGGACGACTCTCCTGAAGACGACACCGCAGCCTCTACCATTGTACTTGCCGACAAAATAGATTCTTTTCAATATAAGGTAACACTAAGAGGGTCTTCTCGGGCACCCTCTGATTTCGTATCACTTACGGAGTCAACTCTACTTGCTATCGACTCAAGTAAAGGACCGAACGGTGAGCCATCCACTATGCAGAAGGTGCTTGGTTTCTTGCTCCCCACAGCATCAGCTGCTACAAACCAGCCCTCGATTATTTCGAGAGAAGCCTGGGGATCACCAGAGCCAGATTGGTCATCATGGAAGCCAGAGTATGCAAAACTAAAAGGTGCCATCGTACACCACACGGCAACCACAGAAAGCTCTAACTCATATGCCGATGTGCGAGCAATCTGGTATTACCACGCAAAAACGCGTGACTGGGGTGACATTGGTTACCACTACCTCGTTGACTCAAAGGGAAGAATTTTTCAAGGCCGCTATTACGACAAGAAATATGCAAGTACAAACAGATTAGAAGTCATCGGCGGACATGCATATGGTCATAATGTTGGCACTATTGGCATTTCAGCAATTGGCAACTACGAGTCTAAGACACTAAGCACCGCAACAAAAACTGCGATTAGTAAAATCATAGGCTATAAGTTGGCTCCATATCGTATAAATCCAACAAGTAGCGGCGTGGTACTGGGACACTATCAAGTCGGTTCCACTTCCTGTCCAGGTAAAAACATTAAGAGTAAGCTTGGAGCTATTCAAACCGAGGCAAAAAGTTATTACGATCAATATCTTCCTCTATTCCCATTTGAGCAAATGCAGACGAGACGATGGATGAAAATCGCAAGAGACACGCATAAAATTGATATTTCTACAATGCAACCGGTAGACGGAACTCTGGAGCAAGGATCTGATCTCTATTTTACTGACAAAGCTCTAATAGATGGCACTTGGTATCTTCGTACCCGTTACGACACAGAACAGGGGATAGCAAAAGGCGTGCTAATGAGTGACGTAATTGATATATCACCCGAACCGCTAGCAGCAACTGAATATTACGAAATAACTGTAAATACTCGTAAGCAAAATCCAATATCAGAAGTTGTTAGCTCACCATATTTTACAGCAGGATCTACTCTTCCCTACACTAGCAAGATCGTTGTTAATGGTAAGGCATTTTACCGTACAAAATATGACACAGACAATGGAAACAATCTCTACATTCCAGCCTCTCAACTAAAGCCGGCCATCTTTAAGTCATTCGAGACACCACGCTACATGCTTATTGCTCAAGATACTCATAAGATAGACCCATACACCGGCCTACAGAGCGACAGCGTGCAGACTGGCCAGCATGTTCTTTTCACAAGCAAGATTGTCACTGATCAAGAATACTATCGTTCCAAACAAGACACAGACACAAGTTCAAACTATGCCGTACCAACCGCCCATATAAAGGACATCCCGTACGAGACACTTGGAACGGAATACAAGTGGCTAGCTCTGACTCAACGTAGCCAGAAATTCATCCCGTCTCAGCTTCAAGCGATTGGCCCATATATTAAGCCGACCGACTATCCACAGCTTCGTATAATTCAAAAGATAACAGTCAATGGGCAAACTTTCTATCGTACGGCTTACGACTACGAAACAGGAGCCAATACAGCACTCCCCGCAGATGCGTTCAGCGAAATTCCTTTTGTATCATTTGAAACACCTCGTGAAATGACTACTACGCGTGATATTACAAAGATCAATCCGTCCACAGGTCAAACCGGTATCATCGTACAAAAAGGTACAACCTTATTCTTTGACTCAAAAATCGTAGTTAATAACAAGTTGTTTGCACGAACAGCTACCGACACGCAAGCTAGTAGCCCCCTATCCATACCTTTTGACGCACTAAAAGACTAGTTAGTTTTGTATCCGCTTTTTCAGGCGGTTCGTGATAAAACCAGGCAATACTCTCCTGACCATAGTCGCAAGGTTACTTTGGTCATATCTCAGTTTACTCATAATGTAACCAACACCCAACTGGCCGTTCGCAAGTTCTTGTCGTAAATATTTATTCATGAGCAAGTTGGTATAATATCGAGCCTTGTCATTACCCGCATAACTCGAGTTACCTTTTGCTGCTGGATTATGCGCACGGTGGTGATAGTTAGCCAGTGCAAAACCTGGATCAAGATACTCTACGTCGTGCTTGAGCATAAATCTAATACCAAAATCCCAGTCGCCACACACTGGTAAACTTTCATCATAGTAGCCAACTTCATCAAATACTTCACGGCGATAGAGGAAGGTTATGGGAGTCATTTGATTATCAATACACTGTCGATACAGATTGATTGCTTTGACGTCAGGAAGCCACTGTTCTGTTTTTTTATGGATCACTGAGCCATCGTGCTGAAGTTCTTCAATCACTTTGTCTGTGCGCACCACTACGCCATACGCACCTGTCGCCTCCAAGTGTGATACTGTTTTCTCAAGAAAATCAGGATGCCAAGTATCGTCGTCGTCATGAATTGCGATATATGTAGAGTCGACACTTTTAATAGCCTTGTTTGAAGCGGCCTCCATGCCGTTTGATGTTTTATTATGAATTATTTTTACTCTGTCTCCAACAAGCTGCTTATGAGACGCAACTATTTGTTCAACCACTTCAGCATCGCCCGCATCGTTAATAATGACATGCATAAAATCATGAAATGTTTGACTATGCACTGACCGCAGCGCCCGCTCGAGTAGCTTAGGACGATCCTTGGTGCGAGTGATTACAGCAACTGATACCATATGAATATACTATACCATTTGTTCGGCTTCGGCTTGCATTAGTCCCGGTATTTTCTTACTATTATCATACGCTATGAATAAACTTCGGACCACACTCCATAAGGTGAAACATCGTATAAAGAGCACCTTAAATACTAAGGAGGCTAGTGTTGACATAGACGACTACGTGCGTGCAATCAGCCAGGCGTTCTACACCAACAAGAACTTTGTTAACTTTATTAAATCACCCTATAAGCCATTAACTATTACTCTCGATCGGCCGGTTAAGCTGCAGTCGCTCCGACTCAGTCTGAATTCATCGGAATTTTTGCACATTCACTCTATCGCACTCCTGGATGAGCGTGGACAGCGCATAAAGATACCCGCAGAAACCGCCGAAATATCCGCCAGTAGCTACTACGCCGACACGGGACAGAATGAAATGAACCAACGCTTGCTTCAGCCAAGTGGAAAGCACAGTTGGGCTATACACACTAATCGTGATAAAAGTCCGTGGATTAAAGTCTCGCTTACCAAACCTCTTCTCGTAAGTGCAATAACTATCAAAAACAGACAGGACGTCAATGCGCTGCGCACCGCAAGCTTGCAGGTCGATATTCAGACTCCTACTCAACACAGTTGGAAAACCATTCTACTATCCGACCAGCTAGGACTTGAAGCGGTAAGAAAAGACTACGGATTAGATAAAGTAAGTGACGGTCAGTACGTACATCAAGCGATAGCCTATGCCATAATCGGCGACTACGTCGCGGCGCACAAGTCTTTTCGACACGTGCCTGCCCCACTACGTTCCACATTGTTGCAAGCAGTTAACCACCATATCCTAGCCGCATTTGAACTTGAATGGTCGAGTAATCATGGGATACGACGTACGTTTAGGTTTTGGAAATTACCAGAAAAGCGACGGTTCATAAAAATGACCTCTAACGTTGTAAGTGATCTACAAAGCCTATCAAAAGATGTCAGTTTAGGCTTTGGCTCAGCAATGGCGGCCGTACGCGACCGCGACTTGATACCACACGATGACGACACCGATATCATGATCGCTTTTCGACCAAGCCAAGCAGCCTCATTCAAAGAGGCAAAACTGCTCGTGAAGGAGCATCTGGAAAAGCATGGCTACGAGCTAACTGGCGACTTCTTCAACCATTGGCACGTGCGTCGAGACGGCCTAAAGGCAGACGTATTCGTTGGAATCTATGAGTCCGACGGGACAATTGGTTGGTATCCCCACCCCCGAGGAATTTTAAAGAGATCTGACATGTTCCCCGCTAAATCGGTTAAATTACTTGGTATTCCTTGTCTGATACCACACGATGCTGAGCGTTTTTTGTCTGTCATATACGGTGACACTTGGCGTGTACCTGATCCTACTTGGGCACCAAAGTGGGACGAGAAGAAGTACGCCGATCTCGCCTAAGAACCTCTCGACAAGCAGCTTGCGTGTTATAATAGTATTCTAATGAAAACTGTTCTCACCTATGGCACATTTGATCTATTGCACTACGGACATATAGAAATTTTACGTCGAGCCAAAAGTCTTGCTCAGGGCGGCAAGCTTATCGTTGCCATCTCGTCGGATGAATTTAACGCCCTCAAAGGCAAAAAAGCTCATATGCCCTTCGAGAAGCGCAAGGAACTTGTTGAAGCGATTCGCTATGTAGATCAAGTAATCGCCGAGAATACCTGGGAGCAGAAGAAAGAGGATGTGCAAAAATACAATGTAGATATTTTCGTGATGGGCAATGACTGGGAAGGAAAATTTGACGAGCTAAAAGAATTCTGCGATGTCCACTACCTACCGAGAACTCCGAGCGTATCATCTACTGCTCTACGAAAGATCATATCTGAACTCGAAGAAGTTGAAAACGAAACACTTAGCTGACCTACACTTCAATGAGTGTGGTGTACTATAATATAATTATTAAGCATGTCTTTACAGAATAAAGAAAACAACGGCGTATATTATTTCCTTGGCAGTATACCTAGCCATGGGTTGCATGCCTTACCTCTTTATAGCAAGATAGGAGGCACTTTTGTCGTAACTTCCCAAAAGGCGCTCGATACAATTAGCGCATATGGAGTAAAAGCTATTATGCTCGAGGATCGACCTGACATCAATCTTAATTTTGGATACAATATTCCGAAAACAATACGTTTCCTAAATAAGCACGCAAAGGTAGTTCTCTTCTATGAGATTTATGGATTTCCAATAGGCATGCGGCTTACAAAACCAAAAACATTATTTCTAACACATGGTAACATCCTAAAGCAGTATCTCAGCCCCAAACGGATTACAGCCCTAAAACAGTATGATTACATGGTAGGATTGGGACCTTACAATCATCACAAGTTTCAAATTGAATATTCTATTCCGGCGAGTAAGCTGCTACCTCTTGGCATAGCTCGAACTGATGACGTCGTGGCGAATCGTGGAAAAATTACAGGTGCCGACTCACTCATAGACCTACTGTCTTTAGTACCGAATCAACCAATTATCACTTACATGCCCACATACTGGGGAGCATCATCGGTCCACAACGTCGGCAAAGAAATCTTGCGTAACATTCCAGATAGCTATAATCTCATCTTTCGTCCACATCCCCAGACACCTGAGCGAATTATTTACGAGTATCTTGGTATTATTGATGCGAAGCCGGGCAATGTCGTATATGCACCCGAGGGCAAATTCAAAGAAGCGACACTGATTCGAATGTATGAGGCAAGCTCGGCAATCATCGGCGATATAAGTAGTGTAATGCTTGAAGCCATCCTTATAGATAAGCCGCTTCTTTTTGCATATGACACAGGTGGACATAGACAGACGGAAAAAGATGTTGAATCCATCAAAGATGTGGTTGATTATTCGGCGCATATCGATATAGAGAGCGTACGGAGCCTACCATATATTCTCGAGAATGCACTTGCACGGGGCGTAGACTCGTCAATATGGGAAACTACGAAGGATTACACCTTTTTTCATCACGACGGCACAAGCGTTGCGTCAATCGCTCAATTCATAAAGAAGCTACTATAAATCTGCTTTTATCGTGTCGACAAACGCGCCCCAAGACCGCTCTCGTTTAATCATCTCTTTAGCAGCTTGACCAAGTTTTTCAGCAGTTTTTCTGTCCTTCATCAACTGCTCAAGTGCTGCGATGTAGCCATCAATATTATCATACGGAGCAACAGGTATTCCCGTTTTTCCACTTATTACCGTTTCTGGTACACCTCCTACAGCAGAAGCGATAACTGGAAGCTCCATTGATTGTGCTTCAATAATAGCATTCGGCATTCCTTCGCCTTCAGATGTAAATAAGAATGCATCATATCCTGCTACATCTGCTATATTAGTGATTCCTTTTGAAAATCCACCCATATATTTTACATTAGGGAGCTTACAGATCTTCTCAAGCAGTTTTGGCTGTACACTATTTCCGTAAAGTTCTCCATAGATAGTGAACTCTATTTCTAGTCTTTTACTGTGTGCCTCTTTGAGAATTTCATAGAGTATATCTGGGCGCTTAGCTTTAGCGATTCGAGACGCCCACAGCACGCGGAAAACGGTATTATTTTTGCGATCTGACGTTTTAGCCACCTCCTCATTTTGTACTTCCTCGTCTTGCTCATCAAATGGAAGTTTATGCACAGTAAATAGCTCTCGAGATACGCCAAATATGTCTACCGTATCATCAATAATCCATTGATTATCACAGAATATTTTCGTGGTGTACGGAAGCGCCGGTTCAGCACTCGCCAAAAATGCACTCTGACGCATACCTTCAGGACTGTAATCATATGCAAATATCGATAGGTACAGTTTCGTATGGAGTGTGATCTGTGGAGCATATAGATTAATAGCGCGAAATGCTTCTTGTGAGTGAATGATGTGTAGCCTTTTTGGTTTTAACTGGACCATAAGCTGTGCGATAACCCTTGATTGAGTAAGTTGGGTAAGCGAAGTGAAGCTGCGTTCTACTTTGACAAAATGTATTCGCTCATCGAGTCTTTCTTCCCATGGACAGTCAACATCTTCAGTCGCAACAACAACCACGCGAGCTTTTGGATTGTTTTGTATATAGGCATTAGCGTAGCGAAGGACTACAAGACTTGCTCCGCTAGTTTTCAACCACGGTGTCATAATCATATAGTCAACACTTTCGCCTATACGCTCAGCCAACTTCCAATACGCAGCCTGCTCTGGCCCCATAGTCATCAATTGCCGAGCGTGTAAAGAGTGAAGTCGTCGCCTGGTCGGGAAAAGTCCCGGATCAATATCGTTTAACTTACGCCAGTCACTCACGACCCAGTCTGGCACATATACGCCATTGTAGATTTCTGGACCGGTATTTTTACCAGAGGGTGCACTTGTAGCATTTGGTGTATGCAATAGATCACGAGTCGCCTCAACCATCGTTTGAGCAAATCGATGCGCACGATGATGACTTTCAAGGCGTGGCTTTATATACTTCTTGCCAACCTTCAGAAAAGCCTTTCCGCCCTTCCTGACTGCCCGTACAGCTGCACCTCTTATACGACTTGTGTTTGGCACAATACTCTCAGTCTTTACTTGCTTACTGATAGTATCTTCATTACTCTTTTGTGCCACATGGCTTGTTCTCTTAGATCGTTGGTCCTTGTATTTTTTTAGACCACTTGGTGTCAATAATGCATTATCGGAGACAATACCTCCAATCTGTTCAGTAAGCATAGACGTAGACTTACGGCGATAGAACCAGGAGGTCTTTGGAACAGTCAAGTGCTCAATACCTTTGGCAAGCGTCTCCAAATTCCACAGCCAATCCTCAAAGCTAAAACTACGACTACGCAGAGTGGGTCTGTAAGTGACCTCATCAAATGTTGAACGTCGCGTAAACATACACGATGTCCACCAGTTGTCTTCCACACACGAGCGAGCGTCAAATACTGGATCCGTAGAGCTCTTTACATGCCAAACGTTATGCTTAGCACCAAAGCTTACAACTATTTCTGGATGCAATACAACCCTGTCTTTCCCTTGAATAAATACATACGCCTCAACAAGCCATCGATCAGACCAAATATCATCACCGTCGAAGTTAGCAATGTATTCACCCTTTGCCAGCTTGATTCCGTGATTCCTCGACTCTCCAAGATCACCATATTGAACATATTCGATTTTTAAATCCACATCAACAAGCGCAGCAGCGACTCTATTGTCAAGATACTCTTTCGTAAAATCATTAACTCTATCAGCGACAATAATCACTTCACATTCCGCACCAGCTTCACGCACCTTATCAATATTCTGCTGAATACTCTTTAGTGTTCGATGCAGGAATGTATCTTCGTTATGTGCATTTACAATAATACTGATAGTCGCTGTGTTTTTGGGTGATTTTTTCTTCATACTCTATATAAGTATATCTTAGCTATTGATGTTTCGATACACGAGCGCCTCAGGATCTGCCTTGTCTTTCATGTCGTAAGGAATAGTCATACCTTCTTCTTTTGACTCCCGCACTTGCCCAGAGAAGTCGTGCAGATGCGTAGTGAGAAGTTTAAGCCACTCGCCCCTTTCTGCACGTTCTTGTTTGTAATCCTTCAAATTCACTTCGGGATTTTTCATAAATTTACCAAAATCCGTTTCAAGTCCAAGACTTTTCTGCTTTTGTACATAGAAGCCATTTTCAGCCATAAGATAGGCTGGTATGCCGAAGTAGCCGGCAAACATAGCAATATGATATGACGATACAACCGCTAGCTCAACACTACCCAGAACATTGCCCACCACCGGATACCGCCTTTCTTCAACTTGCAGATCAAGAGCCATTTGAGCTAAATTTACTACCCTATACTCATGATACGGAAAGTCATTTTCAAGCTGAACAACTGACTGAAGTGTATCTTTTAGGGATGCTCGTATGTCGTTATAAATATGAGCAAGCATGATGCGATTCTTTGGAAATGTCCTCTTTGCCTGCCTAATTCTGCTCAATACTCGCTTCTTATTGCTCGTTGCATATGATGACATATTTATATGCAACATAATACTCTTAGGCCTCAACCTGTTTATTATTCTTACTTTAACATTCGGCTGCGTATTGTCTCTCCATAGCTCAAATATCTCCGTTACATCGTCAAACGAAAAATAAAGCACCTTGCTGTCTAGGAGAGACTGCTTCATATACTCCATAGATTTCCTATCTCTAACACCAAATAAAGCAGGTGCTCCAACCGCACCAAACAGTTCGTTCAGGATAGGCACAGTTGCCTCTTCTATTTGCTGTCCAGAGAATATATACTCCTTTGGCTTCAAAGAGACAACCATATCCTGAATCTTCTCGATCATTCCTTTGCCCCAGTATTTATTAAGGAAGCCGCCGCCATAGATATGCAAAAGTCCGTTTTTGCTCACTTTATCAACCAGAGATATACCCGCATCGCTCGCGTCAACAAACTTGTCTGCAACAAATAATAGATACTCACAATTAAACCATTTTTTGAATTTTTCAACATGTTCAGAGCTTTCCAAAGATGCCGCATGAAGCATAATTATAGGCTCGATATCTGTATTCTGCCGATAGAAATAGATCGTATTCTTTAATTGGATAATATCGCCAAAATTATTGTAACCACCATAACCACCGTAGAGATAGACACGCTTCTCGTTAGACTTGAGAAACTTGGTTGTTTTTTCATCCGTGTAATAATATTTCATTGTACCCCTAATCAGCTGTCATCATTCTATCATATGATTGAGCCGATCTGCTCATTGCAAGTTAGACACTCTCAGGATGTCGTTACTTGACTTCAAGTGACGCAGGTACAACTATCGGATAGTAGGCTTCTTTTTTATAATTAACAAACTGTGCCACATCTCTCTTCTGATCGCAGAAAGTTATTCCATCCTTTAGGCGAACTGAGGCATTCACCTTATACGTGTCACTGCCAAAAATATTCGGCATCGTGACTGTGAGCTCCTTCTTTTCAGATGGCTTAAACCGCAACTTCACCGGAGACGTGATATTAAGATTATTCATACCCGCAATAACACTTCCTGCCTTATTTGCCACATTTATTCCAAACACTACTTCTTCATCTGGCGGCTCAATCCCGGCCGTAAGCTTCACGCTAAACAATACCGTATCTTTCTCTACAGTGGCGTTAACTGAATCGACCGTGATCCTGCCATCACCTCGAGTTTTTTTGTCAGACACAGTCGACTGCTTGTCAAATAATTCCAGATACCTGTCCGCTATTTCTTCACCAGTGCCTTCATGTACAACAACACCATTTTCGATAAGTACCGCTTTGTCACAGTATTCGCGCACAGCCCCCATGCCGTGAGTGACAAAAATTATCGTCTTTGTCTTATCTTCTTTAAGTTCCCTAAAGTAGTCGTAGCACTTACGCTGAAATGACGCATCACCTACAGCAAGTACTTCGTCAAGCACGAGAATATCCGACCTTGCCTGAATCGCTACCGCAAATGCCAAGCGAACCTTCATACCACTTGAATAGTTTTTAATCTTTTGGTCCATGAAATCTTCAAGTTCTGCAAATGCTACAATCTCATCGTAACGCTCGTCAATTTCTTTTTTTGAGAATCCAAGCATAGCACCATTAAGATAGACATTTTCTCGCCCAGTAAGCTCAGCCCTAAACCCAACTCCAAGCTCAATAAATGACACGAGTGAGCCGCGATGCTTTACCGAACCACTCGTTGGCTGATAAATTTCGGAGATTATTTTAAGAAGTGTACTCTTTCCAGATCCGTTACGTCCTAAGATACCGAAAAACTCACCTTTTTTTATATTGAATGAAACACCATTTAGCGCGTAAAACTCATTAACTCTCCGATCTTTCTTCTTAAAGACTTGCGTGATAGCTTGCTTCAGCGAATTATTCTTATGATGAGAGTACGAGAACTGTTTTTTTACATTACGAATCTCTACCGCATTGTCAGAATCAGACATTATTACACTTCCTCCGCAAAACTTGGCGAGCGATGACGGAAGTAAAGCGCACCAACGATACAAAAAGCAACAGCAATCAAGAACGGAGCCACAATAATAAATACATTGTCGGTTAACACATGGGTTGTCTGTACGCCTTGAGTAATCCCAAAATAACGTGCATCTTGAATCGCCTGAGTAAGCGGATTAACCAGAAGAAGTAGGGCAATGTCGTGGCTCATACTAACAACTCTATTGATTGGAAACATAATTGCCGAACCATAAAATAGCGCCTGACTCACCACGTCCCAAATATAGCTAACATCTCGAAATCTTACATTAATCGCACTTAGTAGAAATGCAAGCCCTATTCCAAATACGTATAACTCAATGATAAAAACAGGAAGTAGCAACAGCCCCCAGCTGAACCCTACGCCATCAATAGTTGCAAATATGCCCACGACCACAAGGTTAATAACTAGATTTATGAGCGCCGACAGACTGGTTGAGATAACGATGATATATTTTGGAAAATTGATCTTACGAATAATCCCGCCCGATGACGTAACCGACTTCAAGCCCTGTTTAACCACTTCCGAAAAAAAGTTCCACAGTACAATCCCGAGCAACAGCGCTACACCCCAATGTTCAATCTCTTTACCTATATGCAAAACTTCAACAAAAAATACATACAAAATAGCAAAGAGAAATAGCGGCCGTAGCAGCGCCCATAGATAGCCAAGCGTTGAACCTTGATAACGTAGCTTGAAGTCTGTAATTACCAACTCTCGCAGCAATATAAACGAGTAGCGATACCGTGTCTGAAGTTTGTTTATCATATACTAATGCCAATTATACCCTGTTTGCTACAATGAATATAGATGCTGTTACTAGAGTATGAGGCAAAAAATCTACTTAAGAAGTATGATATTCCAGTCCCCACAGGAGACATAGATATTGATAACGTACCTACAAACTACCCCATCGTCGTAAAGTCACAGGTTCCCGTAGGTGGGCGCGGCAAACTCGGTGGAATTGCATTTGCCGAAACTAAAAGTCAACTCAAGACTGTAAGTGATCATATTTTCAATACACCGATAAAAGGCCATCTCCCAAAAGTCTTACTATATGAAGAAAAACTCCCCGTAGCTCGCGAACTTTACGTCTCACTCACACCACACGCTCAGAACGGGTTCATAAAACTCATGGCACACAGGAATGGTGGAGTTGAGATAGAAACACATACCCCTGAGAGTTTTTATATAGAGTACATAAATAAAGAAACAAACCTTACACAAGCAGCACAGAAACTGCAGCACTATTTCGACAACTCAATTGAATTAGAAGTTTTGTCAGACCTTATAAAAAATCTTATTCGCTGCATGACAGAAAATGACGCCACACTGCTTGAAATCAATCCACTTATTCTCGCTGATAACTCACAGCTAATCGCAGCAGACTGCAAACTAGAGCTCGACGACAACGCAGCTTTCCGTCATTCCGAATGGAGTTTCGAAGAGCAGCCTCAGGATGCAAACTTTGTCACACTCAATAAAACTGGGAATGTTGCCACTATTGCCAACGGTGCCGGACTTGCGATGGCCACAGTTGATGCCGTAGCAAACGCCGGTTTAATTCCAGCTAATTTCCTCGACATTGGCGGAGGTGCTAATGAAGCGAGCGTAACGAAAGCATTTAAAGCAATCGTGGAGTACAAAAACGTACGAGCAATTATTATCAATATATTCGCAGGTATAACTCGCTGTGACGAGGTAGCTAAAGCTGTTGTCGGAGCAAAAAAACACATCCCTAACCTTCCACCGCTCTTTATTCGGCTCGACGGCACAAATTACGACGAAGCAAAAATAATTCTCGATGAAGCACGTATCGAACTCTTGCCTGCTCTAGAAGATTGTTTGATCAAGGCAAAGGAAGTAGCCCGATGATATCTCCAGGACTTTTCACTCCAAAAAATGTCATTGTACAAGGCATCACTGGCACACATGGAGCATTTCATACCGAGACGATGCTTGCAAGCGGCACAAATATAGTCGCAGGCACTTCACCAAATAAAGCTGGCAGTTTCGTCCACAGAGTTCCAGTATATAAAACGATCCTCGATATCCAAGCCGATTTTACCGTAGACGCCTCTGTTATTTTTGTGCCGGCTCCCTTTGCAAAAAACGCAATATTTGAAGCAATCGAGGCGAGCGTGCCTCTGATTGTGTGCATCACCGAAGGGATTCCTATCCATGACATGCTTGAGGTCAAGCAAAAACTAGCTCAGTCTGATTCTATACTTCTCGGACCAAACTGCCCTGGAGTCATCACGCCAGGAAAGGGGAAGTTAGGCATCATACCAGCCAACCTCAGCCTCCCTGGTAACGTTGGTATCGTTAGTCGTAGCGGAACATTAACATATGAGGCTATGGCCAGTCTCAGTCGACTCGGAATCGGCCAGCAATACGTCATAGGCATAGGTGGCGACCCTGTGCGTGGACTTGATTTTGTAGAATGTCTCGAGCTATTCTCTGGTGATCCAAATGTAGAAAGAATCATTATGATCGGTGAAATAGGTGGCAAAAGTGAAATTGAGGCGGCCGCATATATATCATCCTCCATGTCAAAACCAGTATTCGGCTATATCGCTGGACACCAAGCACCAAGAGGCGTCCAACTCGGCCATGCTGGCGCCATACTCGGCTCCAATGAAGAATCTGCCCAGGCAAAAACTACCATACTCCAAGATGCAGGCGTCTCGATGTTTAGCAGCCTACCAGATTTAATCAAAGACTTTAAGATATACTAGTACCATGAAGCACGTCACTATCCTTATCCCCGCATATAACGAGTCAGAAGCCCTCAGACCTTTATATGAGCGACTCGATAAGCTCGCCAGCAGCGTAACCTCGTACAAGTTTGAATTTTTATTCGTTAATGACGGCAGTAGCGACGACACACTCCAAAAGATCAAAGAGCTTTCTAAAACAAATAAGCGAGTAAGCTACCTTAATCTATCGCGCAATTTCGGCAAAGAAATCGCTATGATCGCAGGACTCGACCACGCAAACGGTGATGCTTGCATCATTATTGATGCCGATTTACAAGATCCACCCGAACTTATCCCAGATATGCTCAAACTTTGGGAAGAAGGCTACGATGATATATATGCAAAGCGTCGATCCAGGAAAGGCGAGACATTTCTAAAAAAACTCACCTCTAAGTGGTTTTATCAGATCTTGCAGCGCTCTACCCGTGTTGAGATTCAGCGAGATACTGGTGATTTTCGCTTGCTTGACCGACGCGCTATTGATGCATTAAAGCAATTTCGAGAGTCAGAGCGCTACACAAAAGGCATGTTTAGCTGGATTGGATTTAAAAAGAAAGAAATTCTCTATGACCGCGACCCTCGGATTGCTGGCGAGACGAAATGGAGCTATCCAAAGCTACTTAATCTTGCTATCGACGGCATTACCTCCTTTACTACCGCACCCCTCAGGATTTCATCATTCCTTGGAGTAATAGTCTCGTTCTTCGCCTTTATATATATCCTCTATCTGGTGATTCGCACTATATTTTTCGGTAGTGACCTTGCCGGATACCCCTCAATGATGGCGGTTATCCTATTTCTTGGCGGCGTGCAGCTATTATCTCTCGGAATAATCGGTGAATATATAGGTCGGATTTTCGTTGAAACCAAGCAGCGACCGCTCTATTTTATAGAGGAATACTACACGAGTGAAGAAAAACGACGCTAGCGAGAAAAAGCGACGCTTTATCATCGTCGGTATGATCAATACGGCGATTGATTTTGGCATACTGTTCATTCTAAGTGCATTCGGGCTTCAATCTATAGTTGCAAATTTCATCTCAACATCACTCGCATTCTCTTTTAGTTTCACAGCTAACCGAAACTACACATTCAAAGCCCACGACCAGCATCTTGTTAGGCAAATTACTCTTTTTATTATCGTCACATTGTTTGGACTCTGGTGTATCCAGCCAGTTATCATATGGCTCAGCACCGTGGCTCTTAGTGGTATCATCACAAGCCAGTGGGCACTACTTTTTACTTCCAAATGTCTTGCAACCGGCGTTACACTAGTATGGAATTACCTCATCTATTCAAGAGTTGTCTTCTCTAAGAAAAACACAGAAAAGGTATAATATTTTCTAATGGCACACATCGCTATCGACGCAAGAATTATTAGCACCACGACTGGACGATATGTCGAGCGATTACTCCACTATCTTGAGCAAATCGATCGAAGCAACCACTACACAGTTCTCGTTAGAGAAAAAGATAAGGACTACTGGAAACCAACCAATCCAAATTTCACCGTCAAAATTGCTGATTTCAAAAACTATACTTTTAGCGAGCAAACCGGTTTCCTCAAACTACTGAACTCTCTCGACGCCGATTTGGTGCATTTCTGCCAACCAGAACAACCCGTTCTTTACAAAGGAAAAAAGGTCACTACTATTCACGACCTCACTCTACTTAAGACGTATAACTCTGATAAAAATTGGCTCATCTACCACTTTAAACAGCTTGTTGGAAGATTTGTCTTTCATAGAGTTATCAATACAAGTCGCGCCGTAATCACACCGACAAATTTTACAAAAAATGAAATTATCAACTTCTTCAAAGCAAATCCAGAGAAATTCACCACCACTCACCTTGCGGCAGGCGCTCGCACAACTTCAAAGAAAGCATACACATTACCTTCGAAAAACTTCATCATGTTTGTCGGCCAACAAAGTGATTACAAGAATGTTCGCCGTCTCACCGATGCACATCACCAACTTCTCAAAAAACACAACGACCTTGAACTCGTATTGGTTGGTAAGATCGATTCAACCGCCAAGCGAACCCAGCAATATATCAATTCGAAAGGATATACACATATTACTTTCACTGGCTTCGTAGAGGATGACGAGCTAAATTGGCTTTATAGTAACGCAAAAGCCTACATATTTCCGTCACTTATGGAGGGATTCGGTCTACCAGGCCTTGAGGCAATGAATCATTCTCTAGCTGTAGTAAGCAGTAATACAACTTGCCTTCCAGAGGTATATGAGGACGCAGCACACTACTTCGACCCTCTTAATGTAAACGACATGGCTCGGGCAATCAATGAGGTGATTTCAGATGATAAGCTGAGAAATACGTTGATAAAAAACGGCTCCTACCAGGTGAAGAAATATTCTTGGGAAGAAACCGCAAAGCGGACACACCAGGTCTACCTACGAGCACTTGCTGTAGAAAATTAAGAACTTTTTTGAGCTATAATAACGCGACGATCGCGGCCTTCGCCTTCAGAAAATGTCCGAATATCATCATACTCTGAAGCAACTTGATGCACTATTCGACGATCAGCTGCATTAAGATTAGCGACATGTGAATCACCTGTCTGTCTAACTTGCTCAATCCATTCCCTGGCTTCAACCGCAAGTTTTTCAGCTCGCTGCTTCTTATAGTCTGCGATGTCTACATTTACACGATTAAGTGTAGCGCCGTTGTTGCGAAGCGTAGTAGAAAGAGTATACTGGATTGCACGAAGCGTTTCTGCATTACGTCCAATTAAAATACTATTACTTTCCGTACTCGGAACAGATAGCTCAATAATATCATCCGTAATCGCCATCTCCACGTCGACATTCACACCAAAGAATGCTAGTAAATCCTCGAGGTATTTTTTCGCAAATTCTCCAGATGCAGTTTGATCCATATTACTTCCTCCCTGTATCCTTTGCTGTAATTCGCGTTACACTTGCCTCGCGAGCTTGCTTTTCGCGGGCTTTCGCAGTAGCTTTTTTGCCTTGTTTCTTCGCGCCTTCATCCGCAATTTCAGAAAGCTCTTCCTGGTCCTGCTTAAGTAGATATGCCTGCTGTAAAACTGCAACAAGGTTTGAAGTTCCGTAGTAAAGCGCAATCGCCCCAGGGAAACCAAGCATAATAAAGAACATAAATACTGGTAGAATTTTCGTCATATTCTGCATCACAACAGCATTCATCTCAGCTTGATCGGCTTGTTTACCTTCAGCCGCCTCGGCCATAATGTCGCGAAGTCGACGCTTGTTTTCAGTATGAGGCATTGTTTGTTTCGACATAACATACTGTGTCACACCAGCTACAAGCGCAAGTACGACGAGGAATATTTCGACTTGTCCATTGTGAAAAGCCGACTTAGTAAGGTCAACTACACCAAGGAGTTTTTCGTTAAACTGATCGGGGTTTTCGATAAGTTTTTTGATAGGTTCGATATTTTTCAGAAATTCATACGTGAACTGGCCAATTTGATCGCGATGTGAAGTAAATTTTTGAATCACCCAGTATAGCGCGAGGAAAATAGGCAGCTGAATAAGTAGCAATCCAAACGGCCTAAATGGATTTATGCTGTGCTTTTTATACAACTCCATTTGTTGCATAGCAGCAAGTTGGCGGTTTTTACCAGCCTGCTTTTTAATCCTCGTAAGCTCCGGTTGAAGTTTACGCATTGCTCTCGTTTGATGAAGCATACTGCGCGTCAACGGATACATTGCAAAACGAACAAAGACTGTAAATAAGACAATCGCAATACCAAAATCTCCACCCGGAATGACGCTATAAAGTACGATTAGTAGGTTGAAGATTGGTTGAACCACCAACACGTCAAAGATATTCACTGTGGTTTACTCGCTTTCCTTACACAATTTATCACGTTCTAGTATAGCACTGTGTTTGGATTATTTATAGAGACGAGCTCGCGTAAGATCCTCGACTATAAGTTTTTCTAGGTCAGAAAAATCCATCTGAATCAGCTCAGCACTTGTGACGATACACACTATGTCACTATTTTGTTTAAGGAGCGGCAACTGGTGACGAAATACCTCATAAAGCCTTCTTCGTATTCGATTTCGTTTCACTGCTGATTTCATCACTTTTTTACTCACCACCACAGCTACGCGAGGCGTAGATCTTCGTGGATTCTCAAGACTTTTCACCGTCAGAATACCGCCACGAACTGCACTGCCATTTTTATACACAAACCGCAGTGAATTATATCCATGAAAACGATAACGAAATGAAAGCATATATCTTATTCTACTATGAAAATCCCGCCTCTTAGGGCGGGATTTAGACTAGACGCTTAGGCGTGCTCGACCTTTTGCTCGTCGACGTTTTAATACTGCTCGACCAGCTTTAGAAGCAACACGCGCCCTGAAACCGTGCGTGCGTGCACGATGGCGTTTATGTGGTTGATGTGTTCGCTTTGGCATATCTGTAAATTTTACTATAAATCTCCTGTTATGGCAACCATAGCTGTTGATGTTTTAGTTGGTTTACACATTTTTATTGCTTTTATCCACAGCTTTCAAGGTGTTGTTGGTAATGTGTGGAAAACTCTACCTCAATAGTCCGTTATATTGCCGTCCTATAGTGTCAGGTTGTGGAAAACTATTTTTTTATCTATACTAAGGCATACGCTATGAGAGGGTTTGGAGAATTACATGGATAAAACTGTCTGGAAAAATGTCCTAGGCGAGATTGAGCTTTCTGTTTCAAGAGCTAATTTTGTAACATGGTTTCAAAACACAGAGCTTGAACATGTAGACGAAAACGAGGCTATTGTCGTAGTACCGAATGTGTTTATAAAGAGACAGTTTGAGGTAAAATTCGACAGCCAAGTGCGATCCGCTCTCAAAAACAATGGTCTTGAACCTGGTGTAGTTAATTATTCTGTAAAATCCTCAAGAAAACGCCCTCTTGTGTCACGTGACACAAGCTTGCCACTGAAGAAAAAAGAGCGTGTGGAAAAAACTGAGCAACTTTCACAAACAACCCTCAATCCACGCTACACGTTTGAGTCATTTATTGTCGGCTCAAGTAACGACCTTGCGTATTCAGCTTGTCAGGCCGTGGTGTCAAATCCGGGTACAAAATACAATCCTCTTTTTCTCTATGGTGGTGTTGGTTTAGGTAAAACACACCTCATTCAAGCAGTAGGTAATGAAATATTAGCAAAGAATCCTGATTCAAAGATTATGTACATAAGTTCAGAGACTTTTGTGAAGGATTTTCTTGATCATGTCCGTTTTAAGAAGAAGGGTTTTTCCGATAAATATCGCAATGTAGATGTGCTTATCGTAGATGACATGCAGTTTATCGCTAATAAAGAGAAAACCCAGGAGGAGTTTTTTCACACCTTTAACGCTCTTCATCAGGCAAACAAACAGATTATCATCAGCAGCGACAAGCCTCCTCGCAACATTCCCACCCTCACCGAACGACTTCGAAGTAGATTTGAGTGGGGTATGGCAATTGATATTCAAATGCCAGACTTCGAGACACGATGTGCAATATTAGAATCAAAAGCAGCTGCAACCGGAGTAGAACTTGATAGTGAAACAGTGGAATATCTCGCAAATAGTGTAAAAACTAATATTCGTGAGCTAGAAGGCGTACTTAATCAACTTCTTGCCTTTTCTGAGATGCGAGGAGTATCGCCAGATATGTCGATAGCTGAAGGATTGGTTGGAAATATCAGAAGGAGTCGACCACACTATCTAACTTCAAAGCAGGTGATCGATAAAACAGCTCGGTATTTCGAGATATCAAGTGATGAAATGTGTAGTCCGAAGCGCGACAAACATATTGTTCTGCCTCGACAAGTTGCAATGTACCTACTCAGAAGCGAGCTTCATATGAGTTTCCCTAAAATAGCTCAAGAATTGGGGCGAAAAGACCATACTACCGCCATACATTCTATTGAAAAGATTGAACGTGAGTCAAAGTTTGATTTTAAGATCCGTGAGCAGATCGCCGAGATTAGGGAACGACTATATGTATAAATACTGTGATTATGTGGATAACATGTGGGCGAGCATTAGGAATGTTTGTGTTTTAAAAAGTGGAATACTTATTCAAACTACCTTGAGGGGATTGTTTTTGTTGATAACTCAGCTAGTGTCCACATTTTTACCCAGAATTATCCGTAGAGTTTTCCTGAAATTATCAATCATATCTCTATCTGTTAATCAGCTGTTTTACACACTATCCACAAGCCCTATTATTACTGATAAAAGAATCTTAAGGAGGTTTTAGTTATGGAAATTGAGATAATGCAGGAAAACTTAGCAAAAGCTCTGCAAAACGTATCCCGTATAGCATCGAGTAAGGCGAGCTTACCGATTCTCGGAAATGTACTCATGAGATCTGAAAACAACCAACTCCGACTTATAGGAACAAACTTAGAGATGGCAATATCAGAATCTGTGAGCGCTAAGATACTCTCTCCTGGATCAATCACAATACCGGCTCGACTCTTCTCTGACTTCATACAGAATCTTCCGAAAGAGAAAATAACACTCTCGGTGAAAAATACAATCCTTACTATTACTTCAAAAACAAACACTTCAAAAATAAATGGAGTGAGCGACGAAGAGTTTCCTGAGATTCCACAGATACTCGATGATCAATCTACTGAACTGACAATTAAAACGGATGTTTTTAAGGAATTTGTAGCGCAGACGATAATCGCTGCGAGTAATGATCCTACGAGACAAGCGCTTACTGGCGTGTATCTTCATACGGAAGCTAGTAAGTTGTTTGCCGCTGCGACAGATGGTTATAGATTGGCGGAAAAAGAACTTCCTATAACACTTGAGACGGATATAAAAACTATCATACCGGTCTCTACCTTGCAGGAGGTTGTGCGATCACTTAGTGATGAAATGAAAGAAATCTCACTCACTATTGATGAGACACAGATAAAGTTTGCAGCAGAAGGAATCGAGATAATCAGTAAATTGATAGACGGAAACTTCCCTGACTATCGTCAACTTCTCCCAGGAAAACAAGATACGACACTTGTGGTGAGTAAAACCGAGCTTGGTAGAGTCATTAAACTCTCTCGCCTTTTCTCAAAAGAGACGAATGGTGGCATTGTTCTCGAAGTAAATGATTCTATATTGACAGTTAAATCTATTGCATCTGAAGTCGGTGAGAATACTTCAAATATACCCGTTCAGCACGAAGGAGCGGATGGATCTATTAGCCTAAATTCACGCTATATGAGTGATGTTTTAGGGGTTTTAGAATTGGACGATATAGAGATTGGATTTTCGGGTAAATTATCTGCTATTCAACTATCTTCACCAGGCAATAAGAAGGATTATAGGCATATTATTATGCCTATAAAGAGTTAAGAATTATTAACTTCCTTTAAGATATCAACAGGTATATTAGGACTGTCGATTTTATTGAAACTAACATTCGGACTGGCTGAAACTTCCCAACCTTGATCTGTTTTTTTAAGAATAACGTGAAGTGTGTCGGAGATGTTGTTATATCCACCTTTATATACTAGCGAGGTTGAGTACCATTCACCGGAGTGATACAATTCCCCCTTCTCTATAGTGTACTGGCTGCTGATATGTGGATATTTATTAGTGATAGTTGTGTGCGCAGACTCTACGACTGAATCTGTTAATAAAGAGGCTAATTTTTTCTTAGAGTAAGGTGGTGAAATGGATAGTTTATCTTTTTGATTATCGACGACTACTTCACCGCTCTCATATCCGTCCTTGCCTGTATATTTAAGCTTGTAACGTACATCTTTGCTGATCTGTATTTTATCACCTGAATTTTTAACAGTTCCTACTTGTTTTAATGTCCTATATTCTAGTAGAGTCACCTCTGATGTGTTTGAGAACTCGATAACTATCTCTTTCCTTGATTGTATGTATTGCACTGTAAAAAAACCGGCAATCAATATAAGAATAATTACGAAAGTGACAATCGCAAAACGTATCGGATTGTTTTTAATACTATCTATCATTGTTTTGTAACCTCATATATCTGACTATTCAAGTCGACGTAATTAATACTGACATCTACAGGATCAATCCTACGTGAGCGTAGCCAGTCGAGCGCTGCTTTTCGGCCGTTTGGCGTGGAATCTGTGATAGCTACGGCTGTGTTGTCATTCTCAACAGAACCGTTATCTTCCTCTATAAGACCTATCGTGAAAGGACCCGCGACATCACTGTAAGGAAGTTGGTATTGCAATGGCAGGCCTAACTCTTCAGAGTCGTCTTTGCAGTCGAAATCTTTATAAATCATCTCCTCTTTTTCTGATAAACAACGTACTGTTATGGGATATCCGGATGTATTTGGATTATTTTTGTTTTTCGACCAATCATAAGTGACCTTGTAGGATTGTCGTATTCCTTCTAGATCCACGATAAACTCGCCAGAATTCACATCTCTCTCACTATTGTAGCTTTCCGATGCTGAACCTTTCCGAATGGCGGCGGCTGAATATATTATTTTCTCGCCATCGACTAAATTACCTTTTACTGCGAGATAAAGAGAGTTGTTTATTGAATCTCGCTGCTCGCTCGGAAGATTTTTAGTGTATGTATCATAATTATTTATAGATATACTTTCGCTTCGATTACTGAAAAGTAGAAAGCTCACTATAAAGATGATGAAAAATAATAAGAAAGTAATTAAGAGTGTGAGTTTTACGCGATCATTTTCAAGTAAAGGGTTCATATGGCTACCGACTTATCGTCTAGTTTTAGTATATTATCTGTGTAAGCATATGTGTAGTCGTTGGAGGAGAATTCTGATATGTCTACTTCATACGCTTTGATACCGTCGATTCCTGCTCCGCAACTTGCTTCACCAATTATCATCTTTTTATTCTCAGCATTCATACCAAGAACAACCCCTGTGTGACCATGACCTCCTCCTCCGCTTTGCCTACTAAAGACTGCGTAGACCTTTGGTTTATGTCCTCCGTCTATAAAGCCGCTTTTGCTGGCGAGTAGTGCGCCAACCATCTCTTTTCCGTCTGGAAAGGCTTGGTGTCCTTTGGTATATTTTCCGACGAAATATTCACTGAAAGACGAACAGTTTGCAAGAGCACTACCTTCACAATTACTTCCATATACACGGACATTATCCTCTGGTATCGTGAAGATTTGACCTCCGCTTTTGTTTGCGTATTTTACAGCTAGATCTTTATATCTTTTCATGAAAGCCTGAGCTTGTTTTAGGTCCATGCCGCCGGAAGTTAATCCAGCTGTGTTGGCATCCCCACAACCACTTCCCGACTCTGATGTTGAGCTGACGGGAGTGGCACTTGGTGTGGCTGATTTGCCGCCAAAAGTTTTAAGTGCGAGTTCGGCAGCTTTATATCGATCTGTATAATTTGGCTTACCCGCACCTTCAATCTTATCTTCGAAATATCGAACCGCTTCGTTGGTGTCGGTTATTTTTTTAAATTCAGGAATACTAAAACTTCCTTTTGTGATAGGAGGTTTATTCTGGAGGTGCCCCCAAACAATCTCAAGTTGAGTTGCGAGTTCGTGAATTGGCTGATCTCCGACGCCGGCGTCTTTCGCTGCTTTGATAACTTTTGATCCAGGTGTCCACTGAATAAGTCCCCATCCTGCGGTAAGAGGTCCTGGGTCTTTTGTTCTTTCGCCGTACTGCTTAGCATCACTCGTTCCGTTTTGGACGTTTTCAGGGTCGAATCCTGACTCGACTGCCATATTTCCCATAATTCCGGCTGTTTGTACGTCTGACAACCCTTTTCCTATAAAGAAGTTAAACACTTTCTCTTGGTTATCTTTACCAATAAGATTTATGCTCGATACTGAAGGGCATGCGTTGCATGTTGTCTCTGTGCTAGCTCCATCTCCTGCTAAGTTTCCTGTGCTAGTGCCGACTCCCTCGCTTGTGCCTTTGAAATTAGCAACAAGAAGAGGATGGTCTGTGATACCCTGTGTGCCCCCATTTTCAACTTTGTTTTCTTTCGGGAAAACATGTGGCTTCCCTGCCTGCTTGTCTACTTTTAATTGAGGTGAGTGAAAAATCCAGTCCACGTAAACATTATTATAATCAGGGCGGTTAAATACTGATTTAATGCCGATTTCTCCTAAAACTGTTTTTGGGCTATATGGCTTGTTGGCATTAGTGAGATCGGTCTGGTAATTAAAGTCACCACCGATGAGAACCGGTCCTTTTGTCAGAAGTTCTTGGGCGAGTGCTTTTGTATTTGCTGATTGGGTCTTTGCCCTCTCTGTAGGTTCTTTCCATGAACCAGTATTCCAATGGGTAGATATGACTGATACTACCGCACCCGAACCATTCTGGAAAGATGCCCAGAGTGCATACCTGTCTCTGTTGCTTATAGGGTTGTTTTTGCTTTTTGGATGAATTTGCCTGATGCCGCCATCCACTCTTTTCCATTTCGCTGTATCCCATGCTATTCGGACGCGATTTTGCTCGCCTTTATCTGAAGTATTTTCAGCCTCATTGCCTGCTCCAAATACTTTATATCCTTTATATTCGAGATCACCTCCTGCGGTAGTGATTTCTTGCAAAGCAATGAAATCCGGTTTATAAGAGCTAAAAAGGTCTATTGCGCTGCGAAATTTTGTCTTTGTGGCTGACTTTATATTTGCTTGGGCAAAAGTAACCGACACTTCAGATCCATTGGAAAGTATATTTGCGCTATTTTGGTTTTGTTGAGTGTCTACCGTAGGGCTTGCTCCTTGAAACTCCAGGGTTGCAGTGAGGTATGGGTGATCGTATAGTTTGAAAGGAGATGAGTGATTTAGGGCTTTAAGGCTATTTTTTGTATAGAATATCTGATCGACAAACACTTTAAGTCTATCTCCTCTTTTCTTTGATAGCTCAAGTGCTTGATGTGTAGATTCCATTCCGACATTTTTGAAATTTTGATTTGGATGCCACGATTGATTGATGTCTGGCTCTCTATATACTTGAGCATTAAAGTCGCCGCCTACGACAACAGGGCCACTTGCTTGAAATTCTTTAATCTTTGTCATCATGCGATCCATCGCTTTTTTGTATAAAGCCCTTCGTTCATCGTTTGGCCCTAGTGCATTAGGGTTTACCATTTGATGGGTGGCTATGAAAGTCATTGTTCCGTTGCTGCCATTCACAGTGACCCAAGACATGCCTCGGTATTTATCTTGCTTAACATACTTTTTATTATCGTTGTAATTGATATCGCTCGGGAAAGTTAATCTCTCATATCCTGACTTAACTTTTGTCCATTTTTTTGTATTCCACATAGCGACCGTACCATACAGTAACTTATCGTCACTACGAACGAAATCATACCCATCTCTTTTTATTTTGTCGCCAGTAGTGGTCCATTCACTTCCTGCTATGAAGTCTGGATTGGTAGCGATAACTTTATCGAGTTCGCTTTTGAACTCTGCACCACTGACAGATGTTTTGATATTAGCTGTACCTACCGTTATCTGGCCACTTGGTGCGCCGCCTGATGATGCTACTGTTCCGGGTGCGCATCCAGCGTCAGGGTCGTAATATAAAACACCGTTGCTCATATAAAATCCTAGGTCGAGCGCGAGAGTCGAAAAGCTATTAGTTAAAGTAATAACTAGCGCAAGGATAGGGATAAGGACATATCTCTTTAATTTGTTCATCGTGGTAACGCCTGATATGTATTAAATAAATCTTTTCCTATGGATCTAAAATGACTTCCGATCGAACAACTTCCTCGACTACATGCTTGGCGTACTTTATCTGTCGATGCATCAATGTGTAAATGATCTACGTTGATGCCGGGATAGTCTTTAACACTAGCGAGAGTACCGACAGGATCGCCGGGTGATATGGTTTGCCCTTGTTTTACTGAAACATTCGCCATGTGTGTATAGTACACTACAAGTCCAGCTTCTTTATTATAGATACTGACTCCTTTTCCGAGACTGCCGCTATGAAGTGAAGTTACTTCTCCGCTCGCAAATGCCACCACCTGAGTTCCCGCAGGAGCATATATATCATATGCGTAAGGGGTGTAGTCGTGACCTCCGGCGGTGTTGCCGTCGTGGAAGATACTGGGGTTTTTCACAGTAGACTTCGTTCCCTTTAATGGGAAAGCGATTTTGCCGAATTTTCCTGAAGCATCAAGGCCGATTCCACCCTCGCTGTCATTGCCTATCCCTGGTATTGTGACGCCAACCACGAGCGTGTCGTGGTCTGACCCATTTCCTTGTTCAATGCTATCTTTCGAGTCTCCTTTACGTGCGCATCCGAAAGAGTCGATGGATAGAGGCTGACTCCCCTCCCAGTAATATAGGTGGTCGATCTGGGTGGAGCAGCCCTTACCGGGATCTTCTTTGTTCCAGTTGATGTTTTGATTTGGACACTTAACACTACGCTTCTTAAAGGTATCGAAGGCATTTTTTATAGTTCCTTCGCCTGTCATAATACAGTACGGTAGGGTGGTTTTTATATTGCTATTTGTCACGTTGACATCACCCTTTTTGCTATCCCCACGCTTTTTAAAAGATGAGTTGTAATCGCCAGTCATTAGTATGGGTATATTATCTTTTGCTCCTAATTCTTTTGCGAATTTCACATGCTCTTTAGCATTCTCTGTGCGACGCGCAGCGTTTTTGGTTTCAGGATTATCGTGTACGTTTGCGGGGTCGTGAGTGTTGAGGAAGTAAAACTCCTGGCCGGTTGTCTTATCTTTCAGTTTTACCCAAGGAGCCTTTAGGGTGTTTCCAACAGTGTATTTCAAATTTGGCTGAGTTCCTTGATCTATGAGGTTGTATTTTGATGAATTCCAAGCGATAGCATTACCGTTATCTTCACCAGAGTTGTTACTCGATAACCGATAGGTGCTACCAAGGAGTTTATTGAATTCTGCGCGTTGATCCCCTGATTTACCTGATTCAAATTCCTGAAAGCCGATAATGTCGAGATTTCTTTCTTTGATCGTCTCAACAGTCTTCTGCATGCGAGTCTTGTATGATATGGTGCCGCTGTCGCCGTCATGGCTCGCGCCTCGAACATTAAATGAAGCTAGTAGTATCTTACCTCCACCGCTACTTGAGGCATCTTGAGAATCTGGCTGCTTTGGCTCTTCGTCCATATCCTGGTCGGCACCATAGTAAGCGCGATAGTTTGCGAAGTTGATTATTTTTTCGTTATGCTCGGTATCACCTGTTTTTAATAAACAGTCGGCACCGTCATCCCCTGATCCGTCAACAGAGTCCTCTGCCCAGCCAGCTTCACGATCTGGGCAATTCTTTTCCCATTCTTGGTATCTGTCACTTTGTGGTTCACCTTCTTCGGTGATATCTCCGTGTTTCTCCATGTAGTTGAGGACGCTGTCTATTTCTCTTTCCTCGAGAGGTATCATGCGAATATTGCAGAATCGATCTGCATCAATTTCTAGTCTTTCGTATCCAGGGTCGTCGCAATGCTTAAAACGATCTTCTTTCACAGTAGATATTGGCATACTGTATGCTGCATTGGCATCTTGAGTGATAAACTTGAGTGGATTGAGGCTGTTTGTGAAAATTGACTGGATTTGTGATAGTGGACGTACGCTTGCTGTGCCGCGAATATTCGTGAGGACGGTGCCGAGGAAGCTATATGGATTATTTGCGTCAAACGGTGTGTTGCGCGCGTTGTAGCGCTCGTTTGCGATGTAGGTTTGTTGTGTGCCGACATTTGCTGACATGTTTTTTACGATGTCGGCTGCTTTGCCTGGTATCATACCAACTGCCGCGGATGCTTTACTCATTATGTATGCTGTTCCGGCGAATATGGCGTTACCGGCGTCAACTCCGATAATGCCGGTAGTGAGATCTTTGCCGGCAGCCCATTTAATTGCTTTTTCTATGAGATTACCAAGTGCTTTTTCTATGAAAGGACCTGCTGCAGCACCGATTGCGGCTGCGATGATTCCTCCGATTCCGGTGGCAGAAGCCGCAAGGCCGGCGAGTGTAGCCCACTTGCTACCTAGTACCTTACAGCTTGTCTTTAAAGAGCCTTTTATGGCTTTATTGCTGTTTACTATATTGATAACTTTAGATAGTGTTCCGACTACTCCACCTCCTATGAAAAATCGTGCGGCAATTTGATTCAAATCCCCAGAATCACCATAGGCGATAATACGGAATGCTTCCGAATCTAGGGCATTTTTACCTATATTTGGGTTGTCGATCATTTCTCCGTCGTTATTTTCAACTTGTTCAGGAAATTTTGATGGTACAAGAACATCAGTCATTTTTTGTACCTCAGCTGCAGTAGCTTGTCCTGCTTTCATGGCTGCGGCTCCGGTGAGGAACATCATGGCAAATTTGGCGAGTCGTGCCGCCTTAATAGCTTTGCTCGCAGTAGATATTAACGATCCGATTGTATATGCTGCACAAACACCCTGAACGATACTCACGGCGTTGCCGGCCTTTATCTTTATATTACTTTTGCCCTCATCAAGACTTTTATTTATCTCATCTACGTAGCTATTGTTTGTTTTGTTGTTCTCTTGCCTATCTTTCTCTGCTTGTTCGTTGTCTTTTGCTTCTTCGTCATTGTCGGCTGATCCTACTCGTCCAGTATCTTCATCATCACTGTCGGAGTTTGACTCCTGATAGGACTGATCTGCTTCTTCTTTTGTGTCACCTTGTATTTTTTTCGCTTTCGAGAGGCCGATTTTACCGAGAACATTTGTGAATCTATTCCCAAGGAATTTTCCTGTCATAGGATTAAAGCCGCGATACATCATACTTCTGACGAATGGTTTTTCTCGCAAGAGTTTGTTTAGTTCAGAGGGGTTTTTTGCGGTATGAGTTTCACCACTTACGGGATCTTTAAATTCCATCGTGGTGAATGCAACACGCTGACCTGCGATACCTTTTGTTCGCTCGTCTGGGAAGGTTATACCGGCGGCTTTGAAGCGATTGGCTTGCCATTTGCTCATGGTACTGAATTTACAGCGGACAGTTACTTTTTTGCCACAGTAGCCAACTTTTGCCTGCATGCCGCCAAGCTTTTTGCCGAATAACTTATGAACATGATTACTATTCCAGGTGGCTGCATCGTCTGTATCATTTGTTAGGACTTCCATCATAGTGACTGGAAGTGATGCGGGAGCCAAAAGAAACCCTGCTAGGCCACCACCACCAACTAATAGCCCGATAATAGCGCCAAGCGGGCCTTTTCGTTTTATAAAGCTTACCTCGAGCTTTTTATCGCTACCTTTTCCGACTACGTTGTTTGCCCATGGACTTGATTTCTCTAAGCCTGCCGTGTTGTTGATGTTTTCTTTGGTTGAGTTTGCCGGATCGTTTGCGAAAGATTCAAGTTGGTCTATTCCGGCATTGATTCCGGCATTTTGACCGGCATCAACTTCTTGTCGAATAAGTTCCCTAGCCTCGGGATTGCTGTAGGGGTCGTGTTGCTGATTCGCGTTTTGTATCTCATCAAGCTTCGGCATACTTACCTACAATTATAACACCGGCGAGGCGAGCAAAATGCAAGCTTGCTTGTATTTTCGAGTCGACCCGGTGTTTCGATGCTGGGTTGCGTCATACGCTGTACTCACCAGGGTTCATATAGCCTGGATTGACTGCTGGTTGTCCTGATTGGACGGTGTTTGGTGTTTCGGCAGTAGGCTGTTGTGTAACAGGGGTAGTTGATACAAGTTGCTGTTCGGTTTCACTCGGGACAATCTGGATATGTACGTGGTTTTGGCCAGCAAAGAAAAGCCCTTGCCCTACTGGGAAGTTGGCGAGGCGTTTTCGTTCTTCTTCGGTAAGCTTAAAGACGTCTGCTAATACGTCTACTGCACTAGAAGATTGTTTGAGGAGTAGCTGCATGGAAGAGTTGGCTACGATAGCTCGTCCCATCTTGCTGCCCATGAAATCCTCCACATCCTGCGTGATGGTAGTGAGACCGAGGGCATATTTTCGAGCACGCTTTGCGAGGCTAAACAGGAAGTTCGCTGAGTCGTCGTATTTCATGAGTTGCCATGCCTCGTCGACGATAAGCATACGTTTTTTCTGAATACTTCTGGTGATATTCCAGATGTGCGACAGGACGATATACATGGCCACAGGACGAAGCTCATCTTCGAGGTCGCGAATATTAAACACCACCATACTATTGTCAATCTCGATATTTGATTGTTGTGAGAATATACCAGCAAACGTACCGGTTGTGTATTTACGGAGGCGCTGCGCGAGTTGTGGGCCAGTACCACCCATGTGGAGTAGTGTGTCGTAGAGGTCAGAAATAGTCGGCGGGGTACTGTGATGTGTGAGTGGATCGGACGTAATACCTGCGCGAGCATATGTATCAATCAGTCCTTGGTCGAGGTCGGCTTCTTCAGCTGGCGTGAGTGCGGCCATCATTTGGCCGTTTGCTGCCATCTGGCTGCCGCCAAGCATGAGCCTGAGAAGGCCATGGAGTGTGACGAGATTTGCGCGGAGAGCATCATCGGCTTCTTCGGTGTCGATTACTTTTGGAAGATCAAATGGATTGATACGAGTGTCACTATTAAGGCTGAGCCGTATGTAGCTGCCGCCTACCGCATCTGAAAGCTTTTGATACTCATTCTCAGGGTCGATAATGAGAATATCAGAACCTGTCATCATGCTTCTCAGAGCTTCAAGCTTAACTGTAAATGACTTACCAGCACCGGACTTTGCAAAGACTACCATGTTGGCGTTTTCCAGCCGGAAGCGATCAAAGATCACAAGGCCATTGTTGTGCATATTGATGCCATAGAGGATGCCTGTGTTGTCGGTAAGATCAGCTGAGGTGAATGGGAAGCTGGTCGAGATAGCTCCCGTATTCATGTTGCGTCGGATTTGCAGCTGATCTGTCATTTGAGGGATAGTGCTATTCATCCCCTGCTCTTGTTGTGCGCTAGCTACTTTTGAGAAGACGAGCTGTTGGCCAAAAATAGTCTCTATCTTGTGCTGCACAAATCCAAGCTCATCTAAGCTGTCTGCATAGATAGTGATATACAAGCCATAACGGAAGAATCGCTCAGAGCCGACTTGCAGTTGGTCCCGTAGCTCCTCGGCATCTTGAATTGCTGCTTCTAGACCAGGGTCACGAGTCTTACCTTTTTCCTGGTTGATTGTCATACTTGCTTCGAGTTGAGTCACTTTTTTGCGCAAGTTGTTCATCACTACTTGTGTGTCGACTGGGTAAATAAACATGCTGAGGTCAAGCACCTCGTCGATGTTGATGATAGAGCTAAGCCAGCCAGTGTAAATCTGGCGCGGGTAGCCGTATACATAAATTGTGCGGCCGTATTTAGTGCCGAGTCGGAAGTGGCTGGAGTGGATCTCGATGCTACTCGGTGCGATGAGGTCACGCAGAGTGCTGATGCCTTTTAGAAATGCCTGTTCTACCTCGGCTTGTTCGCGGGCACGCTGCTGGGCGGCTATGTCTATTGGGTCAAGTTTTTTCTTTGCCATTACATTCCCCCGCCTTGTAGATTTGGTCTTGACGCTTCACCTGTACCCTTTTTCACATAAGTGCTTACAGTATTTTCAAAATTACCAAGCGGTTCACGCACGGCCGTGTCTGGATTGTAGATATTGTAGTATAACTCACCTAGTTCCTTGGTATTTAGCTGTACACTTTTCACGCCCATAGCAAAAAGTCCGCTCGTCACGAGGTCGACACGGTTTTTGATCTCATCTTGTGCTTTTTCATAATTTGCCTGGTCTATCCTTGTTGGGCCTGTTTGAGGCTTAGCGAAGATCTTGCCGAAGAATCCCTTGGCCTGGTCTTTGACACTATTGAGATCACCGAGTGGGAAATATGGAATGATAATAAAGAAACTTTTATCCATAATATTCGCTTCTTGACTAAGCACATCGATGAAATTTATGTAGTCATCCATCAGGACGTTTAAAAGCATATTGTCTTGTGAACGTCTGATATCTACGAGTCGATCAATGTATGGTCCGATGTCAACGCGCTGAGAGCGAATAAAAACCTGTACCGGGAAATTAAGCGAGTTCAGGAAATTTTGATAACTATATTCAACACCTTCCCTTTCGCGTGAGCTCATGAGGTCGAAATTTATGGATTTACAGGCGACAACAGCGCGGAAACTGCCGTCCTTCATGATTACCATATTGTCGCGAATCTCAGATATGAGCAGGGTGTTTTGAGTGCTATTTGCGTTTTGTGCTTTTGGTGCTGGAGCTTTTGCGTTTTGTTGTTGTGGTTGCTGAGCTTGATCGGGTTGTCCGGCGATTACACCTGGTGTTTGACCTGGAAGGGGTTGTTGAGGAAATGCAGCGGGATCTGACATCGGCTGAGCGGGTGCTTGTTGTGGCATTGCCATCTGTGGTGTGGGTGCAGTTTGCTGAGGAATATTTGCGCCCATAGGAGGAGCCTGACCTAATGTAGGCTGCTGCGCGTACTGCTGAGGTGTATTACTCTCTGGAGGCACTCTACTCCCACTCCCTGATAAAATCCCCTAGTGTAACGAAATGACGACCTCATCGTCAGGAAGCCCTTGCTCTTTTTGCTTTATACGATTAGCTTCGTGAGCAATAGTTTCGATCGATAAATCGGGGTTGTTTGCAAGGTTTATTATATCAGGTGACGGAGCTACTGCGCTAGTGCTTTTCTGGGTGTTGTCTTGCAGTGCTTGGGCGGGCTGCTGACCCAGCGGTTGTAGGACGGATTGATGCATGGTTGGATAAGGGTTTATGGTGAGATGTGGCGCTTGGGTCTGTGGCGATGAGGTTTGCGGTGCAGTCTGTGGTGCAGGTTGCTGAATAGCCTGGACAGGTGCAGCGCTTGGTAATGGAGCAAGTATTGGCGCAACTGGTTGTTGAGGTGCTTGCTGCATCTGTGTCATGAGCTGCTGCCTGTATCTAGCGCTTGATTGGTCTAGTCTGGCATCTATCTGATGAAATGTCTGCGTATTTTCGTCGAGGATATCTGGAGTTTGCTGAGCTGCATAGTACACATCACTCACCATAGACGAAGCTGCCTCGGCAGGTGCGCTTACGCCACGTACTGCCCAACCTTGACTATCTACGATATCCGCAAGGTATGAGAAGCGTCGCTCCGCCTCTGACTCACTAATGTCTTTTGTGAGTTGTCGCTCGACTTTTTTTGGTGCGGTTATTTCTATCAAGGCCTGCAAGCCGTCTGGATCCCATAGTCGTTTGCGTGGCTTTATATAGAAAGAGACAAGCGCGGCTAGATAGGTTTCCATAGGCTGATCTTTTCGAAGCGGCAAAGCTAGTGCGCCAAAAAACAAGATGACAGGCAGTGGAATAATAACAAGTGGCAAAAAGACATTACTGAGCACCCAGGCAAGCGCGCCAGCAGCAGCTACGATAATGAGGTAGATAAACTGACGAAAGCTAAACGGTCCGATCAGCTTGTCGTCGGCTTCGACATCTTGGGGAACTTTGTAGACTGCCATGTTGATACTAGTATAGCATTACGGTATTGGATAGTGTTTGTCTCTGGCACTCTGCTAGAGATTCGCGAGGTGATCGATTTTACCTTGATCCATGTATCCGTGTAGGCTCTCATTTGCCGCAACTCGATGAGCCTGATCTCGATCGAGGGTGGTTCCTGCACTGCCGATAGCATCCATTGTTTGTTGTGCAAGCTCGGTGTCTTTCATGCCCGCAGCGTTGAGGCTATCAATAGCCGCTTGTCTACTTTGTCGTGTGCTTCCATCGGCAGCAAAGTTATCGGCTAACTGAGTGATTCGCTTGTCCTTTGATTTGTATGCGTCACGATTTGCTCGAATGTGACTTAGGATGTCGCCGCGCATTTCGGTGTGTTGATCAAGTGCTCCGCTTCTATTGGCTGAAGATAACGCTTCCTGGATATGGTTCATGCCATTTTCGCCATAATGATCCTTGAGTACTTTCATGGCTGCTCTTGCCTCAACACTGTTTCCGCTGGCGAGTGCTGCGTCGAGATGCTCCCTAGCTTGTGCGTGTCCGCCTCCTCTTGCAACTTCTGAAGTCATTCTGTCGGCGGCATCGCTTACTGCTTCATTATCGTGTTTGTTAGCTGCAGCAAATGCTGCTGTTTCAAGGTGCTCAAGTCCCTTCTCGCTGCCTCTTAATCTGCTAGAGGTGAGTGGGCTTACTCCTCTAGCGGCTCTTCCTCTCATGCGTTGCCATCGAGTTTGTGGATCATTAACAGCAGCTGCAAATTTCTCATCTTTGTACGCTTGCTTGCCAGATTTTCGAAGAGCTCGTCCTCTTCCCATCGCGCTATTCTTGTAAGCATCGCCGACCTTGCCGCCAGCAAATCCACCACCTTTATCCACTGCTCCTCTAATCTTACCGCCAATAGCGCCAGCTGCTGCGAGAGCGCCTTGGAGTACGCTCCAGACAGCAATGAGTGGAGCTACTGCTACGCCGGCTGCTACAAGTCCAAGTGTGGCACTGGTTGCTGACGAGTCTGCTGTCTGATAGTCTGCGCCGTTACCCGCTGCCAAGATTACACGACTAGCTACTTCTCCAGCGCCCATCAGTATGGCGACTATTGGGAATACCATGAGGAGTTTTATAAACATGTCTTTCCATTTATTGAACAAGCCTTCGGTGTTTGGTAACAGAAATGCTACAAATGCGAGTGGTGAGACAAAGACGAGCAAGATAATAAGCGCTTTTCTGAGGAGTAATATGATAATAATAGTGATGAGCACTAGGAGTGCCGTAAGTATCACGCCGCCAAGTATAGGAAGCATTAGGAATACGATAGCGGCTGCGCCGAGAACGGCTAACGCTATTCCGGCTAGTCCAAGTCCGCCCTGCCCTGTAGCTCCTGCGCCATTGTTGCCACTGCTCACATTGATGCTGTCTGCGATATTCTCGAGCAGGCCTTTCAGACTCCAGCCGAGAATATTGGATAGATCTACGGCTATTTGGCATATAAAGTACGAAACATTCACGAGTATGGCGCCTACGATGAGTTTTGGTAGCATCTTTTTCACCCCATAGTTTGATATACCAGCACCAGTCATTTGTGAGTAGAGGATGATGAGGAACACTACTACGAAGACAGCGTTTGCGAAGTCGCGCATGATCTTCCAGGCATCGTAGGTACCCTTGCCTGTTCCCACGAGTTCTGCGTCAGTTTCTAGAAAACCTTTTGCTAAAAATTCGAAAGCTTTGTCTGCTGCATCGGCGCTCTTTTCTATGACAGGGCAGATAATCCAACCGATTTTATCTATGGCACAGGTGGTTTTTTCTTTGCCTGGAGTTTCGCTTGGATCTTCTGGTGTTGGATCGTCGGTTCCGAGGAGTGCTGCGCCAGATACCTCGCTCTTACGTATCTGCGCAACGCCTGCGGTTGCCGTATAGCCGTCATCGTTAACGCCGTCTCCAGTGCCGTCATATGCCGTCAGGCCGACACCTTGCTCCGATATGACTAGCAGACGGTATTTTGACGCTTCCGACAGTCGATACTTGCCGGGGTCTTTATTCAGTATCATAGTATGATAGCCGTTGTCGCTACCTTTACTTGTCATCTCGCAGTGTGAAATCCAGTACCAGCCTTTTTCGGGTCTACTAGTGCCATCAATATATTCAATTTTAAAGTCGTCCTGAACGGCCGCTATTTTTTCATGTGGATTTTCAGCAAGCTGAGGTGTATCAAAGAAATGCAGATTTCTACTAGCCTCATTGCTGTTACATATTGATACAGTATTGGTATCGAGACCTTCATCTTCGCCTATTTTGATTCGTAGTTTTTTCTCATTCTCAAAAGTCTCCCCGTCTACTGTCCCTGTGCGGTAATCATTGATAATCTTCGCTCCGAGAGTTCGACAGGTATTATAAGTTGTATCTCCACCTTGCAGTATGTTTGCGTAAGGTCGTGACTTGGCACTTTCTACATAGCTGTGTTTACCATTAGCCCACTCCCAGGTGGTCATAGGAAAGAAGCGCCACGTGCCACCTGCATCTTTTGCTATAACGTCAGGACATGCTTGGATATCTCCATCTTCCACATCCTTGTTTGTGTATACTTCCTGCCATCCACTTGCGGCAGGTACTTTTCTAAAAATACCATCATCGGTTATAGTATTTTTTCCATCATTCCAAAGGTGGACAACATTTTTTTCGGCACTGTCGTCTTTAATCTGATAAAAAAGCCGATCCTTACGGATCTTTTCGCCAACATTTGTAATAGAAATGGTCTCAACATTGTTACAGTCGACACTTACTGCGTCTGGATTTTTTACGATCACCTTTCTTGTGACACTATCTCCACTGACTTCAAGCTGGTCGTTTGGTGTACCATCACTACATGCACCTGCCCCTGCGAGTTCGTATTTTTTAGTGTCGGGGTTTAGTGCGTAATCCCAAGCCTGTGTTCCCTTCTTGTTCTCGATGCGAAAATTACCGTAGTATAGCCACTTTGCTTTTCCGCCTTTATTGAATATATCGAGAGATGGAGAGGCTGCGCCGCCAGCTGGTACAACACCAGTTCTTATCGGGGTCCCGCAGCCGGTTTCGCTCGCTTCGGAGCCATCACCACAAAGTGCCCTTGCTTGCACAAGGGAAGAGTAATTTGCGATAAACAGAGCACCACATAGTAATCCTATGAGGAGTAACAGGGTGTATCTATATCTAAACAGTGACCATTTTCTGATGCCCATACTGCATATACTTATACCACAAGTATATGCAGTATGTCAGTGCCTCAGTGTACTTCTTTTAGTTGTCGTACTGAGTGTTCATCTGCTTAACATCCCACTCTCCGGGAACTTCTTGTTCAAGTTCGACGGTTATGGTCCCTGTAGGCGCGTCTTCTCCGACGATTGAGTTCTCAATGTTGTCATGAAAGTCGTCTGGAATCCCGGTTCGATCAAGTGAGTACACTGGCCTATATGTAACAGAGTTGCCTTCTGTGCTGACTATACCCATGTCTTCAAGATTGATGCGATAGAACACGTCATTTCCGTATGAGTTACGCAGCTCGTCATTAATACCGCCACTCCAACTGTCATATAGCTCAAGTAGCTTTGCTTCATTGTTCGGAGTGCGATTTTCGCCGAGTATAGCATCTACATGCATCTCTTTATACTCATCGATCGTAAGAGAGTTATCTGCTTCGTAGAAGTCGGCATATGTATATGGAAGATCTCCTGTTATAAACTGCAAACGGAATTTCTCAATTGCCTCAGCCACTGCTTCCGGTGTTGGGTAATCTTCGACGGAAAAAGTTGGCAACTCAAGATTCTTAGGTTCTGCGTCTGGGGTTGGTTCTGCTTTTTCGGTTGGGTTAACGGATTGTGATGTACCTTCAGTGACTCTGTCGGTACGTTCTGCTGGAGCTTTATCTCCGCCACGTGTGCCGAGATATAGTGCTCCTGCAGCCACTAAGCCGACTACGGCAGTGCCGGCAACATAAGGAAGATGTCCAATCCTTCGACCTTGCGCAACCTCGCCTGATCGTTGCTCCGATAGGCCTGTTGCTGGATCGATGCGGAATGCATCTGGACGTTCCGCTACGTTATCTGCGGATGGCATTGATTGTGTTTCTTGTCGGTTGCGTAACTTCATAACTGGTGGTAGCTCCTTGTCGCTCTGGACGTCTGCTAACTTTAGTATTACTACTACTATACACCAAATCGTCAAAAAATGCAAGTATGTGCTTTTTACGTCAAGGGTTGAAATATTTAAAAATACTGTTCGTTTCTGGGGTTGAGCTCCGGGAGCCTAGGTTAAGATCAAATTTAACGACGAGCCTTGCTAGCTCAGTTCTGACACCATTAACAGCACCTACATTGGTGTACAGATCTTTCTCAAAATCAGTTGAGTCACTTATTGGGACAACTCGAGGTGCAGAGTTGGGATCCGGTGTCCAACCATTGCTGGTTGATCCAGTCGAACGAAGCTTTCCCTGATCGTCTACATACAACGGAAAAAATACCGAGACTTCATCGTATCCCATGCTGGCCTCAGCTGAATAGCCACCTGCTTGCCATACAGGTGTGTATGAACCATTACTTAGTCGAGTATATGCCTGTCTCGAGTCGTTTTTTGACCTATAGTAGAATGCATCTGCTCCATCATATGTTTCTACTCTCACTCCTCTGTCGGCTTGCGACAGTGCTCGGGATGACCTACCAAGTGCTATGCCAACCATTTTTTGCTCTCGGCGTAGTGAGTTTGCGGCTTCTGTGAGTTCTTGCCTTTGTGCGGCAAGCTGAGCTTGAAAATCTCTATCATGAGCTTGCTGTCTTGCGGTGCTTTCTCTTTGTGCGGCGATTATTTCCTCAAAGGATGGCATGGTGATCTCCGTAAGTTACTTTAATGGTTAAAGGATACAATGTTTGTAGCGATTTTCAAAACTTGAGCAGTATCTTGGAGAACTACGTATGACTAAGGCTGCTGGGGATTTCGCTCGTCTAAGGCTGCACCGTATCTTCGCGTGTCTCTGACAGATCGGATGCGTTCTCTGCCATCGGCTCTTACGTTGTCGACGGTCTTAACTGTGAGATTATCGACAGTGTCTGTGCTATCAAGGGCGACACGGTATTTAGTAACGACGTTTGTGTCTGGGTTGACCTTTTCGACATACTTGATGTCTTTCTCGAACTTGGCACGGTTTTCTGGTGTGTCTGGGAATTTATTATCATCTTCGCCCCCGATTTCGAGATAGTTCGCAACAACACTGGACGCATTGAAGATACGATCTTCCATCTGTCCGGTCTGTTGTGCCTGGCGGATTTTGCTAATCATAGACTGACGGGTTGCCTCGCTGAGCTTGCTTCTGTACTTAGGGTCGCGCAACATTCGGATCCACTCGTCGTATTCGTCTATATTTGTGCCCGGTAGATCGCTGGCTGGGATTTTGCCGTCTTCTAGCTCCTTGCGAAGCGCATCACGTGCTGTTTGCGTACCCATACCAGCCTTAAACAGACCGGCTTCTGTGCCTGAGAGCATGGTGATACTGTGCTTACTCTTACTTAAGCCATCAATGAAGAATTGCTGCATATCGGCATGTTCTTCAACTTTTTCTGCGTCGAGCCAATCTCCCTTTCGTTTCGGTGTCTTGCCGTCAGCTTCCATCTTGATTTCGCCAGTGACTTCGTCACGGTCTGGCATGTAGTGCCTTCCTGTGTCTTCATCAAATACCATACCATGCTCACGAGCGTTCTTTTGCCACAAGGCAAGCACGATTTCTCGGTTACCCTTGTTTTCGAGCAGCTCATATTGTGCGGCGGCAATTTCTTCAACTGAAGCCTCAACTACATTACCGCTTTCGTCCTTGTACTTTTTATCGGCGATGAGATCAACAAGCTGCTGAGGTGCCATCTCTGATAGGATAGCGCGCGCATTTTCAACGTTTTCACCAAGTCGAGCAGATCGTTCTTTGCGGGCTCTTGAGAGCATGCGCTGAGAGCCTTCTCGTGAGGCTTCGACAATACCCTGGTCATTTGTAGAGAAATTAGCTATACCGCCACCAACTTGCTGGATTGTCTGTGTGACGTCTGCCCAATTGACGTCGCTACCTACTACCTCTTGCAAAGTTTCATTGTGTCGCACAATTTTTGCGTACTGATCTTGGTCTTTTATAGTAGCGTTCTTGACAGCATCTTCAATGACTTTTTGCTTGATAGATTCATTTTTCATCTCGTCAGCCATAGCTCGAAGCGATACAGAGGCGCCATCACCGAGCACTCTTGAGCCATCAACCCTCAGCTCTGTGAAGAGTTTTTCCTGAGCTGCTTTAGCGGTCTTCATGCGGTCTTCGGCGAGACCCTCTGTGAGGCGTATTTGTCGGACAAGCTCGTCATCGTATGCTGCTCTGTCGAACTTTGTATCTCCAAGATGCTGGATTGTGGCAGTAGCAGAATTTCCTATACGAGTCTGGAACTGTGTCTCTGTCATGTAGTCGCGGAGCTGTGCCTCATAGCTGCCATCTTTGCCCTGTTGGATTGCGGTCATGAGTTTTGCCTTGCCGCGCTCGCCACGACCCTTTTCGAGGGCGTCAGCGATGTCGTGACCTTCGTGAGATTCATGCTCAAGATGACGATATTGGTTATAGCGCCTGTCTTCGTTGGCTTGGAGACGCTTGCCGAGAGGGCCGCGTGGTTGGGCGCGATGTTCTTCAAGCTTGGACATTTTTTGCTCATAGCGTAGCTGATTACTATGGTCGGCTGCGTCTTTTGCGAGTCCACCACCTTTACTGAGTTCGTAAGCCCGGAAACCTTGGCGGCCACGATTAGCGTATCCTTCCGAATAGCCACCGATTGCGTTGTCGTACATTGATTTGCGCGCATCACGACGCTTGTCTCCTGTGCTGAGGTAAGCGCCGCTCGCAGTCCTTCGCACTCCGCGCTTGAATCTGTTATCGCTGTTGCCCCATTTGCTGCTATCGAGGCGATTGAGGCCTCTAGCCTGCGCCGCGCTACGCTTGGCATCGCGCCTCGCCGTAAGGTCATTTTTCGCCCAGTCAAATACCCCCTTACTCTTGTCGTTTGAAAGGCCAGCAATGGTGCTCAGTAGACCGCTACTTAGCTTGATGAGGAATGGCGTGATGAAGAGTGGTACGACCTGTACTACGAGACCTAGTATGACGATAGGCATCGAGTCAGCGGTCTGAATAATCACCTTTCCTGCGAGCTGTGCACCACCAAAGACAACTGCAAACGCTGGGAACATGACAAGCATTGATATAAATAGCTTGCGCCAGCGCTTGAACCACTCTTCGGTGTTTGGCATTAGATAGGCTACGAATGCAAGTGGTGAGATGATGATGAAGATCGTGATAAGCGCCTGCCTGGCTGCGAGGATTGCGACAGCTACGAACACTGCAAATACGGCTGGTATAAGCGCTACGACAATAGTAAGCGCAAGCGCACCGGCACTTACCCCTACTCCTCCAGACAAGAATGCAAAGCCACCGATGACGGCTGTGCCGCTAAGGGCAGCAGCAGTGACACTCGACCAATTAACCGAAGAGAGGTTTACATGACTTCCTTGAGAGTTGGCGGCTCCCAGTTGATCGAACATCGACATGAACAGTTGCTGCACTGACGTACCTAGGACGTTTGAAAGATCCACTGCGAGTGAGCAGACCCAATATGAAATATTGACTAAAACTGCCGCCACGATGATGCGCGGCAATAACTTCTTTATTGTGTAGTTGCTCACTGTACCGCCAGTAATTTGGCCGTAGATAAGAATGAGGAAGCCGATAATAAAACCGACATTGGCAATATTGAGCATGATCTTCCACATCTGATAAATGCCATAGGCGTTTCCAGAAGCATTGGTTGTGGCGAGCGGCTCTACTCTGAGGAATGACTCCACGATTCCATAGAGGTAATCCATACCTTCAGCGATCCACTTTGATGCCGGACAAACAAGCCAGCCAATACCGTCAAGCTCACAGCTTGAGAGGTTATTGGTGTTCTTGGGTGTAGGTTGCGGCGTTAAGCTGATTGACCGGGTGTTTGTCTTGTTTGAGTAAACACCATTCGTTAGGTCGTAGCTTGCGAGGGTTGCCTGCTTCTCGGTTGGCGGATCTGCCCCTGGTGCGAAATATATGACATGAGCTTTCGTTGGGGTGTTTGCTGCGGCTGGCTCTTCGTATACGTAGTATTGTGTGTTTGTTGGAAGATTGAGCCCATCGCCTGTAGTTGCAGTAACTGGACCTGTGTAGGTGTGTTTGTTGTAGACAAGCTCGTTGCCTTTCCACTCGGCGTCGGCGGCAAATACAGGGGTAGAGGCTACGAAAGCGTAACCGAAAAGAGTCACTAGAAAAGTGACGAGCAAAAACATAAATTTCCGCGCCGATATTCTACCGCGCGGGACATTAATTACGTTCTCCCACATACCTCTTGCATTGTACCATTTTACAGAGGAAAAGTCAAGGCTTTTAGGTGAAAATAGTGAGGTGACGCTAGCTTAATTCCAGCTTGTCAAACGTCTGGAAGTGTATTATGGTATTAACAGATATGCTAACATCAACATTCACCTATAAAAAAATTGCTTTTCTTTTCTTGGCTATACTGGCAATAGCTGTCTTGGCGGTGTCTATGCACCAACATGTAGCACAGGCGGCTACCTGTGGTGGTACAGAGGTGTCTACCCTGCCCGCTTGCCCTGATAACGGTAAAAAGTTGGAAGACAATGCCGTCTGGTCTATCCTGCTTCTCGTTATAAATATCTTGAGCGCAGGTGTTGGCTTGGTAGCAATTGGTGGCCTTGTGTATGCATCGATTCTCTATAGTTCGGCGCAAAATAACTCTGGACAGGTGACAAAAGCTAAGGAAACTATCTTTAATGTCATACTAGGCATGGTAATGTTCGCGCTTATGTGGTCATTCTTACAATTTTTGATTCCAGGAGGGATTTTCTCATGAAGGCAGCAATTGCAAAATTACTAGTACTATTTACCTTGGTGGCGGGAGCTACAGCTGTTATGCCGGTGCAGCCAGCCAGCGCGGCGTGTCAGAATTCATTTCTGACATTTCCAGCCTGGCATAAAGGACTTACTAAAGGTGATTGCTCGATCAAAAGCCCCGACGAAGTCGGCGGTCTCAGTAATTTTATCTGGGCGATAGTACTTAATGTACTTAACATTCTTATCCAGGCTGTCGCATATGTGTCAGGTGGATTTATAATCTGGGGTGGTTTCCAGTATCTGATTGCGGCGGGCAGTAGCGACAGAGTGACCTCGGCTCGTAAAACCATCCAAAATGCGGTGATAGGCCTCGTGATTTCCCTCTTTGCAGTGATTGTTATATCCTATGTAGCAGGACAACTAGCATGATAGATTTTTTGTATAATTTCGCCGGAACTGTCAATGCGGGTCAGGTAGGCATACCGACAGCATCTGCTGATGAAGTGGTTGGTAATGTACTGCGACTCGTGTACTTTGCGGCAGCAATTGTTTGTATCATCACTATCGTGATTGCGGGGATCTTGTACTCGATATCAAATGGCGATAGCGGCAAAGTAAAGACGGCAAAAGATGCGATTCTTTATGCAGTGATTGGACTAGTCGTTGTGATGTTCGCGTTTACGATAACAGGATTTATCTTGGGGAGGTTTGTGTGAAAAAACTAAAAGCAACAATCGCCGTTTTCATTGTGAGTTTATTGACTGTCACTACTCTGGCTACGCCGAGTTTTGCATCGGTATTTGGCGATGCTTGTAAGGGAAAAACTGACGCTGTGTGTAGTCAGGTCAATACAGGGCCGGCTAACACAAATACATTTATCCAGAATGTCATCGGCACGCTGATATTTGCTGTCGGTGTAATATCGGTAATCATGATCGTGATTGGCGGTATTCGCTACGCAACGTCAGATGGTGACAGTGGCAAGGTGAAATCAGCAAAAGATACTATCCTCTACTCTGTTGTTGGACTGGTAGTGGCGCTGCTTTCGTATGCAATCGTAGGATTTGTATTTACGAGGTTTTAACCCAAAGATAGGAAATTAAAGGAGATAATATGAAAAAACGAATACAAACATCAATGACTGTAGCGCTTAT
Source organism: Saccharimonadales bacterium (SeqCode) (assembly GCA_036405235.1). Lineage (GTDB taxonomy): Bacteria > Patescibacteriota > Saccharimonadia > Saccharimonadales > Saccharimonadaceae > JASLCR01. Next base: position 754,551 of record DASWYA010000001.1, read on the forward strand.
GGCGGTATTTTCATTACTTAGTCCACTTGTGCTAGCGCAGGCTACCAATGCTGCTGTTGATCCGAAGAAATCTGCCGAAGATGGTTTTAATGCGGCCGGTGGTGGTGGAGGATTAAACCTTGGCCAAGGTATCGAAGTTATCGTTAACCTCTTGATGTTTGTGCTTGGTGCAATCGCGGTGATTGTGATTGTTATCGGTGGTATTCGCTACGCAACATCAAATGGCGATAGTGGTCAGATTAAGTCGGCAAAAGATACGATCTTGTACGCAGTTGTTGGTTTAGTGGTAGCGCTACTTGCGTATGCGATTGTACGCTTCGTACTCAACCAGTTTGTGCCTGCACCGGCGAACCCTTAACAAAGTTTAGTACTTTTGGTATAACAATAAGTAAGATATAGATAATAGAAAGAGAGTAATAGATATGTTAAAAACAATTAAAAATGCTAAGAGCCTTATGGTGGTAGCAGCGTTGGCGCTCGTAGTAAGTCTCGTGCCAGCAGCTATGACAAGTGCGCTTGGTATCCAGGGCGGTGCTAAGTCTGCACAGGGTGAGGATCAAACCGATTGTTTGGTTGATGATGGTGGAAATACTTGTACTGACACTCCAATCTTCAAGACTATCACAGATGTGATGCTCTTCCTTGTTGGTGCAATCTCAGTCATCATGCTTATCATCGGTGGTATCCGATACACTGTATCTGGCGGTGACAGTAGCGCTGTGCAGTCTGCCAAGAATACTATTCTGTACGCAATTGTTGGTATTATCGTATCGCTTCTTGCGTATGCGGTTGTTACCTTCGTTGTCGGAAACTTCGTTAAGTAGAAAAATATACAATTAAAATAAGCCTGTTTCTACAGGCTTATTTTAATTGTTGATGATTGTGCAAATAAAATGAGTCCGATTTGCCGGACTCATTTTATTGCTCGAGCGTAAAGAAACTACTGGATGGCAATTTTCTTAGCTTGCTCTTGCTGTACCTTAGGGAATGAAATGGTAAGCACACCATCTTTTAGGGCTGCTGCAGCTTCGTCTTCCTTTACGGCAACTGGTAGTGCCACGGTGCGACTGAACTCGCCCCAGTAACATTCCTGGATGTGCCAGTTGATAGCTTCTGTGTCGTCACCGCTTGAGAGTGTACCAGAGATAGTCAAGATGCCGTCAGAAATGCTGACATCAAGATCTTCTTTGTTTACACCAGCAGTACGAGCTTTTACAACAAGCTGATCGTCAGTCTCGTAGACATCTACTGCGAGCTGACCAGGAAAGTCACCTTGCTCTTCGTCCCAGCTGTCGTCTGCTTGCGTGTCGTCAACAGGTACTGGTGCTGGTTGATCATTGGTATTTGATAGATCATCGTCATTTAAAAAGGCTGCTGCCAATTCATCCTCGATGAGCAAATCGTCATTTTGTTTACGGGCCATAAATTTCCTCCACTTCCATTTAGGGCGCTATTGACAGATAGTCCTCTTCAGTATAGCCAATGCGTGCGCTATAATCAACCTGACAGGGCCATGAAACGTAAAAAACACAATGATTGATCATCTGCTCAGAATTATTGCTCCTAGCCCCTGTTATGGATGTGGTCAAATCGGCCTAAGTTTATGCGATAATTGTGAATTTGACATCGTAAATGAGCCTTATGTCGGATGTGTGAGCTGTCAGAGGCCAGCTGGCACAAAAGGTATTTGTAATACATGTGTAGTGCTCTACGATCAAGCATGGGTCGTGTCAGAGAGAACTGATGTGATAGAAAACCTACTTGATGGATATAAATTTGAGCGTGAAAAGGCAAGTTTTCGAATATTTGCCAAGTTACTACATAGTAGATTGCCGATTTTTGGTGATATACATATAGAGTTTGTGCCAATTCCGACTATTTCGTCGCATATTCGCCAGAGAGGCTACGATCATATGAAGTTGATTACGAGGGAACTTGCTCGTCTACGTAATGCCTCATACTCCCCTGTTCTGGTCAGAAAGACCAATACAAAACAACTTGGTTCGTCAAAAGTTCAGCGAATTCAGAACGCCAAACATGCTTTTGAGGTCAGAAAGCCTCTGGATGATACGATAATGTATGTGCTTGTTGATGATGTTTTTACAACTGGCTCAACGATAACGTATGCAGCCAAAGCATTGCGAGATGCTGGTGCTGGATCGGTCTCTGCAGCTATAATTGCTCGTCAGCCTCTCGACAAGGTGGGCTGACATCTGTTAGAATCGTTTGAGTTGGAGAGGTGACCGAGTGGTTTAAGGTAACGGTCTTGAAAACCGTCGTGGTGTAAAAGCTACCGAGGGTTCGAATCCCTCCCTCTCCGCCATAATTAGAAAGTGACCTTTGGGGTCATTTTTTAATTATGGCAAGATACCTCAGCCGCCAGTCGATTGATGACTACAGCGAATTTCCAAGATTTGGGTTGATAGAACTTTTTGGTGTTTTGGTCATGCTACTGTATATTGCGAGGACATCTTCTCTGGTGACCTTCTGCTGGTCTAGAATTCTTAGAGAAATAACAGCTTCGCCAAAATCGCCCCAATATACACTAGTTTCACTGCCGTAGTAGATGCTATTACCAGATGAAGTTTTCCTAATCAACCTGCAAGACTTCTCGGCTGCACCTGTGTTGGGAGATGTATGGCCACAGTATGGCGGATTGAAATCAATTGGGCGTTTGTATTCACTGATGCTGATAACCTGACGCGGAGTGTAGCAGCTACTACCATTGTCGTAATGCAAGGTTAGCTTTGAGCCGTCCTTGGAGAGGACGGAGCAACTTAGCTTAAATCCAAGAGTATTGCTGGGGAGGTACAAAGAGAAAGGCGCTTGCGAGATGTCTGATGAAGGCTTGTCTGATTCTTGCTGTGATTTTGTGCTTCCAATCTGTTTGATATAGTCAGCGTAAGACTTAGCTGACGTATCGCTTAGCCAAAATGTTAGAGCGACAAGGATGGTGAGCCCTCCCAGAGCTGGTACTAGACGTGGTATACGCCATGGCCAGGATCTCTCTGCAACATAACTTGAGATGATAAAGATGAGCGCTCCAAATATCGCTGCAATACCTGTGAATAGAGTAATCATAGATGGTGGATGATGTTGGCCGGCTGGTATGGCTGCTACATTATCGATCCAGCTGTGATCAAAACTTTTTATGCAAAGTACAGCAAGGACGGTAAGCTCTGCGTACATTGTGACGATAATTGCCTGCTGTAGTGCTCGCTGACTCTTTAGTAGCCGGAGTAGTATACTGTAAAAGATGATTACTGGTACACCGCAGTAGATCAGGGCAAAAAGTGACGCAGCTGGACTGTAACTCCCCATTACTACACTACTGTTAAAGCCGAAGATTATATATATCAGCCCAGTCGTTATAAACCCAAATATACCTGCTGCAATACACCTAGGAGCCCTCCCCTTTGATATCGGTAAGGTCTCATTTGCTTCACTTTTTATAAGACTGTCGGCTGCCTGCTCTATGAGGGGTGATTTGGCTGTTTCGGATGTGTTCGGAGTCGATGGGACTGCTGTCTTTTCACCAGGTGCAAAGCTAATAGGATCTGGCATTGTATCGAGTACAGGTGCTTCTTCTGATTCAATTGGCTCGCTGTTAGTAGACGACTGAAGGTCATTCGGGTTAAGCGGCTCTATAGTTTTCATTGATGTGAAAATTGTCTCATACTTATCGCAATGACTTCAAGAATTACGATAAAACTCTTCTAGGCACTAGACGTTTGTTCCGCCACCACCGCCACCGGATGCAAAACTACCGAGGACAAACTTGATGATTGCGTATGAGAGCAAGGCAATGATAATACCGACGATTGCGTAGAGGATAGTGTTTTTTGCTGCCGTAACATTGGCTGAATTACCACCAGATACCACGTAGCGTAGGCCACCGATGATGATCATAATGACTGAGATTGCACCAAGCACAAAGAGAAGTACATCTGTAATTGTGCCAAATACACCGCTGTTGCCAAAAAGTTGATCTGTTTGATCTGTGCCACGTGCGGCGTCGGCGCCGCCTTCTATAGTTCCACTAAAAGCGTTTACAGCTGGGCTGAAGACAACTGTAAACAAGGCTATTGTAGCGATAGGTGCAAAATTCTTGATGACATTTTTTATCATGTACTGTCCTTTGTCTAAGTTTTTCTACGATCCACTATAGCGGGAGCAATCTAAAAAGTCTACTCACCGCCCCTGTTTCGTGGTACAATTGAGCGAGCCAGGCGGCTTGGAAGAGTACCCAAGTGGCTGCTGCGTGAAACGCAAATGATGGACGGTAGCCGTCCCTAAGATTTGTGGACATGTAGAAGTTACATGATGAGTGTGATTCCAACAGATACGGAGGAGTACCCAAGTGGCTGAAGGGGACGGTTTGCTAAATCGTTAGTATGGAGAAATCTGTAGCGGGAGTTCGAATCTCCCCTCCTCCGCCAAATTAAAATCTGACCTTTTGGTCAGTTTTTAATTTGCCAAGGTGGATTTGAACTTCCGCGTTTTGCGAAGCAAAACCAGCGCGGTGTTCGGTGTAATGCAGCGCAGAAAAATTAGCTTGCTCATTTTTCAAGCAAATGGAGGAGGCTTCAGCCGATATCTTTCTTCCGGTGCTCCTCATGCTATGTGCTGTGTAACATTTCGTCGTTTCGGAAATGAAAGCAAGCTCTCATTTCGCTCAAGCTCCTCATGTTATACTAATTTTATGCAACCAAATGATCCTCAGGCTCCTGAGCAAGTTCCGACTTCTCCTCAGCCATATGTTGCCCCTGAAGCCCCTGTGCAGCAAGCTGCCGAGCCGGCTCCAGCGGCATCTGCGCCAACTCAAGAAGCAGACCCTGTAGAGGCTCAAATTGAGCAACCTATTGCAGGACAAGAAGATGCGCCGACTGAATTACCAGAGATGGGAGCGGTTTCGTGGCAGGCAGAAGAATATCTCCAGCATGATAAAACTCCTATGTGGTATGTCGTGTTTATCCTAGTGGTAGTGATCTTTATGGGTCTTGCAATCTGGCAAAGCGCATGGACAGTTGTTGTTCTCATCCCTGTTACGGCGGTTGCGCTGATGGTCTATACTCACAGGCCGGCACGTCTCATAAATTACACAGTGAGCAGTACTGGCTTTCATATCAACGATCAGCTCCATCCGATGGGTGAATTCAAAGCCTTCGGCGTCATCCAGGATAATGGCACGAATGCCCTTACTTTGATACCAGTTAAACGTTTCCGGCCAGGTATTACGGTCTACTTCCCTGCTGAAGTAGGAGAAGAATTAGTGGATGCTCTCGGTGCGTATATACCGATGCAGGAACTCAAGCCTGATATCTTTGACAAAATCATTAGTAAGCTCCGTATCTGAGATAGATTCCATATTGCAGTAGACACCTCTGTTATGCTACAATAATCCGAGTCTGTCTTTTAAGACGGAAGTACCTTCTAGTTACACTTCGTGAACATTTGTTCACGAGTTTGCACCCGTAGCTCAGCTGGATAGAGCGTTGGCTTGCGGAGCCAAAGGTCATAAGTTCGAATCTTGTCGGGTGTACCATGTAGCTTATACCTAGAGACCTCATACGAGGTCTCTTTATTTTGGACAAGTGCTTTTGCTACGATAAATACATGAATAAACTTCTCAAGCTTGCGGTAACAACCACATTTGTTGGAATACTGCTTGGTGTATTTACCTCATTTGGACAGTCAGTGCTACCTTCCCCGTTTACTCAATTAGCAAATTCGTATTCGATGTGGCTCATTTTCTCTTTTGGTATAGGGTATGCTCTTAAGTCGCATTCTTCGATAGCAGTAGCTATCGTGGGGGCTATAGTCCAGTATTTAGCGATACTACTTTACTACATCGTGAGTGCTGTTCGATTTGATTTGGCGTACACGATAATGGATTTGATAAGTGCGAATCTTGTGTGGATTATCGGCGGGACGCTTGTTGGACCTATTGCGGCAGTGGCGGGTCGTATGACGGCAAACAAAACTAAGCTAACTGATGCTTCGGTAAGTTTCATGGCGGGATTGATTGTATCTGAGAGTGGATATCAATTTATCAAACTTGGGTATGGTGCCGAGGGTGTGGTCTTTGCGACTGTGGTCCTCATCTACATAGGGGCGATGTATTATCTCGTTAAATATCGTATTACTGCGACACTTCTGTACACACTCGTGTGGTCTGTGGCTATGTATATTGGTTATGTGTATGTTTTAGGAAGTATCTTTAGCTGAATTTGGTTTCAGGTACGTCCCCGAGTTTTCTTATATACTAGTATCTATGAGCCGTCGAGAAGATTCTAAAAGGATGTTTATCATTGTTGGAAGTATTTTCACAGGCGTTGGGGTGAGTGTTGCTGCTGTGGTTATTATGTTCTTTGCTGTGCTTAATCCGCCTTCGCCCAAGCAGTCTCGAGAAGACCTTCTGTCAGAATTCATGCCAAGCCCACCCAAAGAGGCTCGTTTTGTAAAGGAAGGCTATGAGCCTAAGTCGCATTGTTTTGATAAGTGCGGCTATCTTTATCGGGTCTATAGCTACACGAGCCACAAAGCTCTTTGTCGTAACCTCTTTGATGCGCTGAAGAATGTTGGACACAGGTCTTCCGTCGTGGATGGCTCTAATAGAGATATGACACAAGAGCAATGTGAAGAGTTTTTGGCGAAATATGTGCAGAAAAAATCTATGACTAGTTCGCTTCGGCTTGACGTGCGTGCTCGTATGAAATCAAAAAATGATCGATATCATTACACGAATGAATCTATTGTTGCGAGCGTGATAGTGTCGTTGTCGGAAAAGACGATTGAGTATCAGGTGTCGCAGCTCAACGAAGACAAAACATTCACTTACTAGCCGGATGACCTATGCCGTCAAAAAATCTTCAAAGAATTGCGCCGCTCTGTAGCTCAGAGTGTAGGTGTCTGGAATAGCCACTACCAATTCGTGTGTTACTACGATAGTATCGCCGTCGAAATAATCTTTTTGTCGCCTAGCGAGCGCGCCCCACCATCGTCGCAGCTGCTCGACATTGTACTGATTTTCATGAGCAAATGACTCTAAATCTGCAAGCGTGGCGTGTTTTGCAGCGAGTCCAATCTCTTGGCTTGCTAAAGAGTTACGTATTTCTTTGAGATGTTCCACACCGGCTTGCAGGCCTATATGATCAGCTTCTGCTCGTAGACTCTCTAAGCTTCTCTCGCTATTTGCAGAATCATCTTGCAGGCTAAAGTATGCCCTCTCGGCAGTCCACCCCACGATATTTGCAATATATGGATCACGTATACTGTGTTCATGAGGAGCTTCTGGGTAGCTACTGTTCATAGCTAAGTTCTACCATGGATACAACGAATAATCAAATTGTCAGTATTTGATAGAATAAAAGAAGTATGGAGAGGTGCAGGAGTGGTTGAACTGGCTGCTCTCGAAAAGCAGTAAGCCCCTGGGGTTTCGAGGGTTCGAATCCCTCCCTCTCCGCCAGATTTGAAATTTTAATTGCCCCAATTTTGCTAATGCTTTATAGTTTAGTTAATTATGGTGCGAAACACTCGACGACTAGCAGAACAAACAGGATTTACCATCGTTGAATTACTGATAGTGATTGTAGTGATAGCAATCCTTGCAGCAATCAGTTTTATTGCTTACAACGGCTTTTCGCAGAGAGCAACTATTGCTCATTATGAATCAGCAATCAATGCGTACGACAAAGGCTTGCGTATGACTAACGCTGAGACAGGGTCGTATTCCGGCTCTGGATCCGACGATCTTTATACTTGTCTTGGAAGAATGGAAGACTATCCGGCAACAGCAGAATTTCCTGCTGGTGCCTGCCAGGTGAACGCAACAAGTGGAGAGGTATATGTGTCGCTTGATCCGCAACTTTCAAGTGTGATAATGAAGAACGCAGGAAATCTGCCGGCACTTCCAAAAAACCTACCGACAATTACGGCTTGGAATACGAGATATCGAGGTGTTTGGGTGAATAACGAAGGTAATTACTATGAAATAGAAATGGTAATGCCTGACTCAATGCCTTCTTGTCCCAAGGCTATGCATCAGTATGATTTTGATGGATTCTATTGGTGTGAACGCTGGGACTCGGACTAGCTACATACTATCAGTACATACGGGGATTGAAGAAGCCCTTGCTAGGAACCAGCTTTTTGTGGTTTTGTCTCTTTAATCTCAGCGTTCTTCTTAATCGGTAAATTTGTTGTCCGTTTTTTTGATTTTGCCGATGGAATATCAAACGGCGCCCCGTCGCTTGTGCCAATATCTATTCGATCAACTGATCGTACGGTGCCTTTAGGTTTAATGACAATATCTGCGTAGCCCGTGATAGATCGGTAGCTCGTGTTGCGGTAAAACACGCGGAATGAAATATCTCGCTGGGGCTGGGCTCCTGGGTCTGACCAGTTATTTGGGGTGGGTGCGCTCTCTGCTCCTCCAGCTGTTCCCTGGACGTTGATTACAGTCCATGTGCCATCCGAGTTACACAGTAGTTGAACTGGGTAATTGGTGTGCCAATGGCCCGCATCAAGCATCGCAGCAGGAATATCACGAATAGTTTCGGCGGGATTACATTCGGTAAGACTTGAAGGTTTCGACGAAAGAAGCTCAGATACAGAATCCGTATCAAGCACGCCACTGATAGCAGCGGGTTGATGCAACGCAATGATGTCGACGGGTGATTGAAGAGTTTCTTCATACGCTTGCTGACCGAGTGATATTTCGGTTTTTTGCGGATCCGGGTAGTATGGTTTACCGAGAAACGGTGTTTGCTGAGGGTCAGGTTTTCCATAGATGCGGAAGCCTTCAAGGTCGGCGAAACCATCAAGAACATGTGCCCCGTAGTCGCTGGCATATCTCTTGGTATTGCCTATGTCATGGTTTCCCAGAATGATAGCAGTAGGGTCTTTGCCATTGATTTCAGCTTGTTGTTTAATGGCATCTTTTTGAAGCTCAGGATCGTATACCATGTCTCCAAGATTAAGTACGATACTAAAATTGTCTTCACCGAACTGCTTTTTGAGTTGTTTAACGGTTTCGTTTGCAAGTTTCATGCCTGCTGCGCCTCCATGAAAGTCTGACACGACAAGAAATGCTTCTTCGTTTTCACGAGGTGGACTGAGTGTCTTCAGCTGGTCCACGAGCTGGGGAGTAGCGAGATCTAGGTAGGTCGATAAGGTTTTTTCACGTCGAGCATTAAGAAGCTTTGCATACTCAGCTACCTGAGAAATGCGTGTGACAAGTTGAGGATTGTCGGTGGTTGCACCCGCGAATGGCGTCCTATCGAGAGCGGTGATTAAGACGGTATTCTCTGGGGTTGCATGAGTAAGCTGCCATGAATCGTGATTACTAGTAGCAATTGCGCCACTGGCGGCAAGTGACACAACAAGCGCGCCTGCCAGGTAGCCGCGTGTAAGGGGTATTTCGGGTTCATTGACTTGCTTTTTGAGACGATTTATCTCGCGAGTAAGAGCACATACGCCGTATAGTGCCGTCCCGCCGATTAGCGGCCACTTTAGGTAATCAATGGTATTATCGATCGTTGCATCTCGTAACTCACTACCGAGTGTAGCGACTACTGTGTCGGGGGTTTCAACAAGGCTTGTGTAGATAGCAGCACGTTCAGGAGAGATGATGTCATGGATGCCGTCACTTGTCGCTGTTGCCGGGAGGCCTGTTATATCGAGTTTTATCCCATAGCCCAAGTACGTTCTATCGAGGTAGATACTGCCAGAATTAAGAACATCAATACTGCTTGTATCTGATTGGTAAGACAATGTGACTGGAAACTCACCTACCATAGTGTCGACTTCGGTTGTCTCGACCGCGTTATTAATCGCGTGAGGTAAGAACATTGCTCCCATGAAAGCGGAAGCGCCCATTAGCTTCAACGCCTCTTTAGTCCCACTCCGTACAAATTCACCAGTACGGTTCTTCATATAATCCATAATACTCCACACGTCACGGTATAATAGACATATGGAAGACTCAATCTTTACAAAGATCATACATGGTGAAGTTCCCTCTCATAAAATATATGAAGATGAGTACACTTTTGCTTTTCTTGATATCCACCCAGTACAACCGGGGCATGTTTTGGTGATCCCTAAAAAACAGGTGGAATTCATCTGGGATTTGGAGAAAGAGGATTATACGGCTCTTATGGAGACGGTAAAAAAAATGGGCGAACACATTCGCCAAGCAATGGCTGTTCCTTATGTAGGTATCAAAGTGCTAGGGACGGACGTGCCTCACGCACATGTGCATTTGATTCCCTTTTCTGAGCCTGGACAGTTTCATGCACATGTAGACCTAGCTGGCGAGCCAGACCACGAGTCATTAGCTGCTATGGCCGAGAAGCTTCGTATTACATGATTCGGATCATTGCAGTTGGTAAAAAGCACGAGGGCTGGATACAGGCCGGCCTTGAACGCTATCAGAAGCGTCTTAGACGTCCGTTTGATATAGAATGGGTACTTTTACCACATTCACGGTCGGAGGACACGGAGGCACGCGAGGAGGAGTCTCAAGCTATACTTTCACGGGTAGATAGTTCCACATATCTTGTGCTGCTCGATGAAACGGGTGTAAACATTGATTCACCTGCTCTGTCAGAGAAGCTCGAGGCAATATTTAATTCCTCGAGGTCGGTCACAGTAGTGATCGGTGGTGCATATGGGGTAAATGGCACGCTCATGGAGCGTGCTGATTTCATATGGTCACTATCGAAGCTTGTCTTTCCACATCAGTTGGTGCGACTTCTATTGGTTGAACAGCTGTACCGGGCGCAAGAAATTGCGCGTGGCGGTAGCTATCACCATATTTAACTTCAGACCTGCAACACCATATTGACAATGCGTAAAACTTATGCTAATATGATAAGACAATAACCAATAAAAACAAATATGAAAAATAGCAATTTTACCAAAAGAATATCAATAATCGTTGCGTTCGTCACATTCATGGGGCTAGCCCTTCATGATACCCGTCTTGATACGCTTACAAAGCTCGCTATTGCGCTACCTGCAGTGATAGCGACATATGAAGGTGTGCAGATGCTTCATCTCTTTGGTGATGCTCATACTCACGTAGAGCGTGTATCTCTAGACCGTGCAGCGAATCGATCTACGTCAAAGCAGCCAGCGCTCCAGACCAGGGGAAACGAGGACAAGAAGTATCGTCTTCAGAATGGTGTACCAAAAGGTCATCATCCATTTGATAACTATACGCTGCCGATGATTCCTGCCTAAAGAATGACTGTCAGCTCGGCTTGGAGTCTAGCGACAAGCGCTTCCTTATCTTCAAGTGAGCGCTTCGTTTCGTCTACTAGTGTCTGAGGTGCTTTTTCGACATAGGTTGGATTATCGAGGCGAGCTTTTAATTTCTTGATTTCACTGTGAGCCTCAGCAAGTCGTACTTCTAGATTTGACTCGTGCTCCTCGAGAGTTTTCTGGTCGATATCGAGCCATGCTTCCCTACCAGAATTTGCAAGACGTAGACCACGAGGCGTATCGATTTGGTCAACGCTCTTTAAGCGAGCCATGTGTTGGATTACTTCTGTGTTTTCTGCGATTAGACTGTCGCTTCCGTACAGTAGTGCATACTTCCCTGTCCCAGGTAACTCATTTTGTACAAAGCGAGCTTCTGAGATGAGTTGTTGCAAGCGCGAGAATTCGCCAGCCGCAATGTCGTTGTACGGAAGGCTAGTCGGCCATGACTGTTTAATGAGTAGATCGTTGTACCACGGTAGAGTTTGCCAGATAGTCTCAGTGACAAACGGTGCGAACGGATGGGTCAGTCGAAGTGTGGTATCAAGCACCCAAGCTAAGAGGTCTGGGTTTGGACGGCTTTTGCTTGCCTCAATATACCAATCGGCTACACTGCTCCATACAGTGTGATATATCGTCTCGGAAGCCTCCGCGAAGCGATAATCAGCAAGTAGCTTATCAATCGAGTCTGCAGCACCAAGTAGTTCTGAGACGATCCAATGATCAGCGAGGCTTTCAGCGGTCGGTGTCTTTAGCTGATAATTCTCTCCGAGTTGGCCTTCGATAAAGCGAGCGATATTCCATAGTTTGTTGCAGAAGTTGCGTCCAGCGATAAGTGCACCTTCTGAGAAAGCTTGATTTTGAGCCGGTGAACGGTTGGCGATGATACCGAGGCGAAGCGCATCTGAGCCATATTCAGCAATTTTTTCCATCGGGTTAATGACGTTGCCTTTTGATTTGCTCATCTTCTGATTGTGTTCATCGTTCACCATGCCATGCAGATAAACGTGCCTAAATGGTATCTGTTCGGTACGGTAAAGTCCGAGCATAATCATACGGGCAATCCAGCGATCAAGTAGGTCGGTGCCAGTTTCCATGACGGAGGTTGGGTAAAAGCGGGACAGTTCACCGCCATCCAGGACATCAGTGACGATAAATGGCCATTGACCACTTGAGAACCATGTATCAAAGGTATCCTCTTCTCTAATGTAGGTCTTGCTGTCTACGGTGATCGTCTCTTCGCTGACGCGTTCGTCAAAGATCCAATCGGTAGGATCGGCAGTGTTTTGGAATGCTGGGATTGGAATGCCCCAAGGGATTTGCCTCGAGAGATTCCAGTCTTTTAAGCCATCAAGGTACTGTATGAGCACGCGTTTTCTTGAGGCGGGATAAAACGTAATATCGTCGCCCGCGAGAACTTCTTTTGTTTTCTGAGCGAGTGGCTGCATACGAATAAACCACTGATCCTTCAGCATTGGCTGGATAGTCGTGCCACACTTATAACAGTGGCCAACAGCATGCTCGATGTCTTCTTCCCCACGACGAAGTTCAGCAGCTTCAAGAGCAGCTAGAATTCGTTTACGTGCGGTTGGAATATCGAGGCCGGCGAATTGGCCAGCAGCTTCAGACATTAGGCCATCGTCGCCAATTACTCGAATTCGCTCTAGATTGTGCCTCTCCCCTATTTCAAAATCATTAGGGTCGTGCGCGGGAGTGATTTTGACTGCTCCGGTACCGAAGTCTTTATCAACATATTCGTCTGCGACGATTTGGATTTCTCGACCTAAAATTGGAAGCTCGACATGACTGCCAATGAGGTGTTTGTAACGTTCGTCGTCAGGGTGTACGGCGACTGCAGTATCGCCAAGCATCGTTTCCGGGCGAGTAGTTGCGACAACAATCTCACCGAGATTTTCTAGTAACGGGTAGGCGATTTTATAAAGTTTAGCCTTTTCTTGTTTGTGGTCGACTTCTATATCAGCAAAGCTTGTCTGGTGAGTAGTACAAAAGTTGACAATACGTTCACCTCTGTAAATGAGATCATCATCCCATAGTTTTTTGAACGTCTGATACACGGTCTTGATCACTTTTTCATCGAGCGTAAAGACAAGATCGTTCCAGCTAGCACTTGTGCCGAGCGCTCGGAGTTGGAGCTCCATATCTCCCCTTCTCTGTTCTACGAAATTCCAGATCTGACTGTAAAGCTGTTCACGTGAAAAGTCGAAGCGACTCTTGTTTTGTTTTTGCAGCTCTTTTTCGTACACTACCCAAGTCTCAAAGCCTGCGTGGTCGGCACCTGGAATGTATGCGACTGCCTTCCCTTTCATTCGATGGTAGCGGGCGAGGATGTCCTTAAGGTTCATGTCGAGCGCATGGCCAATGTGTAGATTGCCATTTGCATTTGGTGGTGGCATGACAATTGAGTATGGCTCACCTTCAGCGCTTGGTGCAAATGCATTGCTTTGCTCCCACATGGCATAGATATTTGGTTCGTATTGGTCTGGCTGGTAAGTTTTTGATAATTTCATAGATCAGATTTTCACGTGAAAAGTCACAATTTTAAGGGTTTATACACCTTAAAGTATATCACGACTAAGCGCGTAGCTTTTTGGCGAGGGAATAGAAATGGTGCAGGGGAGAGTTGACGGAAAGTTCATAGGTCTCAGAGTACGTGTGCTCATAGCCACCAAAAGACTTTTTAAATGCTGTGAAGCCCGCCCAGCGATGTTTTGGGTCATCTGTTGGTGCAATACCGAAGAAATCGAAGGTTTGCTTGCCTTGGTCTTGAGCATTAAATATGATTTCACCAAGTAGGGCAGTTGAAGCATTTAGTCTACGGTGCTCAAATGAGCTGGCTGCATGGGCGTAGTAGTTGGTAGATGTCCCTTCATAGACGAATGCTGCGGCTACGACGGTATCTTCGAAACGCATCAAATGGATACTACCGGCTTGCTGTTCAAGTAGGGAAGTAGCTTGCGCACTAAGGTATTGATCACTCCTGACAGTGATGTGATTGTGCTTTGCTGTCTCATGCAGAAGTGTGAGGAGATGTGAGATATCTTCAGGGTTGGTACTTTTAGTGTGAGAAAGACCTTTTTTGGCGTAATTACGGCAAATATTGCGTGTATTTTGCTTCATTTCAGATAGGAGTGTGTCTTTGTCTTTTGTAAGATCAAGTAGCCATGTATGTGACGGCTGTGAGTAGTGTACAGCTTTTAAGTTAAAATCTCGGGCATTTTCATGTGAAAAGCCGGAAACATTAGGCTGGAGGCGTATAAACGCTGCACCTTCTTTCTTTGCAAGCGATTTGAGAGATTCAACTGCTTGAGCTAAAGCATCAAGGCTGTTTGCGGATGGCCCATACGGACAGTACAGTCTCTTTATACCAAGAGACTGTTCTAGAATGGCAAGGTATGCCCACGAGTCGTTTTTTACGTAAAAAGTTTTATGGCCGAGTGATTCCTGGAAATGTTGCCATGGTTTAGTCTGTAAAAAATGTACATCCATAGTACTAGTGTGACATATTCCATGCAGTTTCAGACATGGAAATACTCGGGACTACAGTTAGCTCCCTTGGGTCTATTGGCTGTTTCGCTTGGGAAGCAAAGTAGCCTAGCGTGGCAATCATGGCTGCGTTGTCTGTGCAGAGCTGTGGCGGTGCGTACTCGATATCAATCGGGAGGCGCGCGCGGAGTTGTCGACGTAACTCTTGGTTGGCAGCGGCACCACCTGCGATGACGACTGAAGCAGGGTGCTCTTGTGAGAAAGCGAGCGATGTCTTGTCGACAAGTGTTTCTATTGCTGTCTGCTGGAAGCTAGCCGCAAAATCATTACGCTGTGAGACCGTGAGAAGCTCGGAGAGCCCATGGGAAGGAAAAGTAAAGTCTTTGCCTACTTCACGTTGAACAGCCCTCAGAACGGCCGTTTTAAGGCCTGAGAAGCTAAAGTTGAGTGGATTGTCTAGCCTCGCTTTTGGAAGAGAGTACTTTTTAGGGTCACCTCCCAGCGCTGCGTCGGCAATTGCCGGCCCTCCAGGATAGGGAAGCCCGAGGATTTTTGCTACTTTGTCGAATGCTTCACCGACGGCATCATCTTGTGTTTGGCCGAGCAACGTATAGTCTCCGTGATCTCGGAAAAGTACAAGTTGTGTGTGTCCTCCACTGACAATGAGTGCGAGCATAGGAAAAGATGGTTGCTTTGAAGGAAGCTGAAGTGGGTTCTGCCGAACATCTTCGATTAGAAAATTTGCGTACACGTGTGCTTCGACGTGATGAATGGGAATGAGCGGCTTATTCTTGATAAGTGCAAGAGTGCGTGCTGCAAGTGTTCCGACGAGAAGCGAGCCGACAAGCCCGGGTGCGTGAGTAACAGCGATGGCGTCGATATCGTCCCAGGTGCAGCCGCTATCAGCGAGAGCTTTGTTGATGACGGGGTTGATTGCTTCAATATGGCTACGTGCCGCTACCTCTGGCACTACGCCACCATATGTTGCATGAATATCAATTTGCGACACAACGACATTACTCAGTAGCTTTCGGCCATCCTCAACGACAGCAGCGGCTGTTTCGTCACAACTACTTTCGATTCCCAAAATCTTCATTACCATCAGTATAGCACCTCTAGAAAAGATGCAGCGCAGCACGAGTTGTTAGACGAGCTTTAGCGGAGGGGAGAGCTGTTTTGAATTCATTTCAAAACTAGCTTGGGGAGGCTGGCCTCCCCTCTGGCAATGGTATAAACTAGATGTATGAAGGATAGGTTGGTGAAAGTAACTCGACGTGTGTTGCCGAAAAAAGGTGTACACATAGCTGAAGAGGTGTATCGAAAAGGACGCGTAAAGTTGATTAGCGCTCGCTATGGAAATCCAGCAAAATCACTCAAGGTGATTGGCGTAACAGGTACTAATGGCAAGACTACCACTGTGAATTTTATCAATGAGATCTTAAAAGAGGCGGGCTACAAGACAGCAATGTTTAGTACTGCCAAGTTGGAGCTTCTTGGTAAAAGCAAGATCAACGATTTAAATGCAACAGTAGCACCGACTGCTGATATGCAACGCTTTTTTAGGAAAGCAAAGCGAGCCAAGGTTGATTATGTGGTCATGGAGTTTCCGTCTCATGCGCTTGTGCAACACAAGCTTGATACCGTGCCAGTAGAGGTCGCAGTTATGACAAATCTCACGCAAGATCATCTTGATTATCACGGAACTATGGAAGAGTATGCTGCGGCAAAGGCCAAGCTCTTCGAAAAAAATCCAGCGTTTATTGTGCTTAACAGAGATGACGAGTGGTTTGAGTACTTTGATAAGTTTGATGCTACGGCGCAAAAAATTACTTATGGCAAGCATGATGAAGCTGAGGCGAAGATCGAGCGAGTTAAGCTTTTCAAAAAAGGTACAGAAGTTAGCTTGAGGATAGACCATCAGACCAAACTTGAACTGGCGACTGCACTTCCGGGTGAGTACAACGCATACAACATGGTCGCAGCTGTCTCTGTCGCGTATCTGCTGGGGGTTGATGTAGAAGATATCGTGGAAGGAGCGGCAAATCTAGAAGATATCCCAGGGCGGTTTGAGCGCGTAGAAAATGACAAAGGCATCGACATTATTGTGGATTATGCTCATACGCCTGATGCGCTTGAAAAGCTCCTTGATACAGCAAAGGAGCTGACTAAAAATAGAATTATTCTTACTTTTGGTGCATGTGGTGATCGTGATAAGGGCAAGCGGCCGATTATGGGAGAGATTGCAGCCGAGAAAGCTGACAGAATTATTCTGACCGACGAAGAAAGCTACAATGAAGACCCTGTGCAGATTCGCGAGCAGATCTATGAGGGTATTGAGAAGACTCGTGGCGGAGCAATGAAGACAACGGAGATAGGCGATCGTCGAGAGGCGATTAGCAAGGCGCTTGACGTAGCGAAGCGTGGTGACATAGTACTGATTACTGGCATGGGGCATGAGCAGTATCGCATCGTAAATGGCAAGCGAATTCCGTGGAATGACGGCGACGTGGTGCGCGAGCTACTTGCAAGCGATAAGGCTACTGCTAGTATCTGAACCCTATAGTCTCTCGTCAACAGACCACTTCCGCAGTGCTATAAATTTTAGCACTGCTTGCGTTTCGCCTTTAGTCTGTTTCGGAGAGGCTATAGAATTCAGATAGCTATTTAATTTCTTGACCAAAATGCTTGGATTTCTCCTCAAGCCAGAAAGGTGATTGGCGTGTGAGATATTTTCGATCTGATGGGTTATCGAGAAGTAATTTTGCTGTTTCTTCGAGGTAGAATCCACCAAAAGGCCCTTTGACGAGTACTGCATCGTCTGCGTCAATGATATCTTTCAAGAAGTTTCCAGCGGTTAGAGAATCTGGGAAGGTGAAGAGCGTTTCGTCCTTTTTGAATCCTTGATTTTCCGCGAGTGGTGTAAATAATTCTGGAGAAAGATCACCGACGAGCACGATCATGGTTAAACCACCAAACTCTGCCGCTACATCGTTGTAGCCTTTATCGATATATTCACCAAGCTCATGCATATTTCCAAGAACAGCAATATAGCGCTTTGCATCGAGTTTCTTGAGGGTTTGCAGTGCAACAACACCTGCTTCTGGACTGAAATTCGCACTATCATCGATGAGAATGCTGCCACGAAGTCCTTTTAGGATTCGCATACGACTAGCGGCGGGTTGAACAGATTCAAGGCCGGTTGAGATGTCGCCAGTGGGTATGCCGAGCTTGTGTGCGAGTAAGATAGCACCGCAGAGCTGGCTAATCAAAGCGTCAGATACAAGCTTTGTAGGCTGAGAAATTAGAAGTTTCTCCTTTTCTATGAAAAATGAAACAATCGAGCCAGTTCTGGTGTAAGAATCGAGTTCAAAATGTGCGTTTTCAGTAGGATTGCTGCCAAACGTATAGATTTTGCCTGGCATGTCTTTGTAATATTTTTCGGCGACACTATCTGTATTTACAAGTGCAAACTTTTTAGCTGACGCCAGAATTTTACCCTCTTCAGCGCCAACTGTATCGATATCTTTTAGAAATTCCATGTGCTCTGGTGTAACGGCGGTCAGAATGGCGATATCCGGACGGATAAAATCTATCATTTCATCCATGTCGCCAACCCCATCAATGCCATACTCTAAAATGAGGTAATCTGGACTCGACTTAAAGAAATCACCAAGATTGGAAAGTATCACTTTCAGCCACGCAAGTGGTGAATGAAGATGCGTTGGGATTTTCTTGTTAAAGACCGAAAGGTAGAGACCGATGCCGTTATTGTAGCTATCGTCCATGCAGCGGACTTTGGCAGAAGATCCAAGTACGGCGGAAAGGTACAGTTTAGTAGACGTTTTGCCGACGCTTCCAGCGACAGCGATCACGGTTGGAGATTTGAGGCGAACATATGTCCTAGCCTGCGACCGGATAATGGCCGTAATAAGACTGACTGACCTGGAGACTTTTTCCTTATTCGCCATGTGCTTCTACGATATCTTTAGCGTCAGTGACGATAGGATCGATTCTGTAGCTATGGCGCTCCTTGGCAAGATGTAGGAGATTATCGACAATTTCTGGATATGTCATGCCAGATGTCTGCCAGAGACGAGGGAACATGCTGATAGCCGTAAAACCTGGCATGGTATTCGGTTCGTTGATATATACGGTTTCATCTGGAGTAACGAAGAAGTCTACACGAGCAAAGTTTTCTATTTCGAGCGCTTCGCATGTCTTCTTTGCGGCTTCAGATATTTTTTGATACAGCTCATCGCTCATTTCTGCTGGCGCTACAAGGTCGACAGCATTGTCGATGACATACTTGTTTGCGTATGAATAAAAATCATTCGGATCGTGTTCGATAATTTCGCCAACAACAGAAGTTTTTTGCTGACCAAGCAGACCCATAACGCTAATCTCTACCTCGCGTCCGACGATACCTTTCTGAACGAGCACCTTCACATCATAGCGAAAGGCTAGTTCAAGAGCTGATAGGTATTCAGCTTCGCTTGTAACTCGAGATACTCCTACTGAAGAGCCGGCATTTGCAGGCTTTACAAATATAAGATCAGCTTCGAGCTGTTCGAGAATAGATTGAAATGCCGGTACATCGCCACCTTTTCGTAGGGTAATAAAAGGTGCGACATTTAGCCCAGCGTCTCGAAGTAATCGATATGATATATCTTTATCCATACCAACAGATGAGCCAACAACATCAGCTGTCGTGAAAGGCACGTCCATGATACGGAGTAGTCCTTGCATTGTGCCATCTTCTGAATAGTTACCAAGGAGAGCAGGGAAGGTAATATCAGGGCTGCAAACCACCTTGCCATCGTTTTCGATATCGTAAAAATCATGAGAAGACTGCGTAACGGCCAGCCGGCCTGAGATAGGCTGGTCTGACAGTTTAATCTTGGTGATGTCACCAGGATTGTCGACGAAATTTGCTGCGTCATACAGTTTCCAGATGCCTTGTTTGTCGATACCTATGACAACAACATCGTATTTATTTGTGTCGATTGCATTTACTATGTTGTGTGCAGAGAGGAGTGATACTTCGTGTTCGGTCGAGCGAGCGCCGGCAAATACGGCTACGACCGGCTTTTCAGATTGAGATTCCATATATCTAATAATATCACGTCAGCGATGTGGTAGGGGATTAGCACTCGCACTTGACGAGTGCTAATATATTGATTACCATAAGATAAGAGAACAAGAAAATGGAGGAAATAGGGAATGAGTTCACCGATCAAGCCTCTTGGTGACAGAGTTGTTGCCGTCAGAGAGGAAGCAACTAATAAGACAGCTAGCGGGCTATATCTGCCAGACAATGCAAAAGAAAAACCGGTTCTAGCAAAGGTAGTTGCCACTGGAAAAGATGTAAAAAATGTCAAAGCAAATGACAAAATTCTATACAAAGAGTATTCAACGACTGAGGTGAAGATCGATGGCGCAGAGTACTTGATCGTTAAAGAAGACGATATCTTAGGGACGGTTGCCTAATGCTTGAGCTTGTCCAGCACTTTAGTCTGATTATTTTCGGCTTTGTGGTAGTGATAATCCTGAGCTGGATATTAGTACTTGTACACAGACAATCAAATCGTGTAAAAGATCTTGAACAACGAATTAATTTAACTGATAAAGCAAGAGAAGCGGAGGTAGATAATGGCTAAAAAAGTGTTTTATGACGATGACGCGCGTACTCGCGTACTCGGTGGCGCAAAGGCGCTATATGATGCAGTAAAGGTAACCTATGGACCGAAAGGCCGTAATGTAGTAATCGCAAAAGGCTATGGTGGACCGACTGTAACCCATGATGGGGTGACGGTTGCGGAAGGTGTAGATCTCCCTGAAAATGACGACGAGACTCTGGGTTACAAAGTAGGAGCTGAGCTAATCAAGCAAGCTGCTTCAAAGCTAAATAAGGTTGCCGGTGATGGTACAACTACTGTAACAGTGCTTACGTACAACATCTTGAAGGAGGCAAATCGCTTGATTGCTGCTGGGCACAACCCGATGGAGCTAAAGCGCGGGATTGAAGAGGCAGGCAAAGAAGTCGTTGCTGCACTTGACGGCCTTGCTGAAGGTATTGAAGGGAAGTCGGATCGTATTGCAGAAGTAGCGGCAATCTCTGCTGGTGACGAGCAGATTGGTAAGACGGTTGCGGAGATGGTAGCGGCTGTTGGGAAAGATGGTGTTGTGACAGTGGAAGCTGGGCAACGACTCGAGATGGAATCTGAAGTAGTAGAAGGCTTTTCTCTTGATAAGGGTTGGGCGTCGCCATTCTTTGTGACTGACGCGGGACGTCAAGAAGCTGTATACGATAAGCCAGCGATCGTGATTACAGACAAGAAGATTTCAACTGCTCAGGAATTACTGCCACTGATTGAAAAGCTAGCACAAGCTGGTAAGAAAGATATCGTATTGGTTGCTGACGAAGTAGAAGGTGAGGCACTTTCTATTCTCATCCTCAACAAGCTAAAGGGTATGCTTAATACTGTTGTTGTGAAGGCGCCAAGCTTTGGTGATCGTCGCAAGGATGTCATGGCTGATATGGCAGTACTAACTGGTGCAACTGTGATTTCTGAAGACCAAGGTATGACGTTTGAAAATGTTGAGCTCGATGTGGTTGGATCAGCACGCAAGGTGATCGTAGGCAAAGACGAGACAACGATTATTGAAGGCGCGGCTACTGAAAAGGCTATTAAAGATCGCATCAAGCAGATCAAAGTTCAGGCTGAAAACGCTTCAAGCGAATACGACAAAGAGCAGTTTGAAAAGCGCGCAGCAGCACTTTCAGGCAAAGTTGCTGTCATCAAGGTTGGCGGTGTGTCAGAGACTGAGATCGACGAGAAGAAATTCCGTGTAGATGATGCGGTAGCCGCTACGAAGGCAGCTCTCGCTGAGGGTATTGTAGCTGGTGGTGGTGTGACGCTTGTAAATCTTTCAAATTCACTCAAGCCGGGTGGTACAGACAGTATTGCGGCTGGTCGTCAGATCCTCAAGGATGCGTTGAAGCAACCATTCCTACAGATTACTGCAAATGCCGGCCTTAATTCTGAAGCACTTCTTGCACAGGTTGAATCAGGCAAGCCAGGTTTCGGCGTCAATGTTATGACTCCAGAGAAGGGCTTGGTGGATGTGAAGAAGGCTGGCGTGATCGACCCGGCTCGTGTGACAAAAGAAGCTGTGCAAAATGCGGTTTCTATCGCATCGACTGCCGCAACTATGGGTGCGCTCGTTGTCGATATTCCAGAGAAAGAAGCTCCAATGCCTCCAATGGGCGGTGGCATGCCTGGGATGATGTAGAGTAAAAGCGGCGTCTAGATTCTAAGCGAGCTCTCGGTAGGAGAGCTCGCTTAATAGGATTAGTCGGGAAGTGGTCTATATTGACAAATATACAATAGTATGCTAAAATTTCATTTAACGTAATATTATGAAACGATCACGTAAAAGCAAAGATAGTCTCCGCTCATATAATGTTCTTCGTCGTGGTATTGCAACGACTGCAGCTATTGGCGTTGCAGCCCTTGGAACGGCAGGATGTGATGTATTTGATGGCGAATCTGCACCGCCACGTTATGTCGCGGTTCCTGACCAAGGTAAAGATTTTCATTCGCCTACGGATGATTTGGCTAATCAGATTGCTCTTACTGAAGTTGCTGTCTATGACCACGAGGGTAATGGTGAAATCAAAATCCCTAAAGGTGCTGATAAAGAAGATGTGATAGGGCTCGATCAAGCTGATAAAGTTAGAGCTCTTGAAGCTGCCAAAGATGCAATTAATGTATTTCGTTTCGGCGATTCATACAGCGTGAAATCGAGCGCTGCGGGTCGTGAGATAATTGATGCCATCGAAGATAATGAAGTCAGAAAAGTAGCGCAGCAAACATATCGAAACATTGCAATTGGCAATGCACTTCAAGATGTTAAATTTGATGACATTGAACCTTCCGCTGCAATGAGAGTTATAGGTGCGGCTGGTGTATCAAAGAAGAGACTAAAGAAGTTGCGACCAGTTGTTGATGCGCTCGAGGTATCAAATCTGTCTTATGAAGGTACCCCGGCAATGATGCGGCGGGAAGCTCGTGACATCGCAACTCCTTCCATACGTCGTGCTGTGCTGAAATCTGCAAGTAGGCCAGATGATTACGCTCTGAGACGGGCACTCTACGCTTCTGAAACCATAAATAAAATACCTGATGGTTATGAAAGTAAAGGTGAAAAGCAGTACCGTGCTCTGGATAAAATTGCAGGTCAGACAGACTACGATGATGCGGTGACTGATAGAGTTGCAGCATTTAATGACATTGCCCGACCGGATGCGAATATTTCTATTTCGCCAATTGCCGATCCCACTCGGCCAATAGACCTATCAGGCGTAGATGGTAAAAAGAAAATTTACACTCATGACACCGAGGACGACTTGGAGTATTTAGAGCAGTTTGGCGAAGTCTATGTCGAAGACGGAGTGATAAAAGTGCATTTTGAGCACGATAGCGATGTGGATGATACTGCGAAAGATCAGCTACGATTACTGGTGGACAAAGCATCGCCATTTCTAGCCGCAGCATTTTCAAGCGGTAATCTATTGACGGTTCGCCTGATAGCAAGCGAGGATTATAATCCGTACTTTTCACCTACTAGTCACGAGATTGTTATGGTACTTCCAACTGATGATTCGACATCCGAAGATCAGTTCTTTAGCGGTTTGGTGCACGAGACAACTCATGCACTTATGGGGGAAGAGGACAGGGTTTCGAAAGAAGAAATCACTGCAATTCGTACAGCTTGTCGGGTACTTAGTAAAGAGGCATATGATTCAGCGCAGTCATCCTTCAGTATTTATCCAGAGCATCTTGAGTCGCTTATTGAGAATGCATCACCAAAGGACAGAGCTGTCTTTGAAGCATTAAGAAAAAAAGTTGAGACAGGCAGCATAGATGATTTAATGCTTGAAAAGCCTATCGGTATTCGCTCACTTCATGATACGAATTGTGTGAGCTACACGTTTGGCGACACATTGCACACCTTGATGGAAGAATTAAAGTACGAGGATATAGATACATATTACGATGAGTTTTTTGAACGCTTCAAAGAGAATGAGGCTTTTAGTGAGCTCATTGAGCTTTGGGTAAAAGCAGTTAATGACTATTCACTCTACGCACAGCTTTCAGAGTCAAACTTCGTTGAGACTGAATACTGGGCTAAGAAGTACCTTGGTCATCCTCGTGATAATGCTGATGAGCTCATTGCATCAATAATCACGGGTATCGTGTGTTATAACGATAGCGTTCGAAGTGTCTATAGTGACCTTATTCCAGAAGATAAAGAAGCGGTCAGCCAGACAATTGACGCTACCACGCTTCTTGTTGCAAATCGTCATCCGGAACTTAAGAAATTCTTGGATCAGCAGAAGCTCTCAATTGTTCGCACGAGGTAACTCCGGCGCTGGCTGGGAGTTTCTTGATACTATATAGATATGGAACGTAACTTTAGCTACGAGCAATTTCCCGGAAATGACCCGGAGCACGAGTCGACCCCTGAGAAAGAGCAGACTGAGGCGGAGTTACTTTTGAAAGCTTTTGAGAATGGCAAACGATTTGACGATGAAGATGAGAAAGCGCGAGACTATAATGCGCGGCTTGATCGAGCGGATGAGTTCCAAGAGGAGATTGATGAGATTTCTGAACAAATTTCGCAGGCGACAAGCCAGCTGGCGAGCTTGCCGCTGACATATGATCAACAGGTATTGCTCGACATGATCGAAAAGCTGATGGCTCAGCGAAGGCAGGCAAAGAAAGCTGATGAGCTAAGTAAGCTCGATGATATGATTGAGGCAAAGACCAAAGAGCTCGCAGGTCTGCCTGTGACAGGAGAGCAAGGAGTATTGCTCGACAAAGTCCTGGAATTAATAGACGCCCGTGAAGCCACGAGCGTCAAATTACGCGAAGTCTTTGAACGAAGTTAAGCAGCAGCTGCTTGGCTTTGGCTAAGGAAATCGATCTCTTTGATGATGTCGAGAAGCGCTTGTGCGCGACGTGCTTCATCGGCAATGTTTTTCGCAGCTTCGTGAGCCGGTGCAATCAAATCTCTGTCATCTGTAGAGCGAAGGAGAAGGAGGTATGTGTCGAATTTTTCTTCTGGTGAGACATTGAGCTTGTCAACGAGTGGGCGGAGTTCATTGAGCGCTTCGAGTTTGATGCCGTCGAGCTCACCACTGGAACTTGGTGTTACAGAAACTGGGGCGACAACTGGCTCTACGGTCGGCTCTTCCTCGACAGGCGCAGGAACTACAGGATCAGGTACTGGAGTGGTTACAATCGGCTCTTCTATAGGAGCATCTGTTTGTGCTGTGACGCCAGCTAGTACTTTTGCCAGCTCTTGATCATCACTGATCGGTTGTTGATTTGTTGGTTCGTCTGCCATTTCCCCACCTCTGTTAGATATTATGCTTACGATTACTTATACTGTATCATGTAGAGAGAGATATTTGCAAGAGAAACGGAGGATATAATGCTTGATGATATGAATGTAATTGCTCAGCGTGATGGGTCAGATGCGCTCGGATTGGCAGCTAATACGCCGATGCAGCTGCGTCATAATTTTAATGTTCAGCCGATTACTATTGAAGGAAAGATTTGCAACATCGTGTTCTCAGGTATGGGTGGAAGTGCTTTGCAAGCGGAATTTGTGAAGACATTTCCGCAACTCGATAAGCCGTTTATTGTCTCGAAAGATTACAATCTCCCGGCTTTCGTCAATGATCATACACTTGTGATCGTGGCGAGCTATTCTGGAAATACCGAAGAATCCCTTTCTGCACTGGAGCAGGCACGCGAAAAAGGTGCGCACATTGCTGTGATGGCTGGCGGTGGTAAGCTGCTGGAAAAGGCAGAGGAATATAATCTCCCGAATGTTGTGATTCCAAAAGCTGTGCAACCTCGTATGGCGGTATTGTATGCATATCGCGGTCTCGTGGAATTGCTTGTGGCCTTTGGACTTGCTCCGAGCGATGTGATTTCTGAGCTAGAGTCTCTATCTGACTCTCTAGAAGAAGCTATTCAATCATGGAAAAAAGAGACTTCGCTTGATAAGAATCCAGCCAAGCAGCTCGCACTGAAGCTTGTTGGTAAAACACCAATCATTTATTCTGGGCCACTCATGGCACCAGCAGCATACAAGTGGAAGATTAGTGTGAATGAAAATGCCAAGAACACAGCTTGGTGGGGAACGCTTCCAGAGTTTAACCATAATGAATTTATAGGCTGGAGCTCGCATCCAGTAGAGAAGCCGTTTGCTGTTGTGGATCTGCTCTCAAGCTTTGAGCATGAGCGAACCCAAAAGCGATTTGAGGTTTCAGATCGACTGCTTTCAGGCCTCAGGCCAAAGGCAATTACAGTAGAGGCAAAAGGTAGTACGGCAATAGAGCAAATGCTCTACTTGGTGCTATTTGGTGATTTTATAACCATCTATTTAGGCCTCTTAAACGGTGTTGATCCAAGTCCAGTGGAGCTAGTAGAGCGCTTTAAGAAAGAGCTTGGCTAAAATCTCAATCTAGTGCAAACGACGTAGTGATTCGATTGGATTTTTGCGCGCAGCTTTGATGGCTGGATAGAGTCCAAAGAGAATACCTACGCCAACTGCTAGACCAAATGACAATGCCGCGATTTCCCATGAAAACACAGGATCGTACGGCAAGAAAAGGCTGATCATAAAGGCGATGCCATAGCCTGCTACGTAGCCAAGCAAACCTCCGAGGAAGCTTGTGATGAGAGCTTCAATGAGGAACTGGGAAACGATAGAAGAAGTTGAGGCGCCAACGGCCTTACGTAAGCCAATTTCACGAGTGCGTTCAGCGACTGACACAAGCATAATATTCATGATACCGATACCGCCCACGAGCAGCGAGATTCCTGCGATGAGCGACATGACTGTATTAATCAGGAGAAAGAGGCGACTGGTCGGCTGAGCGATTTCATCACGTATCAATACGGAAGTATCTTGCTGGCCACCATGATTTTTGACCAGGATGCTCGAGATGGCATGACGTAGTGACTCTATATCAGTTCCGGTTTTTGCTTTGACATTGATCTGCTGGATCTGTGCAATTCCTTCATTGAATAGCTTGCCGCTGTCAAAACTGATGATTGCGCTGTGATCGAGGTCGACATTGTTGTAGTTGATCGGACTATTTGAGCGCTTGATGATACCTATACAGGTAAATGTTTCTCCGCGTATCGTAAGGCTTTTGCCTATAGCACGGTCTGTTCCAAATAGATCTACAGCGAGACTTTCTCCGAGTACTACAGTGCTTTCAAGCGTAATATTGTCGATAAACTGACCGTCTTTGATCTTCATGGAAGTCGTTTTAATAAAATCTGGTGTGGTTGCTAGGATCGTGGCATTCTTGGGGTGCTGGTGATCGGATTTGATAGCTCCGCTGAGCGTCATAAGAGGGACGGCTGATTCAACTTGCTTGATGGATTTTATAGATTGGAGGTCTCTCTCGGCGATCGGGCTTGTGGTATATGAAGTTGTTGGCGTAGGGTTAGCCAGATCAATGAGACCACTTGGTGGTGT
Source organism: Saccharimonadales bacterium (SeqCode) (assembly GCA_036405235.1). Classification (GTDB taxonomy): domain Bacteria; phylum Patescibacteriota; class Saccharimonadia; order Saccharimonadales; family Saccharimonadaceae; genus JASLCR01. Next base: position 781,887 of record DASWYA010000001.1, read on the forward strand.
AGTCGGTCGAACTAAAGCGAGGTTGTCTCCAAGCTCGGCCACTTGGCGATTGATGATATTGGTTACGCCAGTGCTGAGCGCCAAAATTGTCGTGATACTTGCGACACCTATGGCTACGCCTGTGATTGTCAGTAGCGTACGAGTTCGGGTGCGACGAAGTGATTCACGGGCGGTGCGAAAATTTTCAAGAAAGAGCAATCTCATATTATTTTTTACCTTTCGCAGTCGACTTCTTTGCTTTTCTCGTACGCTTACTGAGGGGACGTTTAGTCGACTTTTTTTCTGCAGGCTTGATATCTTTCGTGTCGGTATCGATTGTTCCATCGAGCATCGTAATGACTCTTGAAGCGTAAGTGGTCAAAGCGGGATTGTGCGTTACCATGATGATGGTATTGCCAGCCTTGTGGATGTCGGCGAGCTCTTCCATGATGATGTGGCTTGATTTACTGTCGAGATTTCCAGTTGGTTCATCTGCGAGCAAGATAGCTGGCTTGTTTATGAGTGCTCTTGCGATTGCAACGCGTTGAGTTTGACCACCAGAAAGTTGCCACGGCATAAAGTATTCGCGCTCGGAAAGATGGAAGTTCCTCAGCATTTTACTAGCTTCTTTCAATCTTTTGGTATGTTTTACTCCGCTGTAGGTAAGTGGCAGAGCGACATTTTCAATAACATTCATGCGCTCGATGAGGTTGAAGTCCTGAAAGACAAAACCAATTTTCTCTGCGCGTAGACGTGCATGACGATAGCGGCTAAGATTCTCAACAGACTTGCCCCCAAGCTTGTATTCGCCATCGGTAGCTTTGTCTAGCAGAGCAATGATATTGAGTAGAGTAGTCTTGCCGCAACCACTTGGGCCCATGATGGCGATGAACTCACCTTTTTCGATAGTGAGGTCGAGATTATCTATCGCAAAATGCTCAGCATCTCCTACGCCGAAGCGCTTTTTGAGGCCACGAATTTCAATCACTGGTGCTTTTGCGGTTTTCTTAGGCATTTACTCCATTATAAAGAGGTGAAACTGTCAAATGCAACCGTAAGCGAGTCGTGGATTTTACAACTATAAAAACAGGGCGTCCGCCCGGGCCGAGATTGCTCTCGTGCCCGGACGTCCGCCACTTCCTTCACTTCTTCCAGCGCCTGCTCGTGACCACCACCCATGTCCCATCGATCTGACGGAAGAGCGCGACGACCTTGCCACGCTTGCGCTTCGGGATCTTGAACGTGACGACGCGACTGGCATCGCCGGGTCCCATGAGGGGCCGCGGCATGACGCGACCCTTCACCGTCACCCTGAGGACGTAGTTGTGGTGTTGTCCTGGTTGCTGGGCGAACGTCACCGTCACCTTGCCCTTCTTCCGCTTGATCGTGATCGAAGCGGTAGGCGGAGGTAGCGGTGCTATATAGGTGTTGTATGTGAGGGTCCAGCTCGGGCCGTCGACGTACGCGCCAGCGTTCGGGTCGTAGTAGCGAGCCAGGATCGTCAGCACGCTCGTACCAGCACGCTCGTACATGTAGCTGGGCACCTGAGTGCCGGAGGCCGGCAGCCAGTACTGGACGGGATGTCCGTTGATCATGTACTCGTAGACGGAGTACATGTCGTTGTAGCTCCCTTCTACGTCGAAGCAGCCAGGATCCGGAATGCCGCTCAGGTCGTACGACGAGGGTTGTGTCGGCATGGTCCTCTGCACGCTGACGCAGGGGACGATGGTGTCGGCCTGCGCCGGCTGGGTCGCGGCTGCCAGTGGCAGCAATGCTGCTGACAACGTGACTGCCAGCAACCTGATGAAACGGGACATGAAATCTCCTGCTTTCTGTGAGAGGGCCAAGTATGCACTGGGTATGTAAAGGAACACAGCAACTCGACTAGCTCGAGCGTACATGTGTTTCTCAAACTAGGATTCGCCTTGGCCAGCTTTCCTTTTTGAGGAATTGACAGTCAAATCATACCATTTTTATGAGTATCTGTAAAGGAAGTGAATCATTCCAGAGGGTTTCATCTATGCTCACAAGCGCGTGGCATACAATGATTTGTTAGAATAAAAGTGTAGGGAGAGGTGGCCGAGTGGTCGAAGGCGCACGCTTGGAAAGCGTGTGTGTGGGTCAAACTGCACCGTGGGTTCGAATCCCATCCTCTCCGCCACATTAAAATAAGTCCATCTGGGCTTATTTTAATGTGATTGATAGGCTGGCAACCGAGAACCCAACTTTTGCAAAGCAAAAGGGGTTCGGTGTAAGGAGTGAAAGGAAAAAGTGTTTACATTTTTTCGTGAACGACTGGAAGAGCGAGCTTGCTCGCGCTATCCCATCCTCTCCGCCAAGCTGTACATAAATATTCGAAAGATATAGAATTAAATTAGAACCGAATCGAGGCCGCCACGCTCGTATCGATTGATTTAATAGTATAGGTGGTAGTGATGAAAATAAAGAAGAAGCACATAAAGCAAACTACGAGTAGGCAATCCGGTCTTGCAATACGCCGTCGTTCGTTCTGGACGGCTTTTGGTACAGCGCTTCTGCTTCCTTTACTTGCTGTGCAATTAGTTAGTTTATTTTCGGAGAGCCCAAGTGCAAGTGCAGCGACATGCGGATCAGCGACTAACTTTATCACAACCTGGAAGACTGATAATTCAGGCGCAAGTAATAGTACTAGTATTACTATCCCGACGACAGGTGGTGGCTATAACTACTCTGTTGACTGGAATAATGACGGCACGATGGATGAGTCAAACATCACTGGCGACGTGACGCATGACTTTGGAGCGACAGGCACATACACTATACAGATTTGCGGCAGCTTTCCAAGAATATATTCCTCGGGTGATGCGCAAAAAATTCTTCGTGTTGACCAGTGGGGAGATAACGCATGGATTAGCATGGAGCGTGCTTTTTTCGGAGCATCTAATATGGACGTGACGGCAACTGATACACCTAATCTCTCAAATGTTACGAGTATGAGCAGTATGTTTGGAGGTGCTTCATCACTAACGGGTAATAGTAGCTTCAACTCCTGGGACGTATCTAATGTTACTGATATGAGTAGTATGTTTGATGGTGCGGAGTCATTCAACCAACCAATTGGCAATTGGGATGTATCCAGTGTAACTACCATGGAGACAATGTTTGAAGAGGCATCTGCCTTTAATCAGCCATTAGATAATTGGAACGTATCAAATGTTCAAACCCTATATTATATGTTTAGTCTGGCATCCGCTTTTAATCAGCCACTCAACGACTGGAATACTTCAAGTGTTACCGATACGGCAGGTATGTTTTACCAGGCCACATCTTTCAACCAGCCGATAGACAATTGGGATATGTCAAATGTTGTTGACATGTATTGGATGTTCTACGGCGCCTCCTCATTTAATCAACCGCTGAATAATTGGGATGTTTCTAGCGCCGTCGAAATGGGAGTGATGTTTTACCAGGCCACATCTTTCAACCAGCCACTTGATCAATGGAATGTTTCTAGTGCGGCAACGATGTCGTATATGTTTAACGGTGCAACATCGTTTAACCAATCTTTAGGAAATTGGAATGTCTCGAGCGTGACAGACATGTCGGGAATGTTTGACGACGCTCCTGCATTTTCTACCGCCAACTATGATGCTACTTTACAGGGCTGGTCAGCACGTACACTGCAAAGTGGCGTAACACTTGACGTAACCGGAAATAATTTCTGTACATCTGAAACTGCTCGTCAGTCAATAATCGACACCTATAGCTGGACGATCAACGATGCGGGCCAGGCTTGTTTGTATATTGATGCGGCAAATGGTCTCGTAGTAAAGGATGTCAATGGTCAACCTCTTGACGACAGAGGCTTGCCCGGAGCTGGAGAAATGGATACTCGTACGGTTCGTCTATTGAGTGGTTCCTTGCCACTTGCTGAAGCGACGGCAACGTTTACTGCGGATCTTGACTGGACAAGTGTGACAGGAGAAGTTGATCTTGCGGCTCGTAAATCTGTTGTTTCTGGATTGGCATCCGCTCCTGGCGTAAGTGGTACGCATACGTTGTATGTTCCAAAGGTTGCAAAGGATAATGCTGTAATCATCTGTGAGGGTGCTGCGACACTGGCTGATGTGACAAGGGACTGTCCAAGTGCTAAGCAGCTAACGATCATGAACAACAATGTGAGCGTTGTGGTGATCGGCGGTGTCTCGTACTGGAAAGTTGATGGTCTCAGCGGCACCGGGGGCATGAGTATTGTTGCCTCGAGTTCTCAAGGCCTTCCTGTTGTTCCAAGTGCTCCTCAGTCAGGTGTGCATAATGAGACGGGAGTAGGTGGACTCTTTATAGGTATATTCATTGTTCTTGGAAGTATCGGATTTATAGGTAGTATGTCCAAGACTTTTTCAAGTAGTAATATCCGATAGACCATATCTTCTTTATAGTAAAATAGATATATGATTGCTTGGGATGTAATTAGCGATAATCGCGACAACTTTGGAGTATTTTTTGGCCGATAAAGCAAAAACCAGCGTCGACAAACTCTCGTCGATTTATCTTGGCAAAACAACACCGCTGCGTACGGCTGTATGGCGAGTTCGTCGTGGACTGCGCGATATTTTGAAAGGCCGGGACGTGCTAGATGTTGAAGTTTCAAGTCGAAAGACAGGTCAGGCAATTCGCAAGACATACCGCACGATCGATAGCTTCATGGGTCATTTTTTCCCAGGCTCAAGGCAGATCGTGAGCAAAGAAATTGCTACAAAACGATTAACTGACATGATTGAAGAGCTGGGGTATACGATTGTAGATGCCGACGAAACCAAACCGTGGGGAGCATATTACCGAATGAACGACTCGGAAGTTAGTCGCTTTGTCAGTGAGTTTTTCCCAGGGCTTTCGCTCAAAGAGGCAAAGCTTGGCCATGATGATGTGGGCTTGAGTCCGAAATTTTTGCTTGTCATGCCTGGTCATAGACTGAGCTGGCAGTATCATGGTCGCCGAGCTGAGCGATGGCGATTCCTGACAGATGGTGCGTACCATAAGAGTGCAACGGACGACCAAAACGAACGGAATATCGTCAAAGCGGGAGAGGTTGTGCAATTTTCCCAGGGGGAGCGACACCGTTTGTGCGCAGATAAAAATAGTTATACGCTTGTAGCAGAGATTTGGCAGCATACTGATCCCGATAATCCGTCTGAAGAAGCCGATATTGTCCGGCTTAGTGATGACTACCAGCGCGGGTAAAAGTTCTACTGATACACTATATATATGAGACGTATTGGGAAGCTTGAGGCGATTTCGTTTATAACTGGGTTTAGCTTGCTGACTTACGAGTTGGCTGCTGCACGTATTTTGGCACCGACAATTGGCAGCTCTACATATGTATGGACGAGTGTGATCGGTGTTATTATTGCGTCGCTTGCATTTGGATTTTTTATCGGTGGGAAACTGGCAGATAAAAGGGATCATATTACTGACTTGGTGTGGCTGCTACTACTCGCGAGTCTCATGGTGGTTGCTACGCAGGTCTTATATTCTGGCGTGCTCAGTTGGGTAGTATTTTTGGGTAGTGATGTTAGGGTTCAGGCGGTGATTGCGGCTAGCTTATTGTTTGCGCCGACTAGCTTTCTGATCGGCATGACAAGCCCCTACTTGGCTAAACTTAATGTTCGTTCGCTGAAGACGACGGGTCAGCATGTTGCGTCGCTTGATGCGCTAAATTCCCTCGGTGGGATTGTCGGTACGTTTTTGACAGGTTTTATCCTTTTCGGGTATATAGGGTCGCACCAGACATTTTCGATTGTTGCGTTGCTTCTTCTTGGAGTGAGTTGGCTTATTTCGCCAAAATATCGCTTGAAGCATCGTGTTATTTTGTCAGTGGCCATCAGTGTTGTAACACTTTTACCATTTATGGGTACTAGGGTGGGTGCAACCAATATTGACACTGCGAGTGCGCACTATCAGGTTGTGAAGTATATGTATAATGATGCCCCAATCACCGGACTTGTTACAGGACCTGCTGGTATTCAGTCTGCGGTGTATGACAGCGGAAGCAGCGACCCGGTATTTTGGTATACCCAAGAGCTGGCTCGGCTGACTCTAGAAGAAAAGCCAGAGCGTATCTTGGTACTCGGCGGCGGCGCGTTTACCTTACCGCAATATTTGGCTGAGAAGCTCCCATCGAGCAAGATTGACGTGGTTGAGATCGATCCGGGACTAAAGGAAATTTCTGAGAAATATTTTCATTATAAAAATCCGAGTAATGTGAATCTGATATTTGATGATGCGCGGGCGTATGTAAATCAATCGAACCAGACATACGATATGATCCTGGTGGACGTGTATGGGGATACCTCGATTCCGTTCAGTCTGATTACGCGTGAGTACGCCGAATCGCTTGATAAAAGACTATCAGTAGATGGTCGCGTAGTGGTAAATATCATAGGAGGCGAGTCAGGAAAGTGTCTGGATGTGCTCGCAGCTGTTAACGCCTCTTATCAGAATAGATTTCCGTATGCTTACTACAGCAATCAACTGAGTCAGCCGGCAGCACGGGCAAACTATATCGTCTCATATAGTCGTGCACCAGTGAGTATTCGTGGCCAGAAACCACTTCAAATTCCAAAGCAGCCCCTATTTACAGACAATTATGCACCAGCCGAGCGGTTGTACTACGCATGCGAACAGTCCGGTCGGTAATAAAAACTATAAGCGCTATATGTAGCGTTGTAAAAAAGCAACACCACGCTAGAAGTAGTATACCAGGGGTCGTATAAGCAAAAACGGTATGTGGTGAAAAAAACCATGGAAAAGGCTTGCATATGCTACATGTGGGGTCTATAGTAGTTTCCAGACCACTACATATGAATAAAAACTCATTTGTAGGCGATCAACAAAACACACATTAACGTAAGGCAGGCATCAGAGGTGACTGGTACCCACTGGGTATGACTGCTTAGCGTTGTCCCTGAAACATGGCGAGGAGGTGCGCTCATGTTGACACCAGGGGATGTGTGAAACACAAAATAACAAGGTAAATAGGGGATTTTATGAACGCAATTCACGTGGTAAAGCGAGATGGCACCCGCGAACCATTTGACGCCAATATGATCAACCTAGCTCTTGTGAAGGCTTCTGAGGGACTGCCGGATCAGATCAGCAAGGTTGTACAAGTAGCGACGGAGCTACAGCTTACACTTTTTGACGGAATCACATCAGAGCAGCTTGATGAAGCGGTGATTCACACAGCGCTTCAGAATGTCAAAGACGATCCAGACTTTGACAAGATTGCAGCGAGGTTGCTGCTCAAGAACATCTACAAGAATATTCTTGGTGATTACGAGTCTGACGCGGAGCTGAAGAAGCTTCACGCGAAAGAATTCCCGAAGTTTATAAAGGCAGCCCTCAAAGATGGCTTGCTCGATACACGCATGGGCGATGGTCGATTCGACCTAAAGAAAATTGCTGAAGCGCTTGAGCCAGCACACGATGAACTCTTTAAATATATTGGTGTAGTGACAAATAAGAATCGTTATGCGCTCCGTAAAAACAGCGGTGCACCGATTGAAACTCCGCAGTTTACCCACATGCGCATTGCGATGGGTCTAAGCTACAATGAGAAAGATCCAACTGCAGCCGCTATCGATTTCTACGAGCACATGGCTCGTCTCGAGTATGTGGCCGGCGGCTCAACTCGTGTGAATGCCGGTGGTGCATTCCCGCAGCTTTCTAACTGCTTCCTTATGGAAGTTCAGGACGATATGGAATCAATCGCGAAATCAATCCGCGATACAATGTGGATCGCGAAGGGTACTGGTGGTATCGGTATCACTATGACGAAGCTCCGCGGCGCAGGTTCTCCAGTAAAAACTACCAACACTGAAAGCACTGGCCCAATCCCATTCATGAAGATGATCGACACGGCACTCTTTGCTGTCTCTCGTAAGGGTAAAAAAGCTGGTGCAGCCGCAATGTACATGGAAAATTGGCACATCAACTTCCCACAGTTCCTTGACCTCAAGCAGAACTCTGGTGACCCGTACCTTCGTACTCGTATTATGAACACTGCTGTATATATGAGTGATGAATTCATGAAGCGTGTCGAAGCTGATAAAGACTGGTATATGTTTGATCCAGCTGAGGTGTCTGATCTACCTGAGCTATATGGTGAGGAATTCTCAAAGCGATACAATGAATACATCAAGATGGCAGATAAAGGTGAGCTAAAGGAAGTTTCAAAGATTCCGGCGCGTCAGCAGTTCAAGCAGATTCTGACCATCCTTCAAGCGACAAGCCACCCATGGCTAACATGGAAAGATACTATCAATGTCCGTGCTCTCAACAACAATACTGGTACAATCCACTGTTCAAACCTTTGTACTGAGATCACACTTCCTCAGGATCAGAAGAATACCTCAGTCTGTAACCTCGTGTCTATCAATCTCTCTCGTCACCTAGACGAAAATAAAGAATGGGACTGGAAGCGACTTGAGATGAGCGTGCGCTCAGCGATCCGCCAGCTCGATAATCTCTGTGATATTACTAATACGCCAATTCCTGAAGCGATGAACTCAAACCTTCAGAACCGTGCTGTTGGTCTCGGTCTGATGGGATTCACCGATGTGCTCGAAAAACTTAGCCATAGCTACGAGTCAGAGGAAGCATACGACCTGATCGACGAATTGACTGAATTCATCAGCTACTACGCGATCGACGAGTCGGCTGAGCTCGGCAAGTCACGAGGTAGCTATCCTGAGTTCAAGGGAAGTGGCTGGAGTAATGGTCTACTCCCAATTGATACCGTCGATGAACTCGCTAAGTCTCGCAAGGTAAAGGTGGATGTAACTCGCAAGAAGCGACTTGACTGGGAAACACTTCGAAAAAAGACCAAGAAGCACATGCGAAACGCGACTGTTATGGCGATTGCGCCGACAGCTAATATAGGTCTTGTCGCCGGCACGACACCTGGGCTCGACCCACAATTTGCGCAGATCTTCTCTCGTAGTACATTGAGTGGCAAGTTCCTCGAAGTGAACACAAATCTTGTACGCGACCTTAAAGAGCTAGGCCTCTGGGATCAAGTCAAAGATGAGGTGTTGGCTCGTCAAGGAGACATCCAAGGTATTTACGAAGTTCCACAGCACATCAAAGACGTCTACAAGACATCATTCCAGCTCAGTCCGTATGCTTTCATTGAGGTAGCGGCTCGTGCACAAAAATGGGTTGACCAGGCAATTTCACGCAACATGTATCTTGAGACACGTAATGTCGATGACTATATGGATATCTATACTGAGTGCTGGAAACGTGGCCTCAAGACAACATACTATCTGCATGTAAAACCAAGGCACCAGGCTGAACAATCTACAACTAAGGTCAATAAATCAGAAGAATTAGCCAAGACATCAGGTGGTCCGCGTAAAGCTGGATTCGGATTTGCGAAAAAGCAAACTGTAGGGGCGAGTAGCCAATGATACATAAAACAAACAACAAGGCCAAATAAATTATAAAAGGGTATAAGGGGAATAAAACAATGAACGCATCAACAATTATCGACGACAACATGACACTAGATGAAAAGCTCGCAGCTATCGATGCAGCTATGAAAAACGCTCAGGCTGTAGCGGATGACCAAGCAGCGGCAAATGGCCAAATCTCAGCACCACTTGATCCACAAGATCTACTCATGTGCGAAGGCTGTCAGTAAGAAGTAACAACGAGGAGGAATTTAAATGGCGGGTATTTTAGGAACAGGAATTCAGGATGGTTTGCTACTCAAGCCAATTCATTACCCATGGGCGATGGAGCTTTATGATCAAGCAGTTGCGAACACGTGGTTTCCAAATGAAGTTCAGCTTCAACAGGATCTTTCTGACTGGAAGAAAATGACTGACGAAGAGCGCCACGCGGTTGAATTCCTTATGGCGTACTTTAACCCAAATGAGCTTTTGGTCAACAAAGCTCTAGCATTTGGTGTATATCCATATGTAAATGCCGCAGAGTGTCATCTCTATCTTGCTAAACAGATGTGGGAAGAGGCAAATCACTGTATGGCATTTGAGTATGTGCTCGAAACATTCCCAATCGATCGTGACAAAGCTTATGCGGCACACGTCGATGAACCTGTGATGGCACGCAAAGAAGAGTTTGAGATGCAAGCTATTAAGCGCATGACTGAAAAGCACCTCGATATCACGACAACTGAGGGCAAGAAAGACTTTATTCGCAACTTAATCGCTTACAACATCATCCTTGAAGGCATTTGGTTTTACTCTGGCTTCATGGTCGCACTTTCATTCCGCCAACGAAATCTCCTACGTAACTTTGGTTCACTTATTGACTGGGTGGTGCGAGACGAAAGCCTCCACCTCAAGTTTGGTATCAATCTCATCCTTACTACATTGGAAGAAAATGAAGATCTTCAGACGGAAGAGTTCGCTAATGAGATCAAGCAGACTATTCTCGATGCTGTTGAGATGGAAGAGGAGTACAACAAGCAGATGCTTCCTACGGGTATCTTGGGCTTGAATGCTGACTACGTAAATCAGTACGTAAAGTACCTCACTGACCGTCGCCTCGAAGAGCTTGGCTTCGAAGCACACTACAAGGTGTCAAACCCAGCGAAATGGATGGCAGCAGCCAATGACACGCTCGAGCTCGTAAACTTCTTTGAAAGCACAAACACTTCATACGAAGTGAACGCCGGCGGCAGCAAGAAAGACTAGCATGCAAACGGAGATAGAGGTGAAGTTTGTCGATGTAGATATCGACGAGATTCGTGGGCGGCTGAAAAAAGCAGGTGCCGAACTTAAGCACCCAATGCGGTTGATGAGGCGTGTTCTGATTGAGCAGCCTGAGCACGAACAACGTAATGCCTTTATTCGTGTGCGTGACGAAGGAGATAGAGTGACCTTGACGTACAAGGAGCAGAAAAGTGCGACACTTCACGGAGTGAAGGAGATCGAGGTCACTGTTGGAGACTTTGAAAAAACAGTGGAGTTATTATCGCTCGCTGGTTGGAAATATAAGACTAGGCAGGAGTCGCGTCGTGAGACGTGGAAGCTGAATGATGTAGAAGTAGTTATTGATGAGCGTCCATGGGTACCGCCATATATAGAGATTGAAGGTCCATCTGAACATGCAGTCCGAGACGTGGCAGACAAGCTTAAGTGCGACTGGAACAGTGCGCTTTATGGTAATGAAAAATCTTTATATCAACATTATTTTCCAAACATGACTGTTCGTGGATTGATTGATATTCCAAGTGTAAGATTTGAAGATCCTATACCAAAAGAATTTCTAGGGAAAAAGTCGTAATGAAAGGATTATCGCGCCGAACTCTTACACTGCTTGGCCCCGCGTTTGTTGCGGCGGTAGCCTATGTTGATCCGGGTAACTTCGCTGCTAACTTTTCAGCTGGTGCGCAGTATGGTTACTTGCTACTTTGGGTGCTTATCGTTGCTAATCTTATGGCAGTGCTTGTGCAGTATCTCTCGGCAAAAGTTGGATTGGTGACAGGGAAGTCACTGCCAGAAGTTATCGGTGAGCGATTGCCGCGCTCGGCTCGTATCGCATATTGGCTCCAAGCTGAAGCGGTCGCGATTGCTTGTGATATTGCTGAAGTTGTTGGTGGTGCGCTTGCCCTGAATATCCTCTTCGGTGTACCGCTAGTCCTTGGTGGAGTTATTGTTGGTATCGTTTCCATGATATTACTCGTTGTATATGAGCACCCAGAAAAGAAATATTTCGAGCGAATGATCATCTTGATGCTGACAATTATTCCGCTTGGTTTTATAGTTGGCCTTATAAATTTCCCGCCAGACATCATGGGTATGCTTGGAGGTACTGTACCACGATTCCAAGGCACTGAGACGGTAGTGCTAGCAGCAGCAATGCTTGGAGCAACTATCATGCCGCACGTGGTATATCTTCACTCAGCCTTAGCACGTGATCGACACGGAAAAGTTAGTAAGCTTGAACTCAAGCGATATCTACGCGCCACTAAATTTGATGTTGGTATTGCTATGGTAGTGGCTGGAAGCGTAAACATCTCGATGCTTTTACTGGCTGCTTCCGCTCTTCAAGGTAATGAGGCAGTTGAGTCCTTCCAGGGTATATTTGGCGCACTGCAGACTGATACTAACGGTTTGATAGCTCTACTCTTTGCTGTCGGTCTGTTGGTTTCAGGTCTGACATCAACATCGGTAGCGAGTCAGGCTGGCTCAGTGATCATGCACGGATTGCTAAAACGTAAAGTGAATGTGTATGTACGTCGCATGGTTACTATTATTCCTGCCTTTATCATTTTGGTAGTTGGATTTGACCCGTCGACTGCTCTCATCATCTCGCAAGTCGTATTGAGCTTTGGTGTGCCGTTTGCGTTGATCCCGCTCACTATGGTCACATCGTCTCGAAAAATCATGGGTGATCAGATCAATCCAAAAGCGATTACCTATATCGTGTGGGGAATCGCAGGTGTAGTTTCGCTGCTGAACATCGCACTCATTTGGCTTACTGTAGTTGGCTAGCAACAATAGCCTTAATTGAATCGCAGAGTTTAGCTCGCCCTTCGCCAGTAAAATTATGATCAGCTACTACATCAACACGCGTAATCTTTGGTGATAGGTGAGTGTAGTCGATAGCTGGCAGCACTTCATCTTGGGTGGCCGTAACGAGAGTGGCAGCGCTTGCGGTTGGTAGGCGGTTATAGATTTCGATCGGATCTAGATCTTCCCAGTCGTCCCAATAGGTTGGCGTAATAACTGATATGCTGCCATCGCGACGAGGGAGGTAGATCACATCGTTTTCGTCGGTAGTCACACCTGGCCGATTTAATAAAAATGATTTCTTGCGATCGCCAACGTTATCTGTAGGTGGGGCAAGTAGGACGGTGTGTCGGATCTCTGGCGAGGCAACCATACCCGCTACGATGCAGCCCTGAGAGTGAGCTACGATATCGATCGTGGCTGTTGGGTACTGCTTGCGTAGCTCTTGTATTTTATTTTCGAGTATTTTTGCCTGCTTGCTGAGTGGCGTGATAAATGTCTGATTTGTCGGCTCATCATGCTGGTTATAATCAAACATCTCATGCTGAAATTCGGGTAGAGCAGTAGCTATATCCGTAAACATCCCACGGCTGTCTTTTTTGACGCCGAAACCATGAGAGTAGAGGATAATATGTGGTTGCACTAGAGTCTCGCGCCCGCGCGTGCTTTGTTTGCCCATTCGTCAGCCAGCTCGTTACCTTCGTCGCCGTTGTGGCCGCGCACCCAGACAAGGGTAGCATTTGAATTCTGAAATAGGGGATAGACCTCCTGCACGATATCGAGGTTTTTGATCTCGCCGCCTTTTTTCTTCCAGCCTTTAGCTTCCCAGCCAGGTGCCCACTTGGTGATGACATTGATCCAAAACTCACTGTCAGTATGAATGGCGCATTCATCGCCGTTCGCATGCTTGAGCGCCGCGATGATTGCGTGGCCTTCCATGCGAATATTTGTCGTGTCGCCCTCTTCTGAGCCTAAAGCTACTGGTTTACTTTCTAAAATCACGGCAAATCCGCCCGGGCCAGGATTAGGTGAGGCTGAGCCATCGGTGTAATAAATTCTCATCCTCTCTAGTATACACACCTCCACATCTAGCGTAGGGACAAAACTACAACACCCTACAGCTAGCGCATAATAAATTTAAGGTGCTATAATAAAATCCCATGGATAGCATAAAAAGCCATGGGCAAACACAGAAATATATATTTGTGACAGGCGGTGTCCTGTCGGGGGTAGGGAAAGGTATCACGGCGGCTAGCATAGGCGCAGTCCTAAAAGCTAAAGGCCTGAACGTTTCTATACAAAAATGTGACCCGTATCTCAATGTAGATGCGGGTTTACTTAATCCTGCGGAACATGGCGAATGTTTCGTAACTAAGGACGGAGCCGAGACTGATCTTGATCTTGGCCACTACGAACGATTCCTAGACATTGAACTCACGCAAAAAAATGCGACGCTTTCTGGCCGTTTACTTTCAAATTTGATTGCAAACGAACGCGCCGGAAAGTTTGGTGGTAAAACAGTCCAGCTGGTACCTCATCTGACCAATGCAATTCAAAATGCGATTATTGATGCCTCTGAGGGAAGTGATGTCCATATTGTTGAAATTGGTGGTACGGTAGGTGACTATGAAGGTTTGAGTTTTGTAGAAGCTATCCGTGAATTTGGCCAGCGCATTGGTCGTGATCGTTGCTTGTATATGCATGTTGTGTACGTACCATTTATTGGCACTTCAAAGGAATTTAAGACCAAGCCAGCACAGAATGCCATGCAAGATCTACGTGGCTTTGGTATTTTCCCGGATGCCGTGATCGTGCGCACTGAAGAGCAAGCTCCAGAGAGTGTTGCAAAAAAGATCAGTCTGCTCAGTGGTGTACCAGAGAAGTATGTGGTAGATATGCCAAATGTTGATACTGTCTATCGTATCCCAGAAAAGATTGCCGCGTCGCCGCTGTACGACCTACTTTCAGATTTTAGCGGCAATCACGAGCAGCCAGATCTGAGTAATTGGCAAGAGGTTGTAGGCAAGCAAAATAACACTCCTGAGAAAACGGTGACTGTTGGCCTCGTCGCAAAGTATATGGACAATGAGGATACCTACATCTCTGTAGTCGAAGCGCTGAAAGCTGCTGCATGGCATGAAAATGTCGGCCTCAATCTTAAATGGATTGAAGCAGAAACCGCTTCAGAAGAAGAGTTTGCGCAGGTTGACGGTATTGTAGTGCCTGGCGGATTTGGCGAGCGGGGTATCCCTGGAAAGATTGCGGCTGCAAAGTATAGTCTCGAAACCAAGAAGCCGTACCTGGGACTTTGTCTAGGGCTGCAGGTTGCTGTTATTGCTGCTGCACGTCGAGCTGGCTTGGAGCAAGCAAATTCTACAGAATTTGATCCAGCTACTGAACAAAATGTGGTGTACATCATGGAAGGGCAGGAAGGCAAAGAGTCTACAGGCGGAACTCTCCGTCTTGGTGATTACCCAGCTGTATTAAAAGAGGGTACAAAAGCCGCTGAGGCTTACGGAAGTAGAGAAATAGTAGAGCGTCATCGTCACCGTTATGAAGTGAATCAAACATTTACTCAAGATATCGAGCGAGGCGGATTAGAAATTAGCGGAACTTCTCCTGATGGTCGCCTGGTTGAATATGTGGAAGCAACTGATCATCCTTACTTTGTAGCGACACAAGCACACCCAGAGTTTAGGAGCAGGCCATTTAAAGCGCATCCGTTGTTTATTGGACTTATCAACTCTTGTAAGTAATTACCTCAATTGACAAATCATCTTGATTATGCTAATATCTTAAATGTAATCTAAAAAAACAAACACGATGAATACTAATGAACGCCCCCCGGAAAATGCTCACGATCAGACTCGTGGCTATAGTGATGATGGTCAATATGTACTTGACCGCTTTGTAGTATCAGATCCAGCTGGCAGTCCGGGCTTTAGCGAAAAGTCATATGACGAAGCAAGCTTTTTTACTCTAGCGATGTATCACGGCGAACCGATTCGAATTACTGAGTATGGTTACTTCCTTGATCAGGCTGATGCAATCACAGACGCAGTATATGTAGGTGATACTGATGGAAATGGCACATCAACTTTCTTTAGAATCCCCGCGGCGGTTAAAGAGGAAAGCGCAGCCTTAAGTAGAAGTAGAACACCAGCCAGACCTGAGCAGCCACAACAAGTTGAGCAGCGTACCTTGGTTTTGCCCCAAGATGCCGAGTTGCCCGTAGCCCGTCCCACACTTGAAGATATGGAGCACTGGGCGTTTACGAGTGAATCAGCGAAAGTATTTAGTAAGGCACAGCAGGGTGATGTTCTGGCTCTTTTCGAGATGCAGCATGGCCGTGTGTCGGCAACTACCGAGCGCCTTGAAGCAATGAGAGATCTAGTAGCTACTCTTCGCGAGAAGACTAAAGATGCGCCTGTCTCTACGCAAGGTGATGCATTTGATCTGAAGCTATTTTCAAACAAGATCGATAAAATCGCTACAGATTTTGATAAGGGTGAGCCGCTTGCACTCGAGAAAATAACAAGTAGCGGTGGCTTGCGAGACATTGCCAAGGAGATCATGACCAATCCTCTGTATGCCCCGCTGCGTGGTCGTTTCGAGGAGCTACTTGAACTCGGTAGAGAGTCTCATGATAAAAAGCCAGAAGTACGGACGGGGAAGCTTGAGCGATTCCTAGGTAGATTTTCAGCAAAGTAATTAATAAAGGAAAAATATGGCAGAAGAAACACATCAACACGACAATCAGGGTATCGATACAATAAGTCATGATGACATGAGTGTCATGCGTGTACTAATGCACGAGGTAAAAGGATTGAGTCCAATTTCGACTCCACCAATCCTCGAGCCTATTCTTGCGGACGACTAATCTTAACACTTCTGTTACACTAGTCAGTGATGAACGAAGTAATTGCGGCAAGTGTAAAGAATCTTTATGGTATTGATGTTGATATAGTGTTGACACGCCCAGAGCCACAATTCGGTGACTTTGCTTCGAATATCGCACTACAGCTGGCTAAAAAAGTAGGGAAAAATCCGCGCGAAATTGCGCAGGAAATCGCTAATGATCTGGAAAGTAATGAAGATTTTTCTGAGGTAACTGTAGCTGGTCCTGGGTTTATCAATGTTCGCTTAAGTGAATCAGCTCTACTTGCGCTCACTAAAAAAGAGCCGCTACCGACGCGGGCTGGCAAGACGATAGCGATCGAGACGAACAATCCAAATCCGTTCAAAGCTATGCACATTGGCCATGCGTTTAATGCGGTACTTGGTGATACGATTGCAAATCTTCTTGCGGTCAGCGGTGCAAAGGTGTACCGTGTGAGTTACCACGGTGACGTGGGGCTGCATGTTGGCAAGAGTATGTATAGTTTGCTACGTTATGCTGACGGCGACTTTTCTAAGATCGAATCAGTCCCGGAAAATGACCGCAATAGCTTTATGAGTAAGATGTACGCAGAGGGCAGCAGGGCATACAAAGAAGACGAAGCAGCTAAAAAGGAGATCAATGATCTTGCCGAGCAATCTTTTGAACCGAAGAGCGCACTCTATATTCAGATTTATGACCTTTGTAAAAAATGGAGTTTCGAGCAGATCGATGCGATTGTGGCTCGACTTGGTAACCAGCCAACTGTCTATCGTTTCTTAGAGAGTGATGCTGATCATTACGGTGTTGAAGTAGTTAAACGAAACGTACCGAAAGTATTTCAGGAGTCTGAAGGTGCATTGATTTTTAAAGGCAGCGAACACGGTGCATTCGACAATGCATTTGTTGCGAGTAATGGACGTGGACTATATGCGGCACGCGATCTTGGGCTAATGCTGCTCAAAAATGAACAGTTTCACCCAGATGAAAGCTACATTATTACCGGTGAAGAGCAGGGGGCATACTTTAAGGGTGTGATCGCGGCGGCTGGACAAGTATGGCCTGAGCAGAAAGATCAGACGGTGAACATCCCGACTGGACTAGTGAAGCTGACTACAGGCAAGATGAGTAGCCGAGACGGTGATGTCGTGGAGATTTCATGGTTATTTGATGAGTTCAAGAAAGCGATTGAAATCCGCGAGGGAGAAGCAAGCGATGAGATTGTGGCCGGCGCACTGCGCTACCAGTTTTTGAAAGTGAAAATCGGTGGCGATGTAGTGTTTGATGTTAACGAAGCGGTCAGTCTAACGGGTAATACCGGAAGCTATCTACAGTATGCTCACGCTAGGGCTAAGCGGATTTTAGATAAAATATCTAACAATATTACGATGCCAACTGAAATGTACGACGAAGATCGTGCGCTTATAAGGAAGCTTAGTGAATATTCAGAGACAGTCGAAAACTCTTTCCGTAATTTGGAGCCACATCACATTTGTAATTACCTGTTTGAGCTAGCACAGGAATTCAACCGATATTATGAGAAGAATCAGGTTGTTGGAGATGAGAAGGAAGCGCATAGGGCAGGGATCGTGGTGCTGTATGCAGATACGCTCAAAGCTGGTCTTGCTATTCTGGGCATTCATGCACCAGAAAAAATGTAGACAAAATACATATAAAATTGTATAATAGTGACATGATTGAGTCTCATTTCAATCGATCAAAAGGCCTGCTTACACCTCGGAAAGATATCGCCGAGAAAAGCCCGGGCATTACTCGCTCTGAGCTTACAACTTCACAGCGGTTGCGTCGAGTTGAAGCTGTTTATCTTTCTTCTGAGCAAGGATTTGCTGATCAGATTGAAGCTGCTAATGAAGTGGGTCATATGGTGCGTCAAACACTATTGTTTGGTAATACTACTTTGCACGAACCGCTGTGGCGTAAAGACGAGTCTACCGACTCGGTTCAGACGAATTGCTATGGACATACCATAGTTGCTTCAGAGCTTCTTGATGCTGTTGAGATTCCCCATACAATTAGCTTTGCGAATGGACATATGTTTATCACAATGTTTGATCCTAAATCCCGTGATGCTCATATGGTAGATTCACCATCAAAAGAACTTTTTCTCGATATCGACGATCTTGTTCAAGGTGATCATCCACTAGAGCAACTTGATGATAAGAAGGTTGCAACAAATATTCTTGATGCGAGCGGTATCATTAGGCAGATTCATCGACAAGATCGTGATGAAGTTATTGCTAGGCATCAGTGGCTTTCCACTGACGATATGCTTCGACCTGCAAGACGTGGGGCACCACCGAGGCTTAACAATAGCAAACTCGTTATGCGTACGTATTCTGCCGCAGCAGGCCGAGAGGTAGCGTGGCATTACGGACTTATGCGACAAGGAATCATCCAAAGAGATTTAAATCTTGCAACTCGGGAGGCAAAAGAAATGTTTGCTATGTATCCAGAAGTCGATACAAGAGCTAAGCTTGGTGGACTCGTAGCGCTTCGGCATAAGCTCGGACAACTCGGGCTAGTAGAAGAGATGCAAGATATAGCTGCTGTAGTGGATAGTAGTTTACCCGAAGATGACAAAACAACGAACCGATACTTTTGGTTTGATACAATTCGCCATATAGGTTCGATGTATGAAGATCCTGAGTTACTCGCAGATGCAGAAGAGGGGTATGGACAGTTTGTAGGAGTGATTGGCTCGGCGCGACAAAAAGTCACAAGAGCTCATAACATGGGAGAACGGTTGAAGGCATCGTAGAAAAAATTAATTCGAGGTATAATTTACTCGTAAGTTAATCTTAAAGGAGTTACGAGATGGCAACTGTAAAAGAACGTGCAGCAGCACGAGCAAAAGCAAAGAATGCAGGCAAGGGCCACGCAGGGGGCTTCATGGGCTTCATCCGTGAACAGGGAGTTGTCGGTCTTGCAGTAGGTCTCGCTATTGGTACCGCTGCCGGTGCGAGCGTGAAGGTAATCGTCGATAATTTTGTGTCACCACTTGTTGCATTGATGACTCGTGGCGTCGATCTAAACAGTATGAAATGGGTGATCATGGGTGCTGATGGTAAGAATCCAGAAGTAGCAATTGGATGGGGTGCAATCGTAAGCTCGCTCATCACACTCATAGCGACGGCATTTGTGATCTATCTTGTGATCCATATCGCGAAGCTTGATCGCATGGACAAGAAGAAAGACTAACTAAGACTAAGCCCTGTGCCTTGGTGGTTCTGACGGTGGTCGTTTCTTCAAGGCTGACCAACCTAGACGGCGCGGCTGTTGCTGTTTGATTTGTCTAAGGTCTTTATCGCCGCGCTCGAGTGATTGCGTGGTTGGCTCGCCATTTTTCATCTCGCGTCGTCTAGTATGGAGCTTCTGTATGATATTTACCAAGTTTCCTACTCGTTCTTTCGGTAGCTTACCAGCCTTATAGATTGTGTGCGATGGCTCTTCGATGCGTGACGCAATACGTGCTCTCTCCGTCAGTATCTGAATCTCAACTGGAACAATATCGTCCTCGAGTGCGCCTGATGCCGTGTACCGGCTAGTCCTATGATGAAATGTAACTTTTGAAACTTCGAAGCCGCTGTCTGTATCTTCATCATGGACGAGATCCCACACTTCAGGAGAAACGCTATTTTTCACAGCATCAAGGTATTCTTTGCTGCCCTGAACATGGACAAATTTGTTGCGCTTCGGTGAAGCTACTCCTATATATTGAGGCGAATCGCTGTCAACAATTGTAGCGGCCATTTGTTGAAGCAATATAGCAGACTGTTCTACGCTTTTGGTAACGAGTGTCATAGCTAAGACGTCTGTCGGAGCTGCGTTCTTGTTTTCCGTGTCTGAGGTTTTGATGCGATGCAAGCGTTTCATGAGTGAACCAAGTGACTTTACTCGCCACACAAGTCGTTGAGAGAGTTCTGACATACCAAGATCGGCAGCTTCCCATGTGCCGATACCATATTTCACACTATGTCCTGAACCTGAAGGAAGGGTTACGTCTGCCACGGAGTCAACTCCGAAGCCATCGAGTACGTCTGTGACGCGTCCAGCTATTGACTCGGGACTGCCGAGGCTGTCGATCATTTGCTTGGCTTGGTTGTGGATTGCTCCATATGTTTCTGGCTCAAGCTTACTCTCTAGCTGGATGCGATCTGCAAGAGAATTTAGCCCCATAGCGAGACCGTCAAAACCGGTTATTTCAGCGAATGGAGCACAGATCGCTTTTGTCGCGTATACTAGCTTTAGTAATTTAGTCGGATCGCCACGCTCAGATAGCTGATCCTCAAGTTCAACATAATAACTGGTAGCGAGGATGGCAAGGACTTCAAGGTTAACCCCCTGACCATTTGGCGCTTCCTCTGACTTTTCGCTAACGAGATTTAGCAAATCGTCGAAATCACACAGAGGTATGTCGGCGGATAATTCTTTTCCAGGGGCGGGTCGCCCTGTTTGGGAGTTGAGACCAGCAATATAATTAGAATATTGATTATTTATAAAACCTTGTACGAGGAGCATATCCGCATTTAGCGCAGCTAGAGTCCGGGCTTGTCCACTTGCGGAATCTATATTTTTTGACTGAAGAAAGTGTCCAAAATCTCTCAGGCGATTTGGATTGAACATATCGCCAACTTCGTTGTGTTTGCGGATTGCCGAGAAGTGTTCGGCAATCAATAGGGCATCTTCGTGTAGCTTATTAAAGCCAAAGTCGTTTAGCCTAGCATGGACTCTTTCTCCAAAATTATCGGACACTTTACCGTAGTAGGAGTGTAGTCTTTCTCCTTCTGAGTGGGTGTCGTTTACTGGGTGGTATGCTGTAGCCATAGGCAATCTTTGTTACAACTCTATTTTAGCATAAAAAGTATGATTTGTCCACCTCTTGACGGACAGAGAGTGATTATGTACTATAAAAAGTATAGTAATAATATACAGTAATTGTACTAAAAGGAGGAAAACAAATGAATGTAGCTGTTGTAGTAGGCACGACACGAGACGGACGAGTAACGCCAAAATTAGCAAAGTTGGTAGAGAAAAGTTTGCGCGAGAAGCATGATGATGTATCTGTCCTTGATCTTGCAGAGTTTGAAATCCCTATGTTGTCTGAGGCTCCTTGGATGCCAGATCGCGTCTTAACTGAAGGTACAAAAAAATGGCTCGACGCGCTAGCCAAAGCTGACGCCTACGTTATTGTAACCGGTGAGTACAATCATGGCATACCTGCGGTTTTGAAGAATGCGCTTGACTACACTCAAGGTGAGTTACGACGAAAACCAGTCGGAATTGTGAGCCATGGCGTAGTGGGTGGAGCGCGCTCTGCTGAGCACTTGCGTCTCGTGCTTGCAAGTAAAATCGCAGCATCTGTCGTTCCTGATAGTGTGACATTCCATGGTCATGTCGATGCGATGATAAGTGACGAAGGCGAACTGACTGACGAGCACCACAACGGTGCAGCGCTTGATGCACACCTTGATGATGTTCTCTGGTACGCCAAGGCTCTCAAAGACGCCCGCGCATAATCTACGGCTCCAAGGTGTACAATAGCTTATAAGGAGGTCTCATTCCATGAATATGCTCGAAAGTGCAGAAGCGATTATTGGTCGTACGGCTGATCGGCTGGGGTGGGATGAGCAGAAAAAGCGGCAGTTCTTGGCGCCGGAAGCGGTGCACGAGTTTACGATTACCGTAGACGAAGTACAACATCATGCGTATCGAGTGCAGCACAATGATTCTCGTGGCCCATTTAAGGGTGGGATTCGCTTTCATCCACATGTTGATGAAGCTGAGGTGCAGGCGCTTGCTACATTGATGAGCGTAAAATGTGCTGCGGTAGATATTCCAATGGGTGGCGGCAAGGGTGGTGTCGCTTTTAATCCGCGCGAATATAGCGAGGAGCATATAGAAAAGGTCGCACGTGAATATGTACGAGCACTTGAAAGTCATATTGGTCCTGACAAGGATGTGCCGGCTCCAGATGTAAATACAGACGGCCAGGTAATTGACTGGATGGTCGACGAGTACGAAAAACTGACTGGTGATACATCTCAGGCAAGCTTTACGGGTAAATCTTTAGATAAAGGTGGGAGCGAAGGTAGGATCGAAGCAACTGGACGTGGTGGAATGATCGTACTTCGTGAATATTTGAAATCAATCGGGAAGAATCCACGCGATGTTACTGTGGCAGTGCAGGGAATGGGAAACGTCGGGTTTTATTTTGCGAAGATTGCTACGCGTGAACTTGGCGTGAAGGTAGTGGCCGTGAGTAACTCTCGGGTCTCGATGTTTAAGTCGGATGGATTTGATTTTACGGGTCTCGAGTTTTCACGCGAGGTGATGGATGAGCTGAAAGCCGACGCCGAAGTACGGGCGAGCGAAGACATATTGGAAGCTGAAGCTGATGTGCTTGTTTTCGCAGCGCTTGGCGAAGTGCTTGATGCGAGCAACCAACAATTGATAGTAGCAGACACGATTCTTGAACTGGCGAATGGGCCTGTCGATGATGAGGCATTGGAGCTGCTTTCAAATAGGGGTATTGTCGTGATTCCAGATGTGATTGCCAATGCTGGTGGTGTTATTGTGAGCTACCTTGAGTGGAAGCAAAATCGTATAGGTCAGCGGTGGAGCGAAGAGCGTGTAAATAGTGAGCTTAGTGCTATTTTGACGCGAGCGATGCAGGCAAATATTGCCAGGGCTGACACTGAGGAATGTAGCCTAAAAGAAGCCGCGTTCTTAACAGCACTGGAGCGATTGGAGGACTAAATGGATGATGCTAAGTGGAAAGAAAAACTAACACCAGAGCAGTATAGAGTGCTGCGCGAAAAAGGCACCGAAGCGCCGGGATCAAGTGAACTCGATAGCGTATTTGATCCTGGCAGCTACAGCTGTGCAGCGTGTGGTGTGGAATTATTTGAGAGTGAGAAAAAATTTGAGGCTCACTGTGGCTGGCCGAGCTTTTATGATGCCAAAAAGGGGGCAGTTGAGTTTCATCCTGATGATACGCTCGGTATGAGCCGAACAGAGGTGACCTGCGCAAACTGTGGTGGACATCTCGGTCATGTCTTTGAAGGTGAAGGTCTTGGTACGCCAACCGACCAACGGTTTTGTATCAATGGTGTGAGTCTAAAGTTCAATAAAAAATAATTTTAGGGTAGTTGCTCGCCCGAAGGCGAGACGAGTTTCCCGATTTCTAAAGAGTGTGATTCCTGTGCGGCACTCATCGTAACTGTTATCTCGTCTCGCCTTCGGTGGTGATCGGGCGTGATCAGGCCAGCGCGTGGTCTATCGCGGAGTAGCTCCGCCGACGACCGGTGCGACTGCGCTTCGGCATGAGGCTGTCGGCGTGCTTGCCCTTGGTGGTGATCCGCGCTTGGGCGGACTTGCGGTGCACGCTGATCAGTCGAGCCTCTCGAAGCGAGTACAGTGCCGCGATGAGTACGTCGCGACGCTGGTCATCTGCCCCGAGCTTCTCAGGGTAGTCGAGCTTCGACATGATCCTGTCGGCGAGTTCCTCGATGGTGCGAACGCCCATGATCGTGTGCTCGCTGATCAGGACCCCGCGCGCTTGACGTGCTGCTGACCGGATCTTTCGATCCTTGTGACACAGTGCAGGATGCACGGCGTCTCCTCTCTGTCGAGATATCCGGAGTCTCCGGATTTTTGTATAATAAAACTATAATTTGTCAAAGTCAAGATCGTATAATGCTATAATTAACAGTAATGAAACACGCGAAGCTTCTTTGGATAGATCTTGAAATGACCGGCCTCGACCCGATAGAAGACCGTATTTTAGAAGTTGCGGCGATTGCAACGGATTGGGATTTTAAAGAAATTGCGACACATGAGGCCGTAAAAAAAGTTGGCCCGGATCTTATGAAGAAGCGTATGGTTGGTGAATTTTGGGAGAAATTTTCAGAGGTGCGCGATGCATTGCAAGCACAGAATGAGACCGGAAAAAACGGTCGCTTAGTAGAAAATGAACTACTTGAATTTATCAACGAGCATTTTGACAGCGAAAAACCAGTACTTCTTGCAGGTAATTCAATTCACCAAGATCGCAAGTTTATCGAAAATGAATGGCCGAGACTCAACGCGCGGCTGCACTATCGGATGCTTGATGTTAGCGCCTGGAAAGTTGTCTTTGAAGGTAAATATAGAAAAAAATTTGCCAAACCTGAAGCACACCGAGCGATGGATGATATCCGTGGTAGTATCGAAGAGATCGAGTACTATTTGAAAAAGCTTCGCTAGTGGTACACTGATAATATGTTAGCGATGAAGCGTCGGAAAAAGGGTGCTTACGGGAGAAACTTACTTATTTTGTGTGTCTTGCTCACGGCTTCTGTAGCTGTTGGTTGGTGGATATGGGGCGATCACTCATCAAATCAGCAAAGCACTTCGCATGCGCCAAGTGTCAGGCAGGAGTCGCCTGTTCCAAAACCGGTAAGTGCTCAGGCAAAAGTGCTTTTCGGGGGTACAACATTTTGGGGGCGCATGACCGAAGAGTGGTCAATGAAAAGTCCTCTAAAGTACAAGTTTCCGTTTCAGCGTCTGAAAGAGTTTGACCGCGAAAAGTACACAGCGTGGATCGCTGGACTCGAGTGTCCAATGAAAGCGAGCGTGCATATGACGGCCGCTGAGCAGGAAGAAAACTTACAGTTTAACTGCTCTCCAGACTTCTTGCCAGAGGCGAAAAAATGGTTTACGGCCTTTACTCTGGCCAATAACCACAGCGACAATCAAGGCGCTGATGGATTTGCGGAGACAAAAAAGCACCTAGACGAAAACGGGATCCAGTACTTTGGGCATTATGATCCAAAAAAGACTGAGGATACATGTGATGTAATTGCTCTACCTGTAAAGGTGAAAAAAGACGATGGGCAGAGTGTTGAAGGGAAACTACCAGTGGCAATGTGTGGTTATCACGGTGTGTTTGGCATACCTCCAGAAGAGTCAGTGGCGGTGATGAAACGCTACAGTAAAGTGATGCCAGTGTTTGCATTGCCTCACATGGGTGCCGAGTATAAGCCTGCGCCAGATCAGATCAAGACAGATTTCTATCGCAGCCTGATTGATGGTGGAGCAGATGCGGTGATCGCTGATCACCCGCACTGGGTGCAGACGACAGAGGCGTATAAAGGCCATCTGATCGTGTACAGTATGGGTAATTTTATGTTTGATCAGCAGTTTAATCTTGAGGTGACACGTTCAGCGGCGATTCGTATGGAGATGGAAGTAAAAGACGAGAGTGATCTCGAGGCATGGCTGAAAATTGGCGAAACATGTGGGACGTACCACGATGATTGTCTAGAAAAAATAGAAGACAGGAAGCTAAAGAAACTATCAGCTACGTATAAATTTGGTGTAGTCGGTACGCGTGATGATAACAAGCAGACACACCTAGCAAATCCAAGCGACAATGCCGCTATCTTGCAGCGACTAAACTGGAACCAAACGATGAGTCGGCTAGACTCTCCATACGGAAGTTTGTAAAATAGACCCCATGACACATAAAGATCTCGAAGAATATTTGCTCAGTTTTCCACGTACATGGCTTGATTTTCCATTTGGCGAGGGGACGAGTGTCTATAAAGTTGGCGATAAAGCGGCTAATGATGGGAAGTTATTTGCGATTATTGCAGATGATTCGAAGCCACTACGTGTAAGTTTGAAATGTGATCCGCAACTTGCTGAAAATTTGCGTGAAAAATATGAGAGCGTGCAGCCCGGCTATCACTTGAACAAGAAGCATTGGAATACAATCTTGTGCTCGGGACAGCTCAGCGATGATGAGATTAGAGACCTAGCTCGGTTGAGCTATGACCTAGTTACTTCAAAGTAAATATCTTTATTGATTAAACTTGCTAAAGTCTTCTGAAAGCTTCTTGATATCAGCGTCTGCTTTTTCTAGGCTCGTGCGTAGGCTTTTTGACTTTGTGCCGTCGTAAATATAATTCATTTCAGCGCGAAGCTTATTGAGCTGGTAGGCTACTTCACGTGCGTAGGCTCTATCAAATACAACATTGAGCCGGGCGTCATCGAGTTTTTTGGTGATCTTTTCATACTCGGCAGTGATAGGTGAGTCTTTCGGTGGTTTTTTGGCTTTATTTTCTTTGCCAAGGGATTCTTGCATTGCTGTATCAACACCAGTCAAGATGGTACTCATGCTGCTATTCAATGCTCGGAGGTCTGAAGATTGGATGATTTTGGCATTGTCGCTCGAGAGTTTATCGAGCGCCTGAACTCTGTATATGAACGAACTAATTCTTTCGGTCTGACTTGGTCCTCCGCTACTCATGAGCATGAGTGCACCGACGATGAGGATTAATAAGAAGCCACCGATTGCTCCCCATAGAAAGATTGGGCTAATTGTCTTTTTTTGAACAGGTGTGCCAATTTGATCAAGGTAAGTTGGGTCAACCATGTGTGGCTGCGGGGCCTGATATTGTGGTTGATTTGGCGCTTGCGGCCTGGGAAGATTTGGATCCATTGCTTCTAGTTAACCATACCTTGTGCATATCGAAAACCTCATGCTTCGCGACTAGAGATGGTAAGAGGTATACTAGTAGTATGCAGGATGCTAAGGAAGAGGTACGGGCTCGGCTGGCGATAGAAGATGTCGTCGGTGAGTATGTGCAGCTGAAACGAGCAGGACGCAATTTCAAGGGTCTGAGTCCTTTTACGAGCGAGCGAACACCAAGTTTCGTGGTGAGTCCCGAAAAGAATATATGGCATGATTTTAGCTCTGGTAGGGGTGGTGACATATTTAGCTTTGTTATGGAAGTCGAGGGGCTTGATTTTCGTGAGGCATTAGATCAGTTGGCTCGCAAAGCTGGAGTAGATTTGTCTCAATATGATAGCAAGCGATCTGCTGAAGCAAGCCAGAAAAAGAAGCGATACCAAGAGGCAAACGAGCTGGCGGCGAAATACTTTCAGCAGAGCTTACTTAAAAATCAACATGCACTTGAGTATGTGTTTAAAAAAAGAGGCTTGAGCAAGCAGATTGTTCAGGACTTCCGAATTGGCTACGCACCAGATAGCAGCAGCGCATTGATCGAAATTTTACAGAAAAAAGGATTTTCCAACCAAGAACTCTCAGGTGCCGGGCTGACAAATCGCTATGGCGGCGATATTTTTAGAGCGCGTATGACGGTGCCTTTGATGGATGGGAGCGGCCAAGTGATTGGGTTTACTGGACGGATTATTGTGGACGATCCAAAGGCTCCCAAGTATCTCAATACACCACAAACCCTGCTCTATGATAAGTCTCGACACGTTTTCGGTCTGAGCCAGGCGAAGGAAGCAATCAGGAAGATGGATGAGGCGGTAATTGTCGAGGGGAATCTTGACGTGGTGAGCTCTCATCAGGCTGGAGTAAATAATGTTGTTGCTTCGGCAGGTACGGCAATGACCGAGTATCACTTGAAAACTCTATCGCGCTTAACGGGTAACATAAAGATTGCATTTGATGGTGATGCGGCAGGCATTGCTGCAACAGAACGATCGATTATACTTGCACAAAATGTTGGAGTAGAGCTTTCGGTCGTATCGGTGCCGCCGCCAGCGAAGGATCCTGATGAGTTAATACAACAAGATGTAGAGCTTTGGCGAAAAGCAATCGCTGAAGCCGAGCCGGTCGTTGACTGGATTCTTCATCAATATTCTCTACGCGAAGACATGAGTACAGCGGCAGGTAAGCGGCGATTTACGACGGCAGCTTTAGTGGCAGTGAAAGTACTCAATGACTCAGTAGAGCGCGAACATTATTTTAAAAAGATTGCAGAGATGACGGACACATCACTTGAAGCGGTCCAATCAAAATTTTCTCAACAAGGAGTAGAAAAAGCTGTTCCAAAGAAAGTGATTAAGACTACTTCTGATGGCGAGTCGAATGCGCCAAACTTCAACACCTACCAAGACAATCTTTTAGCAATCCTTCTCGGGAGCATATCGGCTCGTGCATTGCTTGCCGAGACAAATACGAATTTCTTTCATGGTAAAGAGCGCCAAAAACTAGCGGAATTCTTGAAATCATTTGGAGATGTTTTCGAAGGTGTACCGCCAGAGTTGCAAGAGATAGAGACTTACGTTAAAATAGTAGAACTTAAGGCCGAGACACGCTATGGGACTTGGAATGACGCTGACACTCAGCAGGAAGCCGCCCGACTGCTCCGCCAAATGGAAGTTGAACACAAGAAACTTGAAACAGAAAAATTATTAGAAGAACTACGCGATGCGGAGTCTGGCGGTGATGATAAAACTGCCGCTCGCTTGCGCACACAGCTTTCAAAGCTGATAAAGGAGACTGCTCGTGGGTAAAGACGACACAACATTACCAGATGATCAAATTCAGGACAACGAGGAAGAGCTAAGTTCGCTCGCGCTCGTAGATGAGCCAAATGCGAGTGATCTCGATGACGAAGAGCTTGATACAGATGAAGATACGCTAAATAATAACCAGTACATTGATGACATTTCTGACGACTCAGTGCGTCTGTACCTCCGTGAGATTGGTAAAATTCCGCTTCTCAATGCCGAAGAAGAGTTGGCATTGGCGCAGCGCGTAGTAAAGGGCGAGAAAAAAGCAAAAGATCAGATGGCTGAGGCAAATATGCGCTTGGTAGTTTCAATTGCTAAGCGCTACAGTGGTCGTGGTCTTGATTTCCTTGATCTGATCCAGGAAGGTAACACTGGACTTCTGCGTGCTGTTGAGAAATTTGATCCGGATAAAGGTTTCAAGTTCTCAACATATGCAACTTGGTGGATTCGTCAGGCGATTACTCGTGCGATCGCTGACCAAGCTCGTACCATTCGTATTCCAGTGCATATGGTTGAGACGATCAATAAACTTCTGCGTACTCAGCGCCGCATGACCCAAGACCTCAACCGCGAACCAACAATCGAGGAGCTTGGTAAAGAGCTCGAGATGGAGCCGGAAAAAGTTGAGTACGTGATCAAGATCAAGCAAGACATCCAGAGTCTTGATGCAGGTGTTGGTCGTGATGATGATGAGGCAGATAGCGTGCTTCAAGACTTTATCGAAGATGAAGAATCTGCAACTCCAGAAGAATCTGCAACTTCTCAGCTATTGAAAGAGCAAGTACAATCTGTGCTTTCGACTCTCTCAGACCGTGAGCAAAAGATCGTACGTATGCGATTTGGCCTCGACAATGGCAAGAGTCACACACTTGAAGAGGTCGGCCAGGAATTTGCCGTCACTCGTGAGCGTATCCGTCAGATTGAAGCAAAAGCACTTGCAAAACTTCGCAAGCACAAAGATGCGAAAAAGCTCCACGAATATTTGAAGTAAACCAAAAATCAAACATGTCTTTTAGCGACACGCTCAATGTGTCGCTATTTATTGTGAAATGTATTAGAAATCAATCTGGTGTGAGATATTAGCAATTTGTGCTTCAAGATTTTCGACATCTTTGTCGTTATGTACAAAGTAGTCGGCAATAGCGATTGGACCGCCTTTTTCGATATTTTCGATCTCTGCCCAGTCGCGTTGATCAACTTCTTCTGAAGAGAGAGGACGAATAGGGCGCTTAGCCATACGTTGTTTACGTAAGTGTTTTGGTGTGACAACGGAAACTACAGTAAGTTCGCCAGGGAATTCATGCTTCAGGATTTTGTACTCTGTCCATGTGTAGAGTCCGTCGGCTACGATCTTATGTTGGCCTGCGCCAATAAGATCATGAATTTGCTTTATGATGCGCTTTACGACAAAGTCTTTACCTTCTTTTTCACGCATTTCTTCACGATATTTTTTTTCGTTTTCCTGCGTATGTTCAAGACCGAGCTCTGAGAGTCCATCAAGAATTACGCCACCAAAATACACTTTCGGATAGCCCTTTTTAGTAAAATAATCGACTGCAACAGACTTTCCACTACCACTGAGGCCAACAAAAGCTAGGATTTTTACATTTTCTCGTTCACTCATAAAGATAAGTATAGCAAATTGATCCTTCTCATGCTTGCGTATGGAATCTGACCGAGGATAATAAGGGGATGGAACAAGTAGATCAGCTGACAGCTACTAATGTAAAGAGCGGACCGCTAAAGGCGTTATTTCATCGAATGCTCCATCGAGGCAATCTTGATGATGAGTTAAAGCCAGGCTTTAAAAACGATGCTATAGTTACTCCTGAGAAAATCGCCTTTACTCAAAAGGTATTTGATACAAACGAGGCATACTTTCGTCAGCAATTTAGCGACCAGCCGTCGAAGCTACGTAAGAATTTACATAGAATAGCAGCTGCCGCTGATTTGTTGCGTGGCGATGATCCGGAAGAGATCGCTAAGCGCTATTTGCTAAGCGAGAGCATAACTAATAAAGCGGTTTCGCGTGATCTGATTCTTGCTTTTGGAAGTGAAGCAGCAAAACTTTATTCGTGGATCGAGCGGGAAAAACGATACGGTGATGGTGCGCTTGTCGAGCATGCTCAAGAAGCGGCTGAAGAAGGAGATGCTATTCAGGATATTGTTCTGGAACAGCATGAAACAGTGGTTAGATTGCCAGGTTTTGAAAGTCTACACAACACTGTGCTTGATCTACATCAAGATAAAAAGCTTAATGGTGATGGAGGGTATGCAGGCGGCTTACTCGTGCTATTTGAGCGAGCCACGCCAAAGTCAAGCGTTGACATAAAGAATCTGCTTGAGGGTGTCCGGCGGACTTTACGTTCTCACGTGGATCTATCCCCAGAACTTAATCAACAGCGTAAGGATGGAAGCGTTGATGTTGATCTTCAGCGTGGCACGGCGTTTATTCGTAAAATGGTCCAACAAAGGCCGCGAGCCATGAGTCAGCCGGTGCAGTACAATACTATGGCAGTGCTTGATGCTGAGGCTCTGATAATGGAGGAAGGCTTAGCAAAAGAAGATGCACGAGCTTTTGTGGAGAGCAGGATTGCTTATGCGCTCCATACGCTCTACATGAGTAGGTAGACTGACTATGAGCATGGAATTATCGCAAATGACAATCATTGAGGCTGCGGATGGTGATCCGAAAAAGCTAGAACAATTGACCAGAAACTTGGTAGCAGCTGGATTTCAGTCACTTGAGCCTCGGAAGAAGAAGCTGGTTAATCGAGCTGTGAAGTATCATCTAAAAGATGCTGCTGATACTCGGCTTTTCCGACCAACGGACGAGCAGGAGGATATATTTATTTCAGCACTTTTAACGCGTCAGTTTGAGGAGATTGATAAACTTGATGATAGTAAAGAAAGGCAGAAAATGCTCACGGCTGTAGCGTTAAATATTGACGCGCTACGAATCGACGATCTTACACAACTCAAGGCTTATCAAAACAGTGGTCTCAGGCTTAAAAATATTCACGTCAACTGGTCGGATGCTGCAATTGAAGGAGCGAAAAAAGTTCGTGAAGATTTAGGGATTGCTGAGGTGCCGCGGGCAACGTCAAGAATCACAGAAGAAGCGGGGTTGTTTGAACCTGACGGAACGATAGTCGAAGGATTTACGGATTTACGTCAAACCATCATTGAGCTTTTATATAACAATGATGCACATGAGATTTCGAGCAAAGTTGCAGCTGGACTTTTGATTGGACTTGGTC
Source organism: Saccharimonadales bacterium (SeqCode) (assembly GCA_036405235.1). Taxonomy (GTDB): domain Bacteria; phylum Patescibacteriota; class Saccharimonadia; order Saccharimonadales; family Saccharimonadaceae; genus JASLCR01. The sequence goes on from DASWYA010000001.1 coordinate 813,857, forward strand.
TCGATATGCCAGCCAAGGGCAGGATGACACAGGAAGAAGTTGAGGTATATAGAGAAGATGTCTTAAGGTGGCTTGCCATGAGGTTGTCTTATGCTGTAAAAAATCTAAATGGCTCTGAGGGCGCATTTATCAAAGGTCGTCACTATCTATCGCAGATTGCAAGACGTTACTCTGTGCAAGACTCTATTTCACCGGTGGAATGGGTAGCAACGCGCTACGAGAAAAACGAAGAGGATTATTTGCGTCATTTTGAAAGTCATATGGCGTTCGCTATTCACGAGATGTTCACGCATCCACAGTAGCGTATACTAGTTGTATGACAAAACGCTTGGTGTTAATTGATGGAATGAGCGTATTTTACCGCGGATATTTTGCTATGCCAGGGCTGAGCTTGCCGGATGGTACGCCAACTGGCGGGGTGTTTGGATTTGCTAGTATTGCGATAGAGGTGATCAAGAAGCTTGAGCCCGACTATGTGGCTATAGCGTGGGACAAGAGCAAGACGGCAACCGCAAAGCGCAAAGAAATCTTTCCAGAATACAAAGCTGGTCGTACGCGTCCACCAGACGACTTTTTCGCACAGATTCCTTTGTTACATGATCTTTTGGAAAGTTTCGGCTGGCCAATATTAGAGCTGGACAACTACGAAGCCGACGATATTATTGGCACGATTTCTGTAGCAGCGGCCGAGAAAGATATCGAGACTTGCATTATCAGTGGTGACTACGACATGATGCAGCTACTTAGTCCGCATACGAGCGTGTATATCAACAAAAAGGGCGCTGACATGATGCGCTTTACTGAAACTGAATTTGAAGAAAAGTATGGCGTAAAACTGACACAGTTTGTTGACTATAAAGCGCTTGTGGGCGATTCATCTGATAATATTCCAGGTGTGCGTGGCATCGGCCCGAAAGCAGCTCAGACACTGCTCGGTGAATACAAAACCTTGGACGGAATCTACGAGCACATTGATGAGCTGAAAGGTGCACAAAAACTAAAGCTCGAAGAGGGTAAAGACAATGCCTATATGAGTCGTGAGCTTGCGAAAATCTGGTGTGATGCGCCGGTAGACTTTGACTGGAAAGAAGCAGATATTAACAACACTAATTTACCCGCAGTAGCTGCCAAGCTAAAAGAATTTGAATTCCACTCACTGATCAAGCGACTACCCAAGCATATGCAGGAAGAAGCCGATACATCGCTGTATTTTCATGAGGCTGACGAGGTAAATCTACGGGAGATTGAGTGGCCGGCTAGCCCGATGATCGATGGCCCGTTTGTGTTGCATCTTGATGGTGATGACGTGTGGCTTGCACTCAATCAGACGGAAGTATCGCATAAAAAAGCCGAGGAGGTAAGTAACAGCTTTTGGCGAGCGCTCGAGTTTGGTACGATCATTAGCTATGATGTGAAAGAACTTTATCACAGGCTTGCGGCAGTAGGTGTGGAGGTAAAATTTAACGAAATTCATGATATTCGTCAGGCTGCGTATTTACTTGATCCGCTGAAGCGAGATCGAAGTTTGGGTGGGCTGATCGGTGGTGAGCTTACGACTCCGCAAGAAGAAGTTGCAGCTATGTGGCAGATCTATGGCTGGCAAGTGAAAGCGTTTGCAGAGAAGCCAAAAGTAGATGAAATTGCACATCGCTTTGACTTTCCACTTATCTATCATCTATTTAGGCTGGAGTATCGAGGTATCAAATTAGACCCCACAGTGCTGAAAAAAATGAGCAAAGAGTTAGGCGATAAGTATGCAAAGCTTGAGCAAGAAATGTATTCACTTGTTGGGTATGAATTTAATATCGCTAGCCCGAGTCAGCTTTCAGAGGTGTTATTTACGAAACTTCAACTACCAACAACTGGTATTAAAAAAGGAAAAACCAGCTATAGTACAGGTCAAAAGGAGCTTGATAAACTACGTGGGCAGAGTCCGATTATTGAACTGATTGAACAAACTCGTGAACTCGCAAAGCTGAAAAATACTTATGTCGACACCTTGCCAGAGCAAGTAGACAAGAAGAATAGACTCCACACTACGTTTAATCAAGACGTAGCGCCAACCGGTAGACTGTCGAGCATAAATCCAAACTTACAAAATATACCTGTACGAAGTGAGACTGGGCGCAAGATTCGTGAAGCTTTCATCCCAGAAAAAGGCAATGTATTTGTTAGTGCTGATTACTCGCAGTTTGAGCTACGACTTGCAGCAGTGCTGGCAAACGATCAGCAGATGATTGATGATTTCAATACGGACATCGATATTCATGCTAAAACAGCCAGTGATGTATACGGTATTCCGCTTGAAGATATCACAAAAAGTCAGCGCCGTGACGCTAAAGTTATTAATTTCGGTGTACTCTATGGGATGGGTCCGCATGCTTTGGCAGGGAATACAGGTATGACTTTTGGCGAAGCGAAGAAGTTTATTGATCAGTATTTTGAACTGCGCAAACCAATTCGTGAGTTTATCGACAAGACACTCAAGCAGGCTGAAGATGAAGGCTACGTGGAAACATTTTATGGTCGCCGCCGCCCGACGCCAGATATCAAAAGTTCCAACTTTATGGTTCGTGAAGCCGCTAAGCGTGCAGCTGCGAATATGCCAATTCAAGGAACTGAGGCTGATCTCATGAAGCTAGCAATGATAAAAATCGATGAAGAAATGGGTGATCTAGGACAGCAGATTTTACAGATTCATGACTCAATCCTTGTAGAGTGCCCAGAGAAAAATGCGGAAAAAATCGGGAAGATTTTAAAAGAGACTATGGAGTCGATTGCGCCAGAGCTTCCGGTAAAACTAAAAGTTGACGTGAGTATTGGCAAGAATTGGGGAGAAGTATAACGGTGGTAGATCATTGGGAGAGTTTGAGTAGCCAATATGAAAGAGAAGATTGGTCGACGAAGCCCTCAATTTTTGCTACGGAGATTCATGAATATATTCCTACTGGCGCTCGGATATTAGAGCTTGGCTGTGGCCAAGGACAGGATGGTCTATGGTTTGCAGATGAGCAGAATAGATTTCACGTATTAGCAACCGACATCTCTTCATCTGCTCTTGAAAATGCTCAAAAGAGAAAGGCTGAGCTTGAAGTCGACGCAATTGAATTTGAGCGGCTAGATCTCGCTGAGCTGTTTCGTTATCCAGATGAGATTTTTGATATGGTTTACTCTCATCTAGGGCTGCACTATTTTGATAAAACAGTGACCGAGCGGCTTTTTGCGGAAATCTATCGTGTACTGAAGCCCAGAGGAGTGTTGGCATTTCTTGCGAATTCTGTAAATGACCCTGAATATGGCACAGGAATAAAAATAGAAGATGATTATTTTGAGACGGCAGGCACGAAAAAACGATACTTTAGTGCATCTACGGCACTGGACTTCACGAAGAATTTTGATGTAATTTTGTGTGACGAAGACGGAGAAACCTATAAAGATAGAAAAATCGGAGTGCATAATTTGGTACGATTTGTTGGCAGGAAGAAATGAGCACGAAATTTAATGTAGGCGTTAAGGCGATTATCGAGCATGATGGAAAGTATTTATTGTTAAAGAAAGATGATTTTTGGGATACACCGGGCGGAAGAATTGATGGAGACGAAACGGTTGAGGAAGCGCTTAGACGAGAGCTATCTGAAGAGCTGCCGGGCTGTAAAAACGCACAAATCGGGAAATTGCTGAACGCGGTGCGCTTACCTGGACTGAGGTTTGGTGATCATGGCCTATTCCTAATTTGGTACTACGTGCGGGTAGATTTTCCTGACGGTGTAAAAATCAGCGATGAGCACGAAACCTATAAATGGTGTACGCCTGAGGAAGTTAGAGAATTGGCATCAACTGGTATAGCTGAGGCTGTGCAGAGTGTATGATAGAAGCATGAACGATAACGAAAAAGCAAAACAATTTCTACAAGATCAAGAATATATGGTCATAGCAGTTACGCTCGAGGATAGTACGCCTTGGGCTTTACCGGTACGGCTCCGACACTGGGACGGGAATGTATTTGAGTGGGACTCTATGCTCGCGACTGAGCATTCAAAAGCACTTGAGCGCAGTCCCGAGATGGCGATTACGATTTTTCAAAAATTCTCAGATAGTCAGACCGGTATTTACGCAAAAGGGCATGGTGAGCTCGTAGAGGAAAAAGACCATGGCTTGGGGCGCTATCGATTTACGGCAGAAAAAGTGTGGCTCAACGATGAGACATTCAAGAAGCGTGAGGTAGAGCTCGGGTGATTCATAGCAAATGGCGGCGATTTTTACCTGGTTCCAGAAAACAGACAACGCTTCCATCTCATGAGAGTGGAGATATTTTCTGGCAAGCCAAGCAGCTGATTATGGAGCTTGCTGCAGGTCGCAAACTTGATCAACAGTTAATGGTCGAGGTTGTACGTCGTTTACGTAAAGAGCGTGATGAAAGTAATGCTATTCAGGGTATTGCTATCTTGATAGCTGAAGCGCCACGCGTGTCCGAGGCGCAAGCGGATATGGATGATCACCGTGGTGGCTACCGAAATCACAAGGCCAGACTCTATGAACTGATTGATTTTAATGACGTGTTTGTCGAAACGATCCTGGCCCTTCCAAGCTACGAGCTAACTGATTTTGAGCAGCAGCTAAAGAAGGCGATGAGCGACATGTGCGATGAAGTGTATGCATTTATGCTCAGCGACAAACAATACGAGGCAATTACACATGGTCTGAGTCGCGAGATCGCTGTCTACAAGGCTGCTAAAGAGCTTGGGTATGACGTACGTATGACGAGTCGTGTTGAGGATGCACATGGTGTCGATATGATTATTCGTGATGCACGCGGTCGATCGATGAGTATAGATTGTAAAACGCGTTCATCGTATCATTTTAGGCTGCTTGATATAAAAAAGGATGGGTTTATCAGCGAGCAGGAAAGACTTGATGCGGAGCTTCAGGGATTTATTGTGCTTACGCGTGGCAAGCATAGTGATTTTGTGCGGACGACTCTGTTTAGAGTTTCCACTGAGGATCTAGGCGAAATTCGTGCATTTAGTTTTGTTGATAGTACTAAGTTCGCTGATCTTTTGAAACGCGCAATGGATGCTCAGCTTAGGAAGGATTGACATAACTAGCCAGAGGTGACACTATAAACGTATGCAACGAAGCGGATCACGATTTTTCCCATTATTTATAGTTTTCATCATCATAGTTCTTGTCGTAGTAGCAGTCGTCTCTATCGGACGTGCACTTTTTTCAGGTACGCAAAATGCCACACCTGCAGAAGTAGACAAAGGCCAGAGCGAGCTGCTAAAAACTGACGATGGAAATAGCGTACGAATGACTGTTCGCGGACCAATCGTCGCTGAGGAAGATTTTAAGTCTTATACGATTACAGTGTCCCCAGACGATCGTACGATGGCTATTTATAAAGGTTATCTTGAAGATGTTACCAAAGAAAAGTCCCTTTCAAATAACACAAGAGCATATGAACAATTTGTGTACGCACTTGATAAAGCCAACATGATGAAAGGTGTAGTGCCAGAAGACGACGCGAAAAACGATCTCAGGGGTATTTGTGCAAGTGGCTATATCTACGAGTACAGTGTACTTGTCAACGATGATCCAGTGAAGAGACTTTGGACATCAACCTGTGATGGTTCAAAAGGTTCTCTACAAGCAAGCACAGATCAGCTTAACAATCTTTTCTTTGCACAGATACCAAATGCGCGCGAACTTGTTCCGTTTAAGAGTTCTGGTCCGCGTTTTTCACTTTAGATGATTAAAGCTATTATTTTTGACTGTTTTGGCGTGCTCTACGTTGATGCAAGTCATGATTTCTATGAAAATCAGGTGCCACATTATGAAAAGTTGCGCTCGGCACTGATGGAACTAAATAAAGCATCTGATTATGGCCTTATTACTCAAGATGAGTGGACGAGACAGGTCTCGGAGACGACAGGACTACCGCTTGTATTTGTACGGCAAAACATACAGCGTACAAATATTCGAAACAAGCAACTACTTGAGTATACGCAGCAACTAAGGACTCGCTACAAAGTAGGGATGTTAAGTAATATCGGCAAAGGTGCAATGGATCAGTTTTTTGCTGCCGAGGAGCGCAAAGAACTATTTGATACAGTAGTCCTCTCAAGTGAAATTGGCTTGACCAAACCGCATCCGGAAATATTTCGTCTAACAGCCGAGCGACTGGGTGTACAGCCTGGAGAATGTGTCATGATCGATGATCTTGAAGAGAATTGCAGCGGTGCTGATGCGGCTGGTATGCAGGCTATCCACTATAGAACAAACAAACAGACTATTCGTGATTTAGCAGCGATCTTGGAAGAAGACAAACATGCCTGAACTGCCGGAAGTAGAGACAGTACGCCGTGGTCTTCATGAGCTGATTATCGACCGAACGATTCGGTCAGCAACGGAGCGTGATTCACCGAAAAGCTTTCCAAATACAGACGCTGATGTGGCTCAGTTTTTGGTAGACGCCAGGGTGATTAATGTACGTCGTCGCGCCAAAGTACTATTAATTGATCTTACGAGTGAATATACATTGGTAATTCATTTAAAGATGACAGGGCAGATTGTGTTTCGTGCTAGCGATGTAGCTTTTGGTGCCGGCCATCCAAACGATAGCTTAATTGGTGAATTACCAGATCGCAGTACGCGCGTCGTGATTGAATTTACGGACGGATCACATCTGTATTTTAATGATCAGCGAAAGTTTGGCTGGATGAAGCTTTACCCGACTATCGAAGTGCCCAATATTGATTTTATGCAGAAAGTTGGCCCCGAGCCGCTCGAAGATAAAATCACAGCGAAAGATTTTATCCAGCGTATACGACGGCGAAACGGCACGACCATCAAAGCGGCTATTTTGGATCAAACAGTGCTTGCAGGGGTAGGGAATATCTATGCCGATGAGAGCTTATGGGGTGCGAAAATCCATCCAGCCATGCGAGTTAAGGATGTACCCGATGAGCAGTTAGCTGAATTACTGGGAGAGATCAAGTACGTCATGAATCTCGCAATTGAAAAAGGCGGCAGTACTAACAAAAATTATGTGAACGCGGAAGGTAAAAAAGGCAGCTACATGGATTTTGCACGCGTCTTCCGCCGTGAAGGTCTGGAGTGCCCGCGCCACCCAGGAGTGATTATAGAAAAGATTCGCGTAGCTGGTCGTGGTACGCATATCTGTCCAACCTGTCAGGTACAATAGAGAAATGATCTATTTCTTGTCGGGAGAAAATTGGTATGGGCGTGATTTGGCTTTGAAGGCATTGCTAAAAAATGTAGGTGTTGAAGCAATTGAGCGCCCAGACACTACCACATTGGATGCGTCTGAGCTACGCGATATGTTGCGTGCGCAATCACTATTTTCTGAGAAGCGCTGCATTGTTTTCTCGAATCTCTCAGAAAACAAACCGGTTTGGGAAGTGTTGGGTGATAGCCTTGATGCTGTCTCGTCAGATATTACGCTTATCTTCGTTGAAGATAAGCCGGATAAACGTACTAGAACCTATAAAGCGCTTCAGAAGCATGCCAAAACAGAAGAGTTTTCGCTTTGGACACCGCGCGATACGCCGCGAGCGACGGAATGGTTATTGGCTGTAGCCAAGTCGCAGAATATACCGCTCAAAACCCGGCATGCGAAGCAAATGATTGAACTAGTAGGCGTTGACCAGGCACGGCTGGCAAAAGCTCTTGAAAAGCTAGCATTGGCTGATGAGATCAATGAGCAAATCATTGAGGCTGTAGTAGATCAGAGCCCGAATGACTCAATCTTTACATTGCTAGAGTCTGCACTGAAAGGGGATATTGCCGAAGTCAGACAGAGTATAGTCAATCTCAGTCAGATCGAGGATGCATATAAAGTTTTTGGCTTACTATCATCACAGATCTTACAGATCGGTGCGTTAGTATTTGCAGGTGAAAAATCATCAGGTGAGGTGGCAAAAGATATTGGTGCGCATCCATTTGTACTTTCCAAGCTGGCTCCATATGCAAAGAGGATAGATCACTCTCGAGCAAAGCTTTATATAGATATGGCTGCAAAAACCGATATGCAACTAAAATCCACCAGCGTCGATCCATGGACACTGGTGGAAAAGTTGCTCGGAGAAATCGCTATTTCTTCGCAGTAGGTTTTTTAGCTGCAGGCTTCTTCGCAGGAGCTTTCTTGGCTGCTGGTTTTGCCGGGGCAGTTTTCTTTGGAGCAGCTGCCTTCTTCGCAGGAGCAAGTTTTACTCCTGCATCTTTAGCGATTTTAGCGACAGAAGCTTTGCGGCGAGCGACAGTGTTTTTGTGCAAGAGATTTTTCTTGAGGGCTTTGTCGAGCTCAGAATGAACTGCGCTTAGGCTTTCACTGGTTGGCTTGGCTTGAAACGCCTTCATAGCTGCTTTGATAGCACGCTTTGTCGCCATATTGCGTTCGCGGCGGACATTAGCTTGCTTGACGCGTTTGATCGCGGATTTGATGATTGGCATGTAGTTTGTTCCTTTACCTCTTAAAGCTAGTATTGCTAATCAAAGAGAGATTATAGGGGAGAAGATGGGTTTTGTAAAGGGTTGTCATAAGTAAAACGGCATCACCACCTCTGTTATTTGATTGACAAAAGCAAGAAAATTTGCTACAGTGAAAGGAAGTATCCATATAAAATAAACATTTGACTAAAAAGGCGCATGAGACCAGAAGATCACGATACCAGTCAAAATTTACCTCAGCCGCAGACTCCCAACGATGCGCACCCATTCATTGCGCCACAGCTCGATGACGGTTCAGCGAATAAGAACTCTCTTCGCTGGTGGTATATTCGACGGATTACCGTGTTGCTTGTCATCATCTCTGTGTTCGTAGGGAGTGGTGTTGGGATTTACCGTTCTATCAACGGTTCGGGTGGCGAGAATGAACCAGTCGTCTCGAAAACTGATGAGCAGAAGCTCTATGATGGGGATGGCTCCGACATAGTAGATACTAAAGATCCTACGCGAGAATTTCTTTGTCCAGATGACGACTATGTGCTTTCCGAAATTGATGAGTCTGTTTGTGAAAGAAACTCGCCGGAGAAAAGAGATCTGATAAAAAGCTATTCCTGCCCATCGGGATACACGACATTTAACAGTGATAAGGATACAAAATGTGAAAAATCCATGGGTGGACGTACGCTCACGACTGCTGCCTCGAAATCATATGTGTGTCCGTCAGGCTATACCAGAGCAGGAACTCAGTGTACCCAGACTAGTACCCGTGCGGCGAGCGTAGCTAAAACATGTTCGTCGGGTTACACGCTATCAGGATCTGGTTCGTCAGCTCGTTGTAGCAAGACAACTACTTCGTCGGGTGCGGTGCAGTCTAGCTGCGCAAGTGGCTATGTAAAGTCGGGTACCGGTGCGAAAGCTGTGTGTAGGCGAACGGTAAAGCCAAACTCGAAAGGAAAATGTCCGAGCGGCTACAAAAAGGTGAGTAAGACCAAGTGCGTCAGGACTGTTGCCGCAGCCTTATCCTGTCAGAGTGGCTATATAAAATCCGGTAGCGGTACAAGTACAAAATGCACCAAGTATACGACTACTTACGTGTCTCCATCTCTGAGCTATAGTTGTAGCTCGGGCTATACTCGATCTGGCACTGCCTGCTCCAAGACTGTAAAACGAGCTGCCTCTGTTAATTACTCATGCCCTGGTGGTTATGGTCGCAGTAACAGTACGTGTATACGCTATGAGAATGGTTCAGTCCAGACCGCGAAGCCTATCGTAAAGTCAAGCTGCCCTAAAGACTACGAGATGACTGTTGAAAAGACGGCGTGCCAAAAAACGGCAAAAGAAACGGTCGAAGCGGAAGTAATTTTACATTGTGAGGATGATTGGGAACTTCTGAAAGATGACAAGATTGGGTCAAAGTGTGTCGTGCGTAAAGACTAATCCTTGAAGTTCGAACATCATAATGTTTGACTTCTGAAAAATCCTTATGCTATAATTTAGCCAAACTCTTTAAACATAAACAAATAGGAATCCCTAATGAACGACGGCCAAAGTGCTAAGCAACAAATCGTTGAAAGTATAAAGCAGAATTCGAATATTCTGGTAACAGTCAGTACAGATCCGTCTGTCGACGAGCTTTCTGCGGCACTTGGTTTGACGGTAATGCTCAATAACCTCAAAAAGCACACTACTGCCGTGGTGAGCGGAGCGGTACCGCCGGCAATTACATTTCTCGATCCAGAAAAGACCTTTGAAAGTACCGTCGATAGCCTGCGTGACTTTATCATTGCGCTTGATAAAGAGAAAGCTGACCATCTTCGCTACAAGGTAGAAGGTGATGTTGTAAAGATATTTATCACACCATATAGGACAACTATCAGCGAGAGCGACCTTGATTTTAGTCAGGGCGATTACAATGTTGAGCTAGTTCTAGCGCTTGGTGTAAAGAGCCAAGAGCACCTCGACAAGGCGCTTGAGGCGCATGGGCGTATATTACATGATGCGACTGTCGCGACTATTGCTTGTGAGGGCGGTGCTAGTCAGCTGGGAAGTATTGACTGGTACGATGCGGGTGCGAGCAGTATCAGCGAAATGCTTGTGAGTCTCTCTGAAGCGCTAAAAGCTGACAAGCCAGTGCTCGATGAGCAAATTTCTACGGCGTTTTTGACTGGTATTGTGGCAGCGACTGATCGCTTTAGCAACGAGAAGACGAGCTCAAAAGTCATGACTATGGCTGCTCAACTCATGGCTGCCGGAGCCAATCAGCAACTCATTGCAGCTAAGCTTGAGGAAGCGCACGAGATTACGAGTGATGCTCCTGTAGAAGAGAATAAGGATGGTACGACTGATCTTGCTGAGGATACCTCAAGTAAGGTGAGTAAGAAGCCTGCAAAAAAGACTAAAAAAGAATCTGAAGCTCCTAAAGAAGAGTCGGCAGCCGATGGATCGCTTGCAATTTCTCACGAAAAAGAGGGAACGATCGATGAAGTAGCTAGGCAGACTGCTGAGGAAAACCAGAGTGAAGCGGCAGAAAAAGCCGAGGAAGCCTTGGCGGGTCAGCTAAGTACGGCAGCGCCGGTAGCTGCTTCAAATTTGCCAACACTTGATGATATCCAGAAGGATATTGCTGCTGAAAGTAGTGCTCCAGCGCCTCAGCCACCAGCTCAATCTCTAGCAGAGCTCGAGATGCCTGCGTATGAGCCAACACTTGGTGGTACCCTCAACGCAACAGCAGAACAAGCTGCTGAAGACAAGCGAAAAGAAGAAGAGGGCGATCGCAATAAAATGATTTTGTCTCATTCTGCACCTATGGCCGACAACAATGTCCCTTCGTTCCCAGCGCCGCCTTTTAATGCCGCTTCTATGCCTGAACCCGACGAACCTGGTACGCCTTTGTTGCCATCAAGCGCTCCTGTCTCAGATATTGGTGCGCCGGTGATGCCACCACCATTTCCTCCTATCGATCCGGCACCTGCTCCTCAGCAGCCAACGCTTGCGGAGATTGATGCGGAAAATCGAGCTGCTACACATAGTGATGCTCTAGCAGACGTGCATGCAGCGTTTGGTGCTCCACCAGCTCCGGTGAGTTCAATGCCTTCTTCAGATGGTGGTCTTCCTCCACTTCCTGACTTTACGACGCTTCCACCACCGCCAGTTCCTTCGGCGCCAATGCCATCTATGGGCGGATCATTGCCAAGCTTGCCACCGCAGCCTGCACAGCTCGGCCAGACGCTTGGTGATCTACCACCAGCGCCTATACCGGCACCTCCAACTCCGGCGGATCCAAATCAGTTCAAGATCCCAGGTCAAAACTAGCGTTCAACGTGAAAACATTCCACAGACAGGCGCTCTTTACCGAGCGCTTTTCTATTTGCACCGTCTTCACGTTGTGATACGTGCGCGTCAATCATACGATGAACATTTGGCAAATACTTCGATACATCAACTTTATGAGTGACATAGGTGTCTTCGCGTGCGCGAGGTTCATAGTAAGCAGTCTCTTCTAGTGGTGCCTGAGAGCTGTCGAGGCAAAAATACCAGATTTGCTTGGTTGGAAATTCTTGTGCAACACAAGTTGTAAGTGTTGAAGCAGCAATATGATCGCGGTGGCCAGTCAGACCATGTGGTTCAAATGTCATGAATGATAACTCTATCTGTTCATTGTATCGGTCCACTACCTCGGCAACTATCTCATCCACCTTTTCATCAAGCTCGTCAGGATCAACCCGTTCAAGCGTGCCATCTGGGTAGTGCAGTGCATGGGTGGACGTAGCGCCAAGAATATCCGCTGATGCTTGCCACTCGACGAGTCGTACCTTGCCAAGATCGGCTGTATTGTCAGGATTTGTCCCAGCTTCGCCATCTGTCAGTAGGATAAGATGAATGTCATAGCCTTCGTCTTTCAGTTTTAAGAGTGTCCCGGCAGGACCAAATGCTTCATCATCTGGATGGGCGAAAATTGCGAAGAGAATCTTCTTCATATATTCAGTATAGCTCACCTCTGTAATTATTGACAAAATAAAATACTTATGCTAGAGTTAACACAGAAATTAATAAAAAACAAAAAAGGATTTAGTAACTAATGAGTGAAATACCAAGAGTCCATCCAGTTGTAGAAGACCAAGTCCAAACAGAGGGTGAGGATATTGGCCGTTTTAAAGACACCGATGTGACACGAGACATTGCTAGCTCTATGAACTATAGTTTGGACAGAGGTATGTCTTGGGATGTTATTGATCGTAGCGCTACTGAAGCTACTGTAGAAGGCTTGGCAGACGCTGCTTTAGAGAATCCTGCTCAGGTAGAGCATGACTATCATGTGTTGCAGGATGAAGCAAAGCGGATAGCGGCAGAGGCTCACAAGTAACTTATTTTCGCTGCTACAATAGAATCCAATGCAGTTTGATCTCTCGAAAGCTCAAGACGGTATTTTACTTGTTGACAAGCCAGTTGGCTGGACGAGCTTTGATGTGGTGGCAAAGATTCGCGGGCAGATCAGGCGAGAATACCAGGAGAACGGAATAAAGCCGACGAAGCGGCAGCTAAAAGTCGGACATGCTGGTACGCTTGATCCGTTTGCGACTGGACTTCTTGTTGTTCTGCTTGGTGATGCGACAAAAAAAGCTGATGAGTTCCTGAAGCTTGATAAAGTGTACGAAGCGACAATTCGCCTTGGTCAGACGAGTACGACGGGCGACCCTGAGGGTGAATTAACGGATGTATCTGGCCATATGCCAACAAGTGAAGAAGTAGAAGCTGCCCTCAGACAATTTACTGGTGAGATTACCCAAATTCCACCAAAGTTTAGTGCTATCAAGGTGAATGGACAGCGTGCTTACAAGCTCGCACACCAGGGGAAAGATGTTGAAATTCCGCCGCGTAAAGTAACGATCCATTCAATTGAATTGCTTGACTACACGTATCCAGAAATAAAAATCCGAACACACGTGGGTAGTGGTACATATATTCGCACGCTAGCAGAAGACATAGGTGGCATATTGAAAACAGGAGCATATTGTGAGGAGCTACGTAGAACAGTTGTCGGCGATTGGTCGCTTATTGATTTTTCTTAGTAATTATGCTATAATTAAAGTATGATAGAACTTGATTCTGTAGATTTCAGAGATCGTCCACCTCACGAGGCACTTGAGGCGATTATTGCTCGCGACAGGGAAGAACTTGAAGCGTTGGCTCATCCCGGTCAGCCCCTGACGGCTGAGTGGCTAGGAGAGATGAATCCTGCTCTGGTTCCTATTGCGCGGCAAGCAGAAGCTGCTGGAATAGGTTGGCCTGACGGAGCATCAGCTGTGATGGTACCAAATACATCACCGATCTTGAGTTATCAAGGAGAAGATGCGGATAAGGCCTTTGCTACGGCTATCATCAGCGATCGGTCTCAAGCATTTAATAATTTTCCGCAGCTCATAAGTGCAAGGCCAGAAATACCAGCACCAGACGAAGCCTTTACGGACTATATGTTGCGAAATCCGCACTTTGCGTACGCATCAAAGCCATATCTCTATCGTGCATATATGCTGAAACCTGAGTTCATGACCGCACTGCGAGAGTCGGTGGGAGAGTCTGGCATGACTCACTGGAACGACAGAATACTACAGGCACTTTTTAATCCTGAATTTAATCGTGAAGATGTAGTACTCCTTACGGGTTCACGTATTGCATACACACTCCTTGCTAATCTTATGAGACAAGATGACACTCAGAGACAGTACGGATGGCTGGGGATGTCGGAGACAGATACTCTTATCGAAGATGCTGCTACGGAGCTTTGGAGCTAGACTACGGTAGTTGTCAATTCGTCCCACATCTGGTACAATTTATATCTATGATTACTAAAGATAATAAAGCAAAGGCAATTGCTTTGACTCAGGTCAGCAAGAACGATGTCGGAAGCCCACAGGCTCAGGTGTCAGTTTTGACGGCTCGTATCAAAGAGGTGACTGAACATCTCAAGGCCAACAAGCACGACCACATGGCTCGTCGCGGTCTGATTCAGATGGTAGGAAGGCGCAAGCGACTTCTAAAATACCTAGAGAACAAAGACTTTGAAGCGTACAAAGCAGTTGTTGCGAAATTAGGCCTCCGCAAGTAGGGAAGCCCGAGCTGGAAAGCCTCGACTAAGTTCGGGGCTTTTTTGTTTAGGAAGCTAAGGAGTATACTATGAACATGATTATTGAAGCTTCTCGGGTAGTAAAGAAGTTTGGCGATTTCACGGCGATTCGTGAGATCAGTCTAGCTGTAAAAAAGGGTGAAATAGTTGGCTTTGTAGGTGCAAATGGTGCCGGAAAGACGACGACGATCAGTATGTTGCTTGGTTTCATCTCACCAAGTAGTGGAGAAGTGAAACTATTTGGCAAAGCTGCGCACGCTTCATCGCTTCATAAGTCCCACAAGAAGATTGGCTACGCAGCTGGAGATATGGAGCTTCCACCACGCCTTACAGGCAGACAGTATCTTAGCTTTGTGCTTAGCCAAAATGGGGGCAGTCATGAGGGTAGACACAAAGAGCTTGTGAAGCGATTCCAGCCGGTGCTCGACCGCAAGATAAAGCAACTCAGTCGTGGCAATAAGCAAAAGATTGCGCTTATCGCAGCATTTGTCACCGAGCCCGAGTTGGTGATTCTCGACGAGCCAACCAGCGGACTTGATCCGGTGATGCAAGAAGTTTTCCTCGATCTTGTCCGCGAGGAGCGCGAAAAGGGCACGACAGTCTTTATGTCGAGCCATTACTTGAATGAGGTAGCAGATGTATGTAGCCGGGTGATCTTGATGCGTTCGGGAAAGATCATCGAAGATGTTTCATCAAAGGAGCTGCTGACTCGCAGTGGAAAAAATGTGCGAGTCGTTACTGGCTATAAGACAACACGACCACCTAAAGATGCTGAAGATACAGCAATTGAGACTGTAAACGCTCAAACAGTAATTACTTTTATTTTTAAAGGCGACCCGGGTGATTTACAGCGTTGGCTAGCAGGTGTCAAGCAACTCAGAGATGTAGAGGTCACGGAGTATAATCTTGAGGGTGCTTTTAAGTCAATGTATGTAGATGAGGAGAAGACGGTATGATGCGCTCGGTATATTTGAAGACGCTCTATGAAAAGCGCTGGTTTTTACTTGGCTGGACGCTCGGGTTTACTGCACTGACAGTCCTCATGACAACCTTCTACCCAGCTATGCATATGGACGGTGCGCTTGATGCGCTAGTGAAAAACATGCCAAAGGCTTTTGAAGGCTTGATTGGGGACTTAGCGAATCTGAAAGATTTTCCATCATATATAGCTTCGCAACTTTTTGACATTCGTCTACCGCTCATTACTGGTATTATGGCGATTATTCTTGGGCTAGGACTCAGCACCAACGAAGAAGAGAGTGGCGAACTACGAAGTATTTTGGCGCTACCAATTAGTCGCACAAAACTTCTTCTCGAGAAATGGCTGGCACTATGTACGATTATGCTTGTCAGCTCGATTGGGTTTGTGATTGGTATCTATGGAGTGGCTCCATTTATCGATGGTGCATCAATTGATTTCGTCGATACACTACTGCCGCTTGTAGCAATGACATGGCTCCTCATGGTGGTATTTGGAACGATCACATTTGCGGCTGGTATGGCATTTGGTAAAAAAGGTATCGCCAATGCTGTTGGTATTTTGGTCATTATCGGTAGCTTTATATTGAGTACGTTTGGTCAAGCTGTTGATTGGCTTGAACCATTTGAGAAGGTTTCATTGCTGCACTACTTCCCAGCAGTCGAGATCTCAAAGGGTGAAGGTGAGTGGACTGATGTAATCGTACTTAGCTCTATAGTGGTTGTAACACTCCTCGGAGCTTGGCTCTCGTTCCGTAGACGCGATATAGCGTAGGTAGTTAAGAATGAAAAATATTTCTCGAGATGAGCTGAGCGAGATACTTCGTGGCATGCGAATCTCAAGACGACTCGTGCGTGACCTACGGTTTGTGCCAGAAGAGATTTCGTATGTTAACCAGCGTGATTTCTTGGCTGTGTATACAAAGTCTGGCACTGAAGGGGTACTTTTGTATAAGGATATGACCAGGCCGTTTGAACTAAAGAAGCGGATGCCGAATAGTTCTGGTCGAGTTGAGGCGGTTATTTGTGATATTTGTGCCACTTGGCAGCGCGGGACGAACTCAGCTATGCTTACTCTCTATAAGGATAAAAAGCACACCATTTCTCATCTTGTATGCGCTGATTTAGATTGTTCGCTTCATGTTCGTGATTTGACGGATGAAAGCAAACTGTCGAGGACGCAGTTGCGTGAACACCTTACTCCAGAGGCACGTATAGCACGACTAGAGGAGAGGCTTACAGAAATAATGAAGAATGTGGGCTAGCGTTTAACTTCCCAGATTTCTTCTAGCCAACGGTGTGCTTCTGGTGCGACTGAAACGTCATCCATGCCCATACCAGTAAGCCAATTGTCGGAAAACTCAAATCCAGCGTAGTCTGCTTCAATCTCTTTTTCGCGCATAGCTTTTTTGTCACAGAGGACAGCGAGTTGCAGATTTTTAGCACCGCGTGCTTTTAGGTGAGAGTATACAAAGTCTGCTGTTATACCTTTGTCGAGTACATCATCAAGTACTACTACGTCACGTCCTTTTACGATTGTAGACGGCGCGAGGTCGGTGATGATATGCGGTTCACTGGCGGTTCGCTCCGTGCCATATGTGCTTACCATCATATAATCGAGTTCTGCATGAAAATCAGGGCTGAGACGATTAAGCTCAAACATAAGTTTGCTAGTAAAAGGTGCCGCGCCACGCAGTAATGCGACGAAAAGAGGGCTGCTATCGTATGTCTTTAAGATATCTTCAGCGATCTTTTTGATTTGGCTATCTATTTCTTCACGTGAGGCGAGTTTATTGTATCGTTCTTCCATGTGAATTACTTTAGCACATTGACAATAGAGATGCTTTATTTGACAAAATTAATAAATAATGCTACCATAATACTGTTAGTCAAACCCCTAAAATAAAAACTCATGAGTGAACAGTATCCTACGAGTACAAATCCAGAATCGAATGACACAGATCATTATGTTGATGTCGACGGATCAAGTGTCCTAGTTGAAGACAGCTATGTCGATGCAAAAGGTAACAAATGGGTAACCTATAAAGATACAGATGGTAACGAAAAGCATACGATGCGCTTCAGTGAGCTTGAACTACAGGAAAACAAAGACGCGCAGGATTTAGCTCCGCGATATAGTACTGAAGAATTAGGCAATATTGAGAACGCTGCGACCAGCACTGAGAATATACTCGAGAATGCTCTAAAAAATGGAGAGCCGCGCAGTAGTGTAACCGAGACTGATAGGGGCGTAAAAGGCGTGATTGACACATCTGTACCGGGTGGTAGCATGGAGGCTACGTTTAACGGCATTGGCGAAGATGCTGAGCTCGAAGAGATAGATATCATGCTTGAAGAAGATAGCGATGGCATGACGCACGATATAGCAGTCAAGCATATGGATATGCCACCTCCTGAAATTTTTGTTGATGGTGCATTGGTACAGCCACAGGATATTCCAGCCGTCGAAGCAGTGATTGAGCAGATTCAACAAGAACAAGAAGCTGAAGAAACAGATGTGGAAGGGTCTGAGGAAGAGTCTGAAGATAACGAAAGAGAAGCAGCAGAGCTATACAAGGCACTTGATGTATTACGTGCGAAAGAGCAAAAACATAAAGGTAAAGTAGGTGAGCTAGCGTTTCAAGTACAGGGAATGATGCGTGGGCTTAATGCGTTCCCGGGCGATGGAAGAGGGCGTATGGGCTTTGAAGACGCAGTGCGAAAAACTCGTCGTGATTTAGAAAGTGTGGCAGCGCAACTGAAGCGAATCCAGCGTACATTCGAAGAAAACCAGCAGGAAGCATTAAAGCTTCAGGGCGCGGTATCATCGTTTTCAGGGGAGAAGCTTCATGTAGTGAAAGAAAGCTCGGATATGCCACCGCCACGGCAAGCTGAACGTCGGATTGCCCAGGTTGATGTTCGGCAGAATTCCTACATGGGTGATATTCAGCAGCAACTTAAACAGGTGATAGCGCTTCTTGAACAGTCAGCGCCTATGAATGCCAGAATGCTACAAGGCAAGATACCGAGACACTAGTAAGGGTATTTGAAAGTAAACTATGTCGGAAAACCAAACTATAGACAGGCAAACAAAGAGTTCATCAGATGATGGTGAGCTCGAAGTACGAATTGCCGATGCTCGTAAGCTTGTGGAAGGTGTAATAGGCAAGCATAAAGAGTTTTTCGCTGACCCAGATAATCGGCTTGAGTTTCTTGCATCTCAAAGTCCAGAAGGCTTCCTGAATATGGCAGGTTGGGTAAATGCAAAACTGCGCGGAGAGAAGTGGAAAGAAATTCGTGATCGTGATGAAAAAGGAGGTTTTTTGCCTCTGCTTCATACACCAGCTCACGAAGATAAACCCGAGGCATTCCAGAAGGGCTATCAAGAGATACAAGAATACATACGTACCTCTACAGATTCCGCTGAACAAAAAATTGAAGGTGTAGCCATGGCAGCCGAGGCTTTAGTAATATGGGTACATCCATTCAATGACGGTAATGGCCGAACAGCTAGATTCATGGGCAAACTCATAGAAGATGGTGCCACAGATATTGATGATCTTATTGCTGAGACGGTCGCTGGTAATGCAAGAAACAAAGCATATAAAACGATGTATCCTACAAAAGAGAGTATGCTCGCAAGCGCAGATAATACTGAGCTATTATTTGATGACGATGAGCGCGAGGACATGAGGAAAAAGGCAGAAACACTCCCTTCAAACGTTGAAGGCATTGCTATGAGTGTAAGGCTGCTACTTGAAAGTCATGATGTTCGTCAAAGGACTCTACAGCGGGCTGCGAAACATGCTGATCTTGCCACTCGAGTAAAACAGAAAATAGCAGGAAAAGCTGCTAGTTAGCGATATTTGGAATATTGAGGGATGTCTGTCGTTTTCTTGGCAGAGTAAATGCTGGTATACTAGTGTGGTAAGTTAATGCGGAAGGTGATAGAGACAAGAATTTGCCCTGGACAAATTTTTACCCCTGTTACTCTCCGCACATGAAAGGAGACATATATGTCTACAATAAACCCTAATGGTAAGGAGATTACCTCTGTTTCAACGGATTTCCTAGGCAAGACATTAACGCTTGAGGTCAACCGTGTGGGATTCCGCACCACTGCAAGTGTGCTTGTAAAGTACGGTGAGACGGTGGTACTTGGTACGACTCAGATTGGCTCGCGACCAATCCAGCTCGACTATTTCCCGTTATCTGTTGATTATGAAGAAAAAATGTATGCAGCTGGCAAGATTAGCGGCAGCCGTTTTATCAAGCGTGAAGGTCGTCCGAGTGACGAGGCAATCCTGATTGGTCGTATTATTGACCGCCCCATTCGCCCGTTATTCCCGAAAGGCTACAGGGCTGAAGTACAAGTTGTTTCTAGTGTCCTTTCGATGGATCCATCGTTCCGTCCAGATATGATCGCGATGACTGCGGCAAGTGCAGCACTATCAATCAGCGGCGCGCCCTTCGATGGTCCAGTAGCTGGACTTCGTGTTGGTCGTGTGAACGGTGAATTCAAAGCTTTCCTTAGCCCTGAAGAACGCGAACAGAGCGATCTTGACTTGGTTGTCGCTGGTATTGAAAGTGGAGTTGTAATGGTTGAAGCTGGCGCCAACGAAGTCAGTGAGGAAGTTGTCATCGAAGCTATCGCATGGGCACATAAAGCCATGCAGCCAGCGATTGCCCTGCAGCGTGAGCTTGCAGAAAAAGTTGCCAAAGAAGCAATTGAGTACGAATTAGTACTACCGAACGAAGAGATTCAGTCTGAAGTAGACGAGTGGGCACACGAAAAACTCGGTGAAAAGCTCCATCACCCATACCCAGAGCGCAATGAAATGATCAATGAGCTTCGCTGGAAATTCCACGAGGAAATGGCCGAGAAAGTTGGCGAAGACTATGCCGAAAAGCGCGACGAATACGACGAAGCATTCACCATGGCACTTCATAAAGACGTGCGAAAGGGAATCGTTGATTCACAAACCCGCCCAGATGGTCGTAAGCTTGACGAGATTCGTCCACTGAGCAGCGAAGTTGGCGTATTGCCACGCACACACGGTTCGAGCATATTTACTCGCGGTGTGACGCAGGGTATGAATATCGTAACGCTAGCTCCACTCAGCTATGCACAGATCGTCGACACAATGGAAGTGACTGACGGCGAACGTCGTTACATGCACCACTACAATGCACCTGGCTACACAGTTGGTGAAGTACGTCGTCTTGGATCTCCTGGTCGTCGTGAAATTGGGCATGGCTACCTCGCAGAACGCGCAGTATTGCCTGTGCTTCCAACCGAGGAAGAATTCCCATATGCGATTCGAAGTGTCACTGAAATCATGAGCCAGAATGGTTCAACCTCAATGGCAGCGACTTGTAGCTCTGTATTGGCACTGATGGATGCCGGCGTACCGTTGAAGCGCCCAGTATCTGGTATCGCAATGGGTCTAATGATGGACGGTGATACACCATACGTCCTTTCTGATATCGCTGATGCGGAAGACTTCGCTGGCGACATGGACTTTAAGGTGACTGGTACTGAGCAGGGCATTACCGCCGTACAGATGGACATGAAACTGCATGGCCTCCCAGTCGATATTCTTGCACAGGCAATTCGTGCGTCTGGTCCTGGTCGTAAGCACATTCTCGAGCATATGATGACAACGCTTGCTGCACCAAAGCCAAGCCTTAGCCCTTATGCCCCTCGTATTGAGAAGATCAAGATTAACCCAGACAAGATTGGTGCGGTAATCGGCAAGGGTGGTGAGACAATTAATAAGATTACTGCCGAAACAGGTGCAGAAATTGACATCAAAGAGGATGGCCTCATTACTGTTGCAAGTCCAGATGGCGAGCATATTCAAAAGGCAATTGATTGGATTAAGAGTCTGACGGAAGAGCCAGAGGTTGGCCGCACTTACACAGGTACAGTTGTCTCGATTAAAGACTTTGGTGCATTCGTAAATATCATGCCTGGTATCGATGGTATGGTACATATTTCTCAGCTTTCAGACAAACGTGTCGAAAAGGTAACAGATGTTCTACATGAAGGCCAGGAAGTGAAAGTAAAACTCACCGGTATCGATGAGCGTGGACGACTAAGCTTGAGTCTTAAGGACGCTGAGTAGTCTAAATAATCAAGATACTTCTTGCGTAGTATAATAGACCTATAACGAAGGAGTTTTATGACTAAAAAGACGAAACTTTTACTCATTGGAGGAATCGCTGGGTTTATCTTATTGTTTGGTGTAATTCTTCTGACGCTCTGGCTTACGCTTTGGATGCCGCCAAGTAAAGAAGATTTTACTGATGCAAAGAAGACCGCGGAGAAGATTGTATCGTATGAAGGCTTGAAGCAAGTGAACGCATTTATAACTGCTACAAATGCTCAATCCAAAGCGGGTAAAACTGGGCAAGCCCTGATTGACTCGGTGAAGACTGAGCGTGAGAAAGCTCTCGAAGCCGTCGATAATCGAAGTAACCTTGCTGATGAGCTTAGCAAAAGTAAAGTGCTTCGTGATGCTGATGTGAAGAAGTTATTTGATGTATATTTTCCGATCGAAGATCGATACGGGAAATATATCACCAACTATGTAAACGAGTATCCTGTATACCTCACTTCTTCGGTAAGTTGTGTTAAGCCTTTCAATCTTGGCGCCGCAGGTAAGACTATTAAACAGCTTGCCGAACTTCATGAAACATACGGGAAAACATGCTTGGCTGACCTTGCAAAGCTTGAAAAGTCACCAATTCCTGCATATGTGAAGTATGCCAAAGAGTTCAAAGCGGTGATCAATGAGCGCCAGAAAGCTCTCGATGGGGTCGCCACTGGTAGTATGACCGATGCGGCTGCGGCTAAGCACATTAATACTACTAACGCCAGGTATCTGACTATTTGGCCGACAGATGAGATGAAGAAGTATCGAAAGAGTCAAACCTTCAGTGGTGAACTGAAGAAACTCATCGAAGTATTGGGTCAGAAAGCGCAATAAATTTCGGTAGGTCGCATCTGATGATAAAACAAACACTTATCGAAGATATAGCCAAAGAGATAATCGATACTAGTCTATGTGCTGATCTTGCTGAGCAGGCAAAGCAGCTTGTGATAGGGGATGGCAATCCAGATGCCGACATCGTTTTTATCGGTGAAGCACCAGGTAAACAGGAGGATGAGCAAGGATTGCCATTTGTAGGAGCCAGCGGCAAATTCTTAAATGAGATGCTCGCAGCTGCTGGCATGGAGCGAAGCGACGTATACATTACGAATATCGTAAAATACCGTCCGCCAAATAACCGTGACCCGCTGCCGGAAGAAAAGCGTGAATTTTGGCCATATCTCATGCGCCAACTTGAAATTATCCAGCCAAAAGTCATCATAACGCTTGGTCGCCATGCAGGCGAGTGCTTCATCCCTGAGCTGAAAATTTCCAAAGATCATGGACGAGCCAGGAAAGTATCGTATCAAGACAATGAGTTCTTGGTTATTCCGCTTTATCATCCCGCTGCAGCACTTTACAATGGCTCGATGCGACAAGTGTTAATTGATGATTTTTTGGCTGCCGCAAAGCTCGCGAACTTGCAAAAATAACTAAAATTTGCTAATATAAGAAGTACTATCAACGAGGATCTTCAGAACTTTCCGAATCCTCAGGCCTCATAAGAAATTACTTTCATTAATCAAAAAGGAGAATAAAAACTATATGGGTCAACGAAGACTCGCTAAGCCGCAAGGTGACGATATGTCGAAGCGGCCTCAGCAGCAGAAGAAAAAATCAGACAACACAGTCTTGAACAATACGAATACTCGCCGTGGTGAAGTATTTCGTGCACAACGACGCACGTCGGAAGATGTTAATCTGCGCGCATCGCAGCATATCATCAATGTACCAGTGAACAAATCTATCTATAACGGCTACGATGGACGGCAGTTTAGTCTGGCAGATCAGAAGAAGCAGCCTCGTACAAATGGGCCAAAGCTAAAGATTATGCCAATTGGCGGTTTAGGTGAGATGGGAATTGGCAAAAACATGATGGCGATCGAATACGATGAGGATATCATCGTAATTGATTGTGGTTTCCTGTTCCCGGGTGGTGACTATCCAGGTATCAATTACATTACTCCAGACACTACGTACCTTGAGGAAAACAAGCACAAAATCCGCGGTTGGGCGTTTACTCATGGTCACCTTGACCACATTGGCGCATTTCGCCACATTATTCATAAGCTACCAGCACCAGTCTATGCTTCAAAGTTCACGCTTGGTATGCTCAAGCGCACTATGGAAGAAAGCCAAAGTGGCTACGAGCCAGAATATTATGAGATGAATCCTGAGTTGCATGAGCGTGCACAGCTAGGTGACAGTTTCAGTATCGAATTTGTTCGCGTAAATCACTCGATTCCAGACGCAACCGCAATCGTTATTCGTACGCCACTTGGTGTACTTGTCGATACTGGTGACTGGCGATTTGAAGACAACCCTGTTGATGGCAAGAAGTTCGATCTTGAACGATTGACAGAGATTGCCTCAAAAGAGGGAATCTTGATGCTGATGAACGAAAGCACAAACTGCGAGTCGGATGGTACGCACACTCACGGAGAGTTTGATATTCAACGTTCAATGGGTGAGGTGATGGAGAAATTCCAAAACTCACGTCTGATTTTGAGTTGCTTTAGCTCACAGTTACATCGTATGCAGGTAATTCTTGACGAAGCGAAAAAGCACGATCGAAAAGTCGCTTTCGCTGGCTACTCAATGATCCAAAACATGGAAGTTGCGTTGCGCGCTGGTACTATCAAGGTGCCAAAAGATGTTGTTATGAAGATGGAAGACATTATCAAGCAACCTGATGGAAAAGTAACAATTATTTGTACTGGTTCACAGGGTGAGTTCAATGCTGTTCTAAACCGCATGGCGTCAGGTGCTCACAAGCATATAAAGATTAAGAGTACTGACGTCGTTGTCTTTAGCTCAAACCCGATTCCGGGTAATGAAAAATACGTCGTGCGAACTGTTGATGGTCTGATGCGCGAAGGATCTGAAGTTATCCAAAACGGCAAGACACACCTTACTGGTATTGGTCCGCTCCACCTTTCTGGACACGGCTATTATGACGATCACGTAAAGCTGATCAATGCACTGAATCCGACTTACTATATGCCGATTCACGGTGAATTCCACATGCTGGTGCACAATGCGCGTTTAGCAGAGAAGGAGTGCGGCATTAAACGATCAAATATCTTTGTTTGTGACAGTGGTGATGTGATCGAAATCACAACTGATGGAGCTAAAAAAGCTGGACGTATCCCAGTCGGTGGTATTATGTATGACGATTCTGGAGCGGTTGTCTCAGAAGTTGTCTTGAAAGATCGTATACATATGGCAAACGAAGGTATGTTTGTGGTTGTCCTTACAGTGCAGCGCGGCACTGGTCGTCTGTTGACGAGTCCAGATATTATCTCAAGAGGCTTTATATATCTCCGCGATTCCGAAGAACTTATGGGCCTTATTCGCCAATATCTGAAGCAAAAAGTTACTCGGAGCTTTGGTGGTAAAAAGTTTGATATGGATCAGCTGAAAAAAGAAATCAAGGACGAGATTACGCATGTACTTTACGACCAGACTCGTCGTACACCAATCGTTATACCTGTGATCAATGAAATTGGTGGCGGAGGGCAGAAGCCTCAACAGCAAAATGGTCAGATGAAACCGAATCAGCAAAAGCCATTCCAACGACCACCAGCAAAGAAATTCCAACCAAAGCAAGTGCCGGATACTGAAGTAGCAGAACCGCGCGCGAAGATTGAAAATCGCGGATACTAGACAGTCATCTTCTGCTATACTACTGATGTGCATAAGCAGTATAGCGGTTCTTCTGGTCGTTTTATTCGCCTTCGCGGTAAGGTGGGGTTAAGTCTACCAAAGCGTCCATTCTTATATGCGGTAGGTAGTTCTTCTCTTATCGGTGTTACGGTTTTGACGCTACAGCTTTTTGGCGTCATTAACTTCTCGTCTCGTCCTGTGTATGCTGATGCGATCAACTCCACTGATTTTGTGACAACATGGAAAACTGATAATCAGGGGACTTCTAATAGTAGTTCGATCACGATTCCAACGACTGGCGGTGGCTACAATTATGATGTCGACTGGAATAATGACGGTATATTCGACCAGCTTGCTATCACCGGTAATGTGACCCATGATTTTGGTGCTTCAGGTACTTATACAATTCGGATCAGGGGTACGTTCCCTCAGATTTATCTGAATCGTGATTTAGATGCTGCCAAATTAATCGATATCAACCAGTGGGGCACGGGGCAGTGGCGGAGTATGCTTCGTGCGTTTGCCGGTGCGTCTGGCTTAGGGGTGATATCAGCAACTGATGTGCCAAATCTTAGCAATGTTACAACTATGCAAGAAATGTTTTCGGATGCTACTAACTTCAATAGCAACATCGACAACTGGAATACAAGCAACGTAAGAAATATGACAGCCGTATTTTACCGTGCACGTGCCTTCAACCAGCCACTGAATAGTTGGGACATGAGTAACGTAACAACGATATATGGGATGCTTCGTGACACCGATGCTTTCAACCAGCCACTGAACGGCTGGGACACAAGTAGTGTGACCGATATGTCGGTCGTATTCTCGCAGGCTACTGCTTTCAACCAGCCACTGAACAACTGGAATACAAGTAATGTAACAACAATGAGCTCAATGTTTACCGGCGCTACTTCCTTTAATCAAGATATCAGCAGTTGGGATACCGGGAATGTGACATCTATGTGGATAATGTTCTCAGGTGCTACTGCCTTCAACCAGCCACTTGATGCCTGGGATGTCAGTAGTGTTTGGAGTCTGTCGGGTATGTTCTCAGGTGCTACCGCATTTGATCAATCCCTCAGTAGCTGGAATACGAGCAACGTGACCGATATGAGCTTCATGTTCGCTAGTGGTGCTATCTTTAATCGGCCACTAAGCACTTGGGACACAAGCAGTGTGACGACTATGTGGGGGATGTTCGCTAACAATACCACCTTCAACCAGCCACTGAACAACTGGGATACAAGTAATGTAACCAGTATGGATACGATGTTCTCGGGTGCTACAGCCTTCAATCAACCCTTAAACAACTGGGACACAAGCAGTGTGACTGATATGGGCCTGTTATTTAACCAGGCTTCTTCCTTCAGTCAAAACATCAATAACTGGGATACCAGTAATGTGACCGATATGTATGCAATGTTCTCAGGCGCCGCTGCTTTCAATCAGCCCCTTAATAGCTGGAATACTGGTAGCGTGACCGATATGGGCTATATGTTTGGTGATAATACTGCTTTCAACCAGCCTCTGAGTAACTGGGACACGAGCAGTGTCACCAACATGAGTGCCATGTTTTATGCCACCAACTTCAACCAGGATATTAATACCTGGGACACAAGTAATGTTACTTCTATGGGATCACTATTTGAAAGTTCTCTGGCTTTCAACCAACCACTCGATAATTGGAATACCACCAGTGCTACAGACATGAGTTACATGTTCTCAGGTGCAAGTAATTTTAATCAAAGTTTGGCGGCTTTCGATATGTCATCGGTTCAGTATTTAGACGGTATTCTGGCTAGTAGTGGTCTTTCAGGTCAGAATTACGACGCTACTTTGCAGGCATGGTCTTTGCAGGCTCTGCAACCTAGTCTTTCTCTTGGAGCGGACGGCCTTGAGTATTGTTCGGGGCAGGCCGCTCGCCAAGCAATTATTGATACTTTTGGGTGGACTGTTACTGGTGACGTATACCTCTGTTCGGGTAATCCCGAAGATGCAGCTCCTAATGGAGGAGATGGAAATGATGACGGCGTGCTAGATAGCACACAAGACGATGTAGTTTCTGTACCAAACACTACGCTTGGAGGTGGTGCATATCTTACAATTCAGACAGATAGCCCAGCTGATAATTGTTCCGAAATTTCATCAGCCGGTCAATTCGTACCTACAGTTGCTGATGATCCGCGCTATCTCTATCCTGTTGGCATGACTCAGTTTACTGTGGCGTGTACAAATGTTAGCGGTACGACAACGATTACTATTTATTATGACAAGCTCTACGACACGTCTGACTGGGTTGCTCGTAAGTTTGATCGCATTACTAATACTTACAGTACGGTTCCGGGTGTCAATTTTAGTACATTCAACCGTGGCGGAACACCTATTACGACGATGACGTACGTACTGGAAGATGGTGGGGCGCTCGATGAGGATGGGCTTGCTAATGGTGTGATTATCGATCCAATAGGCCCAGCAATTTCTCTTACTTCAGCGGGCGGAGGGGCGACACCTGGCGGTGTAAGCGTAAAAGCTCCTGACACAGGTATTGGTTCAGATTCTGGATTTGCTGTGTCATTAGTGGTAGCCATTCCTATCATCTCAGTCGGATTTATGTGCACGTACTTTATGTTCCGATATCGTAGACGGGCACGTCCCAAAGCGTAAGAAGTATTGCGTTTTGTTGCAATTTATGCTACAATAAACTTGTAATAGCAACCTCGACAGTAGTAGAGGTCGAGCGTATAATAATCACAGTTATG
The DNA here is from genome assembly GCA_036405235.1 of Saccharimonadales bacterium (SeqCode). GTDB lineage: Bacteria > Patescibacteriota > Saccharimonadia > Saccharimonadales > Saccharimonadaceae > JASLCR01. Next base: position 842,008 of record DASWYA010000001.1, read on the forward strand.
GCTAAAAGAAAAACAACCCGAAAGCGCAAGAGCGCAAAGAAACTAGATACACCGCAGCACACACTGCCGGAAGGCTTCTGGACGCAAGTTGGTGCTGTTACTCTAGTTGCACTTTCACTTCTGCTCGTCGTGGCATGGTTTGGTGTGGGTGGGCCGGTGCTTGAGTGGTTACAAAATTCATTTATCAGCTCTATTGGCATCACTGTATATGTTTTGCCAATTTTATTTGTATATATTGCTATTGAGACATTCCGAGCGGAAAATAATCGTTTGCCGTGGATAATGAAATTCGCCAGTGTCTTATTTATCGTATGGATAGCCGGCCTTGTAGGACTGATGAAAGATAGTGCAGATGTAGGCCGTGGCGGCTTCCTTGGTGACACGATAAATAGTGGCATGTTGGCACTTGTTGACGGAGGTGTGGCGGCATTTATATATGTGTTACTCATCGTAATTACACTTCTCTTTGTGCTTCGTCTGTCGCCAATGGCGATTATTACAAAGATTCGCAACCTAAGCCCACAGATAGAGAAAGAGCAGGCAAACAACGTAAAGGTTATGCGAGAGGCTGCGAATGCCGACACGCCGAAGTCGTCATCGATTGGTGAGCTAAAACTCAATGCCGGTGTTCCGACTCTTGATCCAAGTGAAAGCAAGAAAGCCCGACTCTCAAGCCTTAAGAGTAGTGTGTCTACTGATAAAGCTGCAGAAGATCAGGCAGCGCTGGTGACAGTCAGTGATCCAAATTGGAAATCTCCGAGTCTGGAACTCCTAGAAAAGAAGCAGAGTCCAGCTGATGCTGGTGACGTGCAGCATAATGCTCAAGTAATCAAAGATACACTGGGCGAGTTTTCAATCGATGTCGAGATGGAGGGGGCAAATATCGGGCCAAAGGTTACTCAGTATACGCTCAAACCGCCAAGTGGTGTGAAATTGACGCGTATTACTGCACTAGAGACCAATATAGCCTTAAACCTCGCAGCTCAGAGCCTACGTATTGAAGCACCAATTCCTGGACAGCGAGCTGTTGGTATAGAAGTACCAAACCGTAAGGCGGCTGATGTGCGTCTACGCGGTGTCCTAGAATCAAAGGAATGGAGTTCTTCTCGAGAGCCGCTGAGCTTTGCGATTGGGCGAGATATTTCAGGTGAAGGGGTTGTAGGGAAGCTCAATAAAATGCCGCATCTCTTGATCGCTGGTCAGACTGGTTCTGGTAAGTCAGTGATGATTAACACATTGCTGACGAGTCTTTTGTATCGCAATAGCCCAAGTGACATGAAGCTCATTCTTGTGGATCCGAAGCAAGTAGAGATGGCGCCGTACGAGGATATTCCGCATCTTCTTACGCCGGTTATCACTGAGCCAGAAAAGACAATTTCGGCATTAAAGTGGGCAGTTAATGAAATGGAGCGCCGCTATAAGCTTCTTGCTGAAGAAAAAGTACGCGACATCGCAAGCTACAACAAAAAAGTTCAGTCAGGTGCTACTAAAATCGCTGTTGCTGACGAAGAAGGGCATACGCAGCAAGTTGAAGACGGCGCTATGCCGTATATCGTAATCGTAATCGACGAGCTGGCGGATCTTATGATGGTTGCGGCGCGTGATGTTGAAGCGCTGATCGTGCGATTGGCACAAAAGGCGCGTGCTGTTGGTATCCACTTGGTGCTTGCAACACAGCGACCGTCAGTCGATGTTATTACCGGCCTGATCAAGGCTAATGTGCCAGCGCGTATTGCCTTTACGGTTGCTAGCCAAGTAGATAGTCGCACGATTCTTGATGTGGTAGGAGCTGAAAAACTCCTTGGCCAAGGTGATATGCTCATGAAAACAGCCGAGATGGGCAAGCCAAAACGTATTCAGGGCGCATGGGTGATGGATGAAGAGGTTCTAAAGATTACTGATCATCTTCGTATGCAGTCTGCACCGCAGTACAACGAGGAAATTGTTTCGCAGCCTGTTCAGCTGAACGGGAAGGGTGGCGTAGTGATGGATTTTGATGGCGACGGCGACGATATGTACAAAGACGCGCTAAGAGTTGTTGTTGAGAGCCGTAAAGCTTCTACGAGCCTGTTGCAGCGACGTCTCCGTATTGGCTATGCTAGAGCTGCACGGATTATCGAAGAGATGGAAGAGCAAGGCGTGATTGGTCCGGCTGATGGTGCTCGGCCAAGAGAAGTTCTCATTTCAAACCTAGATGATCTAGCCGGCTAGCGCTAGATATGATATAATTACTCTGTTAATAACTCAGCTGACACTTGGGTGTCAGCATCCATAAGGATTCCAGAGGAGGAAAACTATGCAGCAGTACGAACTGACAGTTCTCGTACACCCTGATCTCGAGAGCGAGATCGACAAAACAATCGCCAAAGTAAAGTCACTCGTGACTGACAACGGCGGTAAGGTTGTCAAAGAAGACAACTGGGGCAAAAAGAAACTTGCCTACACTATCAAAAGAGAAGAATTCGCAGTCTATCTATATATGGATGTTGAGCTTCCGAGTGAAGCACCGCTAAAGATCTCAAATACGCTCAATATCTCAGACTACGCGCTGCGTTATTTGCTCGTAAAGGTAGATGAGAAAGAGCTTGCGAAGCGAGAAGCTTCAAAGAAAAAGTCGGACAACGACGAGGAGGAATAGGGTATGGCAAAGAGCATCAACCAAGTAATTTTGATGGGGCGCTTAACGCGCGATCCAGAAATGCGTACAACTACAACGGGAAAGACAATTGCAAGTTTTAGTCTGGCAGTTGATCGAGGAGGTCAAGATGACCAAGCCGACTTTTTCGATGTTACGGCGTGGGAAAAGCTTGGTGAGCTCGTAAACCAATACTTGTCAAAAGGTCGTCGTTGCCTAGTGCAAGGTCGCCTTCGCCAAGATAGTTGGGATGACAAAGAAACCGGTAAGAAGCGCACCCGTATAGAAGTAGTTGCTACTGATGTGACCTTCCTAGATGGTCCTAGCGGTGACAGCAATAGCGGTTCATCAGCTCCAGCTCCGAGCGCTAGCTCGCCAAAGAAGAACAATGATGTCGCACCAGCTGACATCGATGATAAACCAATTGATCTCTCAGAGATTCCATTTTAAGGAGAATATACCCCATGGCAAAACGATTTAAAAAAGATATTGTTACGTATTTTGACTACAAGGATGTTAAAACCTTGCAGCGCTACATCAACGCATATGGTCAGATTGAGCCAGTTGCAAAGACAGGGCTTAGTATTAAGCAGCAGCGACAGCTTGCTGTAGCTATCAAGCGTGCGCGTCATCTTGCATTGCTACCATTTGTTACTCAGGGATAAGAAGACGACATGGTTACACCAGAAAGTGTAAACCCTGGAGACGGAAACTACGGAGAGGTTGCTGATGATATTGATGACCAAGTATTTGGTCCGCTCAAAGAGCCTCGCGTTACTATTCCAGAAGCCCCAGAAACTCCAAAAGGTCATCCAGACCTCCTAGCTACCTCAGTGCTTGGCATGATAGCGCTGATAACTGTAGGTACGGGCGTTGGAGCTGCAGCCCGGCGATATAAAAGACGTAAAGCAGGAGAATAGCACATGTATCAACCAACTGATCTAAAAAAAGGAACGGTTATCCAAATGGACGGAAAGCCGTTTCGGGTAATTGATTACAATCAAAAAGTGATGGGACGCGGTGGCTCGATCGTCAATGTGCGCCTGAAAAATCTACTTGATGGTAGTGTTGTCCCGAAGACTTTTAAGGGTCAAGACAAGATAGAGCCAGCTGAAGTGAACAATAAAACTGTTCAGTATCTATACAATGATGGATCGACCTTTTTCTTTATGGATCCAGAGAGCTTTGAGCAGTATGAACTCTCTAGTGACGTTATTGATACGGCTGTTAACTACTTAAAGGAAGGTGACTCACTACAGCTGCAATTCTTCTCAGGCCAAGTAATCAATGTGGAACTTCCAAAGAATCTTTATCTAGAAGTGACCTATGCTGAAGATGTGGTAAAAGGCGACACGTCTGGTGCGGTCTTAAAGGACGCAACTGTCGAGACTGGTCTAAATGTCAAAGTACCAGCTTTTATAAAAGTTGGTGATGTTATTTCTGTCGATACATCTACGGGTGAATATCGAGAACGAAAGAAGTAGCTTCTAGAGTGAAACAACGACTTGATCAGGCTTTGGTCACCAAAAGACTTGCAAGCACTCGCTCGCAAGCAGAGAATTTAATCCGTTTAGGCAAGGTGAAAGTTGACGGCCGGCTAGTTAATAAAGCGGGCTTGTTTGTAAATGAAAATGCCACTATACAGCTTAGCGATAACCAGCGATACGTATCTCGAGCGGGTTTAAAGCTTGCAAGCGTTGCTGATACTTTAGGAATCGATTTCAAAGACAAGGTTATCCTTGATGTTGGTTCATCGACAGGTGGGTTCACTGATTACGCACTCCAGCATGGAGCAAAAAAAGTGTTCGCTGTAGATGTTGGCACTCAGCAGCTTCATCCGAGTTTGCGTGGTAATAAACGTATTGAACTTCACGAAAAGACTGACATCCGTGATTTTATACCGGATGAAACTCCAGGTATCGTAGTAATGGACGTCAGTTTCATCAGTCTACGTGAAATCCTTCCGCATATAGAAACTGTCATCGATAAAGATACCGAAGTTGTGGCTATGTTGAAGCCACAGTTTGAAGCAGGAAGAGTACAGGTCAATAAAGGTGTAATAAAAAATGATTCAATACGACGTCAGATCTTAAAAGATTTTGAACTCTGGGCAAAAGGCTTATTTGTGATTGTCGATAAAGCAGACAGTGAAGTTGCGGGTGCGAAGGGCAATAGGGAGCGCTTTTACCTCTTAAAAAAGATTGCGTAAGTATTTACTTTTATGGACTCTATGGTATAATTGTGAGAGCTGACGCTGCTTTTTAGTGTCGGTGTGCTGAGGTATGTCCGGCTGGAATCGAATCGTCTGCTGTTGACGACCGTCAGCAGTTAACAATTCGGTTTTAGCTTTCTACGACAAGGGGAGGGCGACAATGTCGCTTAAGCATGGAAGGCACCGGCGTCTGCCGTGTGCCATGCGCATCGTGAGTTCAGTGGTGGCAATCATCATCGGACTCGTCGCGATGGGCATTTCTGGTGCTGCCTACGCAGGCGGCAACGATGGCGTTGGCGAGAACTCGCTGACGTCTGAGGACTGCACCTGGAATTGGAACCGATCCATTCCCCAGGAGCACACGGAGTACAAGTACAAGAAGGAGGTCATCGACGAGAAGACCCAGTGGTACTTCGTGAAGTACACCCGCATCAAGACCCGCACCTGGGTCGAGGGCGAGCCGGCTACGCCGGATCAGTGGTGGAACTGGTCTCCGAACAACACCCAGGGACCGCAGGACTATGAGCCGGCGTTCCCGACGGATCCCAGAGGTACCTGGCAGGGGCCGCACAACAACGGCGGCCCTCAGCAGAACACCTACGGGACGTTCAAGACGGGCTCGCCCGGGAACTCCAACTGGTTCCACCGCGAACACGGCACTCCAGGAGTCGCCGGTCACTGGAGTGACTGGTCGGACTTTGGTCCGTGGGAGCGGTGGAGTCCTGACACGCACACGTCGTGGCAGGACAACAACGTCGAGGCTCTCGGGCAGCCGGCGTTCCACGCCAGTGGCACCTACCAGGACGGTACCCAGTGGTACCGTGAATGGCAGGTGCGTAATACTGGCGAGACCCGTGTGGTCGAAACCGGTTCCACCTGGGAGTATTCCGACTGGACCACCGACGAGCTCGGTGATCCGTGGGTCAAGGTTGACGAGCGTAGCGTTCAGGACGACCCGATCGTCCAAGGACCGGTGCGTTCGGCCAATGAGCCCGACCGGGGTGACTACCCGGATGTGCCGTGGGTGAAGGACGGCGAGTCCAAGGTCTGTCCGCCGGCGGCAACGCCGGTGGAGGGCAGCGTGACCTTCAACGAAGGCTCCGTCGTCTGCGTTAACAACCAGGTGGTGTACACCAACCCCACCTACGTCGTCGCTGGTAACGAGCATGTCGTGTACGACACCACTCGTGGTGAGCACACGGCGGAATTCGGGCAGCCCGTGGTCGTCAACGCTACCAGCGTGGACAACAACGAGCTGTACCAGCTCATCGGTCAGCTGCTGTGGTCGCATACCTTCGGCGCCAAGCCGGAGGCCCCTGCTGGCTGCGAGGTCGTACCTCCGGTGAACCAGTGCCCCGACGGCACCAACCCCGGGGACCTGAACGGCGACGGTGTCGCAAATGAGGCAGACTGTGGCTACGTGCCGCCGTCCGCCCCGACCATGACCGTGACCGCGCTCAATGAGGCGTCTTGTTCTGTGCAGACGCCAGAGGTGCGGGCTACGATCAGCGACACTGGCTCTCTCGGCATCCAGCCGAAGGGAGGCGACGCGGTCGACTGGCAGCTCACCGAGGTGGCTGCTGGAGCGCACAAGCTGACCCTGGACAAGGTGAAGCACGGTCAGAAGATGACCTACCGGGTGGTGTACTCGCCGCTGGATGACAGTGGCAAGCGTCTCTACTCGGGCTGGCTGACCTTCAAGGTGCCGGCGAACTGTGGGGGCACGCCAACTCCCACGCCGACGCCGAGTGGTGCGCCGGACAACCCGACCTTCGGGACGGGTGCTGGTATGCCGACCGACGAGTCGATCATGGGCTCGGGGAGTGGTTCGTCTGCTCTCTGGGCTCTGGCTGGTATGATGGGTGGCTTGCTGCTCATCATGGCTGGTGGCGGCTCCCTGGTGACGCTTCGTCGTCGGGATGGTCGCGGCTAGCTGGTTCCGGCGCATGGCGGCCGGCATTGGTTTCGTGCTGGTGCTGGCTGCCTGCTTGCACCTGCGAAACAGTGCCGATCGTCCGACTCCTTCGGGGCCGGATGCGGCTGTGCGGCCGGATTCATCCATGCCGACATCCATGTTGACGCCGATGCCATCGACGTCATCTACTCCGAAACCACAGAAAGACGAGTTGGCGGTGCTTCCAGCGTTGCCGACTCGTCTGGATATCCCGACTATCAGCGTTCACGCTGAGGTCGGGACGGTTTCGGTCACCCAAACAAGTACGGGACAAGCAACGCTTGCCCCACCAGAGAGTACGTGGGATGACCTCTCGCGAGCTTACTGGTGGGATGAGCGATCTGCGCCGTCCAACCCCTCGAGTGGGACGACATTCATCATCGGGCACACCTGTCATAGCGAAGGGTGCTCGTCGGTGTTTAATCGCCTACAAGAGATTCAGCAAGGCGCACTCGTGCGTGTGGCTACCTCCAAGGGGGTATTCACATATCGAGTGTTCAAGCGTCAGTCGTATCTGAAGTCGGAAATCACGAACGTCGATGACGTGTATCGTGATGTGCCGAATCGGCTGGTGCTGGTCACGTGTAAGCTACGTGCTGACGGAGCCGCTCAGACGGATAACTTCGTTGCGTGGGCCACGCTGGAAAGCATAGAACCGAGTTGAACAAGCCGGGCGGGCGGAGAGCCCTTCGCCCGCCCGGCATCAACTTTTTGTTTTTTGTAAGGTTACAATTAGAAAACAATTGTTACGCTACGAACAACAAATGAATTCAGACTATTTAGTCACATTGAAGCGAAATTCTACAACGTCACCAGGCTGCATAACGTAATCTTTTCCCTCGGTACGCATCTTGCCTGCAGATTTTGCTGCTGCTTCTGAACCTGCAGTGATGAGGTCGTCGTAATTAACGATTTGGGCGGCAATAAAGCCTTTCTCAAAGTCTGTATGGATGACGCCAGCCGCTTGTGGGGCTGTGTCACCTTGGTGGATTGTCCAAGCACGGACTTCCTTTTCGCCGGCAGTGAGATAGCTTTGTAGCTTCAGTGTGTCGTAGGCTACATGGATCATCTGTACTAGCCCGGATTCCTTTACGCCGTAGCTTTCTAAAAGTTCGGCAGCTTCATCGGGGGCAAGTCCTTTTAGCTCTTCCTCGAGTTTGGCGCAAACAAATAAACTTCGAGATGGAGCTACGAGATTTGCAAGCTCTGCCTGCTTTGACGTATCAGCTAACGTCTCCTCGTCAACGTTAAATGCGTAAATAACGGGTTTAGCCGTAAGAAGGTGAAGATCACGGACTGCATCTTCATCAAGCGAAGGTAGGCTTGATAGTGGAGTACCGGCTTCAAGATGGCGAAGTAGACTTTCTAAGTATCCAAGTTGCTCGCGAGCTGCGGGCTTTGCTTTTGCTTCTTTACTGACGGCAGGTAAGCGCTTTTCTATTGTCTCTATGTCTGCGAGGATTAGTTCGGTATTGATGATCTCAATATCGCTTTTTGGGTCTACGGCAGATTCATCGTGGCGCAAAATATCACTATTCTCAAAAGCGCGGACAATGTGGACAATAGCGTCACACTGCCGGATGTTAGCAAGGAATTTATTCCCTAGGCCTTCGCCCTTGCTTGCGCCAGCTACCAGACCAGCAATATCGACAAAAGTGACGGTGGCAGGCAAGATCTTTTCTGCGCTATATATTTTTTGTAGCACATCAAGTCGCGAGTCTGGTACAGGTACGATACCAGTATTTGGCTCTATAGTAGCAAAAGGGTAGTTGGCGGCGAGGATCTCTGAATCGGTGAGTGCATTAAAAAGCGTCGATTTTCCGACGTTTGGTAGACCGACGATGCCGATGGATAAACTCATACCCAATCCACTATAGCAGAGGTGAAGGTTTTTATAATAAAGACTAGGTTTAGTTTTCTGACAACCTATTAAAAAATCTACCATCTCCTCTCTATTTTAGGAGAGTCGTTATCGGGAAATTGTTTACCTGGCTACTATATTATTGACAAATTAGCATAAGTATGATAAAGTGAATCATAAGATTAATTTTACTAAGGAATCTGTCATGAATGAAAAAATATTACAACAAGTTGGTTCTGAAGCCGAAGAGCACTATGCAAATCATCGCTTAAGCACCTTCAACAAATTAATGGCTGAACAACGTGCAAAAGAAGAAATACGAGAAGGCGGACCTGTAGGGCTGCGTGCCCGTATTACGCCTACAGAGAGGCGGCAAATAGACAGACTTTCTGTAATAGAATGGGGAATGCGTCGCGAAGCTGACCTAAAGGCTGCAGAGTTTGCCAAAGAGAACGCTGAGGAACTGCACGACCTCGCAGCCCTAGAAGCTCGTCTTGCTGGTGTGGCGATTAATGTTGAGCAGCCGCTTTCTGTGGGTGAGAAAAACGAAACCCACACTTCGGAATAAACCCGTGCAATAATATGTCTTAATGCAATCGAAATATATTTGAAAGCACGAGTAGATCACGATATGTCCGAATTATATCCCAGTGCACCCCCCGAAATGGATTCGATGTGGGAGCGGCGAGCCATCGAGTTAGGTGCAGGTGATGAACTTACCGAGGAAGAAGCTCTTAGTAATGCCGTCGAAGAGTACCGCGACTTTATCGGTAGCACAGATGACGAAATGAAGACAGAACTTGGCGGCCGCTTCAGTCGGAGTGAGATCCGTAAGTATGTTGAATATGCAAACGAGACCGGTGATGTCGAAAGTCGCTATACTGCCGCATGTATTCTTTGGGCTTTTGTGTATGAGAGAGAAACAATTAAGCGACCCGATATCATCATTTTGGCAATATCCCGAATTGTGGTGAATGGCCATGATGACTGGAGTGACTTCGAAGAATCGATACAAACTGGTGTACTTGAAGACGCCCTCGACGATGAGGATGCGAAGGCTACTGTAGAGCTAGTGGCTCATTATGGGTGGGCTGGGCACTACCCAGATGGTGTGAGTACGAAGAAGCTTGGCTTGGCTGTTGGAACATTAGCCAAGTTAGGTAATTTAGAGTTGCCAAATGCTCTTCAAGGTCAAGAGTTGAATAGATAGCTTATTTTTTATTTGAAGCTAGATTACTTACAGTTCTATTTTCAGTTGCTCTTTTTAATTCCCGCAATGTAACTATCGGAGTAGCCACGACCGCCATGGTCGGTACTTGGCATATGTAGTTTTAGTTCGAAAGGTAGTAGGGTTGGAACTTTTATATTCCGATAGATAGACTCATAGGGAATTATCATAACAGAGGTGAGATGAGCGACAAAATGAGACTGCTTTTACCGAGGTGATCTTTTCCTATGTTTAACGAAATAGAGCCTTGACAGGTTGTTTTTACGACAAGATATATCCACAGGTATTGTTGTGAATAAACCCCTTGACTCAAAATCCTTATGCTGTACAAAACAGAGAAAAAATAGTAAAATAATGGCGCAATTACCGATTGGTTGGTGGTTGCTAACGGCTGTGCTGTCAAGAGAAACTCGTGCTTCACAAGAGCACTCGTAGGTTCTGTCAGGTAGCAGGCCTCGTTCTTCGACAGTATAGCTCTTCGCAATCATCACCCACCCCAACACCCCGAACTGGTTCGGGGAGAGAGGAGACAGAAATGTCTCGCGTAACTAGGTCGTGGGCGCTGATTGCCCCTATGACCGTCTTGGCAGGATTGGGGGTGTCAACCCTCGGTCCACCGCCTGCTCATGCCGAAGCTTCTCTGGTTCAGGCGGCCACGACGTCGTGGCCGCCGCCCCCGCCGGACAAGCGCGACCTCTGTGGGACCAGTGAGGACAAGTACTTCCTCTGGGAGTACGACAACCTGGTCTACACCGATCAGAGTGGGAACTATCTCACCCAGGGGGAGTGGCTGCCTTCTGGTGGCGTCTCGAGCATTAAGGTCATCGCCAAGAACTTCAGCGATCCCGACGTGCCTCAGACGATCACCTTCGGCACCGAGCCGAGTTCCTCCTGCACGGAGGCGCTCGACACGGTTCGAACCAGGATCGTGGCTTGCAACACCGTCAACAGCGGAACACGGGTCGAATTCACCTACACCAACGAGGTGGGCGGATCACTGACTCGCCCGCACCACAACCCCGTTATCCAGGTGGAGCGCTGGGACAAGTGGGTTGGCGCTCAGGTCAATCCGGCCTTCGGGCCGGTGGAGGACGGCCAGTCGATTTCTGTAACTGGAGGCGACACCAGAGGCGATGGCGCCAACGAGTTCTATCTCACGCCTGGTACCTACACCATGGAGCTGAGTACCGACGAGACGCCAGCACGGCTTCTGCCGAACCCGCTGATCGTGCCTTCGTGTGACGGCGTCCCGATGCCTCCGGGCGATCCCAATGGCGGCGGAACGACTCCGACCGTCACCAAGAAGGTCGACATCACTCAGTTCACCGCCAAGACCAAGCGGTCGGTCGTTGTTCGCGGCAAGACCACCGCAGCGAACCAGCTGCGGTGGATGCGCCTCGCGGTGCTCGATGTCAGCAAGACCACCAGGAAGCGGTGCGCCTGGGTGAAGCCCAACGGTCGACTGGTCTACAAGGCCAAGGTCAACCGTGCCTGCCCCTGGACGTCGGCACCCAAGATCTGGGTGACACGCAGCAGCGGCTGGGCCAAGAAGGTGAATGGTCCTCGTGGCCATCGCCTACGGGTACAGGTCATCGCGGCCTGGAGTGGTGGCACCGTCCGTACCGACACGGGGACGGTGCGACTGCGCCGGTGACTACAAGAGAGGAGCTGATCGAGGAACACTGTGGGTGTCCCTGAGCCGGAAGACTGGTTCAGGGACACCCACGTTCTGTTTCTGGCTGACAATACTGCTCAAGGTTTGATATAATCCAAGTTATGACTAGAAAGGCATGGCGTCTCACGCGTATTGCAGCTATCGCTGTATTATTCGTAGCGATAGGCCTTACTCTACAGGGAAAGACGGCAAATGCGGAAGGGAACTTCAGCTTCCCGAGAGTTACTTCGCAGAATTCACAAGTGAGTAAATGGGGCTTTAATTCTAATTCGCCAGATCCAAATCTAACATGGCTCTATAAAGGTAGTGGAACAGAAGAAGGCAAGACCACTCATATACTCCGTAACCGTAGTATTGGGCACAATAAAGGCACACGCTTGCGAGCGTATTTTATATCACGACCGCAAAATGTTTCCATAACCATAAATGTTGTAGCATGTGAACTGAGTGCCGATAATCCATATGATGGTAATGTCATCGTAAGACTTGGGGGCGGTGTAAAATACAACCAACCAACTATTGGTAGAGATATCGAAGTGGCTAAGGATAGGTATAATTGGCAGAATGTAGGTCAGGGTAGTAATACCCGCCCGTACACGCTGGTGTATAAAGACACGCAGTATGACACACGCAAACGAAACAATTCGCCTGTATGTCAGAACTTTAGTAATAAATACGACAGAAAGCGCTATGAGGAAGGCTGTAGTGATCGCAACAATAATCGATGTGCAAATAATGGTAATGAAAATTTTTCATTTGACAAGAACCTAAGTCAAGGTACGGTGCCTGCTGATGGTGGTAGTTTCGGTAAAGCCTATGCTGTAGGCAATGCGCTCGACGGCAGGACGTTTAGCACGACTAATATATCAAGAGATCCCGATACAGGCTTGTATTTTGTTGATATCGATGTGGATCTTGATTCACAAGAGGAAAATGGACTACCTGTAAGTGTCATGCAACGCATTACATTTAATGTGAAAGCGCGGGCAACTGGTGTCAACGGTAATGCATTGACACCAATGATGGGGTATCGTAAAGACCCTACTATTCCTGATGCGCAATTATCGAGATACTTTGGTTTGCAAGGCAATGGCGGTAGAGAAAATACCTTTTCTGATTATGGCCAGAAATTTGCACTGCCTTTTGGGATGAATTGCAGCGATCGCAGCCCTACGGTCAAAGGAAGGATCTATCTATATGATGTCGACGCTGGTTTCGGCAACGTATACGCAAGAGTCTACGAGCGAGACCCTGGAACCAAAGTCGTAAACGAGCTGCCTAAAAATAGGTATGATACTTTCGGCAACGCAAGCGCAGACTACGTAGATAGTGGCAATGCTGCAGGATTTATCCTTGCGAAAGGAACGGGAAGTGATAAGAATAGTGTTTTTGCTGTGACCATGAAACGTGGTTATCAGTATATGCTGGTAGTTGTAAATCCGAATCAAAAGGCACCACCTGCTACGAATGTATTTAGCGTGCTTCTGCCCTCAGACTCTATAAAAGGACTAATAGACTGTCGTCAATATCTTGATCCTCACATCAATGATGTAGATGTGACTTTTGCAGCATCCGGAGATGTTTTGACCCCTCGGGGGAGTATAGAAAATAAAAGGCCAACTGCGCAAGCAGGGGACCATAAGTGGCGGATTTCTCGAGCGGTATTCAGTAGTAAGCCGTCTGGGTTGACGCGCGCTGGAACTGCATACTCTAATCTCTCGCAGTGTGCGTTTATTGCCAGCACAGCGGGGGCATATACTGAGTGTAAGCCAGATCTCTACGAAGGTACATATCCAGATGATCTTAACAAAACTGTAAATGACTCGGTTGGTCCTTACGATCTCGGAAGCTACGTATGTTACATTACCTCCATAGAGTATCCAAGGTGGGATAAGTCTGAAAAATGGGCATATAGCCAGATGATGTGCTCACTTGCTGGCAGGGCACCGAAAGTACAAATTCGTGGACATGACCTGAAGGCACCTAGTGGCACTATAACTACAAGTCTGCAGACTAAAGATAGTAAGACATATGGTAGCTGGGGTGAGTACGGCATTCTCGCAAGTGGCTGTATTGCGGGGAATAAGACAAGCTCTGGTGCTGACTTGAGTGGGGGTAGTGCTACTAAAACGCCGACCCCAAGTTGGCATGCTCTGACGTTTGCGAATGCGCCTCCTGCTACGCCTTGTTCGGGGGAGTATGGTAAGTTTGGCACAATTCCACCATACAATGTGGATGCGCTTGGTTTGCCAACACCGACGAGTACGGATACCGGAGTCATCGATATAGATGGAATAAATATTTCAAATAGTGATCTAGCGAGCAAACGAAAACAGATCCTGTACTATCCGAACGCAACAGTTAGGATTACAGATGACATAAAATACTCTGGGTCCTTCAGTTCCGTCAACAAGTTACCACGGGTGATTATTGTTGCTAAGAATATCATCATTAATAACAATGTGAAGCAAATTGATGCTTGGCTGGTTGCAAAGAAGAAGATTGACGACTTTAACCCCGGTGGTAACATTGCTACGTGTGCTCTAAATGATGCTGATGGAAATTTTAGTGAGGGTGCAAGCTTCTCAAACGCAACTCAGAAGAAGGTAGACACATGTCCAGAACAACTGACGTTTAATGGTGCGGTGATAGCGGAAAATCGCATCTTCCTTCATAGGACAGGTGGATCAGAGGATGATGATGTTGGCAAACCCGCTGAGATATTCAACCTCCGCCCAGACATCTTCCTCGCGTCACTTTCTAGTACCGACAATCCAGTTGCTACTACAGATATGATCACTGAACTACCGCCTCGCTTCTAAAGCTAGAAACCCGCTTGCGACTGGCGTAATGCTTATGTATAATGATGCCATATGGCATTACTAAAAAGTGTGGGCAACTTCTTTGCGCTAGATATCGGCACTAATGCAGTGCGTGTTGTACAGCTCGGCCGGTCTGGCCAAGATTCTTGGGTGTTGCAGCATTATGGCTATGCACCTGTCGATGTAAAGACTACCTCGAGTGACTCGCCTGAAGCGCGTCGTCGTTTGGGCGAGGTGATTATGACGGCTATCGGCCAGAGTGGTATCAAAGACCGAGATGTGGCAATAGGACTACCTTCTCAGAAGACTTTCACGACTGTGATCGATGTGCCACAGATGAGTGAAGTAGAGCTGAAGAATACTATCAAGTATCAGATCGACAAGTATATCCCTATGTCGCTTGACGATGCCAAGGTAGACTGGAAGCTACTCGGCCAATCACTTCATGACGCAGCGCAGCTTGAGGTGCTTCTGGCTAGCACCGCGAAGAACTATAGTGAAGATCGTTTGGAATTTATCGAAAGCCTAGGGCTTAATGTTATCGCTGCCGAACCTGACCCAATCGCTATGATACGCTCGCTACTGCCGCCAGGTGTGCAGGATGCTCGTATGATTGTAGATATGGGTGAGTTGTCGACAGATATCGCTCTGACATATAACAATACTCCTCGGCTTGTGCGTACAATTCCAACAGGAGTGAATTCACTGATCAAAGCAGCTGTCCAAAATCTTAACATCAAGGATGAACAAGCTAGGCAGTTTATCTTAAAATTTGGCCTAGCTCCAGACAGGCTCGAAGGCCAGGTGTATCGTGCAATTGAAAGTGTGCTTGAGAACTTTGCATCTGAGCTGACAAAATCTATCAAGTTTTTCCAGACAAGGTATCCAAGCATTCCAGTAGGTGGCTTGTTATTATCTGGATTTGCTACGACAATTCCGAAATTTGGCGAATATGTAGCTGGAAAAGTAAATATTGAAGCTGCAAGCGCAAACCCTTGGCAGAAGATTAAAGTCTCTCAAAATGACCAACAAAAGCTTCTGCCTGTAATGAATGAATATGCTACAGCGGTAGGTCTCGCACAGCGGAGTAATACCTGATGATTGAAATTAACCTCGTACCAGATGTAAAGCTGGAGCTAATCAAGGCAAGGAAGGTTCGTACAGCCGTAATTTCCCTTGCTATTCTTATTTCGCTTATTGCTGGTGGTGTGGTTGCTCTCCTAGGAGTCTATACATTCGCCGTACAGGGTGTAGCGCAGTGGAGCCTCGATAGGACTATCGAAGATGAGAAGAAAAAGCTAGACAGCGTACAGGGTCTTTCGGAAATGTTGACAATCCAGAGTCAACTCGGTCAATTGTCTGAAGGTCATGCTAAAAAGTTAACAACATCTCGACTGTTTGATGTTCTGACAAAAGTCGTACCAACAGGAAAGAACAGTATTGCTATTTCGAAAGTAGATCTTGATGCTGAGGGAACGACAGTTACTATAGAAGGTGAAGCAAGCAACGGCTATGAAGCACTTGAGGTATTCAAGAAAACGCTTGCAGCTTCCACATTTGTCTACACTAAAGCAGGTGAAGGAGAGCAGGAACAAACTGTTAATATCACTTCAGATATCCAAGATCAAGAGCGGAGCTTTGGTGAAAATTCGAACGGAAAACGCGTACTTAGGTTTAGCATGAGTTTCACATATGCGGCTGACCTCTTTGCTTCTAATCTTGCCAAGCAAGAGATTAAGACGCCAAATCAGCAAAATGCTACTGATTCAGCAAAGGGCGTTCCGAAGAATTTATTCACCGATAGTGCTACGCCACCAAAAGAGGAGGGTCAGTAATGCCTGAAGGTACTACGTCTATGCCAAATGTTTCCTTGAGGAAGCGCCAGCAGATTGAAAATACGGGTAGGACCATGTTTACTTGGGTTGCGATCGCGTCTGTTATTGTAGCGGTTGCGGTCGTAGTTTCGATATCTCTTGTCGAACGTTTGATGTTTAACCAGCGTGTCATAGGAACAAAGAGCCAAACTGCTGATAATCTCAAGAATAATAACAGTATAGCGGAAGAGCTGAAGGCAAATATTCGTGAGCGTAACACAAATCAGGCGTTAGTAGACACGCCACGTGCGGACGGCGCTGAGCCACTCTCTGTGGTGCTTGATGCGTTGCCGGCTGAGCCAAATTCGTCTGCTCTTGGTGCATCTTTGCAGCAAAAGTTACTCAATACTAGCGGAGTTACAATAGAAACTCTTACTGTTGATCCAATCTCAGGAGTTGAGAATGGTGGTGGAGAGGGTACGGCTGTGAGTTCGGATGAGTCAGCTGGGGAAAATCAGATTAGCTTTAACTTCAAAGTTACCTCAAAAAGTGCAGACTCTATCAAGAGAGTCCTTGAGAATCTTGAAAAGTCGATCCGAGTCTTCGATATAAAGAAGGTGACCATTGAACAACAGGCAGGCAGCATCAATCTTGACGTTACAGGAGTTGCGTACTACGCTCCAGGACTCAAGGTAGAGCTGAAAGAAAAATCATGTAAACCATCAGATAAGGCGTGCTCATAATGAAAAAATCCGATATAGCTATGATCATATTGATAATCGCTGTGAGTGGTGGCTTAGCGTACGCACTTATGGGAGTGATCCCTGGTTTGAAGCTGTCAGACGAAGGTGTAAAAGTGAGAACAATCGACCGATATACGTCGGATGTGCCAGAGCCGGATAAGGCTATCTTTAACAAAGATGCTATCAACCCTACTGTTGATATAACAATTGGCGATGCTTCTTCTCAATCTGAAGTCAACTCTGATAATACCGATACTAATTAGCGAGGAGTAGCGGAGTGGCATTACTTACCGACGAACTCCAAGATAAACTCCTAGATACGTTAGTGCAAGAGGGGCTGATTGAGAGTGCAGTTGTGGTGGCTACGAAAGAAGAAGCTGCTAAGTCGAACCAGTCAGTCATTGCTCTTTTGGTGCAAAAAGGTGTTGTGGACGAGGAGCTTCTAACCCATGCTACGGCGCAGGTGTCTGGCGTGCCGTATGTCAATCTTCGAAACTCGTTGATCGATGAGAAAATACTCACACTGCTTTCGGAAGACATTGCCGAGCGTTTCATGGCTGTTCCTTTGGCTGAGGTACAAAATCGCCTCGCTGTCGCTATGATAGATGCCAACAATGTTCAAGCGGTTGACTATCTTTCTAATCTCATTCAGCGGCCACTCAAGGTCTTCATGGCATCAGAGGAAGGGATTCGTCATGTCCTTGACCAATACAAGACGGACTTGTCTTCTGTTGATATTGCTGCTGAGCAGACTGAGGCTGACGAGACCGCTGAGAGTCGAAGCAACATAAAGACAATTGTCCAAGATTCGCCAATCAGTCGTGCGCTTAGTACGATTCTCGAATATGCGGTCAAGAGTCGAGCAAGCGATGTGCATATTGAGCCACTCGAGACGGCTTTGAAAATTCGCTGCCGTGTCGATGGTGTGCTCAGAGAAGTGATGCAGCTGCCAAAATCAATTGAGCCTGCTCTCGTTAGTCGTATCAAGATCTTGTCTAACCTTAAGATTGACGAACACCGTACGCCTCAGGATGGCCAGTTTGCGATTCATGTTGCTGATAAAGACGTGGACCTTCGTATCGCCATTAGTCCAGTGGTATGGGGCGAACAGGTAGTAATTCGTTTGCTTGATAAGTCGGGTAATAGCTTCGATCTTGAGCAGATGGGATATGCCGGCCGAGCGCTAAGGACGATCAGAAAAGGTGTTAAACGACCGAATGGTATGATTCTTACCTCTGGCCCAACTGGTAGTGGTAAGTCGACAAGCTTGTACGCTCTTATTAAAGAAATCAAAGACGACAGTGTTAATATTGTTACACTTGAAGATCCTGTAGAGTACAAGATGCAAGGAGTAAACCAAATCCAGGTAAATGCTGAAGTGGGGCTTACATTTGCATCAGGCCTACGTTCTATCCTTCGTCAGGACCCTGACATCGTGATGGTAGGTGAGATTCGTGACGCGGAAACGGCCAACCTGGCTGTGCAGGCTGCGCTTACAGGTCACTTAGTCTTTAGTACACTCCATACAAATTCAGCTGCTGGTGTCTTGCCGCGTCTTCTTGATATGGGTATTGAACCATTCCTTATAGCCAGTACGGTAAATACAATTATTGGCCAGCGACTCGTTAGGCGGGTGGCTCCAAAACGTGACGCATACAACTCTACGCCGATTGAAACTCAGAATATCACCACGACTGTAGGTGGCATACTGCCAAAGACAAAGGAACAGGTAGCACAGATCTCGCAAGATTTGGGATACAAAGACTTGCCACTTGCAGGCCAAAACGCTTATACTTTAGTCAAGGGGAAAGATACTCCTCAGACGCCGCGCGGTTACTCGGGGCGAGCTGGTTTGTACGAGGTGATGGATGTGACTGAAGAAATCCAAAACCTTATCGTTAAGCGAGCGACAAGCGCCGAAATACAGCGCCAGGCAATTGCTCAGGGTATGGTCACGATGCGTCAGGATGGATATCTGAAAGCGCTGGGTGGTGTTACGACATTAGAAGAAGTAAACCGAGTAGCGGCTGATACGGCCTAGAAAGAAGAGAGAAGGTGGGATCATGAATAATCAAGAACTCAGGATAGAACTACTACTAGAAGAGGTAGTAAAAAAACGCGCTAGCGACTTGCATCTTCAAGTTGGCCTGCCACCAATGCTTCGTGTTGATGGTGGCCTCGCACCAATTGCTGGATATGACGAACTTGATGAGGCAAAGGTTGAGACACTTGTATACGCCATTTTGGATCAAGATCAGCAGCAAATTCTCAACAAAGATAAAGAATTTGATTTCTCATTTGCCTTTGGTAATCTCGGCCGTTTCCGTGTAAATGCATTTCACGAGCGAGGCAATTTAGCGGCTGCGCTTCGTTTGATCCCAAATGAAATCAAGAGCGTAACTGAGCTCGGTATGCCGCCGGTCGTGATGAATTTTGCTGACTATCCGCGCGGTCTCGTGCTAGTGACGGGCCCTACCGGAAGCGGTAAGTCGACAACACTTGCAGCCTTGGTGGACAAAATCAACACTGAGCGTGCAGACCATATCATCACTATTGAAGATCCGATCGAGTTTACACACAAGTCTAAAAAATCTGTTGTAGTGCAGCGAGAGGTGCACTACGATACATATAGCTTCTCGGCAGCGCTTCGTAGCTCACTACGTCAGGACCCTGACGTAGTGCTTATTGGTGAGATGCGTGACCTCGAGACAATATCGGCAGCGATTACGATTGCTGAGACAGGGCACTTGGTGTTCGCGACACTCCACACAAACTCAGCAGCACAGTCGATTGATCGTATGATCGACGTTTTCCCGCCACACCAGCAGCCGCAGATTCGTGCACAGTTGGCAAATATTCTGATGGCGATTTGTTCACAGCGCCTCGTGCCTGCTATCGGCGGCGGACGAGTAGTGGCAGCAGAAGTGCTTATCGCCAATCCGGCAGTACGTAATATTATCCGTGAAGGTAAGAGCCACCAGCTCGATGCGGTTATCCAGACAGGTGCTGATCAAGGCATGCAGACCATGGATCGTACACTCGTGAGCCTTGTACAGTCTGGTACGATTACGTTTGATGAAGCGAGAAATTATGCTGTTGATCTTACTGAATTTGAAAGGCTCATGAGAGGGTAGGAATTTCGGAGGTGAAGAGATTTAACTACGAGGCAAAAGACACTGCGACTGGCAATATAGTTAAGGCGAGTGTTCAGGCTGACAGTGAAAACGCTGCTGCTAAGCTGCTTCTTTCGCAAGGTTTTACACCTCATAGCATCAAAGAAGTTGATGAGAGTGGAAGTATCCTTGCTAAATTTACTGGCCGTATTACTACCAAAGACAAAGTTGTCTTTACTAGGCAACTTTCGACATTGATCGGTGCTGGTTTGCCGTTAGCTCAGAGCCTACACACCGTCTATGAGCAGACAGAGAACAAGAAACTTCAGAGTGTTATTGATGACATTATCGCATCGGTAGAAGGCGGTAAGTCACTGGCTGATTCTTTTAGTAATCACTCTGAGGTGTTCAATAATGTTTTTTTGGCACTGGTGAAGGCTGGTGAGGCATCTGGTACGTTAGATGACGCTCTCAAGCGCATCGCACTCCAGCAAGAGAAGGATGCTGCCATGATGAGTAAGATCCGGGGTGCTATGGTGTATCCAGCGATCGTTCTTGCTGTAATCGGTTTGGTGGTTGGCTTTATGGTCGTAGTGGTTGTTCCTCAGGTAGAGAAGCTCTACAAAGATCTTAATCAGCAGCTACCTTTTATTACGCAGGCGATGGTAGGGATAGCACACTTTCTGACAGGCATAGGTGGTCTCATTACTGTAGCGGTGCTTGTTCTTGGTGGCGTGTATCTAAAAAGCTATCTTAAGACCGAGCAGGGTATCAAGAACAAAGACACGCTCAAGCTTAATGTGCCACTCTTTGGCGGAATGTTTCGCAAACTCTACATGGCGCGCTTTGCTCGCACTGGTCAGACGCTCCTCAACACCGGTGTGCCTATGCTGGATATGTTAACGATCACAGGACAGGCAGTAAACAACGTAATTATCGAGAAGTCTATCCTCAATGCCGCAGAAAAGGTAAAAGGCGGCAAAGCATTATCTGATTCTATTAAAACTGAGGACTATATTTTGCCATTCGTCCCTCAGATGATTAATATCGGTGAAAAATCTGGAAAAATTGATGAAATGCTAGGTAAGGCAGCTCAGGTGTATGAGGATGAGCTTGATGAAGAGATCAAGTCACTCTCTACCGCGATTGAGCCAATCCTCATGGTAGTACTTGCAGTGGTAGCTGGAAGTTTGGTCGGAGCGATCTTGTTGCCGATCTACGGCCTTGTCAACAATGTCAACGTAGGGTAGCTAGGCTAGAAAGAAAGCAGTAGACAAGTAGACGCGTAGCAGGTATGATAAGCATAAGCGACATAGTGTCGACAGATAAGAAAGTTCATAGAAAGGTGGAACATTATATGAACGTACAGAGAAAAGAAAAAGGTTTTACCATCATCGAAGTTGTCTTGGTGCTCGCGATTGCAGCCCTTATCTTCTTGATGATCTTTATTGCGCTCCCGGCTCTCCAGAAGAGTCAGAGGGATACAGCCAGGAAGAATGATCTTAGTCGTTTTGCAACAGCTATAAATAACTATCAGTCCAACAACAAAGGTACAATTCCTGCTGCGACAGCTGCTGCCATAACTACAGCCAATACAGGATTTGTTGCCAGCTACCTTACTAAGGGTGGCGATCAGTTTGCAGATCCGCATACCGGTAACAACTACACGTATCAGTACGGTGTGGGTGCTGCGCCAACGACTGAAGGTCAGATACGATACGCAACTTCTGCTCAGTGTGGTACAAATGGTGCGATAACTTCAGTGACCCCTGCGTCACCGCGACGCTTCGCTGTGTCTGTGTTTATGGAAGGTGCCGCTGCCTTCTGTCAGCAAGGATAGTTAAAGCTACTATGAAAAGAGGCGGCACTGACCGCCTCTTTTCATAGTAAAATAGAGTAATGGAAATCGCGGGGTATATAGTAAGTGGATTTTTTGGCCTAGTTATGGGGTCTTTCGCTGGTGCTTCGGTGTGGCGACTGAGAGCACGTCAGCTTTTGGAGGACAAGGCAGAAGGTGAGAGCTACGACAAAAAAGAGCTAAAACGTCTACAGCCGCTTACTGGGAAGTCATTTTCTAGCGACCGGTCTCAGTGTCTACATTGCCATCATGAGCTTGCGTGGTATGATCTTTTGCCACTCGTGAGTTGGCTTAGTACTGGTGGTACATGTCGCTACTGTAAAAAGCCGATTGGTTGGTTTGAGCCGCTAATGGAGCTTTCTACAGCTGTTTTATTCATCCTCTTTTATCATTTCTGGCTCACGACAATGGGACTGGATGACTGGTACGTCCTATTACTCTGGGTACCGGTACTTGTCATGATGATGATATTGCTGGCCTATGACTGGAAGTGGTTCCTGCTGCCCGACAAGGTAATGTTTCCACTTATTGCTGTTTCTGGTGTAATCGCCACGCTAGGCATCGCTAGCTCATCAGATCTAGTAGGAGCCACAGTGTCAGCAATTGGTGCAGTTGGTATCTTGGGTGGTCTTTATCTGGTGCTTTGGCTACTGTCTCGTGGTACATGGGTTGGGTTTGGTGACGTAAAGCTTGGCTTAGCGCTTGGTTTGCTGCTTGGGGATTGGATGTTGGCGTTTCTAGCACTATTCCTCGCAAATTGTATTGGACTACTTGTAGCACTTCCGGGCTTGCTTACTAAGAAAATGTCTCGAAAAACACATATCCCATTTGGACCTATGCTGATCGTTGGGTCTCTCATTGCCTTGCTCTATGGGTATTCACTGATTCAGATATACTTCGACGTTTCGAATAGCTTCGTAAACTACACGCTTATGCTATAATTACCTCAAGATGATTGATAAGAAGCAACGAGGGTTTACTATCATTGAGGTAATGCTTTTTGTTGCTATTTCTGGACTGTTAGTCGTGCTCCTCTTGGCGGGCTGGACTACTAATCTTAATACTCAACGCTACAAAGACAGCGTAAAGTCTTTACAGTCATTTATGCAGCAGCAATACAATCTCGTCTACAATGTAGAGAATACTAGAGGCAATGACCTAAAGTGTGATCCGAGTTCAGTGAGTGTCGATTCAGTGTCTCCGGGAGCGGGAGATTCAAGAGGTTCTACTAAGTGTGTATTGCTTGGTAGATATATTACGATCACGACGACAAGCGACGGCTCCACAGCTAAGGTCTCGGCAATAATAGGTAAAGATACCCAGGTTGGAAGCACGGACGCTGAGGCGATACGTAACGCACAACCTGCTCGAGTGACCCAAGATATTGGTCTATCCGAAAGTGAGCTTGATGTGCCATGGAGTGCGACTGTCTCGGATGATCTCACGATTGCGATTATCCGCTCACCACTTACTGGTACAGCACGTACGTATATAGCTTCAGGTTCGCCGTCGCTCACCTCAATGGTTGCTGGACCTACAGGAAATGACACAGATAGAAGACTATGTATTGATGCCGGAGCGCCTTTTTCTGGCGAGGCTATGTCTGTTGTACTAAAAGCAAATGCATCTTCCCAGAGTTCTGTGGAAACGGCGGTAGGGTGTTAGGGCGGTTCTCTCAGCGCGGCGATACAATTATCGAGGTGTTGCTTGCCGTTGGAATCTTTAGTCTCGTGGCGATTGGCGGCATGGCTATCATGAATCAAGGCACTAATACCGCTCAGCGAGCCGTAGAGATCACTCTTGTGCGTCAGCAGATTGATGCTCAGGCTGAAGCCTTGCGGGCAATTCATCAGGCGGCATCAAGGGGTAAAGCCACTCAGTGGGATGCTATTACGGCCAACTCTACAAACCTATATGCGAGTCAAGAGTGTCCAGACAGTCCACCGCTAAACACCTTTGCGCTTGACCCATATACAGCGACGAAACTCAGTAACTCATCGTGGTATACGAGTTCTGCGCCTGTTTCTGCGCCTCCGTATGCGCAATTTATAGAAGATGAAACTGATCCGACTAAGTCTCAAGCTGCTGGTATTTGGATAGAAATGACAAAAAAAGATGGTAGCCCTACGACACCAGCTCTCTATTCGTTTAAAATAAATGCCTGTTGGCCTGGCGCAGGTACAAATGCGCCGATGAGATTAAGTACCATAGTGAACTTATATGACATAGGGTTTGAAGGATGAAAATCGCGATGAAACGAAATGCGTCTAAAAAAGGTTTTACACTGATTGAGCTGTTGCTCGCGATGACGTTTATATCAATCTTACTAGTCATGATTGCTACGCTTACTCTACAAGTGAGCAAGATCTATAACAAAGGCTTGACGCTTCGTGCAGTCGACCAAGCTGGCCAGCTTATTTCAAGTGAGATTCAGCGCAAGCTCAACCAAGCCGATCCTACAACTGTGCATTTCATTAAGATCCAAGATGGAGGGAAGCCAAGCGGAGGCAGGCTTTGTATAGGTAGAGATGTGTATGCTTGGAATTTTACCGATTACATCGAGGGTGTTGGAGCAACGGCGCAAGTTAATAGATACCAGGATTCATCAACGAACGTTAGATTCGTAAAGGTTAATGGTGACGAAAAGTATTGCGTAGATCAAGATCCAAGCACTCCTGACATAGCCAATGTCACAGGGCTTCCTTATGCGTCTCAAGCAAGAGACTTACTAGCGGGAGGGGATGCTGATTTGGTGCTGAGGTCATTTAAGATAGAACCAGCTGATGTTCTCGGGGATGGTTCTCAGAAGATCTATCATGTTACGTTCATCATTGGTACAAGAACAGCAGATCTCATAGATTCAAATGACACGTGTGTTCCTCCAGCTGGTGGCGGAGATGAATATTGTGCAGTGAACAAATTCGATTTTACGGCGAGAGCAGGAGGAAATGATGATTAAACACCGATTTTCAACAAAAAGTGAGACGGGTGGTGTGTCGATCTTTATAGTTATATTTACAGCTCTGCTGATGACGATTGTGACGACAAGTTTTATACAGATCATGGTGCGCAACCAACAGCAGGCGACCAACAGTGATCTGTCGCAGAGTGCCTACGATGCGGCGCTGGCGGGTGTGGAAGATGCTAAGCGGCTTCTACTACATCTCGATGCATGCAGTCGCTCAGGGGCGAGCTGCAACCCTAATGTTGCAGCTATAAAGACCGCGCTAAGTAGTGATGATTGCGATACCCTAGAGAAGGGCGGCCTTGATGTAAGTTTTAGTACCAACAACGGAGAAGTTCCGGTAGGAGGTCCAGATGACAATCAGGCCTATACCTGTGTGACAATTAAGACTAACACGCCATCTGTGGATGATAAGTTGACACCAAGAGACAATTCTAAGACGATACCTCTGAGAGGTGTTACGCCGTTTGATAGTATTCAACTATCTTGGTATACGGGTAAAGATGTCAAAGACGGCAACAATAGCACTGATGGTACGGCGACTGATCCTACTGTGTCATGGCCTTCGCTTCCGGCAGATCCCGCATGGGAGTCTAATGACGGGAAGAACAACACTCCGCCTATAATGCGAGCTCAACTTATTCAGTATAAGAAGGGCGAGAACATTGATTTAGGTACGTTTAGTAGCAAAGGTACGACTAATGCACGAACGGCATTTTTATACCCTTCATTTTTAGCGGGTGATAGTACGACTGTTCAGCCATACTTTAATCAAGACTCGCGTCTCAACGTCAACGGTGCTGGTAACGTGCCAAGAACTGCTCATTGTGACAACGGTATGGGCGATACTTATAAGTGTTCCGTGATTCTCGCGCTTCCAGATCCTGTAGGTGGCGACGAAGACAGCCGTACAGCTTACCTCCAGCTTGGGGCGCTCTATCTCAATATTCCAACTTCATTTGAAGTGAAGCTATTTAATGGATCTACTCCTGTTGATTTCGATAACGTTCAACCAATCGTGGACTCGACTGGTCGCGCATCTGATCTCTTCCGTCGGGTAAGGGCAAACGTTTCAATTAATAGTGTACCTCTTCCAGTTCCTGATGCAGCGTTGAACGTAAATGGTGATCTTTGTAAAAACTTTGTAGTCACAAACAAACCGGAAGATTACGTTCCTGGCTGTACTTGATCCTAAGTATTGCTGTGATACTTCTCGTGAATTTCTCGTAAGTGCTCGTCGGTGACGTGTGTATAGACTTGAGTAGTGGAGATATTGCTATGACCGAGCATACTCTGCACGCTCCTCAGGTCGGCGCCATTCATCAGCAAGTCTGTCGCAAATGAATGGCGCATTGTGTGTGGCGAAACATGCTTGGTGATACCGGCAAGCCGAGCGTACTTGCTGATCATGCGCTGGATGCTGCGTGCACCGAGTCGACGATAGTCACCGGTCTGACTTGAGATGTTGTTGCGGCTGTAGCTCAGAAAAAGTGGCGGTAGATTATCCATGCGCTTAGCTAGATATTCTTCGACCCATTTTGCGGCAGAGTCGCTTACGAAGACAGGGCGATCTTTCTGGCCTTTTCCTCGTACCATAAATTCTCTTCGCTTCGTGTTCACGTGGTCACGATTGAGAGCGACTAGTTCAGATACACGCAGGCCACTACTAAAAAGTAGTTCAATGATTGCACGATCGCGCAGACCTTCCTCGAGAGTTTCATCAATTTGTTCAACAAGTCGTACTACCTCATCAAAATGCAGGAAGGTAACTTGTTTGCGCACGGTTTTTGGAAGCTTAATTTTATCTGCTGGTAGTGACGGAATATTACGCTCAGAAAGGTATTTTAGAAAGCCACGTAGAGCGATCAGGTGATAACTCTGAGTGATAAGTGACAATTCTTCACCGTTGTCATTTTTATGGCGGTTAAGCCAGAGGCGATATTTACGGATAACTTCTGTAGATATTTTAGCAACATCTATATCTTCACTGAATTCGACGAATCGCTCAAGATACAGGCGATAGTTTTCCGCTGTACGAGCCGAGCGGCCACCTTCAACCTCAAGTGATTCAATGTAATCCATTAGCAGCTCAGAAGTAAAGTAAGCCATACTTCAAGCATAACCTAAAATGGACATATGAGGTACAATTGAGAGATGAATATACTAGAGGCAATTGTACTTGGCCTTCTGCAAGGTCTGACGGAGTTTATACCAGTAAGTAGCTCGGGCCATTTGGTGATAGGGCAGCATTTATTTGGCCTAGGCAGCGACCATACATTTCTAGAATGGATCAATCTCGGAACGTTCTTAGCACTTTTGGTTTATTTTCGCGCACGTATCATCGATATTTTACGGCAGATTTTTGTCGAGCGTAAGTTTCGACTTGCACGCAATATTTTGCTAACTTCTATTCCTGCGGGTGTTGTAGGCTATCTCCTAGCGAGCTGGATTGATGAATCGCCATTTTTCGGTAGCCTCGTAGTGGTAATGGTGACACTCGCGGTCGTAGGTGGTCTAATGATTATCCTCGAAAGGCTTCCGAAGCTGTCGAAGACAAAAGACGGTGAACACCTTACTATGGGGCGTGCCCTGACCATTGGTATTGCGCAGATGGCTGCCTTGATCCCTGGGGTATCACGCTCTGGCTCAACTATTATTACTGGTCGTCTCATGGGGCTGAATCCTGCTACGGCGGCAGAATACAGCTTTCTGGCGAGTTTGCCAATTATGGCAGGAGTGACGCTCAAGGTGTTTATAAAGGATTTTGCTTATCTTGAGCAAAATATGGCGATGCTTTTGGTTGCTAATTTTGTGGCATTTGTCTCAGGTCTGATCGCGGTTGGATTTTTGATGCGGTTTTTAGCAAAACATAGCCTAGTGGTGTTTGGCTGGTATAGAATAGCTCTTGCCGCTGTCATCGGTATCGTACTTTTGATACAATTATAGAAAGAATTAAGGAGAAATATGAGTAAGCAAACGCTAGAGCAAACTTTAATATTGTTTAAACCAGATGCGCTGCAGCGCGGTCTTGTCGGTGAAATTCTGACGCGCTTTGAGCGAGTAGGCCTCCGGATAGTAGGTACAAAGATGCTTGCACCTGAACGTGGTCACTATGAAAAACACTACGAAGATATCGGCAAGCTGAAGACTCGTGCCGGTGAGCATATCTTCGACATCACACTTGATATGATGAACGGTGGCCCTGTAATCGCGATGGTATTTGAAGGCGTAGAGGCGGTAAGTCTTGTCAGGAAGCTTGTTGGCAGTACAGAGCCAAAGTCATCAGCGCCAGGCACAATTCGTGGTGACTTTAGCCACATGAGCTACGGCTATGCTGATACGGAAGGCAAGGGTATCCCAAATCTTATCCACGCATCAGGTGATCCGAAAGAGGCTGAGCAGGAGATTGGTCACTGGTTTGCAGATAGTGAGCTATATGACTACGAAGCTCTACACGAAAAATTCACACGGTAGTATCTTCTAAAATTAAAAATGCCGATCGCTTAGATCGGTATTTTTATTGGTACCCCGGGCAGGAGTCGAACCTGCAACCTTATCCTTAGGACGGATCTGCTCTATCCAATTGAGCTACCGAGGCAGGTAGACACTTCACTTATGATAAATGAATTTTATCATCGCGCCATACGACGGAATAAATCTGTCGGGATGGGCTGCTCTTTTCCCTGGAGCAACTCTCATATTGTATACTAGTAGCACAATGCGAAAAAGGGTAGAAGAAGACAATCGTGAATTTGACGGCCAGCGTGAAGGCGAAGAGCTGCTGTTTATCTTCCGACGACATATAATAGCTATGCGAAAAGGTTTTTACGGTCTTCTCATACCGTTTGCGATACTCGCGATTCCTCCTCTCATTTGGCAGGATAACCTGCAGCTTTTCCTCTTGCCTGTAATAGGGCTTGGCATTGGTCTGTTGATTTTCGCATACCATTTCATCATGTGGTACTTCACGATTTATATTGTCTCCTCGGAGCGGTTGCGCCAAGTTACTCAGAGAGGGTTTTTCGGTAAGGATGTTGTTGAGCTGAGATTGTCAAAGATTCAAAACATAAGCTATAATATACCTGGATTTAGCGGAGAGATCTTTGGGTACGGAACCCTAGTCGTGCAGACGTTTGTAGGAGATCTAGTGATTCATAAGGTAGAGCATCCCGATAAAATTTACAACAAACTACAAGATGCAGTAATGAATAGTATTGACGAGCAAGGAAATAATGAAGAAATTAGCCCTGAAGCGTAAGAAGAAAGTTGATCAGCAGCCACAGAGTCGCATTACCAATGAGACTGTAGCGGAGCATCGAGAGAAGATTCTCGCAGGTGGCCGAAAGTTTAAATATCCACATCAGTATGTTCGTCATAAGCTTGTCATCAACGCGATCCTTATTGCAGTTGTCGTTGTTGGTGTTGTCGTTACCTTAGGTTGGTGGCAGCTATACAAAGTTCAAAATACAAGTGATTTCATGTATCGAGTGACTCGTGTACTACCACTTCCAGTGGCGTCTGTCGATGGGGAGCAAGTGCAGTATAGTGACTATCTGATGCGCTACCGAAGCCAGGAGCTATACTTGCAAAAGGATGGTCAGCTTGGATTAGATGCTGCGAGTGATCAAAAGCAACTTAATTTTCATAAGAGAGCGGTACTTGATGATATCGAGAGAGATGCATATGCTCTCAAGATAGCAAAAGAACGTGGCATCACTGTGAGTGATGAGGAAGTCCAGGCCGCTATTGATCAAGAGCGAGATACTGTAACAGGCAAAATATCGCAAGAGGTATATGATGCTTCTACTAGAGATATCCTTGGATACTCTCCAGATGAGTATCGTCACAGTCTGCAGCAGTCGCTCATTCGTCATAAGGTTGGCTATAGTGTCGATGAGGATGCGGGTAAGTTGCGTGATATGGTTGCTGCTGATTTAGCAAAACAGGGCAAGAAGCTAAATCTTCAAGCTGTTGTAGAGCACTACAAAAAAGCAGGTAGTGCAATTG
The DNA here is from genome assembly GCA_036405235.1 of Saccharimonadales bacterium (SeqCode). GTDB lineage: Bacteria > Patescibacteriota > Saccharimonadia > Saccharimonadales > Saccharimonadaceae > JASLCR01. The sequence continues at coordinate 871,895 of DASWYA010000001.1, forward strand.
AGTTTGGTGCTTCTGGTACGGTTACTAAGTCTAATAGGGACGGTGGAATCACTAAAGCTGCCGCAAATCTAACACCAGGCCAATTATCAGGTGCTGTAGAGTCAACAACGGGCGATGGTTATTATTTTATACAACTTCGTACTGTTAGCCAGAAAAAGCTGAGCTATGAATATATCCGAATTCCTCTTAAGAAGTTTGAAACGATGTTTGACCAGCTTAAAAAAGACAATAAGATACAAGAGTATATAAAGATTGCAACCTAAATAAAGGAGGAAATCAGTGTTTTCATTACCAAATCTACCTTATGCGTATGATTCTCTCGGCAAATACATTAGTAAAGATATCATGGAGCTGCATCATAGCAAGCACCATCAGACATATGTCGATAAGCTGAATGCGGCGATTGACGAAGCTCCTGCGCTCAAAGAGCGGTCGATCGAGAGCTTACTGAGTGGTCTAGAGATGTTGCCAGAGAGCGTTCAAACGGCAGTAAGAAACCATGGTGGAGGGCACTACAATCACAGCCTATTTTGGCAGTGGATGAGTCCTGATGGTGGTGGTGAACCAACAGGTGCTTTGGGAGAGGCTATCGTGGAGCGATATGGAAGCTTCCAAAATTTTGTTGATGAATTTACCGCAAAGTCACTGACCGTCTTTGGTAGTGGTTGGTGCTGGTTGCAACCAAATATGGATATTATTACAACACCTAATCAAGATACTCCTATTATGAAGGGACTCGAAGCTCCGTTACTTGGACTAGATGTTTGGGAACATGCATACTATCTAGACTACAAAAATAAACGAGATGACTATATTAACGCTTGGTGGAATGTTGTTGATTGGGATTTTGTTGGGGCACGACTTAAGAGCTAGGGGCGGATAGAGCTATCAATCAAAAACCCTGCTAATTAGCAGGGTTTTGCTTTACTGGGAAGCTGCTTGATCGGATATCGCTAGAGCTCCTTCGCTCGAAAAGGAATGTGAGCAAGCTCGCGTTCTACGCCGAACCTCGGTTCGTATCCACGGATACAAGTACTCATAATAGAAATACACCCACCGCAAGGTGAGTGTATTTCTATGGCGCGCTCGACCGGATTCGAACCGGCGATCTCCTCCGTGACAGGGAGGCGTGATAGGCCAACTTCACTACGAGCGCATCTAGAGCCTGTCTTTAGGAAAGACTTCTAGTAGAATAGCATTTTTTCTCTAGAGGTGCAACGTTCTTTTAGACTGAAAAAACTGCTATAATAATGCGAGATCTGCCTGTGCCGCTGTAGCTCAGCTGGTAGAGCGGCGCTTTCGTAAAGCGTAGGTCACCGGTTCAAATCCGGTCAGCGGCTCCAATAATCTAGAGGAAACATGAAGAAAACCGTATTAGCTAGTGTGCGACAACTCTTTAAAGACAGAACATTGACTGCGCTTGTCGTTGCTCTAGTGGTTGCTGCTATAGTATATGCTGTTTATGTGAGTCTTTCTGTAAGTCCGACAGAGTTGCAGATAGCTACTCGTTATTCAGCCTTTGGTGAAACTCAGTACTATAGAAATAAATGGTACTACTTGCTCACGTTTATAGGATTTGGTGCTATCCTTGCAATCGTCCATATTAGTCTCATGGCAAAACTCGTAGCGCGCAGTATGCGTTCTCAGGCTATCGGGCTTGGCCTCTTCTCGTTGATACTGATCGGTATATTGTTTCTTGTAACCCATTCAGTGCTTGGTGTCGCATATCTATCATAAATATATGAATAATTTAGAGATCCCACTAAAAAAACGTACGGCTTGGTACAGATTTTTTGAAATGCTTCCTGCTCTTCTGAGTTACGGTGCGTTAGTGCTTGCCGTGGTTCTCGCAGTCCTTAGTCCTTTATTGGCGGCTATCTACCTGCTTCTCATAGCGGCAACTGTCCTTGTGCGAGCAGTTAGCGTGGCAGCGCATACTCTTATAGGTAGTCGCAAGGTTGACAAAGCACAGAAAGTTGACTGGAATCGTTATCTAAAAGATCTTGAGCGTGCATATGATGGACAAGACGTCACTATTAGTCGGTCGCAATATTTTAGTCAACAGCACCGTGAAAACGTGGATGCAATCAGGGAATCTCCTAGTAAGTACCTGAGACCATCCGAATTATATAATGCTGTCATTGTGGCTACATATAATGAGCCCTACGAGGTGTTAAGAGATACCCTTGACGTTGTAAAAAATGGTACATATGATAATTCACACCTTATAATCGTGCTAGCCTATGAAGAGCGCGGAGGTGCAGCCATTGAAGCAACGGCAAAACGTCTTCAGGCTGACTTTAGGAATGATTTCTTCGGATTTGAAATAGTGAAACACCCAAAAGATCAGCCAAATGAAGTGATAGGTAAGGGCGGAAACATAACCCATGGTGGTAAATTCCTAAAGAGTTGGCTTGATAAAAAAGGGATTAACTATAGTAACGTAATCATAACAACACTTGATAGTGACAATCGTCCACACCAGACCTACTTTGATTATCTTACATACGAATATATTGTTCACGAAAATCGTAAATTCCTCTCATTCCAGCCGGTCTCATTATTCTTAAACAATATCTGGGACGTTCCTGCTCCTATGAGAGTAGTTGCGACAGGAAACTCTTTCTGGAATATCATTAGTGCCATGAGGCCACATACGCTTCGAAACTTTGCGTCACACTCTCAGCCTATGGATGCACTTGTTGAGATGAACTTTTGGAGCACGCGCACTATCGTAGAAGACGGCCATCAGTATTGGCGAAGCTATTTCCACTTCAAGGGCAATTACGATGTTGTGCCGATATTTGTTCCAATCTACCAGGATGCTGTGTTGTCGGAGACTTATCGTAAGACGTTAAAGGCGCAGTTTGTGCAGCTAAGACGCTGGGCCTACGGAGCCTCAGATATCCCGTATGTTGCAGTTCGTCTTTTCTCTAAAGACAGGTCGGTGCCATTCTTTGGAGGTTTTAGCAGACTTATTCGCTTGATCGATAGCCATGTAACACTTGCTTGTATCCCGTTTTTAGTTACATTTGGAGGGTGGATACCAATCTTGATCAATAGTGAGGCTGTACGAAGTGTTGAGGCGAATCAGCTCCCTGAGGTGCTTGGCGTTATTCAGCGATTTGCAATGCTTGGCCTCGTCATAACTATTTTTATGACGTTTAAGATGTTGCCGCCTCGTCCGGCGCGGTATAAGCGACACCGAACCGTTGGGATGCTTCTGCAGTGGCTCTTGATGCCCGTTACGGCTCTTGTATATAGTTCAGCGTCAGCATACTACTCGCAAACTCGTCTTTTGATTGGAAATTATATGACGAAATTCGATGTGACTGAAAAGGCCACACTACTTAGCCTTAAAAATAAAGCTAAAAAGAAGCAAAAATAAACAGCTAGTTATTCGTTATCGTGTGTGCGCTGCTTTGTGAAGCGACGCTCTTGTGCGATTGTACGATTTGCCTCAAAGCTAAGAGATAATAGCTCTAGCTTTGATTTTTTATGGTGTTTTTCTTGGATTGCTTTTACCATGCACCTATATTAGCATAAGTATATTAATATGTCAATGAAACGTAATGAATATCGTATATCATGATCCGCATAAATATTACGTACGACGGCATGTAACTGATGTGGAAAAGTACCTCTACATTGTGGGAAAAAATAAAAAGACCTCTGTAAAAGAGATCTTTTTAGACTGGTGGGCAATAGAGGATTCGAACCTCTCACCTCGTCAACGTCAATGACGCGCTCTAGCCAAATGAGCTAATCGCCCCCAACAAGGTCTAGGCTATTGTAGCAAACAGGGGCGGTAGTTGCAATTAACAGAGATATTCGGTACTATCGCTTATAGGCGATGACGCGGCGTAACGACCCGCTGAGCACGTGGAAGCGATTGCGGCACACGATAACTTGCCGGAGTAAGAGAAATAGCCAAGGTGGAACCTCCCAGTACTTTCGGGACCGAGGCACGCACACATAAAGTCGTTGGTGCGTGCGTTTTTAATTAAAAGGAGGTTTCTATGAACAACGAACAACTTCATGCTATGCGACATAGCTTGGCGCATATTACTGCTGCAGCTGTAAAGCAGCTGTGGCCAGACGCAAAGTTTGGTGTGGGTCCGGTCGTAGAGAATGGTTTTTACTACGATATTGATCTGAATGAGCACAAGATTAGCGAGCAGAATTTTCCTAAGATTGAGAAGATGATGCGTCGAATTATTGCCCAGGGGCAAGATTTCGAGCATTTTACAATGTCGATTGATGAAGCGATTGATTGGGCAAAACAGAATGACCAGCCCTATAAAGAAGAATTGCTGAATGATCTGAAACGGAGTGGTACAACGGTTGCTAAAGATTTGGATGCTTCGGAAATGGGAACAATTGCCGATGGCGATGCTGCACTCGAAGAAGTAGGCTTCTATAAAAATGGTGACTTTACTGATCTATGTCGCGGGCCGCACGTTGCCAGCACTAAGGATGTTGGCGCATTCAAACTCATGCGTGTAGCTGGAGCATATTGGCGTGGTAATGAAAAGAATCCACAAATGCAGCGACTTTACGGTGTAGCTTTTGCGACCGAAGAGGAGCTGGGTGAGCATCTTGCTATGATCGAAGAGGCAAAAAAGCGCGATCATCGTAAATTAGGTAAAGAACTTGATCTCTATACGACCTCGCCACTTGTTGGTATTGGGTTGCCTTTGTTTTCTCCACGAGGCACTGTGCTGCGTGAGCTATTGAGTCGCTACAGTAATCAACTTCGTGAGCAAAATGGTTTTGAGAAAGTTTGGATTCCTCACATTACAAAGAAAGAACTGTATGAGGCATCAGGGCATTGGGCGAAATTTGGTGATGAGCTTTTCTTGGTTGAGAGCCAAGAGACGAGTGATAACTTTGTTATGAAGCCTATGAACTGTCCGCATCATACGCAAATTTTTGCATCTCAACCGAGAAGTTATCGTGATATGCCTGTTCGATTCCTTGAAACGACAACGATTTACCGCGACGAGAAGACAGGTGAGCTTGGCGGACTTAACCGAGTTCGTTCAGCTACGCAAGATGATAGTCATGTATTTTGTCGACCAGATCAAATCGAGCAAGAAGTCCATGGTCTGATGGCGTCTGCTCAGGAGCTATATGCACAGGTTGGTCTGAAACTTCGTGTTCGACTAAGCTACCGAGATGATGGTGATGCATATCTTGGTGACAAAGAATTATGGACATCAGCGCAAGAACAACTAAAGAATGCGGTAATGGCCAATAACCTTGAGTATTTCGAGCAGGAGGGCGAAGCGGCATTTTACGGACCAAAGATTGATTTTCTAGCAACGGATGCAATTGGGCGAGAGCATCAGCTTGCAACCGTACAGCTTGACTTTGTTATGCCAGACCGATTTGGTCTTGAGTATACCGACGAAAATGGTGAGAAAAAGACACCTGTCATGGTGCACTCAGCACTGCTTGGTTCAATTGAACGATTCCTGTCAGTCTTTATTGAGCACACGGGTGGATGGTTTCCATTCTGGCTTGCACCTGAGCAAGTTCGTATTCTAACAATCAATGATACAGTCATGGATTATGTCGATGAAATAACATCATTATTATCAGGGCTAGTATTAATGAAACCGGTTAAATATAACGAAATTCGATGGCGGGCAGATGATCGTAATGAATCTTTAGGTAAAAAGATCCGCGAGGCGACGGCTATGAAAATCCCGGTTCAGCTAATTGTTGGGCCAAAAGATAAAGAAGCCAGAGAAGTCAGTGTGCGTACTCAAAGTGGTGAAGAAAAGGTTACTCTCGAACAGCTGGCGGAGTACTTGAAGGCATTATAGTTAGTCTATGGATAATGAAGTTGAACTTGGTAAGGGGTTTCGCGAGAAGATCTATCAGCTAATGAGGGAGCTTCCTGAGGACAAGGTGACTACATATGGTGATTTAGCAGCCATGGCGGGACAACCTCGTGCAGCTCGCATAGTAGGTGGGGTTGCTCATCAAGGTCCGTCAGATCTTCCATGGCACAGGCTAGTCAACAAAGAGGGTGGTCTGGCTATCGGCTACCATGGTGGGCAAGAGGTGCAGCGTCAATTTCTTGAACAAGATGGCATCACATGTACAGACTATAAGGTAGATAATTTTGGAGAACAGCGATGGCGACCCCAGGAATACGATCCGAACCTCCGCTTGTTGTAATCGTTGGACCAACCGCCAGTGGCAAGACCGCTGCAGCTATTGAGATAGCCAAGAGACATAAGGGTGAGATTATTTGTGCGGATTCACGAACAATCTATAGAGAGATGAACATTGGCACGGCAAAGCCGACGGCTGCCGAGCAAGCTATCGTTCCGCATTGGGGACTCGATCTTGTAAATCCGAGCGAACGGTTTACAGTCGCTGATTTCAAGCAATATGCTATACAGAAAATCACCGAGATTCGCTCGCGTGGTCACATACCATTTCTGGTCGGCGGTACTGGTCTATATGTTGATAGTGTTGTGTTCAATTTTGATTTTTCTAAACGTGAAACCAAGGAAGAGTGGCGACTAGATCCAAGAGCAGATGCTGTGATCGTTGGGATTGCGACTGAAAAAGATGTTTTACGTGATCGTATTGCAAAAAGAGCCGAACAAATGTTTGCAGATGATGTTGTAGAAGAGGCAACTTTATTGGGCAAAAAATATGACTGGAAGCTGGCTGCAATGACTGGAAATATCTATCCAGTGATACGCGCGTATCTGGAAAAGGAAGCTAACCTAGAAGAATCTATAGAGAAATTTACAACACAGGATTGGCGATTAGCGAAACGACAAATGACATGGTTTCGGCCTAATCCGTTCATTGAGTGGTGCGAGTCGACGGAGGTGGGGTTGTACGTAAGTTCACGTCTCGCCTCTGAATACAATTTATGATATGATACATACAAATAGTATTCAAAGGGGTAGAATGATTGACGCATTATTTGGTTCAAAAACGCGCGTGAAGTTGTTGCATCTGTTCCTCAATAATCCAGGGAAATCGTTTTACGTACGTGAGATTACACGGTTGATTGATGAACAAATCAATTCAGTTAGACGCGAGCTTTCTAATATGCTCAAGGTAGGTATCATAAAAAGTGATAGCGCTGACAATAAACTGTACTATGAAGTTAATCAGCGGTATGATCACTATGTGGCACTTCGTGCGATATTCGCCGATGAAACCTCTGATAAATCAGTTGTATCGGTCGCTCAGACTCAGAGCACGCTTGATTGGCAGGGGAAGCTCGATGAGCTTGGCAATATAAAGCTTGCTATTCTGTCAGGTGTGTTTGTAACTGATTCATTGAGCGGTGTAGATATCCTGCTTGTAGGCAATCCTTCGTCTAAGAAGGTAAAGGATTTTACGAAGACTCTCGAAAAGCAGGAAGGGCGCGAACTTAATTATTCTGTGATGCAGTATGATGAGTTCTATTACCGTCTTAGTATAAGAGATCGATTTATCATGGAACTTCTAGCAGGTAACCATGTTGTTCTAAGAGACGTAGAGTCCATTTTAGTAAAGTAGTAGATAGGAGAAATATGTTTGATATTGAATATAAAGGTGCTGGTAGTGTGCTCATTACAACAAAGAAGACTAAATTAATAACAGATCCAAAGCTGTCGCTCGTTGGGCTTAAAGATCAACCAACAAAGGGTATGATCGAGATTGCGACAGAAGCAAGATTTGCCACTCGTTCTGATGAAGCTCATCTGAATATAGAGGGTCCAGGCGAATATGAAGTCGGAGATTTTTCAATCAAGGGTGTAGCAGCTGTGAGACATCTCGATAGCGGTTCGGACCAGAAACTTTCTACAATCTATCGGATTGAAGTTGGTGACGTGCGGCTTGTGTTAATTGGCGATGTTGCACCAAATCTAAGCGAAGATCAACTCGAGTCTATTGGAGTTGTAGATATGGTGATTATCCCTGTTGGTGGTAATGGCTATACTCTTGACGCTACCTCAGCGGCGCATATGGTTAGGGCGATTGACGCTAAGATAGTAGTCCCGATCCATTATGCTGACAATGGAGTGAAGTACGAAGTACCGCAAGATCCACTTGAGCTATTTGCAAAAGAATTTGGTGGCGAGATTGAGCAAACGAGTAAACTTAAGGTGAAGTCTGCAGGTTCATTGCCGCAAGTGCCGACAATCATTGAGCTAACAAGAAGCTAAAGAAGTAAGAGTAAGAAAAAGCTGCTAAGTTATTTAGCAGCTTTTGTTTGTGGTTGTAGGATGCCTTTTTTCTTAAGTGTCCTAATGGCCTGAGTTGATAGCGTCATCGTGACCTTTTGCCCATCAACCATGAAAGTCTTTTTCTGGAGATTTGGCTTGAAGACACGCTTAGTGCGGCGCAATGAAAAACTCACATTGTGACCGAATTGCTTACCTTTGCCAGTTAATTCGCAGCGTGCTGCCATAATTCATTTACTCCAATTTTTTTACAACTCCAACAATTGTACCGAAAAAATACACAGTAGTCAATAGGTGTGAGGACATAGTATAATAGATTAATAGATGTCGGGTGAAGGAATTGATGTATTTTATATAGGGATTGCCCTGGTGACAATCTTATTTTCTATGACGTTACATGAGGTAATGCATGGGTTTGTGGCCTATTGGTTGGGTGATGACACAGCAAAACTTCAGGGAAGACTGACACTTAACCCGATCAAGCATATTGATCCGTTTTTAACCATTATTCTGCCAGTAATGCTGGCGGTCCTTGGTGGACCAATCTTTGGTGGTGCTAAGCCTGTGCCATTTAATCCCGCTAGGGTCCGCTTTGATGAATGGGGTTCGGCTTTGGTCGCGTTAGCAGGACCTCTGACGAATTTTGTTATTGCATTCTTTAGCTTTGTAGTATGGTTTTTGATAGGTGCGCCAGTTGATAATATAGCTGGCTTGTTCTGGCTTACGATGGTTCAGGTTAATCTTGGTTTCTTTATTTTCAATATGATACCGGTTCCTCCTTTAGATGGGTCGAGGGTTCTCTATGCATTAGCTCCTGATTTTGTCCGGCGGGGTATGGAAGCGGTCGAGCAATTTGGGATCATTTTCGTGTTTGCGATTGTACTAGTAGCCAGCTCGAGCATTGGAGTATTTATGGGCGGAGCAATTAGGATGATCTTTAACTTCTTCAAGTTGATTTTTGGACTTCCATAACGTGTCGGGTGTATAATAAAGATAGTCCCTGGCGGGCAGTAGTGTACATGATTTCCTAACGAATCTCGATATGGATTTCAGACGCAAGACTACCGTGGTAGTCGTGCCGAGAAAACCACCTTGCATTTACGCGGGGATATATCACCGCACTACTGCCCACTGGGGATCTTCAAGTTTTAGTATTTCGGCGTATCACTCCAACTAAATTTGTAAATACGATATAATTGAAATGTAGTCCACTAAACGATCGCTGGTGCAGGAAACTGTGCGAGAGGAAAGTCCGGGCAGCATAGGACAGGGTGGTTGCTAACGGCAACCGGAGGCGACTCTAGGGAAAGTGCCACAGAAACTAAACCGCCAGGCTTGGCCTGGTAAGGGCGAAACGAGTGAGGTAAGAGCTCACAGCGACGACAGGTGACTGTCGAAGGAGGTAAACCCCACCTGCTGCAAGGAGATTCACATCAATGGGTGTCCGCTCGTGGATCGATAACCGCTTGAACTGTTGGGTGACTGGCAGTCTAGATAGATGATCGTTGCTGATTTTTCAGAACAGAACCCGGCTTATCAGTGGGCTATAACTAAAAAAGACCTGCAATAGGTCTTTTTTAGTTATAGCCCACTGGACTATTTAGCGCTTTTTACTACTGCGGTAAATGCTTTTGGTTCATTCGCAGCAAGTTCTGCTAATGTCTTGCGGTCGAGCTCGATACTCGCAGCCTTGAGACCGGCGATAAGCTTACCATAAGTTGTGTCATTTTCTCGTGCTGCAGCGTTAATTCGGGTAATCCATAGACTGCGAAGATCACGCTTGCGATTGCGACGATCTCGATACGAATATTGCAATGCACGAATAACAGCTTGCTTTGCTAGGCGAAAGCTTCGTGTACGATTGTGCTGCATGCCTTTCGCTGCTTTTAAAATCTTTTTGTGCTTAGCGCGTGCTGTGACGCCTCGTTTGACTCGCATATATTAAACTCCTAGTGCTCGCTTGATATTTTTTGCCATCGAGCCAGTGATTTCACCAGTAGTGTTAATAGCTCGCTTGCGGCTTTTACTTTTCTTCGCAAGAAGGTGGCCGCCAGATGCACGTTGGCGTGTGATCTTACCACTGCCAGTGATCTTTACTCTCTTTGCGGTACCCTTGTGGGTCTTCATCTTAGGCATTATTTACTCCTTACTGTTACGCTCAGATTACGCCCGGCCATCTGAGGTTGGTGTTCCACGACTGCATCCTCTTCAAGCAAGCTAATGATTTTATTAATCATATCGTAGCCAAGTTCTTTGTGCGCCATCTCTCTACCTCGGTAGAAGATTTGTATTCGTACTTTATGACCCTCTGATAAGAAAGATCGGATTTTACGAAGCTTGATTTCAAGATCGCCACTACCAATCTTGAGGCCAAAGCGCATTTGTTTGAGCTCAGCTTGCTTGCTTTTTGCTCGACTCTTCTGCTGCTCCTTCATCTTCTGGTACTGATATTTTCCCCAGTCGATGACCTTTGCTACAGGAGGGTCCGCATTAGGAGATATCTCTACCAGGTCAACGCCTGCATCTTCAGCAGCTTTTAAAGCTTCGGCACGTGATAAAATACCGATCTGCTCGCCACTTGAACCAATTACACGCAGTTTAGGGGCTCGAATTGATTCATTGATGCGGGTTTGTTGGCTGATTGTATATCTCCTTATATTTTTTAGAGAGTCTCTGCAGTCAGAGAAACTTTCTCGTTCCCTATCTTACCACGATCTCCTCGTTGTTTCAAGAGGTAGTATGTCGATACTGAAGAGCTTCTGCTATGTGATTAGTATCGACTTGGTCTTTGCCGTCAAGATCGGCAATTGTACGGGCTACCTTGATAATTTTGAAGTAGCTTCGAGCACTAATATTGAGCTTTTGGGTAGCTTGCATAAGCAGCTGTCGTACTTCAGTAGATAACTTCACAAATTGTTTTACGTCACGTGAAGATAGTGTACTGTTGTACATGTCACTACTATTATATCTTTCAGATTGAGCAATTATCGCATTTTCCATAAGCTTTTTGGCTGCAGTCTGTTGTGAATTTTTCGACGTACTGTGGTCTAGCAGAGTATCATTCGGCACGCGTCCCACATTAATGACGAGATCAATGCGGTCCATGAGTGGGCCAGATAGTCGCTGTTGATATGCCAAAATTTGGGTTGAACTACAAGTACATTCTTTCGAAGTGTCTCCATAGTATCCGCAAGGGCATGGGTTCATGGTCGCGACAAGCATAAAATTTGCTGGATAACTTACATTTCCATTCGCTCTAGATATTGCAACCTTTTTGTCTTCAAGTGGCTGTCTGAGTGACTCAAGAGTCGCTCGGGGATATTCGGGGATTTCATCTAAAAATAGCACACCAAGATGAGCGAGGCTTATTTCACCTGGTTTTGGTTTTCCTCCACCTCCGATAAGAGCAACCCGGCTAGCTGTATGGTGTGGAGACCTAAAAGGTCTCTCCACTGAAATTTCCTCAAGAGACTCGCCTGCTAAGCTCTGTATCTTTGTGACCGCCACTTTTTCTTTTGCGCTAAGAGGAGGCAAGAGAGAGTTTAGAGTGTTAGCGAGCATTGTTTTTCCTGCTCCGGGAGATCCGGTGAGAAGGATATTGTGATGACCGGCAGCGGCGATGAGAATTGCTCGTTTTGCTTGTTCTTGGCCATGGATATCATCGAGAATAGGGCCCGACTCTCTTTGGTTGGCAGTGAATTGTTTTCGGTTTGTTGGCTTGACCTTTACCTCGCCTTTAAGGTGAAGGAATAGCTCTTTCAATGAGCTTACTCCGACTACTTCAATATCTTCAACCAAACAAGCCTGTTCGATGTTAGCGAAGGGAAGGTATACTTTTGCATAGCCTGCTTCACGAGCGGTTTCGGTGATAGAAATAGCCCCTTTTATTGGTCGGAGGCTACCATCTAGTGCCAGTTCACCCGCGAACACCGCGCCATTTAGTTCTGCTTGACGAAGCTGTCCACTCCCAGCAAGAATTGCAAGAGCGATAGGGAGGTCATAGTGAGTTCCGTCTTTTGGCAATTCAGCTGGTGCAAGATTAATAGTGATCTTGCGAGCGGGGAAGTCGAGTAAAGAGTTATTTATTGCACTCCGCACACGCTCTTTGGCTTCGTCTATAGCTTTATTACCAAGCCCAACGATCTGAATAGAAGGTAAGCCCTTCTTTGTGTCGCTTTCTACCTCGACTAATCGTCCATCAAAGCCGATTGGTGCAACAGACATGACTTTCGAAACCCCAGACATACTGTCATTAGTAAAGCACAGCTCGACTTTATCTGTAAACCATGCTACAATAACAGAGGTCATGTTTGGGGCTGATTTAGCTTTAGACAGATGGAATTTAACATATCGTACGGCAAGTCGACTACTGACGTAATCAGTGTTTTAATTGCAAACAAACTTGCAAACGCATGGGCTAACTGCAAGCAATTCGTTGCTTCAGCTTTTGCTACTCCAGTAGCAGTCCGCGCAACAGCCTAACTTATTTAGGCCATCGCTTCGTTTAGGTAACATGAAACGAATTTGCGGTGTCATATCTATGTTACTTATCTTGCATCTGGATCTGCAGCGGATGTAAGAAAAAAATTACTGCGACGATGAGTGAGTCAACTTTGTTTATTTCCACGGGTTCATGACGCGCGTTAGCGACTCGAAATAAAATAAGCTTGTAGATGTACGATAGGTTACCGTCTGGACGCGGGGGCAGTTCCCGCCAGCTCCACCAATCACGTAAAATCGTTCCGCACTGGAGCGATTTTTATTTATGAATCAGAACCTTATTATAAATAAAAAACAACCGCCTGCGAGGAACGGTTGTTTTTATGTGGAGTTTTTTGATTTCTTTTTGTTTTTGGTCCCTGTACAATTTTTTTATTCAAGGACTACCCCTATAATAGGACTTGAAAGCGCTTGTGTCAATGACTTTTTTGAAGATTTTTTAGGTAAAAAATACCACGCGTTTCGGACATTTTCTAGACGCTATATGTAGCGTTTGCTTTACGTCCGAAGTGACGTGGGGTGAGGGTTATACGAAAGTTACGAGTGAGGGCTTTTGTGTATTGCTATGCTAAAAGTTTGCGCAAAATCTTAGCAGGTAACACGCGTATAAAAAGTCGGATATTTATTTTAGACTGGCAGGTTAAGTATTGCTCCGCACGACATATTAAATGATGATTCACATGTGGAGCTGATCCAGGCATTTCTCGCTATGTCGATCGAAGATTGCTGTGAGCAGGCTACTGTAACTCGTTGATGACGGGTTCTCTTAAGCTGAGGAGAACATAAGTGACCACCATCCGCGTCTGGTGCTTTGGAGGGGCGTGATGCTGGTTTACGCCGATAAGGGCAAAGGACGAATCTGTATGTCCATCGGCCAAACGATTACTTAATTTATCAACTATAAAGATGTGCACGGTGAACGATAGATAGCAAAATAGCGTGACTTTATCAGCAGTAACCAGAGTATGATCATAAAACTGATATTCCGAATGAATATTTATAGCAAATTAAATATATGCATGATTAAATAACAACGTTGTTTTTCTAACATATGCATATAAATAACAGATATGAATATGGATAATATGATAAGTATTTGTAGATAAAACATCAAAAAGTATTGACCAGTTATAATTCTTGTGCTAATATGAACATAAGCTTTTACAAACACAAAAAAGCAGAAAACACCTTAACAATCAAAACAAACTGACCGACTACAGGCTGCTAATCTAGCTCTTAGACGGTAAGTTGGTAACATCATACAAAACAAACAATAAGAAGGAAAATAAATGGGTCCAATTTGGATCCAACACTTTTTCTTATTTAGAACTGGTGTTACCGATGCTCCGCCTAATCTTTAGGTAGAGTAACAGAAGAACAGTACCATTGGTGCTGAGCTTATCCCTAGTAAATACTTTTAATAGTGAAACTGCTCAGCATCGACGCGGAACCTCTTCAATATAAGCCCCGGCAATCAAGCCGGAGCGGTCAGTTAGCTTCGAGCGAGAGGCTGTCATCTAAAGCACGCGCCTAATATTTGATTTTAGCGGCGGTTGTAGCGATAGTGACATATAAGCCTTGCGCTCAAGCTCCCTAAGAGAACTCATTTGAATGCTCCTCTGGATGCATTAAAGTGGGTTCTTTTTTATTTGATAGGTAGTGGCAAGTGCTATAGTGAAGCATATGCTTGGAAAGATTTTGACACTTTCTACTCTGGCGGCACTCATTGTGCTGAGTTTTCTTATGCAGTCTACCAGCCCAAGTGAAGCAGGGCCTCTGACAATTCTCCTCGTATTCTTTTTGCTATACATAATTGCTGTTGGGGTGATGAGTTGGGTTATCTATGGAGCTAGTTTTATTGTCATGACACTTACTGCTTCACTCAAGTCGAATAAACCTCTACATCAATTGTCGATGATTCATTCCTACTACTACGCGTCTATATTGGCACTTGCGCCGATTATGTTACTGGCGATAACCTCTGTAACTCAAATTGGTATTTATGAGATTGGCTTAGTCATAGCTTTTGTGGCACTTGCGATATTTTATGTTAAAAAACGCCTTCAATAAGCTACCGTTTGACAAACCTATTATGCTATAATTACAGATATGGAACCTAAGTCTTCGGAGCAAATGCCAACACCTATTGAATATACTCCTGTTGCTCCGGGTGCTGGTGAGACACGTTCGTTAGCTCAACCAGAGGTTGGCACTCAAGGGATTTCCGTAGAGAAAGCCCAAGAGCAGTTGCGTCAAGTTACTTCTACGTCGCAGCCTGCTGACAATTCTATCGCAACATTGCCAACTCCTATTGCACCTACGACTCAGGCTGATGATTCTTCTTTGCAGGATGACGACACTCCGCAGGCGGCAGGAGATGATGATGTCATAGAAAAAGAGTGGGTAGACAAGGCAAAGAAAGTCATCAGTGAGACAAAGGATGATCCCTACAAGCAGGAGCGCGCTGTTAGTAAACTGCAAGCTGATTATCTTCGCAAACGGTACGGCAAACAATTAGGCGAATCAACGTAACGTGAATTTTGCACTATGCTAGCAGCTGTGTTGGGGGTTTTGGGGATCGTATCAATAATCGCAGTGGCGGGTGTTTTTATCTTTGTCATGTATCAGCGTAGTCTCCGTGAAGCGAAAAATTATGAGCGTGGTCTCAAAATGGTGCCGATGATCATTCATCTCCCTCCGTCGAGTGAAGATATTGAAACGGGAAGCCGAGACCAGCGTGATTTGACGCAGGAAGTTTTGTCTCAGGCCCAAGTTCTCTATAACGTTATTGCGAGCACGGCGACGAAAGGATTTAAGTCGAAAGTATATGGTCAGCGACACGTATCATTTGAAATAGTCGCAAGAGATGGACTGGTGTACTACTATGCCGTGGTGCCAATTGTGCTGGTTGATGTCGTTAGACAAGCAGTAGCTGCTGCATATCCTTCGGCGCGCCTTGAAGAAGTGGAAGAACATACTATTTTTAGTGAAGTTGGTAAAATGAGCGGAACTATAGGCGGGGAATTTACGCTAAAAAAGAATTACGCTTATCCGATCGCAACATACGAAGAGACTAAGCGCGACGCTTCGCGAGCCTTACTAAGTGCACTTTCGTCTGCGACTAGAGAAGATGGAGTAGGTGTGCAGATGCTTATACGCCCGGCTCGAGCTGGTTGGGTGAAGCAAGCGCATCAGAAAGTTGAGCATATCAAACGTGATCGAGCAAGTGGCAGGAAGAGTCATAACGCAGTGCTTGGGTCAGGTCGTGACATTATGACAGCTCTCTGGAAGCCGCCTTCAGTAGAAGATCATAAGGAGGAAAAGGATGTCGAGAAGCAGCTTACAGCGGTTGAGCAAAAAGAAATTGAAGCTATTGAGGAGAAAACGCGCTACCCAGGCTATGAGGTGCTAATCCGTGTGGTAGTGTCCTCGAATACCTCAGCACGCTCACAGGCATTACTCGGGAACGTCATATCGGCGTTTGCACTGTTTGACTCGCCTAGTAACAACGGTTTTAAATTCGCGGTATCTCGTAATATTGAGGAACTTGTTACATCATATATCTTTCGATTCTTTCCGCAGTCTCTAAAAGGGGATATCCTGAATAGTGTCGAACTTGCCACTGTCTATCATCTGCCGGATCAATCTAATATTCCGACTTCACAGGTAAAGCGCCAGATGAGCAAGCAAGTTGATGGACCTACTGATGTAATGGATGAAGGGGTGTTGCTTGGGTACAACGAATTTCGTGGTCTCAAGAAGCCTATTCGACTTAGTACGAACGATCGCCGTCGCCATACATATATCATTGGCCAGACAGGTACAGGTAAGTCTGTCTTGCTTGAAAATATTGCGTACCAAGACATGATGGATGGTCGTGGGTTTGCATTTGTTGATCCGCATGGGGATTCGGTAGAAAAATTGCTTGGAAAAGTACCAAAAGAACGTGTTGAGGATGTTATTTATTTCAATCCTGCGGACATGACCAATCCGATTGGACTCAATATGTTTGAGTTTGACCATCCTGATCAGAAAGACTTTCTTGTCCAAGAGTCTATAAATATGCTTTATGGGTTGTACGATCCTGGCCATACAGGAATTGTTGGCCCTCGTCTCGAGCATATATTCAGGAACTGTGCTTTGCTGCTCATGAGTGATCCAGCTGGTGGAACGTTTGTTGATATTCCAAAATGTTTGATTGATCAAGATTTTGTAAAGAGTAAGCTCAAGTACGTCACGGATCAAACGGTGCTTGATTTCTGGACAAAAGAATTTCCCGCTTCACAACGTTCAAATGAAGCTGGTGAGGTGATAAGCTGGGTGGTATCAAAGTTTGGGCCGTTTATCTCAAATGATGCAATGCGTAATATTATTGGCCAAACCAAGTCTGGATTCAATCTTCGTGACATTATGGATAACAAGAAAATCCTGCTCGTTAATCTCTCAAAAGGTAAGATGGGTGAATTAAACTCAAAGTTGCTTGGTATTATCTTTGTGATGAAGTTCCAGGCAGCGGCTATGGGCCGTGCTAATATGCAGGAAGAAGAGCGGCAAGACTTCTCTCTATTTGTAGACGAGTTTCAGAACTTTGCGACAGATAGCTTTGAGTCGATCTTGTCTGAAGCACGTAAATATCGTCTCAACTTGATGCTGGGTAATCAATTTATGACTCAGCTAACCGATAAGATTAGAGAAGCTATTATTGGTAACGTGGGCACAGTTATATCTGGCCGCATAGGTATTACTGATGCTGAAATCCTAGTTAAAAAGTATCAGCCAACTTTTGATGCCGAGGATCTCACAAAGTTACCGAATCACGAGTCGATTACATCCGTAATGATTAAGAATGTTCCTTCTGCACCGTTTAGCATGTCTTGGATTCCACCTATGGGAGAATCGAACGACCAGTTGAGCGGGGCATTAAAGCGTTTGTCTTCTGCTAAGTACGGTCGACCCCGCGCTACAGTAGAGAAAGAAATATTTGATCGACTTGGTGCAGCGGAAAAGGAAAAAGCCGATCGATTAAACAAGCTTAAGACCAGTAACCAATTGGGTCCTGGTGCCGGTGGAGCTGCCCCGAAGACGTCATCAGGCTCGTCTTTCTTGGATGAATGGCTGGCGAAACGTCAGAAGCTTGGAGGGACCTCCTCGCCAGCGTCAGCGGCGTCTTCTTCGCCCGTAGCGCCAACAGGTATTTCTCAGCAGTCTGCTGGTGTTCAGCAGCAATTTGCTACGCCACCGACACCTTCTTCAAGTAATGGTGCTATCTTTTCACAAGAGGCTCAATCAGCAGCTTTACCAAATAAACTTGATCCTAAAGAACAAGAGGGCATCTCAAGCCCAAAGCCGATAGATGACGAGGTTTCAATTAAGCTGCGATAATTCTTAGCAAAGAAGAAGTTATTTTTTACCGGTAATCATTATTTTGAGGAAGTCAAAGATGATGCCTACAAGGTATCCAACGATAAACGCGGCGATTGTTTCAAAGCCTGATAGAGGGTAGCCTGCATAGCGTGCCCATAGATAGAGGACTGTCGTAAATAGAAGTGCGACAAGCGCTCCGGAGAGCAGAGCATTTGGGCGTGCAACTGTATCGCCAAGCACCTCGCTCGTTTTCTCAACTGCCTTATTATGTATCAGCTTACTAAACGTACGGCTTGGTGCTGACATTTCACGCTGCGCTTCTTTCATTGTAAGCTTAAAGCTCTTTTCAGGAGAAGCTTTGCCATTCTTTAAGATCGTATCTTTCCGTTTCTCAGCAGGAGAACGCTCTTGTTTTTTAGGCCCTGTATCTTTGTCTAATTTTTCGATTTCCGCGCGTGCATCTTGAGCGTCATCTTCATGAGAACGTTCAGCACTTCGCTCTCGATCTTCTTTGAGTCGTTCGTGATGTTCTTTGCTGCGAGCATCAAGCGCTTCTTGTTTTGCAGCTTCGTGTTCCTGGTTGTTGTTTAACTGTTCGGCCATATTCCCACCTCTTTCCTAGCTATCTATATTGTACCAGCATGAACTTTTTTACGAACTAATCGGACTTCTTTGCCAAGCTGGCGAGAGCGTGCGTAGAAGTATGACACAACAGCGAATAGGCTTCCGGCAAAGATCATATTTTCGCCAGGACCAGTTTTAGGCAAGTCTTTTACGACTTGTTCGACAACTTTTTTCTCATTAGCACACTTTACGTTAATCTCTACGGCGTTACCAAATGTGTTGACCATCTTGCAGTCGTAAGAGTCTTCGTCACTTGTGCCCGTGTTTGTGACGGGAATTTTTTCCATCATTTGGACGACAAAACTTCTTGTTTCCTTGGCTCCTCCTGCAACATTTATCTCAGGCCAGGTAAGAGTAATTGATTTTTTATCAAATGTACCGCCGCCGCTATCGACAAGGTTAGCATATTCCAGGACGTCGCGAAGGGATTCTTTTATCGTGACATTGTCCGATACGATGCCTTTATTCTCAACAGTAAGCGTATATGAGATACGATCTCCCGCATGCGCTATCTTGGTCGTCGCATTAATATTACCTTGGGTGATATTGGTAGCTGCCTTTGTGTTAATGATGTCTGATGTACATTTCTCGTCTTTTACCCATATGTCTGGATTATCAGGGCAAGGCTGGCAAGCAGGGTCATTAGGCGGTAGCGAATTGTTGTATGGGCAGACTTCTGGTGGAGCTATTGGAAATGATGCCACACAAGCCGTTGGATCAGTTACTTCACCAATACTCGTTTTAACTGCGAGCTGGACAGAGTATTCGCCTGGTGTTGTGATGTCGAAAGTCTCGACTACAGCTGATTCTGCAGTTGTTGATACTGGCTTCGTTGCGACAACGTTTCCGTCTTTGTCTTTTACGGTAAAGATGTATTCACTGATAGTTGCGCCATCAGAGGCGAGGGCAGTGCCGCTCAATTGTACGCTTACTCGATTTACAATAGATGCTTTTACCGATGTACAGATAGCCTTTGGTGTTGCTGGTGGAGGCGGGACAGTCAGTGTTGTTTTACAGTCTGCGCCACCTCTGTCGCCCTCAGTCGTCTTAACCTTCAGAGTGGCGGCGTAGCGTCCGGGAGCTAGTGAGAAGGTTACGGATTGGCTTTCCTTACCGGTTTCTACTTTGTTGTGATAAACGGTTGTGTCGTTAGCATTGGTGACATTAAAGACATATGCCTTAATCTTTGCTTTGTTCTTTACCTTAGCTTTTCCGGTCAATGTTACTCGTTGCTCTGATACGTTAGCCTCTAAATCCTTACACTTCGCCTCAGGTGCAGGAGGTCTTTTTGGTGGTGTTTTTGTGACAAGATTACCACAGTCAATCTTGATAGCGAACCATCCAAATGTTGCTGAATGGCCAACAAGCACTTTGTGATTAGTGTTTGCGCCAGCCGTGAGAGTCATTGGTCGATAGTATGCTGTCCAGCCGCCAACATCCCAAGAGCGTTGCCCTTGGGCATAGCTGTAGAGACTGGTCTTTGACCAGTTATAGTAGCCCTTTTCGCCAATTGTCTGCACTGAGACATTTTTCCCTTCGGCTTCGGTAATACCAATAGACCGCATCACTTGCTTGAGGCCACCGGTATCATCTTTATTGTAGTGGTTGATGTAATCTGCCTTGTCCTTGTAACCACCAGAGAAAAAGTCGGCAGTGCTTGATGCATTTACTGCTTCAGGGGGTGAAAATACCGCGAAGGACTGAACAACTAATGCGAGAGCCGTTACGATCAATCCTGCCTTTCGAGTTGTCTCTTCCTTGCGTAAGCGGCGCGCATAAAAACCGAGCTGCCCAACAAGCGCTGGACTGAAGGGTAGATTGGATACTATTTTTCGAAACATACTAGCTTGTTCCTTTTTAAAGTGTTAATTTTATAAAATATGTAATTTGCTTCTAGATTAGCATAAGTATTGTGTTCAGTGCAAGTACTTGAGTGAATACAAATAGTTCGATATAATAGCCATAGTGTAAATAGCAGAATGGCTTAAAGTGAGGGAAAATGGCTAAACAAAAAGCTGATGGCTCCTATGATGGGTCGCAGATTCAAGTACTTGAAGGGCTCGAACCTGTCCGCAAACGTCCGGGTATGTATATTGGGAGCACGGGATACGACGGTGTTCATCATTTAATAAAGGAAATAGCAGATAATTCGATTGACGAAGCTATTGCTGGCTACGCATCAAGGGTTGATGTAGAGATTCTTGAAGATGGTGGCATTAGAATCACTGATGACGGACGAGGTATTCCGGTAGATAAGCATGCAAAAACAGGTCTCAGTACGCTTGAGACAGTTCTTACCGTGCTTCACGCGGGTGGTAAGTTTGGTGGTGGTGGTTATAAGGTTTCTTCTGGTCTTCATGGTGTAGGTTCGAGTGTAGTAAATGCTTTGTCAACGCGTATGATTGCTGAGGTGATTCAAAAAGGTCAGTTGCATCGGATTGAGTTTGAAACCGGTAATACGGTGGCACCACTTAAGAAAGTTGGTAAAACTGAGGATCCTGACGGTACAAGGATTACATTTTATCCAGATCCTACGATTTTCAAAGAAACAGTTGAATTTGACTATAAGTGGGTGGTGAATTACCTTCGACATCAGGCTTACTTAACGAAGGGCGTCTTTACTTCTGTTGTAGACAATAGAACAGGTGAACGTGATGCATTTTACTTTGAGGGTGGTATTCAAAGCTACGTCAAGCATCTAAATATAGGTAAAGATGTGCTATCGGACGCTCCTTTCTATGTCGAAAAACAGGTAGAAGATTCTATGGTCGAGGTAGCGATTCAATACAATGATAGCTTTCTTGAGACGGTTAAGCCTTTCGCAAATAATGTTCTTACGCCAGACGGTGGTACGCATGTTGTAGGATTTCGCTCGGCGTTGACGCGTGTAATTAACGATTATGCGCGTAAAGCTAGTCTTCTAAAAGAGAAGGAAGAAAATCTTACGGGAGATGATATCCGTGAAGGCTTAACCGCAATTATACTTGTGAAGCTTCCTGATCCACAATTTGAAGGTCAGACGAAAAATAAGCTGGGCAATCCAGAAGTACGTCGCTACGTTGAACAAGTAATGAATGAGTACTTTGCGTATTATCTCGATGAAAATCCAGATGTTGCAAAGAAGATTATCGGAAAAGCATTATTGGCTGCACGTGCTCGTAAAGCGGCGAGAGCTGCACGCGATAATGTACTGCGAAAAGGTGCACTGGACGGCATGGGATTGCCTGGTAAGCTTTGGGATTGCTCAAGTAAGAGTCCAAGTGATAGTGAAATTTACATCGTTGAGGGAAACTCAGCGGCTGGTTCGGCGAAAGAAGGACGTGATAATAAAACACAGGCGATTTTGCCACTTCGTGGTAAAGTTCTCAACACTGAACGAGCTCGTCTGGATAAAATGTTTGCAAACAAAGAGATTGTTGCGATGATTCAAGCATTTGGTGTTGGAATTGGTGAGCAATTTGATATTAACGGATTGCGTTATCACAAGATTATCATTATGACAGATGCCGATGTTGACGGTAGTCACATTGCAACACTGCTACTCACGTTCCTTTTCCGTTACATGAAGGAAATTGTCGAAGGTGGCTATGTCTATCTTGCGAATCCTCCGCTTTACTCTATTAATAAGGGACAAAAGAAAACATACGCATATGACGAAGCAGAGCGTGATCGAATCCTTGACGAGATTATTACTGAAAAGGTCGAGAGAGGCACTGCAGTGTCGAGTGATGATGACAAGATGAAGCAAGCAGGTGTTACTATCTCTCGATTTAAGGGACTTGGCGAGATGGATGCCGAGCAACTCTGGGAGACTACAATGAATCCCGAGAATCGTGTCCTTACGCAGGTAAAAGTTGAGGATGCGGAAGAAGCAGACGCTATTTTTACGAAACTCATGGGTGATGAAGTTAGTATGCGTCGAAGCTTTATTCAGGCGCGTGCAAAAGACGCTGACCTAGAGGAATTGGATGTATAAATTATGAATGATGATATAAATACAACGTCAAATGATAACAATGAACATGTAGAAGGTGAGGTTATGCCTCAAGGTCTGCAGCGCCGTACGCTTGAGAACGTTATGGAAGATAACTTCTTCCGTTACTCCATGAGTGTAATTATTGACCGTGCGCTTCCAGATGTACGTGATGGTTTGAAACCAGTGCATCGTCGTATCCTTTATACGATGAATCGTGATGGTCTGCGTGCCGGCTCAAAGCACCGTAAGAGTGCAACCGTAGTTGGTGCAGTGATGGGTGACTTTCACCCGCATGGCGACTCTGCAATTTATGATTCAATGGTACGACTTGCGCAGCCGTGGTCACTCCGCTATCCGCTTGTTGATGGTCAAGGTAACTTTGGCTCAATGGATGGTGACGAAGCGGCTGCGATGCGTTATACCGAAGCACGCATGACACGCCCAGCTGATGAGATGCTGGTTGATATCGATAAAGATACAATAGATTTTCGTGATAATTATGATGGCCGTCTTCAAGAGCCGGTTGTACTTCCGGCTAAGCTCCCGAACCTGCTTCTAAATGGGCAGATTGGTATCGCTGTTGGTATGGCAACTAACATACCACCGCATAATCTGGGTGAGCTGGTGGATGCGTCAATTGAATTAATCGATAACCAAGAGGCGACACTTGATGATCTCTTGAAGCATGTAAAGGGTCCTGACTTCCCGACAGGTGCGACTATTTATGGAGGTGCGCCAATGAAGCAGGCGTATCAGACTGGACGCGGTAGCGTGATGGTGCGTGCCGTTGCTGATATCGAAGAAACCAAGAAGGGCCGTCATCAAATTGTCGTTACTGAAGTACCGTATGGTGTAAATAAGGCAACACTTATTGAAAAGATAGCAGAACTAGTAAAAGACAAGAAGTTAAGCGGTATTAGTGACCTTCGTGACGAGACAGCCCGTGGTAAAGTTCGTGTCGTTATTGAACTTAAAAAAGATGCTTACCCAAAGAAATTACTGAATCAGCTATACAAGCAGACGGCTTTACAGACTAGCTTTAATTTCAACATGCTTTCACTCGTAGATGGTATCCAGCCACGTATTCTTGGTCTGCAAGAAATGCTAGAAGAGTTTGTTAAGCATCGCCAGAAAGTTGTTCGTAGGCGAACTGAGTTTGAGCTGCGTAAGGCTAAAGAACGTGCTCACATTCTCGAAGGGTATAAAATCGCTCTCGATCATATTGATGAAGTGATCAAGACAATTCGTGCAAGCAAAACACAAGATGAGGCCGAGAAAGCATTGATTGCTAAGTTTAAGCTAAGTGAAATCCAAGCTAAAGCGATTCTTGCTATGCAACTTCGCCGTCTCACAGGGCTAGAGCGTCAAGCTATCGAAGACGAGCTAAACGAGCTGATTAAGCTAATCGCGAAGCTAGAGAGTATTTTGGCTGATGAAAAAGAGATTCTAAAGATTATCAAGACAGAATTACTGGAGATGAAGGAAAAGTACGGTGATGAACGTCGTTCTAAGATCATCAATCACGAGCTTGGTAAGTTCAGTGATGAAGAATTGATACCCGAAGAAGAATCTGTAATTCTCCTAACAGGTGAAAACTACATAAAACGAACTCTTGTTAGCGAGTATCGACGGCAAAACAGAGGCGGAAAAGGTAAGCGTGGCATGACTACTAAAGAAGAGGATGTCATTGATCAATTAGTGCCTGCAAGTACTCATGATTGGCTTCTATTCTTTACTAACAAAGGTCGCGTGTTCCGTTTGAAGGCATACGAAGTTCCTGCGGCAAGTCTTGCTGCCAAGGGTGTGGCTGCCGTGAATCTACTCCAGCTTCAGCCCGAAGAGAAAATCACGTCAATAATACCTCATAAGAAAGATGCGAGTGATGAGGGGTATCTCTTCATGACTACTTGCAAGGGGACGATCAAGAAGACTCCGCTAAAGGATTATGCGAATATCCGCACCAATGGTTTGATTGCTATTAAGCTTGATGCTGGCGATGAACTTCGCTGGATCAAGAAAACAGACGGTAAGAACGATGTAATTGTGTCAACATCTGCCGGTCAGGCTGTTCGGTTTAATGAGCAGGATGCTCGGCCAATGGGGCGAGCAGCGCGTGGCGTGAGAGGTGTGAGATTGCGACCGAATGATCTTGTCGTGGGTATGGATATTGTAACGAGCCCAGATCAAACACTTCTTGTTATTAGCGAAAAAGGATTTGGTAAGAAGACAAAGGCTGAAAACTTCCCGAGTCACAAACGCGGCGGCGTGGGCATTAAGGCGGCCGTGGTGACGGCGAAGACTGGTCCTATTATCTCTGTCCAGACGATAGATCCTGATATGAAAGAGGCAATCCTTATATCAAAGAATGGGCAGACAATCCGCCTTGGTCTTGATGATATAAAGCTACTTGGTCGTACGACTCAAGGGGTGACTATCATGCGGCTTGGTGAGGGGGATACCGTATCTTCGATCGGTCTTATGCCTGAGCAGACAAGAGATGAGCAAGAAGAGGAAGCGAAGTAATGAACATCCTCTCGCCCTACCTAGTTGCAATCTTACTTGGCTGGGTAGTGGCGCAGGGACTCAAATATGGCTTTGCTGTCGCAAAGACAGGTAGTCTACGTCAATTGCGTCAGCTCTATCTTTCAGGAAACATGCCAAGTTCGCACGCTGCGTCGGTCATGGCACTCGCTACGGTAATTGGCTTGAAGGATGGAGTAGAATCAGCAGTATTTGCTGTAGCAGCGTTGTTCGCGGCTATTGTAATGTACGACGCGATGATGGTTCGTCGCTCATCCGGAGAGCAAGGCAACGCTATCCAGATGCTGATAAAAGAGCAGAAAAGCAAAGTGTCTCTACCCCGTGCAGCAAAGGGTCACACCCCTTTAGAAGTTGTAGTTGGTGCAGTTCTAGGTGCTTGTATTGGATGTGTGGTGTTTTTCGCTACAATTTAATAAGATTTTACAGTTGACTTTAACCCAAGATCTACGATATGATGGACAACAGTCTGACTGCGAGCTAAATGTGTTTTCACTCTAGTGGAGTAGTTAGAAAGATGTATTTTAACAATTTGGTTGTGCAATTTCGAAAATAATTTATTATTTTCAAACATCGTCAGTCTATTTTGAGTAGACAGTTCTGATTTATCAGAACGATAAACTTTATGGAAAAAGTACTATCACCACTTTTGTGATGTAGTTAAATAACCATTTTTATGGAGAGTTTGATCCTGGCTCAGGATGAACGCTGGCGGCGTGCCTAATACATGCAAGTCGAGCGCCCCTTTAAGAGGTGACAATTTCGATTGTCGGTTCCTATGGGGAGCGGCGGACGGCTGAGTAACGCGTGGGAACGTGCCCCAAAGTGAGGGATAAGCACCGGAAACGGTGTCTAATACCGCATATGATCTTCGGATTAAAGCTTTATGCGCTTTGGGAGCGGCCTGCGTCCTATTAGATAGTTGGTGAGGTAAAGGCTCACCAAGTCAACGATGGGTAACTGGTTTGAGAGGATGATCAGTCAGACTGGAACTGAGACACGGTCCAGACTCCTACGGGAGGCAGCAGTAAGGAATCTTCCACAATGGGGGCAACCCTGATGGAGCAACGCCGCGTGCAGGATGAAGGCCTTCGGGTCGTAAACTGCTTTTATTAGTGAAGAATATGACGGTAACTAATGAATAA